>NZ_JBSFXO010000017.1:0-324119 GCF_053595415.1 Streptomyces sp. NPDC002499
CGTCGAAGGAGCCCGCACCGCTCTTCGGGACGCCCGAACAGGCCGTACCGAAGGGCTGGTCGGACGTCGTCGCGCCGGCACCGGCCATGTCGTCGTCGGCGGAGGACGCGGGGGCCGACGCCTTGCTGGAGGTGTCGGACTTCGCGGAGTCGGAGTCGCTGCCGCTGTCGCCGCAGGCACTGAGGGCGAACGGGAGGACGGCGGCTGCGGCGAGAACGACGGCGGTACGGCGGATGCGGGTGTTCATGGCGTTTCTCCTGTTGATCGGGTGTTGACCGAGGGTTGGTCGAGGAGTGGTCGAGGGTTGGTCGAGGCAGCCCGAGCTGCCCTCACATGGGGGTTGGGGAAGGTGGCTTGGGGGTCAGTCGACGGTGACGACCACGGAGTGCCAGCCGCTCGCGCCGTCGGGGATGGTGTGCGTGCGCTTCTCCGTCTGGAGCTCGCCGGTCCGGTCGGTGGCGCGCACGGTGAGGGTGTGGCCGCCCTTGGTGGCCTGCCAGGGCAGGGACCACTGGCGCCAGGTGTCGTGGGTGTCCTCGGCGGCGAGCCGGGCCCGCTGCCAGGGGCCGTCGTCCACGCGGACCTCGACCTTGTCGATGCCGCGGTGCTGGGCCCAGGCGACCCCGGCGACCATGACCGTGCCCGTCTTGGGCCGGGCGAACGGCTTGGGGGTGTCGATGCGCGACTCGGTCTTGATCGGCGCCCTGCGTGCCCAGCCGCGCTTGACCCAGTACGGGTCGTAGGAGTCGAACGTGGTGAGCTCGATGTCCTTGATCCACTTGCAGGCGGAGACGAAGCCGTAGAGGCCGGGCACCACCATGCGGACCGGGAAGCCGTGCGTGAAGGGCAGCGGTTCGCCGTTCATGCCGATGGCCAGCAGTGCGTCACGGCCGTCCATGACGTCGTCGACCGGGCTGCCGATCGTCATGCCGTCCACCGAGCGGGCCACCAACTGGTCGGCGGGACCGCCCTTGGAGGGTGGCCGTACGCCGCACTCGGCCAGCAGATCCGCCAGGCGTACGCCGATCCAGCGGGCGTTGCCGACGTAGGGGCCGCCGACCTCGTTCGACACGCAGGTGAGCGTGATGTCCCGCTCGATCAGCTCGCGCCGCAGCAGATCGTCGAAGGTGAGCGTGAGCGGACGGCGTACGCCCGTGCCGTGGATGCGCAGCTTCCAGGTCGTCGCATCGACCTTGGGGACCACCAGGGCGGTGTCGACGCGGTAGAAGTCGCCGTTCGGCGTGGTGAAGGGACTGACCCCGGGGATCCGCAGCTGTGCGCCCTTGGGCACGGCGGGGGCGGCAGAGGCGGGACGGGGCAGGGTGAGGTCGTTGCGTGAGGCGACGGCGTCCCGGCCGCTCGAACCGTTCAGCGTCCGGCCCAGCACGCCCGCCCCGGCCGAGGCAGCCGCGGCGGCGGTCGCCGCGAGCACGAAGCCACGGCGGTCCCAGCCGGTGCCGGACGGTGGAGTCTCGGGCGGGCTCGCGGACGGTTCGACAGCGGGGGCCCGAGGCGTGAGGCGGCCCACCAGGATGTAGAGCACGGCCGCTCCCACCAACGCGCCCGCCACGGAGGGCAGTGCGTCGGAGAGGCCGATCGAATCCGGTCGGCTGGTTGCGGCGGCCGCTCCGACGGCTCCGAAAAGCAGGACACCGGCCGCTCCCACGCGCCGAAATCGCAGGGCGACACATCCCAGGAAGAGCGCGAAAAGAGCCAGTACCGCGAGAATTCCGAGCTGGAGAAACAGCTTGTCATTGGTGCCGAAATGCCTGATCGCCCAGTCCTTCACGGCCGCCGGCGTCCGGTCGATCGCCGCGCCGCCGACCGCCACGATCGGACCGGCCTGCGGCCGCACGGCCGCCGACACCAGCTCAGCGACAGCGAGCGACGCGAATCCGGCCAGCAGGCCGCTGACCGCACCCAGGGCCAGACGCGTCAGGTTCAGACGCGTCGAGCCGAGGCGCTGTCGAATGTGCTGCTCGTGGTCGGTCACGGTGGGAATCCGGTTCGGAAAGCCCGGCGGATTGGTCGATCTCCCGATCGAGTGAACCTTTTTTCCGGACCAATCCGCACCCGCGCCGGCTACGGATAGAAGGCTGCGGATACAACGCTGCCGATACCCACGGATACCAGCGGCATCGGATTCGGTTTTTTTTCGCCGCGCGAGCGGAAACCGGGATGGTGCTCAGGAAATCGAGGCAGGGTTCCTGTCGGTCGGGGGCATCAGTACGGTGCCCGCTTCGGAAAGTGGTGCGTCACAGACTCGGCGCAGCGGTGTCCAACCCTTCAGAGACCGGACGAGAGGAGCCGCCCAGTGGCGGGCGCGCACACACAGACCGCACCACCGGACACCGGGGGCGAGACGGACGACGCCCTGCTGGCGGTCCGGGCCGCGGAAGGGGACGAGGACGCCTTCGCCGTGCTCGTCCAGCGCCACGCGACGACGCTGATCCGGCTGGCCACCCGCCTGCTGGGCACCCGTCCCGAGGCCGAGGACGCCGTACAGGACGCCTTTCTGAGCGCCTGGCGGAGACTGCCGGAGTTCCACGGGCACGCCTCCTTCGGCACCTGGATGTACCGCATCGTCACCAACCGCTGTCTGAACGTGCTGCGGGCCCGCAGACCCGTGGCGCCGCTGGACGCGGCGGCCGACCTGCCCGCGGCCGAGCACGCCACCTCTCCGGCCCGGATCACCGAGGGCCGCGACGCGGTCCGTGAGCTGCGCGAAGCCCTCGACCTGTTGTCCGCCGAACAGCGTGCCTGTTGGGTGTTGAGAGAATTGGACGGCCAGTCCTACGAACACATCGCGGAGGTGGTCGGCATCAGCCAAGACGCCGTCCGCGCCCGCGTCTTCCGCGCACGCCGCTGCCTGACACAAGCAATGGGGGCCTGGCGATGACCGCCCACACCGACCCGACCGACCACGGACCCGGCAGCGAGGACGAGCGGCTGGCGTGCGGACGGCTGCTCTCCCAGGTCTGGGACATCTGGGAGCGGCAGGCGGCCGACCCGCATCCGCTGACCTGCCCGTACTGCCAGGAGGCCGTGCGGGATCTCGACCAGCTGGAAACCGCCGTACGCGACCTGCGCGACGACTCCGCGGACCCGTCCGCCACCGAGGTGACCTCGCTGACGCAGCGGGTCATGGACGTCGTACGCCTCGAACTGCGCCCCGGCCGGCCGCTGCCGTTGGGGGAGCCCGACGAGGATCTCTGGATCATGGAAGCGGTCGCCGCACGGAGCCTGCGTGCCGCGGCCGAGAGCGTGCCCGGCGTCCGGGCGGGCTCCTGCCGCCTGCTGCCCGCGGTCGAAGGCGGCACGGTCGAGGGCCGTGGGGTTGAAGCCGGTGCGGTTGAAGCTGGTGCCGTCGAGGCGCTTGTGGTCGAGGTCCGCCTCGACATCCACGCCCCGGTCGACGCCTTCCTCCCCGACCTCGCCGAGCTGGTGCGCGGACGGGTACGGGAAGCGGCGGACCGTGAGCTGGGTATGCCCACGGCTGCCGTGGACATCCGCGTCACCGACCTCGTCGACACCCCGGCCGACAGCCAGGAAGGCCGTGCCCGATGACCCAGCACACCGCACACGCCACGCTCGCCGAGGAGATCGCCCGGGCTGTCGAGGCCGTCCCGGGTGTGGCCTTTCTCCGGCCGGGGCTCACGAGCAGGCTGCGCTCCACCTTGTCCCGGACGAACGGGAGCACGCGTTCCGCTCCGCCGTCCGGGGTGCGGGTGAGCAGGCCCGACGGCGCCGAGTTCTGGCGTGTCGAGATCCACCTGGTCGCACTCCGGCAGGCGCGCAGCGTGGACGTCGCCCGCGCCGTCCGGGGCACGGTCGAGGAGCGCGTGGCGCAGCTCTTCCCCGCGGACCCGACGTCGGCGCAGGTCACGGTGACCGTCACCGGCCTGGTCTGACCCCGCTGTCCGGGCGGGACCGGACCCCGCCGTGAGGGCGGGACCGGACCTCGCCGAACTACCGGACCGACGCCCTGCCCGGATCGCGACCGATCTCCCGCCCAGGTCGCCCGGATCGCAAGAAGATCTGTCCCCGGCCAATCCGCGCCCTCCCCGGCCTCGGATTACGCGCGAGATCAGAGTTCGCGACCGGGAGGAGTACCGATGTCACGCGAGCCGGGGAGCGGCCCGCACGGGCGGCAGGAGGCGACCGAGGGTGGTGCCGAGCGTGGGCGGCAGACAGCAGCCGGGGGAGGTGCCGAGCGCGGGCGGCGGCACACGGCCGTCGTGGGCGCCGGCGTGGCCGGGCTGACCGCCGCGTACGTGCTGAGCCGCGCCCACCACGTCACCCTGTACGAGGCCGACGACCGGCTCGGCGGGCACGCCCACACCCACGAACTGACGGGCGCCGACGGAGTGACCCGGCGCGTCGACTCGGGCTTCATCGTGCACAACCGCCGCACCTACCCGCACCTGCTGCGCCTCTTCGACGAACTCGGCGTCGCCACGCAGGAGTCGGAGATGAGCATGTCGGTGCGGTGCGAGGGATGCGGCCTCGAGTACGCCGGTGCCCGCGGCCTCAAGGGCCTGTTCGCCCAGCCGCGCGCCGCACTGCGCGGCTCCTACCTGCGCATGCTCACCGAGGTGCCCCGCTTCCACCGAGCCGCGCGCCGCACCCTGGCACAGGAGCCCGAAAGCACGCTCACCCTGGGCGAGTTCCTCGACCGGGAGGGCTGTTCCACCTATTTCCGCGCCCACTTCATGACCCCGCTCGTCTCGGCGGTGTGGTCCTGCGACGCCGTCACCGCCCAGCGCTACCCGGCCGTCTACCTGTTCCGCTTCCTGGAGCACCACGGACTGCTCGCGGTGACCGGCTCACCGACCTGGCGCACCGTCACCGGCGGTTCGGGCACCTACGTCGACCGCGTCGCCGAACGCCTGGACTCGGTGCGCGTCACGGCCCCGGTCCGTGCCCTTCGCCGCACGTCCGACGGCGTCGACGTCGTCACCCACGACGGCTCCGCACGGTCGTACGACTCCGTGGTCGTCGCCACCCACCCGGACCAGGCGCTCCAACTGCTCGCGGACGCCACCCCGTTGGAGAAGGACGTCCTCGGCTCCTTCCGCTACTCCCGCAACCCCACGCTCCTGCACACCGATCCGGGCCCGCTGCCCCGCGCCCGGGGCGCCCGTGCCTCGTGGAACTACCTCATGCCGGACTGTGTCGCCGACTCCGGCCAAGTGCAGGTCAGTTACGACATGAACCGGCTCCAGCGTCTGGACGCGCCCGAGACGTACGTCGTCACGCTGAACGGCCAGGACCGCGTGGACCCGCGGCGGGTGCTGGCGCGGATGGAGTACGAACACCCCGTCTACACGCCGGAATCGGTCGCCGCGCAGCGGCGGCTGCCCGAGCTGAACACCGCCGTGACCGCCTACGCCGGCGCCTACCACGGCTGGGGTTTCCACGAGGACGGCTGCCGTTCCGGGGCCCTGGCCGCCGCGGCCCTGGGGGTGCGCTGGTGACGACGGCGCCGGCCCTCTACCGCTGCGCGATCAGTCACGTACGGACCTCGCCCGTCCGGCACGGGCTGCGCCACCGCACGTACATGTGGCTGATCGACCCCGACCGTCCGCCCGAACTCCCGCGCGGGCTGCGTCCGTTGGCGCGCTTCGACGCACGCGACCACTTCCGCGGGGATCACGTGTCGGTCCGCGCCGGGCTCGACGCCTTCCTCGCCGCGCACGGTGTGGACCTTGCGGGTGGGCCGGTCGTGATGCTGACCCACGCGCGCGTGTTCGGCCACGTGTTCAATCCGCTGACCCTCTACTGGTGCCACGATCCTGACGGCTCCCCACGCTGCGTGGTCGCCGAGGTCCACAACACCTACGGCGGTCGGCACAGCTATCTGCTGTTCCCGGACGAGACCGGAAGGGCGCGCGTCGACAAGGAGTTCTACGTCTCGCCGTTCTTCCCCGTCGACGGCCGCTACCGCATGCGGCTGCCGAGCCCCGGTGAACGGCTCGATGTCACCGTGCAGTTGGAGCGCGCCGGCAGCAGGCCCTTCACCGCGACCGTCCGGGGCACGCGTCATGACGTAACCCCCGGCGCGCTGCTGCGACTCGCCCTGCGCCACCCGTGGTCGACCCTCGCGGTGTCCATCGCCATCCGCGTCCACGGCATCCGTCTCTACCTGCGCCGACTGCCCGTCCAACCCCGTCCCGCCCACCACGACCCGGAGAACGCAGCATGAGGACCGCCGAACCCCGTTCCACCGCACGGCAGTTGGCCCCGCCGTCCCCGACCGACGGTGTCGACGCCGTGCGCTGGCCCGACGTGGCCGCACCCGCGAAGGCCTCCGCCGTCACCACCGCCGTCACCGCGGCCGTGCTGCGCCGCACCTTCGAACGCCTGCCGCTGCGCGTGCGGTTCCCCGACGGCACCACGGCCGGCCTGGGCGGCCCGGTGCTGGACATCCACGACCCGAAGGCGTTCCACCGCCGCATCGGCGCGCAGGGGCTCATCGGCTTCGGCGAGTCCTACATGGCGGGGGAGTGGGACGCCCCCGACGTGGTGGCCGTCCTGACCGTGCTCGCCGCCAACGCGGCCGAACTGATCCCGGCCCCGCTCCAACGGCTGCGCGCGCTGTGGGCGTTGCGGCGACCGCGCGCCCAGCGCAACACACCTGCCGGCGCCCGCGCCAACATCAGCAGCCACTACGACCTGTCCAACGACCTCTTCGCCCTCTTCCTCGACGACACCCTCACCTACTCCGCCGCCCTCTTCCGCGCCCTCCCCGCCGACTGGTCCCTGCTCGTCGCCGCCCAACACCGCAAGATCGACCGCCTGTTGGACCTCGCCGATGTCGGCGAGGGCACCCGACTGTTGGAGATCGGCACCGGGTGGGGCGAACTCGCCCTCCGCGCCGCCGCGCGCGGCGCCCGCGTCACCTCGCTCACCCTCTCCCACGAACAGCGCGATCTCGCCCTGAGACGAGTCGCCGAGGCCGGTCTGTCCGACCGTGTCCGCATCGACCTGTGCGACTACCGCGAGGCCCGCGGCACCTACGACGCCGTCGTCAGCGTGGAGATGATCGAGGCCGTCGGCGCCGAGTACTGGCCCGAGTACTTCCGCACCCTCGAAGCCCGCCTGGCCCCCGGCGGCCGCGCGGTCCTCCAGGCCATCACCATGCCGCACGAGCGGATGCTGGCCAGCAGGAACACCTTCACCTGGATCCAGAAGTACATCTTCCCCGGCGGTCTGCTGCCCTCCGTCGAGGCGGTGGCCGAGACCGTCCGCGACCACACGGACCTGCGGATCGCGCGCAGGGACGGCTACGGCGCGCACTACGCCGAGACCCTGCGGCTGTGGCGCGAACGCTTCACCGAACGCGCCGACGAGGTCGCCGCCCTCGGCTTCGACGAGGTCTTCCGCCGTATGTGGACCCTCTACCTCGCCTACTCCGAAGCCGGCTTCCGCGCCGGATACCTCGACGTGCAGCAGTACCTGCTCACCAAGGAGAACCCGGTCCGATGAGCGCCACTCCGACCACCCCCACCCCGACCACGCCCACCACTCGCACCACCGGGCCCGGTGCCGCCCAACGCCTCGCCGCGCTGGTGGAATCCGCGCTCGGCGGCCCGCTCCCGCTGCGCCTGCGCGCCTGGGACGGCAGCGAGGCGGGCCCGTCCGAGGGACCCGTCATCGTGATCCGTTCCCGCCGCGCCCTGCGCCGCCTGCTGTGGCAGCCCGGCGAACTGGGCCTGGCCCAGGCGTACATCACCGGCGAGATCGACGTCGAGGGAGACCTGGCAGAGGGACTGCGCACGATGTGGGCCGCCGCGCGGGAACGCCCACACAGGCAAAAGCTCGGGCTCGCGGACCTGGCCCGCGCCACCGGGACCGCCGTACGCCTCGGCGCGGCAGGACCCCGGCCGCCCGCCCCCGCCTCGCAGGCGCGACTCCGTGGCGGTCTGCACAGCAAGGCCCGGGACCGGGCCGCCATCAGCCACCACTACGACCTCTCCAACGACTTCTACGGACTGCTCCTCGACGAGACCATGGCCTACTCGTGCGGCTACTGGGTGAGCGACGAGCCGGACTTCACCCCGGCCGACGCCCAGCACGCCAAACTGGAGCTGATCTGCCGCAAGTTGGACCTCGTCCCCGGCGCCAGGCTGCTCGACATCGGCTGCGGCTGGGGCTCCCTCACCCTGTACGCGGCGGAACGGCACCAGGCACAGGTCACCGCCGTCACCCTGGCCGAGGAACAGGCCGCCCACGTACGGGAGCAGGTGCGCGAGCGGGGTCTGACCCACCGCGTGGAGGTGGTGTGCCAGGACTACCGGGACATCACCGGCGGCGACTACGACGCCGTATCCACCGTCGAGATGGGCGAACACGTCGGCGACGCCGAGTACCCGGCCTTCGCCGCCGCCCTCCACCGGTTGGTACGCCCGCTGGGACGGGTGTTCGTGCAGCAGATGTCACGCGGGACGAAGGCGCCCGGCGGCGGGGCGTTCATCGAGGCGTACATCGCCCCCGACATGCACATGCGCCCACTCGGCAGCACGGTCGCCCTGCTGGAGGGGGCCGGATTGGAGGTGCGCTCGGTGGAGTCGCTGCGCGAGCACTACGTGCGTACGGTCGCCGCCTGGCACCGCACGCTGGAGGAGCGGTGGGACGACGTCGTCCGGCTCGTCGGCGAGGAGACGGCCCGGGTGTGGCGGCTGTATCTGGTGGGCGGGGCCCTGGCGTTCGAGGAGCGGCGGATGGGTGTCGACCAGATCCTGAGTGTGCGGCCGGCCGTCGGCGGGGCCGCCGGAATGCCCGCGACACCCCGGGACTGGTACGAAAGGCTGGACCGACTGTGAGCGGACTCGACTGGAGTGCCTTCGCGGCCAATCTGGGCTGGGCCGCGGCGGCCTCGCTCGCCGTCATGCTGGTCACGTTCGTGATCGCCGTACGCCGTGGGCTGCACCGGATCGTCGACGTGGCCTGGGGAGTCGCCTTCACCGCGGTCGCCGTGGTGAGTTGCCTGGCCTCGGCCGGCAGTGGGGATCCTGGGCGCCGGTACCTGGTCACCGTACTGACGGCGCTGTGGGGACTGCGGCTGGCGTTGCACATCGCCCGGCGCGGGCGCGGACACGGGGAGGACCCGCGCTACGAGCAGTTGTTGGCCAAGGCTCCGGGCAGCCGGAATCTGTACGCGCTGCGCATGGTCTATCTCGTCCAGGGCGCGCTGGTGTGGCTGGTGTCGCTGCCGGTGCAGGCCGCGCAGTACGTGTCCGGTCCGATGACGGCGTTCGCGGTGGTCGGCGCGGTCCTGGTGGTGTTCGGGGTGGGCTTCGAAGCGGTCGGGGACGCCCAACTCGCCCGGTTCAGAAAGGATCCGGGCCGGCGCGGCCGGATCATGGACACGGGGCTGTGGAGCTGGACCCGGCACCCCAACTACTTCGGTGACTTCTGTGTCTGGTGGGGGCTGTACCTGATCGCCTGTGATGCGGCCGGGGCCGCCGTGGCGACGGTCGTGTCGCCGTTGGTCATGAGCTACCTGCTCATCTGGGGCAGCGGGAAGCGTCTGTTGGAGCGGCACATGGCCGAACGCCCGGGATACGCCGCGTACATGGCCCGTACCAGCGGCTTCTTTCCGAGGCCGCCCAAATGACGCCTGGTCCCGCCGAGGGGACGGGACCAGGTCTTCTCACGCCGGTCGTCGTGCTGTTCCTCAAGCGGGGAATGCCAGCAGGGCGACCGGCGTGGTCGTGGGCTGCTTCGAGCCGCCCGCCGGTTCGACCGTGACGCCCACGCCCGAGGCTCCGTCGACGGCACCTCGCAGGAGCACGGTCTGGTCGCTGCGGCCCGGGTCCATCAGACCGGCGGACCGCATGGCGCCGTCGTCGTCGAACCACAGCTGGTACACCTTGCCGTCGGCCGGATGCGCCATCTTGGACACGACGAACACGGCCCTGTCCTGACTGCGCGAGACCACGACACTCCCGGTGGCACCGCCACCCAGCGACGCGACGCGGGCCCTGGCGTCCGGCGCGGCCAGCACGGCGGCGATCTCGTCCGTCCGCTGCTCGGCCCGGCGCGCCTGATTCGAGGCGTCCTCGGCCCGCTGGTGCTGCCACACCGCAGTCCCGCCGAGCGCGGCGGCTCCGGCGAGGCACGCGGCCAGCGCCCACCTGGACAGCAGCCGTGCGCGCAGGGCGGTACGGCCGGAGCGGGTGGGTGCCGGACCGCCGGGGGATTCCTGCCGGACGCCCGTGATCCGGTGCAGTACCTCCTGCCGCATCTCCCGGCGGGGCGCAGCGGAGACGGCGAGGCCCAGGCGGGCCGCGGTGGCGGTCAGTTCGGCGGCCTCCTGGGTGCACGGTTCGCAGTCAGTGAGGTGCCGCTCGAACGCCTCGCGCTCGTCGTCGGGCAGGGCGTGCAGGGCGTAGGCACCGGTCATCCGGTGCAGATCGGCGGTGATCATGCGGTCACCCCCAGGCAGTCGCGCAGCCGGATGAGACCGTCGCGCAGGCGGGTCTTGACGGTGCCCAGCGGCACCGCGAGGGCCTCCGCCACCTGGCGGTAGGTGAGCCCGCGGTAGTAGGCGAGCGTGACGGACTGCCGCTGGATCTCGGTCAGCGTGCGCAGACAGCGGCGCACCTGCTCCCGCTCCAGCCGGGCCTCCACCTGCTCGGTCACCTCGTCGTACTCGGGTGTCCGGTCCAGCAGCGCGGCCTTGTGATCCCTGGCGGCCGCGGCCTCCACCGAGCGGACCCGGTCGACGGCCCGCCGGTGGGCGAGGGTCAGGATCCAGTTGATGGCCGTCCCGCGGTCCTCGCGGTAGCGCGGCGCGGTGCGCCACACCTCCACCAGGACCTCCTGGGTCACCTCCTCGGACTGTGCCTGATCGCGCAGCACGGCCCGGACGACACCGAGGACCGGGCTCGCGACGGTGTCGTACACGGAAGCGAAAGCCTGTTCGTCTCCGAGTGCCACGCGGCCCACCAGCTCCTGCAGATCCGGCTCCGTCGATGGATTTCTGCCGATATGCACGGCTTCTTTCACGGGGGTCCTCCGGGGTAGAGACATTTCCGGGCGTAATCCGAAGCCGCGGCGCCCGCGGATTGGCCTCGCGGTGATGAAATCGCAGGTGGCGCCGGACGGCGCGGGCAGAGGGGCGGAGAACGGACCATACGTCCCACGATCGACCAAACCGGCGAGCGGGCGGCGACGAATCACCGATGGGGTAACGGACGAGGTCGGCGATGTGGTCGGCGATCTCGGCGACGCGAGCGTACGGCGGACGAGGAGCACAGATGGCAGGGCACGAGCACGCATCCGTCGGCGAGACGGCGGACACGGCCCCGCCCGCGCTGGTGACGCGCCGCGTCCCGCGCGCGCCCCGGGCCGCGGTGCTGTTCCTGCACGGCGGCATGGAGAACAGCCGGGCGCCGTCGCGGCCGTGGCACCCGGCGGCCGTACGGATGCGGCCCTTCGTGCGGGCGGTCGCCGCGGCGACACCCGACGACGTGCTGCTCGGCGCGGTCCGCTACCGCGTGCGCGGATGGAACGGCGCCGACGCCGATCCCCTGCACGACGCCCGGCGCGCGCTCGCTGAGCTCTCCCGACGCCACGGCGACCTCCCGACCGTTCTCGTGGGCCACTCGATGGGCGGCCGCGCGGCCCTGCGTGCCGCGGCCGCGCACCAGGTCCGTGCCGTCCTGGCGCTGGCACCGTGGTGCCCCGACGGCGAGCCGGTGGCACACCTGCTGGACAAGGACGTCCTCGTCCTCCACGGCGACCGCGACCGGGTCACCGACCCGCAGGCCTCGGTGTCCTTCGTGCACCGGGCCCGCGCGCAGGCCGCCCGCGCCGACGCCGTCCTGATGCCGGGCGGCGACCACGCCATGCTCCGCCACAGCGGCGACTGGCATCGCAGGGCCGCCGCGACCGTCGCCGCCTTCCTGGCGGAAGGCGGCACGGTCTGAACGTCACCCCGAGGCCGCGCCCTGCACGCGTCGGTGTTCTCAGTGACGGCCGTGCGCGCTGTCGGAGGCGCCGCCGAAGAGTCGGGCGAGGGCGCGGAAGGGCAGGGTGACGACGGTGGCGATCGCGCTGCCGATCGAGCGGAGCACGTCGGCTATGGCCTTGAACATGGAGAGTTCCGATCTTCGAGTTCTGGAATGTTCGGGACGGGCGTCAGGAACCGACGAGGGCCTTGTCGATCGCGTCGAGGAAGGCGTCGAGGTCCTTGGGCGTGCGGGAGGTGACGAGGGTGAAGTCGCCCGAGGTGTCGCTGACCACGGGCTCGTCGACCCAGGACGCGGCTCCGGCGTTGCGGATGTCGGTGCGCAGCGAGGCGTAGGACGTCAGCGTCCTGCCCCGGACGACGTCCGCCTCCACCAGGGCCCAGGGGCCGTGGCAGATGGCGGCGATCGGACGGCCCGAGCCGGCGAACGCCTTCACGATGGTGAGGGCCTTGTCGTCCAGGCGGAGCTGGTCGGCGTTGAGGGTGCCGCCCGGGAGCAGCAGGAGCTGGTGGTCGCCGGGATCCACCACGTCGAAGGTGGCGTCGGGCCGCACGGTCTCGCCGGGGTCCTTGTCTCCCACCAGCGTCTGGACTGGGTCCGCCGTCGGGGCGGCGACGGTGACGTCCGCACCGTCCTCCCGCAGCCGCTTGAGCGGGACCAGGAGTTCGTCCTGCTCGACCCCGTAGTTGGTGACGAGCACCAGGACGCGGTGGCCGTTGAGGGGCCTGTCAGCCATGGTGTGCCTCCCTTCGTGGATCAAAGTGGGACGGTTGTCCCCACCCCCGAGTGCTCAGAACGGCGCGAGTCATACGTGGTGCTCAGTTCGCCGGGTGGCCCGGCGTGATGCCATGGGTGTCGCCGAGCGTGAGCAGAGGGGTGCGGTCGCCCGTGAAGCCTTCCGTCGCCTCCGGCGGAGAACGTGGACCGCGAGTCGTTCGGCGCGCTCGGCCACCCGGTAGGTCCGGTTGGCCTTGGACAGCCAGACCATGAAGCGGGCGGGCTCGATCGAGCACTGCGAGGCGAATCTGACCAGACAGCCGGCTCTCTCCCCGTCGGCCTCGGCGGTCACGACGTACATCGGACAGTCGAGCAGATCGGTGAAGGGATCGAGGTCGGTCACGGTACTTGGCTCCCGCCTCAGGGCATCGGATGTCGGGTCAGCGTTCACCAGACCCGTGCCCCGGATCGCTCGCGACGCGCCCGGTCGATGTACGAGTGCGGGCGCCCGCATGATCGTAGAAGTGTCCGCTGTGCCGTGTGAGGTCCGTTTTGCCGGGCACTCGGAGCGGTGACGCATTGGTCGGGTGGGCCCTACGAGGTTCGCCCGTGAGGCGCCCCTCGCATTGAGCCACCCGTCGGGTGCGTCCGGTGACACGCTCGGGGCGCGGGCTACGAGGTGCACGTGTGCTCGACATGACGACGCGGAACGACAGCGAGGGCGGCTCGGTACTGGCCCCGTGGCGGGTGTACGCCCCCCAGCACGACACCGACCTGATGGTCCGGGCCCTGGACCGGGAGTACGTGCCGGCGGGCGCCGCCGTCCTCGACGTGGGAACCGGTGCCGGCGCCCTCGCCCTGGCCGCGGCCCGGCGGGGCGCCCGCGTCACCGCCGTCGACAGAACCTACCGGGCGGTCCTGGCCACCCGGCTCAACGCCCGGCTCGCCCGGCTGCCCGTCGAGGTGCTCCGCGGGGACCTGTTCGGGCCCGTCGTCGGCCGCCGCTTCGACCTCGTCGTGAGCAATCCGCCCTACGTCCCGGCGCCCGGGGCCCTCCCGAGCCGCCGTCGCGCCGCGGTGGCGTGGGACGCGGGTGTCGACGGACGCCTCCTGCTGGACCGGATCTGTCGCCGCGCGCACACCTCGCTGCGACCCGGCGGCGTACTGCTGCTCGTGCACTCCGCCCTGTCCGGCATCGCACCGACCCTGGCCGCCCTGGAGCGCTCCGGGCTCCGGGCGCGGGTGAGCGACCGCCGGCTGGTGCCGTTCGGTCCCGTACTCCGCTCACGTGAGGCGTGGCTGCGCGAGCAGGGGCTCGTCGACGCCGACGAGGAGAAGGAAGAGCTGGTGATCATCCGTGCCGAACGAATCCACTGAGCAGGCGCACCGCGTCAGCTTCACGGACGACGGGCCGATCCTCGTCGAAGGACCGGTCGAGGTCGTGCTCGACGACGGGAGCATCGCACGCTCGGACCGGTTCGTCGTCGCGCTCTGCGTCTGCCGGCGCAGCCGCTCCTACCCCTGGTGCGACACCAGCCACCGTTCCCGACACAAGAGGCGCACCGCATGACCCTCACCGCCCCGGCCGCCCGCTACCACACCACCGGCCCCGCGCTGCCGCGCAGCAGAGGCGAACTCTCCCGTACGGTCCGCCAGTCCCTGACCCGTCCCGTCGGCACGCCGCTGCCGCAGCGGGTGACGGCGGCGCACGCCGACCCCTACGGGGACGACCTCCAACTGGCGCTCCACCTCTGCTACGAGCTGCACTACCGAGGTTTCGCCGGCGTCGACGCCGAGTGGGAGTGGGACCCCGGTCTGCTGCGTCTGCGGGCGGAGATGGAGCACCGCTTCCTGTCCGCGCTCCGGGCCGACGTCGGCCCGCCGAGAACAGCGGAAGAGGCGCTCGCGGACCTTCTCGTGGAACCCGTCGACGGCGCCGGTCCCTCCCACTTCCTCGCCGAACGAGGGGAGTTGTGGCAGTTTCGCGAGTACGCGGCCCAGCGCTCCCTCTACCACTTGAAGGAAGCCGACCCGCACGTCTGGGTCATCCCACGGCTGACGGGACGCGCGAAGGCCGCGATGGTTGCCGTGGAGTACGACGAGTTCGGCGCCGGACGGGCCGCGCGCATCCACGCCCGGCTGTTCGCCGACCTGATGGCCGACCTCGATCTGGACACCGCATACGGACGCTATGCCGACACGGCCGGCGCGGAGATGCTGGCGAGCGTCAATCTCATGTCCCTGTTCGGACTGCACCGTGCGTTGCGCGGTGCGTTGGTGGGCCACTTCGCGGCCGTGGAGACGACCTCGTCGCCCGGCTCACGACGCCTCGCCCACGGACTGCGCCGGGTCGGCGCGGGCCCCGCCGCCGTCCACTTCTACGCCGAGCACGTCGAGGCCGACGCGGTCCACGAGCAGATCGTCCGCCGGGATGTCGTCGGCGGTCTCCTCGAGGCGGAGCCCGGCCTTGACGCGGACATCGCGTTCGGCGTCGACGCCACCGAATGGACGGAGAACAGGCTCGGCGACCACCTGCTCACCGCCTGGCGGAACGGCCGCACCTCACTGCGCACACCGCTGTGACCGGCTGACCGGCCGACTGTCTTCTGTCCGTGTCGGCGGCGACGCGACGGTCGTCGCCGCGGCCGGCGGTCAGGCCGTCGGAGGCCGCCAGGCGGCCTCGGCGGCCTGCGCGGTGGGGTGGGTGACGAAGACCTGGTCCAGGCCGACGATGCGGAAAATCCGGGTGACGCGTTCGGGGACCGCGGCCAGTGCGATGGTCGCGTCGGCCGCCAGGGCGTGGTTGCGGGCGGCGATCAGCACGGTGATGCCGGTGGAGTCGCAGAACCTGATGCCGTCGAGGTCGAGGACGAGCTGCTGGCCCGGACGCAGGTCGAGCCCGGCCAGCGCGGCGCGGACCTCGGGCGCGGTGTGATGGTCCAGGTCTCCGGTCAGCTCGATGACCGCTCCGGCGGCGGTGGCGCGGGTGCGGAGTGTCAGGTCCTCGGTCACTGCGGCTCCTGACTGGTGGGGTGGGGCACATGGACGGCCAGGACGGCGGTGTCGTCGTCCACGCCGGTGCCGAAGGTGTCGAGCAGGCCGCGGACCGCGTCCGTGGTGTCCGACGCGGTGGTGGGGGCGAGGGCGCGGCAGAAGTCGAGGAGCGCGTCGTCGCCGTACCGGTCCTCGCCGCCGGTGGCGGTGTGGGCCTCGGTCAGTCCGTCGGTGTGCAGGAGCAGGGTGTCGCCGGGGGCGAGGTGCACGGTGGTGGTGGCGATGTGGGCGTCGGACAGCACACCGATCAACTGTCCACCGGGGGTGGGCAGTTCATCGGCCGTGCCGTCCGCGCGCATCAGCAGAGCCGGCGGATGTCCGCCACTGGCCAGCGTGATGCGGAAGCCGTCCCGGTCGGTGTCGGGGGTGAGCAGGCCGAAGATCACGGTGCAGAAGCGTGGGTCGTTCCCGTTGTACTCGTGGTTCAGGACCGTGTTGAGGTTGGCCAGGACGGTGGCCGGGTCGGGGTCGTAGACCGCGGCGGCACGCAGGGTGTAGCGGGCCAGCGAGGTGAGGGCCGCGGCGGCGGCGCCCTTGCCGCAGACATCGCCGAGGAAGAGGCCCCAGGTGCCGTCGGCGAGCGGGAACAGGTCGTAGAAGTCGCCGCCCACCTCGTCGACGGACGCGATGTGGTAGTACGCGGCCACGTCCAGGCCCGGAACGTTCGCCAGAGTGGGCGGCAGCAGCGTCTTCTGCAGGGTGGCGTTGAGGCGCTTGAGGCGGTCGCGTTCCAGGTCGGCTTCCTTGCGGGCGCGCAGCAGTTCCGTCTCGTAGGCGCGGCGCTCGCGGGCGTCGAAGAGGGTGGTGCGGATCAGGAGCGGTTGCCCGTCGCTGCCCGTCTTGACCGTCGAGGTGACCAGGACCGGCAGGCGCGAGCCGTCGGCGGCCTTGAGCTCCAGGGCGATGCCGCTGACCTCGCCCTGCATCATGAGCAGCGGGGCGAAGTGGGTCTCGTGGTAGAGCCGGCCGCCGACGGTCAGCAGATCGGAGAAGTGCCTGCGGCCCACGAGGTCGTCGTGCTCGTAGCCGAGCCAGTCCAGCAGCGTGGTGTTGACCTTGGCGATCCGGCCGTCCAGCAACGTGGAGAGGTAGCCGCAGGGCGCGTGCTCGTACAGGTCCTCGGCGCTGTCCTCCAGCAGCGCGGAGAACTGCGCCTGCTCATCCCGCGGTTCGCGCTGTTCGCTGGGACTGTCCTCCTCCGCGTCGCTGGTCCCGCACATCATCCGCCCGCTCTGACGAACCCGGCGATCGCCGCGGCGGTCTCCTCCGGGGCGGCGAGCTGCGGGCAGTGTCCCGTCGCGTCCAGGGTGACCAGCCGGCTGCCCGGGATCTCCGCGTGCACGAACGCGCCCACCTCGGGCGGGGCGATCGCGTCCCTGGAGCACTGGGCGACCAGCGTGGGCACGCTCACCCGGGCCAGGTCACGGCGGTTGTCGGACAGGAACGTCACCCGGGCGAAGACCCGGGCGATCTCCGGATCGGTACGGCAGAAGCTGTTGGTCAGCTCCTCGCCCAGCTCGGGCCGCTCCGGGTTTCCCATGATCACCGGCGCCATGGCGCCCGACCAGCCGAGATAGTTAGCGTCCAGCGACTCCAGCAGCTCGTCGATGTCCTCGGCGCTGAACCCGCCCCGGTAACCGGTGTCCGGATCGTCCACGAAACACGGTGAGGGGGCCAGCAGTACCAGCCCGGCGAACGCCTCGGGCTCCCGCGCGGCGGCCAGCACGCCCATCATCGCGCTCACCGAATGCCCCACGAACGTGACCGGGCCGAGGGCGAGTTCGCGGCACAGCTCCAGCACGTCGTCGGCGTACCCGTCGAGTGACGAATAGCGCTCCCGGGTCCATGCCGACGCGTCCGACCTCCCCGACCCCACGTGGTCGAAGAGGACCACGGTGAAGTCCTTCTCCAGCGTCGGTACGACCAGCCGCCACATGTTCTGGTCGCATCCGAAGCCGTGCGCCAGCACCACCACCGGCCCGCCGACCACGCCGGTCACGGTCACATGGTTCCTGCCCCGCACATTCATGCGGCACATCCTCGCAGACGGCACGGATCAGCCTTCGGGCGTCGGCTCCTGTGCCGGCTCGCTGAGCTCCTCGCGCACGTAGTTCCACACCACCGCGATGAGTGCCGCGACCGGTACGGCGAGCAGGCTGCCCACGATGCCGGCCAGACTGCCTCCCAGCGTCACCGCCAGCAGGATCACCGCCGCGTGGAGGCCGAGCCCACGACTCTGGATCATGGGCTGGAACACGTTCCCCTCCAGTTGCTGCACCACCACGATGATGGCCAGCACGATCAGCGCGTCCGTCAGACCGTTGGAGACCAACGCGATGAGAACCGCGACGAAACCGGCGAACAGGGCGCCGATGATCGGCACGAACGCGGAGACGAAGGTGAGCACCGCCAGCGGGAGCACCAGCGGCACGCCCACGATCCACAGGCCCAGGCCGATCAGAACGGCGTCGAGCAGACCGACGGCCGCCTGGGACCGTACGAAGGAGCCCAGGGTGGTCCAGCCGCGCGTGGCCACGGTGGGGATGTCGGTGGCGAGCCGGCCGGGCAGCTGACGGGCGAGCCACGGCAGGAAGCGCGGGCCGTCCTTGAGGAAGAAGAACATCAGGAAGAGCGCCAGTACGGCGGTGACCAGGCCGTTGACGATGGTGCTCACCCCCGTGATCACCGTGGTGACCATGCTGCCGACGCTGTCCTGGGCGCTGGCGACCGCGTTGTCCAGGGCCTTGGTGATCTGGTCGTCGCCGATGTTCAACGGCGGCCCGGACGCCCACTCGCGCAGCTTCTGGATGCCGTCGACCACGCCGTCGGTCAGCTCACCGGACTGGGACGCCACCGGTACGGCGATCAGCGCCACGACGCCGAGCGCGACCAGCAGGAACAGCACGGTCACGGCCGACGCGGCGAGCGCGGGCTTCCACCCGTGACGTCGTAGGAAACGGGCCACGGGCCAGGTCAGGGTCGTCAGCAGCAGGCCGACGACGAGCGGCCACACCACCGACCACATCCGGCCCAGAAGCCACAGGGTGACTGCGAGCATCGCGAAGATCAGCAGCAGCTCCGCGGAAAAGCGCGCGGAGGTGCGGATCGCGGCACGGGCCTTCGTGGAACTCAGGGTGGCAGTCACGGGGGAACCCTATGGGTAGGGCCGGCGGCCGCGGGATCTGGGTTGTGGAGTGCCTACGGCAGCAGGGGCAGGGGCGGGAACTCGTGGTGTTCCCAGATCCGTCGGGAGTTCTCCTCGGGGTAGGCCGCGACGGTGGGCCGCGCATTCCCATTCGGGAAGGGTCGTCAGCTCGGACTTGTCGGCGCTGCCCCAGCCTCCGCCGTGCATGTGGACGACCACGGGGACCGACTTGCGGGCGCCCTCGGGGACGTACAGGTCGAGGATCTCGCTCTGCGCCGGCGCGTACGGCACGTTCGAGTAAGTCGTCCAGCCGGAGGCGGAGTTGGCGTCGGTGGCATTGGCATCGGCGGTAGCGCGATGTGACGTCGCAGGTTCGGGCCCGTGCCGTTCGCGACGGAAAATGAGATGTGCGGGGCCTGCGCCGCTGGCAGGCTGCGTCGGTGAACCGTGAACAGATGTCCCGCATCGCCCACGCCGGCCACCCGATCAAGTCCCCGCTCGACGACGAGTCCGTACGCCGGCTGCTGGAACGCGGCGCCCCGCGTGGCGACGAACGCGTGCTCGACCTCGGCTGCGGCGGCGGGGAGTGGCTCCTGCGCGCCCTGGCCATGGGTCCGCATTTGCGCGCCGAGGGCGTCGACATCTCCGAGGACGCCCTGGCGCAGGCACGCCAGGCAGCGAGCCATCTCGGTGTCGAGGAGCGGCTCGTCCTCCACCATCAGGAGGCCGCGGGCTTCGCCGCCCCGCAACCGTTCGACCTGGTGCTCAGCGTCGGTGCCGCACATGCCTTCGGCGGTCTGCTCCCGACCCTCGCGGCGGCACGCAAGCACCTCGCTCCCGGCGGCCGTGTCCTGGTCGGTGACGGATTCTGGGAGTGCGAACCCGCCCCGGAAGCCATCGAGATGCTCGGGGACTTCACCGACCTCGCGGCCACCGTGGACCGTGTCGTCGCCGACGGCTGGACCCCGGTCGACGGGCACGTCAGCACGCGCCGCGAGCTGGACGACTACGAGTGGGCGTGCTGGGGGTCGCTGGCCGAATGGGCCCTGGACCATCCCACCGACCCCGACAGCGCGGACGTACTCGCGACAGCCGGTACCCGCCGCTCCGAATGGCTGCACGGCTACCGGGACAGCTTTGGCTTCGTCTCGCTGATCCTGCGCCGGACGTCCGACTGACGGACCGGGCCGCGTGTCCCTCGCGCGGCACGCCGTCCGCGGATTACTCCCCAGGGAGTAATCCGCACCCGCGGTCGCCCCCGGCAGTACGCGTCACCTCGCCCTCCCGCCCGACGAAAGCCGTGATTCTCAGCGGAAGTCTGGGGACCGAAGCAGACGTCACCCGGAGGGAGATCGGTCGATGAGGGCCGGAGAAACAACCGCTACGACGAGGCTGGGGCCGGGGCGCGGGCGAGCCGTTCCATGGGCGGTGCTCGGGCTGTGGATTGCCGTGATCGCGTTCGTCGGGCCGTTCGCGGCGAAGCTCGCCGACGTGCAGCACGACAAGGTCACCGACTACCTGCCGGCGAGCGCGGACTCGACGCAAGTGGCGAAGATCGAGGAGAAGTTGCCCGGTGGCGAGACCACCGAGATGGTGCTCGTCTACCACCGGGACGGCGGGCTCAGCGCCGCCGACCGGAAGACCGCGGCCGGGCAGGTCGCTGAGATCACCCGGCAGCACGAGCTGATCGGCGGTGCTCCCAAGGGGATTCCGTCCAAGGACGGCACGACCCTGATGTACCCGGTCGCGAGCAATGAGCCCGGGGCGAACGAGGAGGAGCAGGACAAGCTCGTCACCGACATCCGCGAAATCGCCCGGGGCGAAGGCGGGTTGAGCGTCGACGTGGGCGGCACCGGCGCGCTGGCCACCGACTCCGGCGCGGTCTACGACTCGCTCGGCGGACCGCTGCTCTACACCACCGTCGCCGTCGTCGCCGTACTGCTGATCCTGATCTACCGCAGCCCCGTGCTGTGGCTCGTGCCCCTCGTCGTCGCCGGGATCGCCGACTACATGTCGATGGGTGTCGCCTACGGCCTCAACCAGGCCTTCGGCACGACCGTCTCGGGACAGAGTTCGGGTGTGATGACGATCCTCGTGTTCGGGGCGGGCACGGACTACGCGCTGCTGCTCGTCTCGCGCTACCGGGAGGAGCTGCGGCGCTTCGAGCGACCGTACGAGGCCATGGTCGCCGCCCTGCGCGGCTGCGGGCCCGCCGTGCTCGCCTCCTCCGGCACCGTCGCCGCCGGACTGCTGTGCCTGCTCGCCGCCGACCTCAACAGCAGCCGGGGCATGGGCCCGCTCGGCGCCGTCGGCGTACTGTGCGCGCTGATCGCGATGATGACCCTGCTCCCCGCCCTCCTCGTAGTGGTCGGACGGCGGGTGTTCTGGCCGCTCGTGCCCGCCTTCGGGAGCACGCCCAAGCAGCGGCGGAGCCTGTTCTCGGCGATGGGCAGCTCGGCCGGACGCAGGCCGCTGACCGTACTCGCGAGCGGTGCCGTACTGCTCGGCGCCCTGGCCCTGGGCTCGCTCAACCTGCCGGGAGCGCTCAAGCAGGAGGACTCCTTCGTCAACAAGCCGGAAGCCGTCGTCGCGATGGAGACCCTTGCCAAGGCCTATCCGGGGCAGGGCAGCCAGCCCATCGACGTGATCACCCCGCAGGGGCGCGCCGACGAGACCCTCGCGGCCGTCCGCAGCACCCCGGGCGTCGACAGCGCGGAGAAGGGGCGTACCGGAGACGGCTGGACCGAGATCTCCGTCTTCGCCAAGAGCGCGCCCCAGTCGGCGGGGGAGACCGCCACCATCAAGTCCCTGCGGGACGAACTGAAGGGCTCCTACGTCGGCGGCGACAGCGCCCAGCAGATCGACCTGGAGGTCACCAACGCCCGGGACACGAAGATCGTCGTACCGCTCGTCCTCGTCTTCGTGATGCTCATCCTGATCGGGCTGCTGCGGAGTCTGGTCGCACCGCTGCTCCTGGTGGTCGCGGTCGTCGCGGTGTGGGGCGCCTCCCTCGGGATCGGCGGACTGGTCTTCGAACCGCTCCTCGGCCTCAAGGGCACCGATCCGGGGCTCGGACTGCTGTCCTTCGTGTTCCTCGTCGCCCTCGGCGTCGACTACGGCATCTTCCTCATGCACCGGATGAGGGAGGAGTCCCTGGCGGGAGCGGAACCGGCCACCGCGGCACTCACCGCACTGCGCACCACCGGCGGCGTCATCGCCTCCGCCGGACTCGTCCTCGCCGCGACCTTCGCCGTGCTGACGAACATGGGCCTGGTGCAGCTGGTCCAGCTCGGCTTCGTGATCGCCGTCGGCGTCCTGCTCGACACCTTCCTCGTACGGACGTACCTGGTGACCAGCGCCAGCGTCGCTCTGGGCCGGAAGGTGTGGTGGCCGGGCGTGCTCTCACGGGAGCCCGACCCGGTCGAACGGACCGGACCGGCCGGACCGACCGAGCCGCCGCGGCAGACGGAAACCGTCGGCGCACCCTGAGCACACTGATCGAACGCGTCGATCGAGCACAGTGATCGAGCACGCTGATCGAGCACATTGATCCAGCGGGCCCGCCCGGGTGCCTCTCCTTTCGGAAGGCACCCGGGTTCCCGTACGAGTACCGGAAGATGGAGCCGTGGACGAACGGGGAACGACCACCGAGGTACGCGACCGGGCGACGGCGGAGACGGCGGCCGGTGGCGGCGGGCGGTCCCGTCGCGTCGAGCGCGTCATGTCCGCCGTCAACCGCGAACCGCTGACCGCACCGCACCGCACCCGCAACGACGCCGTCCTCGCACTGGGTGTCGCCGTGCTGGCCGTGGCCATCACCCTGATGGGCGGCGAAGGGATCCGGCCCGACCGTCTCGGCTGGACGCTGCTGCTCGCCGGGCACGTGCCCCTCGTCTGGCGGCGCCGCCGTCCGGTGGTGGCCCTGCTCGGGGTGGTGGCCTTCGTGGCTCCGTACTACGCCCTCGACTACAACCCCGCCCTGCCCATCCCCGCGACCGTCCTGGCGCTCTACACCGTCGCGGCGACCGGCACCGTACGCCGCTCGCTGCTCACCGGTGTCGCCGTCCTCGGCCCGACAGTGATCAGCGACGGCCTCACCAACCCGAAGGGGACGCTGGAGTCCCTGGAGATCTCCGGCTGGATCATCGCGGTCCTGTTCATCGGTATCGCGGTCCGCTACTACCGCTGGTACGTCGCCTCCGTCGTCGAGCGGGCCGAACGGGCCGAACGCACCCGGGAGGAGGAGGCCAGGCGCCGCGTCGCCGAGGAACGGCTGCGGATCGCCCGTGACCTGCACGACCTGCTCGCCCACAGCATCACGCTCATCGGCGTGCAGACGTCCGTGGCGGCGCACGTCCTCACCGCCGACCCCGAGCGCCTCGACCGCAAAGCCGTCGCCCAGGCACTGGACGACATCGCGGGGACCTGCCGGACCGCCCGGGGGGAACTGCGCACGACGCTGGAGGTGCTGCGGGCGCATGACACGGTCGCGGGAGCGGAGCCGGGAGCGGGGGCCGGTTCCGTGTTCGGTTCCGTCTCCGGGGCCGAGGACATGCGGGGGCCGCTGCCCGGGATCGACGGACTGGCCGGTCTCGTGGAGACCGGCCGGGTGGCCGGGGCCAAGGTCGAACTGTCCGTCCGCGCGGACGGCATCCCGCCCTCCGTGGGCGCCGCCGCGTACCGGATCGTGCAGGAGGCGCTCACCAACGCCGTACGGCACGGGGGCCGCGAGGACCTCACCGTCCGGGTGGGACTGTGGACCGCGGACGGCGCACTGCGGGTGAGTGTCAGGGACGACGGGACGGGCGGGGACGCCGGCTCGGGCGGCGGGGCGGGCCCGTCCGACGGCGGACCGGGGTTCGGGCTCGTCGGAATGCGGGAGCGGGCCCGTAGCGTGGGCGGCACACTGGACGCCGGTCCGGGGCCCGCCGGGGGCTTCGAGGTGACCGCCACACTGCCGCTGTCCCGGGAGGACGAGGTCCGATGACCATCCGCGTACTGCTGGCCGACGACCAGAACCTCGTACGGGCCTCCTTCGCGATGCTCGTTTCGTCGGCCAAGGACATGGAGGTCGTCGCCGAGGCGGGCACCGGGCGGGAGGCCGTGGCGCTGGCCCGGTCGGCGCGGGCCGATCTCGTCGTGATGGACATCCGCATGCCCGACCTCGACGGGATCGAGGCGACCCGGCTCATCGCCGCCGACGAGGATCTCGCAGGGGTGAAGGTGCTCGTCCTGACGACGTACGAGACCGACGAGCACATCGTCGAGGCACTGCGGGCCGGGGCGTCCGGCTTCCTCGTGAAGGACATCAGACCGGCCGAACTCCTCGACGCCATCCGGACGGTGGCCGCGGGGGAGTCCCTCCTCTCGCCCGGTCCCACCTCGCGGCTGATCGCCCGTTTTCTGCGCGCGCCCAACACCGGGACGACATCCACGGTGGGTGGGCCGAGCGGGCTGTCCGAACGGGAACGGCAGGTGCTCGCGCTGGTCGCGCGCGGTCTCAACAACACCGAGATCGGCGACGCGTTGGGACTCAGCCCGCTGACCGCGAAGACCCATGTCAGCCGGATCATGGGCAAGTTGGGGGCGCGGGACCGGACACAGCTGGTGATCGTGGCGTACGAGTCGGGGCTCGTGATACCTGGGACTGTCTGAGTTCGGGCCGACTTCGGGCCGACTTGGGGTCATGCGCCACCAGGTCTTACTCACCGACACTCCCTACGGGGAGTCCTCGCGTGAGGCGGCTCGGCCGCGGAGTGCGACGAGGGCCAGCAGGGCCGAGAACAGTGCGGCCGAGCCGCAGACCACGAAGCCGATCGAGTAACCGTGCCCGAGCGCGTCCAGGGCCAGCGGGTGCAGGTCGGCCAGTTTCGGTGACGACTCCGCGGCGCCGTTCACCGCGAGCGGACCGCCCTCTTCCAGTACGGCCGTGCCCGCGCCCTTGAGCGCCCCCGGCAGGGCGGAGTCGTGCAACGACTCGGAGAAGCTGCTCGCCGCGCGGCTGAGGGCGACCGCGCCGATGACCGCCGGGCCGAGGGTGAAGCCGAAGTCGCGCAGCAGGTTGGTGGTGGCGCTGGCCATGCCGGCCAGCTGAACCGGCACGGTGTTGACGGCAGTTGCCGTGATCGAGGAGACGGTGACGGCGAAGCCGAGGCCGACGAGACCGAGGGGCAGGATCAGCGAGGTGAAGGCGGTGTCGGTGATCGGCAGGGTGGCCGCCAGGTAGTCGCCCGCCGCGATCAGCAGCAGTCCCGCGCCCAGCAACAGCCCCGGTGCCACCGTGCGCAGCAGGCGTTCCGTCACGGGCAGCATCACCAGCGCGATGCCGTTGAGCAGGACGAAGGCCAGGCCCGTCCGCATGGGCGCCTGGTCCTGGACCGGGCCGAGGCGGATGCTCACGGAGTAGGCGGTGCCCAGGAAGGCGAACATGCCGACCACGGCCACGATCGAGGCGACCGCGAAGGCGCGGTTGCGGAACAGATCGAGGCGCAGCAGTGGGGACTTGGCGTGCTTCTCGGCCAGGACGAAGGCGGCGAGGAACACGGCCGCCAGGACGAAGGCGATGACGATCGACGGCGAGGCCCAGCCGTCCGTCGGCCCCTGGATGATGGCGTAGAGCAGGGCGAACAGACCCAGACCGATGGTGACCTGGCCCGCCAGGTCCAGTGAACGTCCTTCGGGCGCACTGGAGTTGACGGCGAACCGGGCGCTGACGACGGCGCTGGCCGCGGCGACGACCGTGACGACGACGAAGGACCAGCGCCACGAGCCGTAGGTGGCGGTGACACCGCCGAGCAGCGGCGCGAGGAAACCGCCGGTGGACAGCAGGGCCGCCCACATCGCGATGACCCGGGCGCGTTGTGCGGGGGAGGTGGTGCCGGCGGCCAGGATCGCCAGCGAGGTGGGGAAGAGGGCGGCCGCGCCCAGGCCGGCCAGGGCCTGGCCCGCCCAGAGCTGGTGGACGCCGGACGCGGTGGCGCTGACCACTTCGCCGACGGCGAGCAGAGCCGCGCCGCCGACCAGGAGCCGCTTGCGGCCGAAGAGGTCACCGAGCAGACCGAAGGTCAACTCCAGTACGGCGACCGGGAGCAGGAACGCGTCGGAGATCCAGGTGAGTTGTGAACCGACGGGGTGCAGGTCGGACTGGAACAGGCCGTTGAGGGTGGCGGGTATGGCCAGACCGATCTGGGCGAGACAGACGGCGAGGAGTCCGGCGACGAGCGTGCCGGTGGTCAGGCCGGGGCCGGTGGCCGTTGTCGCTGTGGGCTTGGTCGTCGTTGACACGAAGGGCTCCTGAGGGCGCGGGAGACGTGGGGAGGTCCAGGAAGGAGAAGGGTGTTTCGCGGTCAGCGCGTGCCGGTCAGCCGGCTCGGTCGGTAGTCGGTGAAGGCCGCACCGTCGAGGCCCAACTCGTCGGCACTGCGCTGGAGTTCGGCGGGCGTGGTGGAGTCGCCCCAGTGCCCCGTGTTCAACCGGTGCTCCACGGCGTGCAGGCCGGCGACCACCTCGGCGGTGGTGAAGTTGCAATGGCTCGGGCGTGCGACGTAGGCCTGACGCAGCAGCGCGGAGTCGCCGGCCCTGTGCACCCGCCCGGCGAAGGCCGACTCCTGCTCGACGGGGACCAGTTGGTCGGCGGTGTTGTGGATGTCCAGCAACGGCACGGCCAGGCCCTGTCCGGCGGTCGAGGTCTTCTTCAGATGGGCCACCGCGGCCGGGTCGGCCGTGATGTCGGCGCCGTGGGTGAGGTGGTTCAGGTCGGACCGCAGGTCGAGTCCGGCGTCGCGGTAGAGCGCCTCGACCTGCTTGGCGTGCGCGGACCCGCGCAGCAGCCCGGCGTAGTCGACACCCTTGTTCCACGAGGTGTTGCCGCCCGCGGACTGCTCCACCGACCAGCGCGCCGGAATGATGAAACTGAGCAGCCCCTGCGCGAGCCACGCGTACTGCTGCTGCTCCTGCCCCGCGAAGTCCTCGCGTGTGGGCGGGAGTTGGCCGGGCGCCCAGTCGGCAAGGTTGAGGAAGGCGGCGGCGAGGGCGATCCGGGCGCGCCCGGCAGCGGTCTGCTGCGCCGCCGTGACCGCCTGTGTGAGCCGGGCGGCGAGCGCGGCGCCGTCGGCCTGGCTGTCCAGGTTCACCAGTTGATCGGCGTCGGCCGGATCGAAGAACGTGGCGAGGGTGTACTCGGCGTCCAGTTGGTAGTTGTCCAGGTCGACGCCGCCCGCGACAAGACCGCAGAGGCCGAGTGCGCCGTCGATGCGTCCCGCGCCGTCCCGGGCGAGCCGCGCGTTGACCAGTCCGCCCATGGACTGGCCCACAGAGATGACCCGGCTCGGGGTGCCGACCTGGCGACGGAACGCCTCGAGCGCGGCGAACTGGTCCCGCTCGGCCGAATCGAGCGCCCACATCGAGCCGTTCGGATCGTAGGAGGAGCCGGCGAGGGCGTACCCGCCGTCGAGCAGGGCCTGTTGCACGGCGGCGGACGGGGCGTCGGCGGCGGTGGTCGGGCCGAAGCCGTGGCTGAACAGCAGCAGGGTGCCGTTCCACTGCGCGGGCTTGTCCGCGATCCAGGTGGCGCCGTCGGACAGCGTGCCGGTGAAGTGCTCGGCGGTCGTGGCCTGCGCGGCGGTCGCCGGTCCGAGAAGGGCGGTCGCGAGGGCGGTCGCGCAGGCGGCGGCGAGGATCGAAAGCCGGGGACGGAGAGGGGGACGGGACATGGCGGCGGCTCCGCGGGTCGGGTGGGGACCAGGTGAGGACCGAGTGGGGGAGCGTGCTGGATGAGCGCTGCGAATGTAGGTCTCTTTTTTCATCGCCGTCAATAGACTGACCAATAACGAAGCAGACGGGTCCGCGTACGGACGCGCGGCACCGAGGTGCGGATCGGCCTGGTGCCGCTCGGGTAGGCCCGGTGTCGGTGCCGCTCGGGTCAGCCCGGCGTCAGCGTGTCCAGCAGCCGTGCCGCCGCTCGCGCGGCCGGCCGCTCCCAGCGGCTCGCCAGGCCGCGGAAGACGGTCTCCGCCTGCCCGGCGGGCCAGTCGCCCGGCAGGTGCTCGGCGGGCAGATGCGGGTCCCGTCGCACCAGGTCCAGCCAGTCGGTGTGCACCAGGAGCTGGCCCGCGAGCTCATCGCCTGAGGCGGCGGCGGGCAGTGGGTCGGTACGGTCCCAGCGCTCCAGGAACGCCCGGTACCGCGCGCCGATCGCCGGCACGTCGAAAGCCTGCTCGAGCACCTCGCGGACATCGGTGGGCGACTCCACCTCGGCCCGGAACACCCTCAGATACGACTCCAGGCCGAGCCCCGCCACCATCGCGCGGACGTCGACGCGGGACGGGGCCACCCACAGGCCGTTCTGCAACGGGCCGAAGCCCGCCCAGATCAGACGGGAGCGCAGATCGTGCCGTTCCCGGCTCCACGCCTCGGGCAGCGAGAAGCCGACCATCGTCCACCGGCCGTCCCAGTCCCGGTTGACGGCGCCGGTGCGCCAGATCCGGTCCTTGCCGTCCGTCAGCACCTGGACCGCGTGCGGCGTCAGCCCGAAGTAGGTCTTCCGGCCCTGCCGGGTGCGCTCCAGCAGACCCCGTTTGACCATCCGGTTCAGCGTGGTCCGTACCGCCTCCTCGGTGCTGCCCACCCTGCCGAGCGCGGCGATCACACTGCCCGTCGACACGGCGACGGACCGTCCCAGCACATGTGCGCCGAAGAAGGTCAGCATCAGGGACTGGGTACGCGGTTCGGGGCCGCTCTCGGCGGCCGGTCCGGCGGCGACATCGACACTGGTCACGGGCACAGCGTAGGCCCGGGGCGAGCGGGCCCCGCCTTCGCCGCACCAAGTGTGTCATTTCTGTGACGGCAATCTCAGAATGGCCTGATGTCGGCGTGACGTAGCGACGTGCAGGCGACGCCACTCAGGCCGCGTTCAGGGTCGTGTGCCACCGTGGGCGCGATGCGGGTACTGGTGGTCGAGGACGATGCGCGGTTGGCGGACGTACTGTTCGCCGGGCTGGTGGCCGAGGGGTTCGGAGTCGATGTCGTGCACGACGGCCTGGAGGGGTACTGGCAGGCGTGCGAGGGAGCGCACGACGTCATCGTGCTGGACATCATGCTGCCTTCCCTCAACGGGTACGACGTCGCACGCCGGTTGCGGGCGGAGCAGGTCTGGACGCCGGTGCTGATGCTCACCGCGAAGGACGGCGAGTACGACGAGGCGGACGGTTTGGACGTCGGGGCGGACGACTACCTGCGCAAGCCCTTCTCGTTCGTGGTGCTGGTCGCCCGGTTGCGGGCGCTGGCGCGCAGGGGAGCCACGCCCAGGCCGCGGCTGCTCAGCCACGGGGGCCTCACGCTCGACCCCGAGTCGGGGGACTGCACGGCGGGCGGGCAGCCGGTCGTGCTCCAGCCGCGCGAACGGGCCGTCCTGGAGGTCCTGTTGCGCAACCGGGACCGCGTGCTGTCGAAGGAACGGCTGCTCAAGGCGGTCTGGGGGCTGGACGCGCCTGGGGACGCGAACCTCATCGAGGTGTACGTGTCGGGACTGCGGCGGAAGATCGGCGCGGCGCGGATCGACACGGTGCGGGGGCTCGGGTACCGGCTGGTCGATCCCGATGCTTGAGCGCCAGCGGCCAACTCTGCGGCCTGCATTACGGGTTGGGCTGCGACCCCCTCCGCGGTTCGGGCTGCGGCCCACGCCGCGGGTCCGGCGGCGCCCCACCCTCCGCGTCACCCTCACCGCGCTCGTCACCCTGGCCGTAGGGCTCGCGCTCGCGCTCGCCTCGGTCGCGCTGGTCGCCGGCATGTCGCACACCCTGGTCGGCGATGTGAAAGCGGCGGCTGTTCGCGAAGTCGACCGGGTGGCCGAGGAGTTGGCGACCGGGAAGCCCGCGACCGAACAGCGGTACAGCCCGGCGGACGTGGTCACCGTGATCCGGGTCGAGGACGAGCACGGACGGGTCGTCCAGACGCTGCCCGAGCTGCCGACCGAGCCGTCCCCCGACCGCCCGACCACCCCTCCCTCCGGGGAGGTTGTGCGCGTCCCCGACCGGGATCTGGTGGTCGCGTCCCGTACCGTCGACACACCCGACGGCGTACGGACCGTGTCCGCGGTGTCCCGGCTCGGGCCGATCAGCCGGAGCATCGACCTGGTGGTCCGGGCGCTGTGGATCGCAACGCCCTTGCTCACGGCGTTCGTCGGGCTGTTGACCTGGTTCGCGGTGGACCGTGCGCTGCGGCCGGTCGAGGCCATCCGCAAGCGCGCCGAGGTGATCAGCCACTCGACGCTCGGCGAACGGCTGCCCAGGCAGCGGACCGGCGACGAGGTGGAACGGCTGACCACGACGCTGAACGCCATGCTGGACCGCCTCGACGAAGGCGCCCGCAGGCAACGGGAGTTCGTGTCGGACGCCTCGCACGAACTGCGTACCCCGCTCGCCGCGATCCGGGCGGAGCTGGAGGTGTCGCTGGCCCACCGGGGCGCCGACGACTGGCAGGCCGTCGCCGGACGCCTGCTGGCGGATCACCGGCGGCTCGACCGGCTCACGGGCGACCTGCTGATGCTCGCCCGCACCGACGACCCGACGGTGTCCCGGCGGGCCGAGTCCGTGCGGCTGGACGAGATCGTGGCGGGCGAGCTGCGTGCCGTGCGCGGGGCCGAGGTCGTCCCCTCGCTCGGCGACCCCGTCGAGGTCACCGGAGTGGTCGCCGAACTCGCCCGGCTGGCCCGCAATCTGCTCGACAACGCCGACCGGCACGCGGACGGCCGGGTGGAGGTACGCGTCACGACGGCCGGTGGCCGTGCCGTGCTCAGCGTGGACGACGACGGACCGGGGATCCCCGAGGAGCAACGGGCGCGGGTGTTCGAGCGGTTCGTGCGGCTGGGCGACGGCAGCCGGGCCCGGGGCGACGGGGGAGTCGGCCTCGGCCTCGCCATGGTGCGCGGCATCGCGCGCCGGCACGGCGGAGACGTCACGGTCACCGCGTCACCGCTGGGCGGCGCCCGCTTCGAGGTTCAGCTGCCGCTCAGCCCGGCTCAGGTCGTCTGAAGGATCCCTCGACACCGTGGTCGTCCTCACACGACCACGGAGGTGAACGGCCATGTCGCGTTCGGTACGCGGTGGTTCGGCGGTGCTCCTGCTCGCCGGCGCCCTGCTTCTCGCAGGGTGCGGCTCGGGCGGAGGCACGCAGGCCCAGCAGTCCGGGAAGTCGGGTCAGTCGGAGCAGTCCCAGCAGGACAAGACACAGGACATGATGCTGGCGTACGCCCAGTGCATGCGGAAGAACGGCGTGCAGGTGCCCGACCCGAGGGCCGACGATCCCGGCTCGCTGTACGACGGGGTCGACACCGGGTCGGCGGCGTTCAAGGCGGGCGACAAGAACTGCGCCCACCTCATCGCCGGGATCGTCCAGGACCGGGAGAAGCAGGATCCCGAGCAGGCGCAGCAGACCCAGGAGGAACTGCTCGCGCTCGCCAAGTGCCTTCGTGCGCACGGGATCGACGTCTCCGACCCCGTTCCGGGACAGACCGCGGGACCGTTCGGCGAGAGCCTGGACCGCACCGACCCGGCCGTGTCCAAGGCGCTGAAGGCGTGCCAGAAGTGAGGACGAGGCAGCAGGGCGGGAAGCCCGGGAAGACGGGGAAGCGACGTGTCGTCACGGCCGTACTCGGCGCCTCCGTCGCGATGACTGGCCTGTCGGTGCTGCTGGTCGGGACGCTGTCCGCGACGGGCTCGTCGGACGGCAGCGACGGCGGGCAGGGTGCGCACACCACCGCCGAGGCCGCAGTCCGCGATCTGACCCTGACCCAGACGCTGAACGGCGTCGTCGCCTACCGGAATCTGCGGGCCCTGTCGCCGGGCCGGAGCGGTGTGGTCACCCAACTGCCCGAGGTGGACGCACAGTTCGGCTCGGGCGAGGTGCTCATGCGGATCGACGACCGTCCCGTGGTCCTGCTGACGGGCAAGGTGCCCGCGTGGCGCGACCTGCGGCCGGGGATGTCGGACGGCGCCGATGTACAGGAGCTGGAGACGGCCCTGCTCGCGCTCGGGTACGGCACGAAGGGCGACGGGTTTCCGGACGACCACTGGGACGCGCGTACCACGAAGGCGGTCGAGGAGTTCCAGGGGAAGACCGGCGCGGTGGTCGACGGTGTGGTCTCCCTGGGCGATGTGGTCTTCGCGCCCGGCCCGATCCGGGTCGCGAAGCTCGACGCCCACCCGGGTGGTCCGGCCGTACCCGGCACGTCGGTGATGAAGGTCTCCGACACCGTACGGGTGGTGATGCTCGACCTCGATCCCCTCGACCGGAACCTGATGAAGCAAGGAGCCCCGATGGAGGTCGAGTTCCCCTCCGGGGACAAGGTCGCCGCGACGGTGCGGTCCATCAGTACGACGCTGGAGATGAACGCCGACAACAAGGGGGTGTACAAGGTCACGGCGAGCCTGAAGAAGCCGTCGGCGGACACGGATCTCGTACTGGCACCGGTGACGGTGCACTACACGACGGTCGTCGCCAAGGACGTGCTCTCCGTCCCGGCCACGGCGATCATCGGGACACCCGGGGGCGGTTACGCGGTGGGCGTGGTCCCGGAGAACGGCGGCGCCCACAAGAGGACTTCGGTGCAGCTCGGGGCATGGGGCGACGGCTTCGTCGCGATCACCGGGGGCGTCCCGGCCGGCACCCAGGTGGAGGTACCGAAGTGACCGGGCCGACCGCACCGACCGACCCGGGATCGGACCCCGGGCCGGTGCTCGAACTCGTCGATGTCGTCCACCAGTACCAGGGATCCCCGCCCGTACGGGCCCTCGACGGCGTCAACCTGACCGTCACGGCCGGGGATTGGGTCGCGATCGTCGGCCCGTCCGGCTCCGGCAAGTCCACGCTGCTCAACCTGATGGGCGCGCTCTCCACGCCCACCTCCGGTGTCGTACGCGTCGACGGCCACGACGTGACCCGGCTGAGCGACGGCCAACTCTCCGCGCTGCGCGGGCGGGCGCTGGGCTTCGTCTTCCAGTCCTTCCACCTGCTCCAAGGGCTCACGGCGCTCGACAACGTGGCGACCGCCCTCCTGTACCGGGGGATCCCGGCCGGGCAACGGCGGGAGCGGGCGGCGCGGGCGCTGGAGCGGGTGGGGCTCGGCCGGCGACTCGGGCACCGACCCTCCCAACTGTCCGGCGGCGAGTGCCAACGGGTCGCCGTCGCCCGGGCGTTGGTGGGGGAACCGGCCCTGATCCTCGCCGACGAACCGACCGGCAACCTCGACTCGCGCACCGGTGAGGAGATCATGAACCTGTTCGGCGAACTGCACACCGCCGGCGCGACCCTCGCGCTCATCACCCACGACGAGGACATCGCCCGCGCGGCCCCGCGCCGACTCCACGTCCGGGACGGCCGGATCATCGCGCAGGGGGTGACGGCGTGAGGCCGGTGGATGGCGGCTCAAGGTCCGCGGACGGCGGCTTGAGGTCCGTGGTCGGCGGCCCGAGGTCCGCGGACGCAGGCTTGAGGTCCGTGCTCCGGCCCCGTGACGCGCTGGCCCTCGGTCTGCTCGGGCTGGTCGGCGGGAGCGGCCGACGGGGGCGGGCGTTGTTGACGGCCGTCGGCATCGCGATCGGCATCGCCGCCATCGTGGCCGTCGTCGGCATCTCGGCGTCCTCGAAGGCGAACGTCCTCGCCGTCCTCGACCGGCTCGGCACCAACTATCTGACGGTCACCCCGGGCCAGTCCCTGACCGGCGGCAGCGCCCACCTGCCGGCCCAGGCGCCGGGCAGGCTGTCACTCCTCGACCAGGTCCAGGCCGTCGCCACGACCGCCCAACTGGACGTGACCGTAAGGCGCAGCGACCGGCTGCCCGCGACCGACACCAGGGGGACGGCCGTACTGGCCGCCGACGACGGCCTGTTGAGCACCCTGGGCGGTGAACTCGCAGCCGGACACTGGCTGGACCAGGGGGCGAGCGGCTATCCCACGGTCGTGCTCGGCACAACAGCGGCGCGACTCCAGGGAGTCGACCCGAGCAGAGGCGATCAGTTGGTCTGGCTCGGGGACCAGTGGTTCGCGGTCGTCGGCGTGCTCAAGGCGATGCCGCTGGCGCCCGAACTCGACAACACGGCGATGATCGGCACCGAGATCGCCGAGCAGAAGTTCGGCTACGAGGGCTCACCCACGACGGTGTATCTCAGGACGGACCCGCGGCACGTCGACTCCGTGTACGAGGTGGCCGCCGGCACGGCCGACCCGCGCGGCCCGGAGGAGGTCGAGGTCACCCGGCCGTCGGACGCGCTGGAGGCACGGGCCGCCGCGGACACGTCGTTCACGGCACTGCTGCTCGGGCTCGGCGGGGTCGCGTTGCTGGTGGGCGGGGTCGGCGTCGGCAACGTCATGGTCATCTCGGTGCTGGAGCGGCGCGGCGAGATCGGGGTACGGCGCGCGCTCGGCGCCTCCCGACGGCACATCAGGGCGCAGTTCCTGGTGGAGGCGCTGGCCCAGGCGGGAGCGGGCGGACTCGTCGGGGTGGCACTGGGCGCCGCGATCACCGTCGGGTACGACGTCGGCGCGGACTGGCCGGTCGTGCTGCCCGCCCAGGGGCTGGCCGGCGGCGTACTGGCCGCGCTCACGGTCGGCGGCCTCGCCGGCCTCTACCCGGCGAGCCGCGCGGCCCGCCTCCAGCCGGCGGAGGCGGTGCGGCCGGTCTGACCTCGCACTCCGGTCCGGCCTCACACTCCGGTGGGGCCGGTCCGACCTCGTACTCCGGTGCGGCCGGTCCGGCCTCGCGGGCACCTTCCCGCCGCCACCCGGATACCGCCGCTACCCGCGCTCCTCGTACCGCTGCCACTCACGTCCGCCGTCGCGGGAGGTCCACAGCCCTTCGCCCTTGACCAGGGCGTACGAGGGGGTCGTCGCGTCGGCGATGCCGTAGAGCGTCGTACCGTGGACGGCGAACGACGTGAAGGTCGCCGGCGTCTTCAGCTCATGGAAGGCGCCGGCGGTGCGGTCGTCGGCGAGCCAGTACCGGCCGCCTTCCTCGCCGACCAACAGCCGCCCGTCCGTGAGCAGTTCCAGGACCCCGAGGTCCGGGAAGTCCTTGAGCTGCTTCCAGGGAATGCCGCCGCCGAGGACCGTCCGCCAGTGCTCGCCGTCGTCCGTGGTCACCAACAGGCCACGCACGCTCTGGCTTACGTCCTCGCCTTGGAGGAGTGCCAACGCCGCGGTGCCGCCCCGCGCGGTGAGGACGCCTCCGAAGTACGGCTCGGGGACGACCGTGGAGCCGAGGGTGCGACCGTCGCGCTGCCGTACGACGCTTTCGGGGGCGTCGGTCAGGGGCTGGCGCAGACTCCAGACCGTGCCCCGCTCGTCGACGACGACTTGGTTGACGTCGTCCAGCGCTCCGGAGACGGGAGCGACGGTGTGCGTGGCGGGGCGGTAGACGAGGGTCGGGTAAGGGTCGCCGAGCAGGACGTCCCCGGGGCGGGTGCCCTCCGGGGTCTTGCTCACCACGACCTTCATGCGCTTCCCGCGCACGTCGAGGGCGTACATCCCGTCGCCCGACTCGTCCGACGGCATCAGCACGAAACCCCCGGGCACCCCCTTGTACCTGGGCGGCACATTCTCGGCGTCGGCGTGTTCCGCGTGCTCGGCGACGGTACGGCCGTCCGGGCCGACGATGCGCCAGGCGGTGGCGGCCGGACCCTCGTCGTCCTCGACATTGCCGGCGTTGTACGTCAGCAGCAGCGAGCCGTCGTCCGCGCGGACCACGCCGTAGGGCGCACCGGCCGCCTCGATGACGTCTGCGGGGCTGGGGTGCGGATCCTTGAGAACACGCATGTACTTCGCCTCACGGCCGCCGGAACTCCCGTCGCCGGAGCCCCCGTCGTCCGTGCCGCAGGCGCTCAGCGTCAACGCGGCACTCGCCACTGTCGCGAGCCCGACCGTCCGCCACCTGCGTCTCCTCAGCCACCCCATGGCCCCATCCTCACATGAGCGCGAAGCGGCCGGACGTCATCGGATGGACAATGGGCGGGCCTCGGAAGGAGGACTGCGATGGCTGAGCGCATGATCGAGGTGGACGGCGTCGAGCTGTGCACCGAGCCCTTCGGTGACCCGTCGGATCCGCCGGTCCTTCTCATCATGGGCACCGGAGCCTCGATGCTCTGGTGGGAGGAGGGCTTCTGCCGGCTGCTCGCTGCGGGCGGGCGCCACGCGATCCGCTACGACCACCGGGACACCGGCCGATCGACCACCTACGCACAGGGCCGGCCCGGCTACACCGGCACGGACCTGGCCGGTGACGCCCTGCACGTGCTCGACGCGTACGAGATCCCGGCCGCGCATGTCGTCGGCGTCTCGGCCGGCGGAGGGATGGCGCAGCTGATCGCGCTCGAACGCCCCGACCGTGTTCTCTCGCTCGTCCTGATCAGTACGTCACCTGCCGTGTCCGTAGACCGCGAACTGCCGCCGCCGACCGAGGAGTTCATGACCTTCGTCTCGACCGCGCAGGCCGATTGGTCCGACTCCGAGTCGGTGATCGACTACCTGGTCGACTACGCACGGGTGCTCGCGGGAGGCCGGCGCCCGTTCGACGAGGCCGCCGCGCGCGACCTTGTCCGCCGCGATGTCGAGCGCGCACGCGATGTCGCCGCGGCGACGAACCACGACGTGATCGACCCGGGCAAGCTGCCGGAACAGCCTCTGTCGTCGATCGCCGTACCCACGCTGGTCGTTCACGGCACGGCGGATCCGATGTTCCCGCTCGCGCACGGCGAGGCGTTGGCCCAGGAGATCCCGGACGCGAGGTTGCTGGTCCTGGAGGGGGCCGGTCACGGGGTCGAGCGCGCGGACTGGGAGGCGATCGCCGGCGCGATCGTCGAGCACAGCGCGGTGGACGGGACCGGTTAGCGCTGCGGCAGGAACCTATCGGTCGGACGGCGTCTGCCGGTCTATTGATCGCGGGACCACGCGCGGTACGCGGCCACGGCCGTCGGCAGGGTGGGGAAGATCAGGTCCGAACCGACGGAGGCCGCCAGGCCGTACACCTTGAGGTCGTCCATGAGGTCCTGCTTGACGCGGGCGAGAGCGAAGACGATGCCGCGGCCGGTGAGTTCGCGGCGCAGTTCGTCGACCGCGTCGAGGGCGGTGATGTCGACCTCCACGTTGGCCTCGGCGTTGAGGACGAACCACCGGACCGGGTCGGTCTGTTGGGCGACGGCCGCCAGGGCACGGCGCTTGAAGTTCTCCGCGTTGGCGAAGAACAGCGGTGAGTCGTAGCGGTAGACCAGCAGGCCGGGGACGGTACGGGCCTGTGGGTAGTCGTCCACGTCGTGCATGCCGGCGACACCGGGTACCAGGCCTTCGACGGCGTCGTGCGGACGGGCCACCCGTGTCAGCAACTCGGCCACGGACAGACCGACGGCCACGATCACGCCGTAGAGGATGTCAAGGGCGAGCACACCTGCCAGGCAGCCGAGGGCGAGCAGGAGTTCGCGGCGGCGGAAGGTCGCGAGGCGGCGGAAGCCCGCGAGGTCGATCATCCGGACGGCGGCGTACACGACGAGTGCGCCCAGCACGGCCGATGGAGTGCGATGCAGCAGCGGGCTGAGGAACAGGAGCACCGCCAGCACCACCGCGCCCGCCACCAGGGAGTACGCCTGGCTGCGGGCGCCCGCCGAGGAGGCGAGCGCGGTGCGGCTGGCGCTGCTGCTGACGGGGAAGCCGTGCAGGACGCCCGCGCCGAGGTTGGCGGTGCCCAGCGCCAGGAACTCCTGGTTGGGGTTCAGCCCGGGTTCCTCGTCGTCCTGTCCGCTGAAGGCCCGCGCGGTCAGGATGAAGTCGGTGTACCCGACAATGAGCACGCCGAGGGCCGGCAGCACCAGGTGCGGCAACTCGCCCAGGTCCGGCCAGGAAAGACCCGGCAGACCCGACGGGACCTCGCCGATCACCTTGATGCCGTACCGGTCGTCGAGGTCGAACGCCACCACGGCGACCGTGCCGAGGACGACGGCGAGCAGGGGACCGGGCACGGCACGGACGTACCGGGAGACCGTGAAGAGGAACGCGAGCACGGCGGCGGACAGGACGACCGTTGCCGCGTGGGAGTCGGACAAGTGCCTGATGGCGGACCACAGTTGAGGGAAGAACTCCGAGCCGGTCGTCCTCACGCCCGTGAGCTTGGGGAGCTGGTCCACCATCATGATCAGCGCCACACCCGCCAGGTAGCCGATCAGGACCGGGCGGGAGAGCAGGTCCGCGAGGAAGCCGAGCCGCACCGCCCATGCGACCAGGCACAGCAGTCCGACCGTGACCGCGAGGGCGGCCGCCAGGGTGGCGTAGCGCCCGGGGTCACCCGCGGCGAGCGGGCCGACCACGGTGGCGGTCATCAGCGCGGTCGTGGACTCGGGGCCCACCGAGAGCAGGCGCGAGGACCCGAAGAGCGCGTACAGCGCGAGGGCGGGCAGGATCGCCCACAGTCCGGCGACCGGCGGCAGCCCGGCCACGCCGGCGTACGCCATGACCTGCGGCACCAGGTACGCGGCCACCGTGACACCGGCCAGCAGGTCGCCCCTCACCCAGGCACGCCGGTAGCCGGCGAGGGCGACGGCCCCGGGCGCCAGGGTGCGCCACCTCGGTGTGCGGATGCCCGCCTGCCGTCTCCCCGCGTGCTGCCCGTCCGCGTCCTGGGACATGTGCCACCTCTCCCCGTTCGCTCCCAGGATCCACCGGCAAGGTCACCGTCGCGCCGGGATCACGCCCGGCCGGCGTCGCGCTGCGCGTCGCCGCCGGCCCCGGCCCTCAGAGGGTCGCGGCGTGATCGGGGACGTAGGTCTGCAGGTCGCGCGGCGGACGCTCGTAGCCGGTCGACGCGGGCCGTCGCGGCAGCTCCAGCACCGGCGGGGGCACCTCGCGGTACGGCACGGACGACAGCAGGTGGGCGATCATGTTCAGGCGCGCCCGGCGCTTGTCGTCGCTCTCGACGACGTACCACGGAGCCTCCGGGACGTCGGTGTACACCAGCATCTGGTCCTTGGCCCGGGAGTAGGCCTCCCAATGGGTGATCGACTCCAGATCCATCGGCGAGAGCTTCCAGCGCCGCAGCGGGTCGTCCAGCCGCTGGCGGAACCGCTCCTGCTGTTCGGTGTCGCTCACCGAGAACCAGTACTTGCGCAGCACGATCCCCGACTCGACCAGCATCCGTTCGAAGGTCGGGCACTGGCGCAGGAAGAGCTGGTACTCCTCCTTCGTGCAGAAGCCCATCACGTGCTCGACGCCGGCCCGGTTGTACCAGGACCGGTCGAACAGCACGATCTCCCCGGCGGCCGGCAGATGCTCGACGTACCGCTGGAAGTACCACTGGCTGCGTTCGCGCTCGGTCGGCTTCGGCAGGGCCGCGATGCGCGCCACCCGGGGGTTGAGGTGCTCGGACACCCGCTTGATGGTGCCGCCCTTGCCCGCCGCGTCCCGTCCCTCGAAGATCACGACCACTCGGGCGCCCTCCGCGCGCACCCACTCCTGCAGCTTCACCAACTCCGTCTGAAGACGGAGGAGTTCCTTCTCGTACGCCTTGCGCGGCAGCCGTGCCGCGTCCTTGCCGGCCATGCCGCCTCCACCGCCCGTTGTGCACACCGATGACTTCCGGAGCCCCTGATGCCCAAGGCCGAACACCAGGACAGCACCGTACTTTCCGACGACGAACTGCGCACTCCGGCCGCCCACCTCAACCGCGTGATCGGCGCGCGGGGGATAGGCGCGCTGGAGCCACGAGGCAGATGGCCGACGCTCGTACTCCCCGGTTCTCTGCGGCCCGGTGACAAGGGCGTCCGCAAGCGCTGCGTTCTTGTGAGCACCGCCTGAGCTCGGAGTCCCGGCGGCCCTACGGTCCGGCCATGAAGACGAGCCGCAGCAGAGCAAGGACGTGGCGCGGTGCCGCGCTGGCGGTGCTGCTGACCGCCGGTGCGCTGACCGCGGCCGCGCCGCAGGCCCAGGGAGAGAGCGCGCGGACCGAGACCCCCGTGGTGTCGACCCGTCCGGCGGACGGGGTGGCCGAGTCGGTGGTGCGGGTGAGAGTGCCGTTGCTGCAGTCGTTCGGCGCTCGTCCGGGGGCGTGCGACTGGCTGTCGTACCTGCGCTACCGCGCCACCGACGGGCCGCGCGCGTCCGCCGACGCCGACCGGATCCTCGTCGCCCAACCGGGCATCCTGGAGGGGGCCGGAGCGTTCGACAGCGTCGCCCGCAACACCGTCTCCCGAGCCGCCGCGAACGGACGGCACATCGAGTTCTGGGCCCTGGACCGGCGCTCCAACTGCCTTGAGGACCCGACCGGTATCGCCTCGGGCGACCAGCACACCGCCGTCGACTACTACTACCGGGGCAAGGCGGTCGGCGGCCGGACCTTCGCCGGGTTCGTCGGCAACGACCGGCTCGGTTGGATGGCCAGGCTCGGCATCGAGCAGACCGTGCGGGACGAACACGACCTCCTCGTTGCCGAGTTGCCCGATCAGGGAGTGCGCAGGAGCAAGGTGCTGTGCGGTGGGCACTCGCTCGGTGGTGTGATCACCGGGTACTTCGCGACGGCCGACTTCGACGGGAACCCCGCCACCACGGCCGACGCCGGGCAGAACCAGTGCGCCGGGTACTTCGCCCTCGACACGACGGTCTCCACCTCACTGGCGGACCTGAGCGGATCCATCCCGGACGACACCAACCTGCCGGACATCGGGCTCGGTTACGCAGTCGTCCAGGCCGGGCTCGACCGCGGCGTCCTGTCCCGTTCGCTGTCCGCGCCCGTGCTGCTCAACCCCGAGACCATGACCCTGCTCGCCATCACCGGGCTGGGGGCCGTGCGGGATCCGGACGGTGAGGCGGACCTGCCGTCCTATCTGCCCTCCAACGTCAACATCGAGGCCACCAACCGCTTCCTGTTCTCCAAGGACACCGCCACCTTCCTCACCGGCTCACCCGCGGTGAAGGACTTCCGGCTCACCAACGACGCGGTCCTCGGGGCGCTGATGGACGACAACTCCGTACCGCTGGCGTTCCTGCAGAGCAGCGTGGGCTTCTTCGACGGAGGACCGATCGTCGACAAGAACTTCCCCGCCGCCAACGGCAGTTCGGGGCAGGCGCAGCTGTTCGGCGTCGAGTACAAGGCCATCCCCGCGCAGCCGCACGGGCCGCTCTACACCTGGCGCAATTACGACCGTGTGGGTGCCGCCGACGACCCCGGGTACCGGTCGGCCGACGGCACCCCGTTCACCGACGCCGGCAAGGAGGTCACCGACATCCACGAGCTGGCCCGCAGCATGGGGGAGCAGCCGTTGGACTTCACCGAGCAGTACTTCCCGACCAAACTGGTCACCGACATCGAGCTGGCCACTTCGCCGCAGGTGAAGCAACTCGTCGTACATCCGGAGGGGTTGACGGCCAACCCGACGCTCACCGTGCTCGCGGGAGACGGGTTGCTGGCGGGCCGCATCCCGGCCGACCTGCACCCCGTGATCGCGCCCGGCTACCAGCACCTCGACGTACTGACCGCGGCACCCGTCCAGAACGACGGCCGGCCCGAGGTCGTGTCCGGCAGCCTCGCCGCGTTCGCCGCGACGCTCAAGTAGCAGTCGACGCACACCAAATAGGGCCCGGGAGGATCAGCTCCCGGGCCCTACGGCGTCGCTGCGGATCAGAGCCGCGGATCAGACCTTGCCCGCGGCGAACGTGGCCGCCGCGTCGGCGTTCGCGGTGTAGCCGAGGTGGGCCAGGACGTCGGTTCCGCCGTTCTGGCAGATGGGGTCACCGTTGGCGCAGAAGTCGATGGTGCGGCTCTGGTAGGTGCCGGTGACGCTCCTGCCGATGGCGCGGATCGGATTGCCGAACAGCAGCACCGCGGCGACTCGCGGTCCGACGGCGGCGGGAATGGTCGCCACGATCGGGCTGCCGACCACCGCGCCGTCGCTGCTGATTCCGATCGAGTTGTCGACGACGTTCGCACCCTGCGAATAGCCGACGAGAATGAAACGCTGATTCGGACAGGCAGCGGCTTGCGCGTTGACGTGGTTCACCAGATCCGCGTTTCCCTGCGCGGCCGACGTCAGGGAAAGGTCGGCGGGATAGTTCACCGCGTAGCTGGAGAGACTCTTTCCCGTAATTTTCTTCTGGAGCGCGGAGAACACCGGGTCGCCGACGATCAGACCGAGCGTGCCCGGTTCGAAGGTGCCGCGCGCCGCCACGACGTCGATGTCCGAGCAGGCGGCGGCCGATGCCGTGGGTGCGGTGAGGGTGGCGAGGCCGGCCCCGCCGACCAATGAGAGCGCCGCGAGGCACAAGCGAATACGCATGGGAATCCTTTGAGGGTGGGGCGCGTGGAACGCGCCTGTGGAAAGGACATCCCGAAGGTATTCGCGTTGTCTTACCTGGTGTTATGGACGGGAATTCAGAAATTCCCCTTGTTTTTGTCGGCGCGTGAGTCGTCGCCCTCGTCCCGTGACGCGGCGGAACGCAGCGCGAGGATCAGGTCCAGGCGGGTGTCGGGAGAGTGCAGGGAGCCGCCGAAAAGCTTCTCCAGCTGCCGCAGGCGATAGCGGACCGTCTGCGGATGGATATGCAGGCGCGCGGCGACGTCGGGGACGTTGCTGCCGCTGAGCAACCACGCGAGCAACGTCTCGGCCAGCCGGGCCCGTTGGCCCTCGGAGGCGGCGTCGAGCGGCGCGAGGGCGCGTGCCTCCAACTCGGCGAGCAACGGCTCGTCACTGTGCAGCAACAGGGTCGACAGGTGATCAACGCACAGCACCACGCCCTGCCGGGGCAGCACCCCGCGACCCATCAACCCCAGCGCCCGCATGGCCCACCGCAGCGACCGCGCCGCCTGGTCGACCGGGACCGTGGGCCCGATCGCCGCCGGGCGGCCGGCCAGGCCCAGGAGGAACGACCGCCCGCCGAACCTGCCGTACCCCTCCGGATCCGGCACCAGCACACGCGGCGGCCGTGACTCCATGTCCACCAACGCGCCGGGCATCGCAGGCACTTGGTCCTGCGAACGCGGGTCCGCGGGGCCCGCCAGCGCGACGACGGCGACCCTCGACGGCACCCGCCACCGCGCGCCGTGCGCCAAGTCCTGCACAGCCTCCAGCGACACCGGCCCCTCGCCCAGCAGCAGATCGAGCAGCCGTCCGCGCCGCCGTTCCAACTCGCCCGCGCTGTGCGACTGCGCCTCCGCGTAACCGGCCGCCGCCGCCTCGGCCACCTCGTGCACGGTCCGGAACGCCAGCTCCCCGAGCGTGGCCACCACCGCCGAGTCCAGGCCGAGTTCCTCCGCCGTACGCCCCATCAGCCGCCAGGCGTGCATGCCGCCCACGCGTAACGCGGACTGCAGCGCGTCCAGACTGCGGCCCTCCAAGGCCTCGCCGCGCCCGAGTTCCTCGTAGTAGGCGGCCGCCATCGCGACCCCCTGGGCACGCGGGTCCGCGATGTGGTCGACGAACAGCGTGAGCGCCTGCACCACCCCGGACCTGAGGTTCTCGCGCTGGGTCCCGTCGGCCGGCCGCGCGTACTCGGGGACCTCATTGCGGACCACCTGCGCCACCTCGTCGGCGACGACCGGGAGTTGGGCGCGCAACAGCTCGGCCAGGTCGGACGGTACCGACGCGGCCGGGGGGTCGGCAGGTACACCGCGCGGGGTGGGGACAGCCACGACGGACGCTCCTTTCCCCCGGAGGCGACTCACCCACGGGCCGTTGCCCGTGGGATGAGGGGGACGTCCCGTGTTGGACGGACGTCCCCTGCGCTCCGTTCCGTGCCCCGGCGGCACCGACATCACTCCGGCAGCCCCAGCGCACCGGCGAGCATCGGCCACGAGGCCGTGAACTCCCCTTTCCAGTAGGCCCAGCTGTGTCCTCCGCCCGCGTAGTAGTGGGCGGTCACGGGGATGGAGAGAAGCGCGAGGGTGTCGGTGAAGCGGTGCGCGGAGGGCCACAGCAGACTCTCCAACGCCTCCGGCAGCCAGTCGCCGACACCGCCGACCACCCCGCTGCCCTGCGACACGTACAAGGGTGTGCCGCGCAGCCCCGTGGCACGGGCGCGCGGATTGAAGTCGCGCCAAGTGAGCGCGCCGAGAAGGGGGTTGCCCCACAGGGAGCCGGGCGCCAGGTTCTCGCGGGCCACGATGGCGTCCACGAGGGGCGGCACGCCCAGGGCCGTGGTGTCGAGGATGCCGCTGAAGGAGGCCGCCGCGGCGAACGCGCCCGGGTGACGGGCCGCGTGCGCCATCGCGCCGTAACCCCCGGTCGACACACCCGCGACGGCCCGCACCCCGGACGCCCGGTAGTCGCGGGCGAGCAGCGCCGGCACCTCCTGGACCTGGAAGGTCTCGTAGTCGGGACCACCGCGCCAGGCACTGGGGATGCCGGTCGGGCCCGCGTCCGGCATGGCCACGATCAGGTCGCGGCCCGCGGTGAAGGCCTCGATGTCCGTCTCCCGGGTCCAGGACGTGTAGTCGTCGTGGGCGCCGTGCAGCAGATACAGCACGGGGTACGTCCGGCCGGTCCGCGCGTCGAAGTCCGACGGCAGGATCAGCCGTACGGGCGCGCTGCGGCCCAGCGCGGGGGAGGACACGGCCACGTCGAAGGTGCGCGCTCCGACCTGGGTGGCCGCCCTGGCACGTCCGGCACCGACCGTGACGCCGAACAGGGCGGCCAGGCCGGTGGCCGCGGCGGCCTTGGCGACGGCGCGGCGGGACACTCCGGAGGGTTCGGAGGCGCGGGCGGCTCCGTCGGTTCCGGCGGGATGGTGCGGCATGGCGGCTCCTCAGTCCGGTTCGGCGGGGGCGCCCGGCGGGGCAAGCAACTGCCGAAGATGGGCGGCGATCTCGTCGACGTGCGGCGGGTCGAGCAGCGACAGGTGATGCCCCGTCACCGGTACGACCGTCAGACGCGGGCACAGCTCGTCCCAGCCGAGCGCGTCGTCGTCCCGTTCGTACGCCGGGTCGCGCACGGTGTGCGGAGCCGGTTCGGTGGCCCGGAACAGGACCACGGGACCGTCGTAACGGTCCGGCCGATGGGCCTCGCCGATCCGGAGGTCCAGATAGGAGGCGCGCTGGTGCTCCAGCGCGGCGGGCGGCACCTCGGCGACCCCGCCCAGGGCCCGCAGCACGAGATCGATGCGCTCGTGGTCGTCGTCCATCGCCACGAGTTCGTCGTAAGGCAGCGGCAGTTGGACGCCGTAGGCGTCGGCGACGTGTCGGGCGAAGCCCGTGAGGTGCGCGCGGACGCGATCGGCGGGTGTGCGGCCGGGCTGGGGGAGGGGGCGTACGGAATCGATGAGCGCGACGAGTTCCACGTCCCGTCCGGCGGCCGCGAGGTACCGCGCCGTCTCCTGGGCGACGAAGCCCCCGAAGGACCAACCACCCAGCGCACAAGGGCCGTTGGGCTGGACGGCAGCGATCGCCTCGGCACAGCGGCGCGCCTTCTCCGGCACGGTACCGGCGTCCTCGATCCGGTCCAGCCCGTGCACCGGCCGGTCGGCGCCCAGTCGTTCGGCGAGTGCGCGGTAAACGCCGGTGGATCCACCGGCGGCGTGGAACAGGAAGAGCGGGGAGCCCGTGCCGCCTTTGTGGAGCGTGCGTAGGGGTAAAGGCGTCTCGGTCAACTGCGCGATTCGGTCGGCCAGTTCGTCGACCGTGGTGGCATCGAAGAGGTCACGCAGCCGCAGTTCGATCCCGAAATCGCGCTCCAGTGAGGTGCGGATACGGACGGCCATCAGGGAGTCCAGGCCGAGGTCGACCAGCGCCGTGGCGGGGGTGATGCGGGCGGCCGGATGGCCGGTGACGGTGGCGATGTGGTGACTCACGCGGGCGGCCACCGAGGCCGCCGCCTCGCGCGGGGGTGCCGCGGACTCGGTCCAACGGGCCGTCGTGGAGGCGGCTATGGGGGCCCGGCCGTCCGTCCACCAGTACCGGACGTGCCGCCAACGCGGGGCCGGAAGGTCGATGACCCGGCCGGCCGGCGTCGGCAGAGGCAGCCCCGCCGTGTACAGAGTGCCCAACTCGGAGAGGAACGCTGCGGATCCGTCCGCGTCGCGCCGCAGCGAGCCCACCGCCAGTGCTCCGGGTACGTTCTCGGCGACGGATCTGGCCAGCACCGGATGCGGTGAGAGCTCGACGAAGGCGGTGTGACCGTCGGCCGCGGCTGCCGCGAGGGCCCGGTCCAGACGCACGGGCCGGCGCAGGTTGGCGGCCCAGTGAGCGGCGTCGAACGCGCAGGCGCCGCGCGGATCGTCGAGGACGGTGGAGTAGACGGGAATGCGCGGAGACCGGCCCCGGACGTCCGACAGGGCCTCGGTCAGCTCCGGCAGCAGGGGGTCCACCTGGGCCGAGTGCCCGGCGCCGACCACTCGCATGGCCCGGGCGGCACGCCCTTGCTCCTCCAGCCAGTGCACGAGCCTGGTGACCGCCGCCTCGTCGCCCGTGACGACCTTCTGCCGGGGCGAGGAGTGCACGGCGACCTGTACACCGGGGAAGTCCCGCTCCAGGGTGGGCAGTTCGGCGTCCGCCAGATCCACGACGGCCATCGCCCCGCCGTGCAGCCCGCCGAGCAGGCGAGCCCGTGCGGTGATGACCCGAGCCGCGTCCGCCACGTCCAGCGCGCCCGCGCAGACGGCGGCCGCCACCTCGCCCATGGAGTGGCCGATCACGGCGACCGGTTCGACACCGTACGAGCGCCACAGCTCGGCGAGCGCCAACTGGAGCCCGAGCAGCACGGGTTGGGAGACGTCGAGGCGGTCGAGATCTCCGGCGGAGGCCAGGTGCTCGTGGAAGGAGAAGCCGAACTCGCCGGCGAGTCGTGCGTCGAGCTTCTCCACAGCGGCGGCGAAGGCGGGTTCCTCGGCGAGCAGCCGGCGCCCCATGCCGGGCCACTGGCTCCCGTACCCCGAGAACACCCATACCGGGCCGCGCCCCACGAGATCGCGGTCACCGGTGGATACCCGGGTATCCGGGCGAGCCCCCGCCAACGCATCGAGCGCTTCGGCCAGTTCTGCCCCGGCACCGGCGACGACGGCGGCCCGCACGGGTCCCCGCCCCGCGCGTCCCGCGAGCGTGCGGGCCACGTCGGTGGGGTGGGCCGCGCTCCCCTCGGGTGTGCGAAGCCACGCGGCGAGGCGGGCCGCGGTGTCCCGGACCCGCTCGGTGTCGACGTCGGAGAGAACGTGGAGGCAGACGGCCGGTCGGTCTGTCGACGGCGGCGGGAGGATTCCGGGGCGCCATTCCTCCAGTACGGCATGGGCGTTGGTGCCGCCGAACCCGAAGCCCGAGATGCCGGCGGTGGCTGTGCCGCCGTAGCGGGGCCAGGGTTCCGGCTCGGTCACCACGCGCAGCCGGGGGTCCGTCAGGGCGCTGCCGTTGGCGTGCAGCGACGGCGGGACGAGGTCGTGGTGGAGCGCAAGGACTGTTTTTACGAGACCGGCGAGGCCCGCCGCGCATTCCAGGTGGCCGAGGTTCCCCTTCACGGAGCCCAGCAGCAACGGCTGGTCGAGGTCGCGGCCCGCGCCCAGCACCGCGCCGAGCGCGCCCGCCTCGATCGGGTCGCCGAGCGGGGTGCCGGTGCCGTGCGCCTCGACGTAGTCGATATGAGCCGTGGGCAGCCCGGACCGCGCGTACACGGACGCCAACAGGGCTTGCTGGGCGGCCGGGTTGGGGGCCAGGAGGCCGTTGGAGCGGCCGTCGGAGTTGACGGCGGTGGCGCGGATGACGGCGAGGACGCGGTCGCTGTCCCGCTCCGCGTCGGACAGTCGCTTCAGCAGCACCGCCGCGCAGCCCTCACCGCGCCCGATGCCGTCGGCCGCCGTTGAGAACGGCTTGCAGCGACCGTCCGGCGCGAGCGCGCCCGCCCGCTCGAAGGCGACGCCGACGGAGGGCGACAGCAGGACGTTGACCCCGGCGGCGATCGCCGTGTCGCTCTCGCCGGTGCGCAGGCTGACGCAGGCGTGATGCAGGGCGACCAGCGAGGAGGAACAGGCGGTGTCGACGGCCATGCTCGGCCCACGGGTGTCGAGGACGTACGCCAGTCGGCCCGCCGTGACACTGAGCGCCGCGCCCGCCGGCGCCCACGGATCGACGGACTCCGCGTCGGCGCCGGTGAGTTGGCCGTACTCCGGGGCCGAGACACCGACGTAGATCCCGGTGGCCGTGCCCGCCAGGGCGGTGGCGGGCACGGCGGCGTGGTCGAGCGTCTCGCGGACGACCTCCAGGAGGATCCGCTGCTGCGGGTCCATCACCGCGGCCTCGCGCGGGGTGATGCGGAAGAACTCGGCGTCGAAGCCGGCGATGTCGTCGAGAAAGCCGCCGTACGCGGGGGCGTCGGCGGGCGGGAACGCCGTGAAGTCGCCCCATCTGTCCTCGGGGACGCGTCCGATCGCGTCGACCCCGTCGATCAGCAGCCGCCAGTAGTCGCCCGGACCGCGCACCCCGCCGGGCAGTCGGCAGCCGACGCCGATGACCGCGACGGGCTCGCCCGGCGCCCCCGGGGGAGAGGCGCCGGACGAGGTTCTGGTGAACTGCGCGGCCGTACCGCACAGTTGGGCCACCAGCGCGTCCCCGGTGGGCGCTTCCCACACCAGGGTCGCCGGCAGGTCGCGGCCGGTCAGCCGGGACAGCTCACCGGCCAGCACGACCGCGTCCCGCGAGGACATCCCCAGGTCGGCCAACGGCCGGTCCATCGGGATGTCGTCGACGGAGGCGCGGTTGCCGTGCCACTCGGCGACCAGCTCCGCGATCCGGCGGCGCAGGGCTCGCGCGTCGGCCGCCCGCACACTGCCGGATTCGTCGGCTGCGCTCGCACCCGACTCTGCGTCGGCCGGGCTCGCACCCCGCTCCGCGTCGGCTGCGCGCGCACCCCGGTCCCCGTCGGCGGCCGTCATACCGCCGTCTCCGTCGCGTAGGCACCCTCCAGATACCGGGCCCGCGCCAGGGCCCGCGACACCTTGCCGCTGGACGTCCGGGGCACGGCACCCGGCGCGACCAGGACGACGTCCGCGAGCCGCAGCCCGTGCCGGGCGGAGACGGCCGCACGCACGGCACGCGTCAGGGACGGTACGTCGATGTCGGTGAGGCTGGTGGTCCGCGCGTGCTCCGCCACGACCACCACCCGCTCGCCTCCGCCGCCCGGCACACCGAACGCGGCGAGCCGGTCGCGCCGCAGAGCCGGATGGGCGTTCTGGGCGGTGGCTTCCACGTCCTGCGGGTAGTGGTTGCGGCCGTCGACGACGATGAGGTCCTTGAGCCGGCCGGTGACGATCAACTGCCCGCTCAGGATCGTCCCGAGATCACCGGTGCGCAGCCAACTGCCGGGCGCGTCCTTGCCGAGCCCGGCGCCGAACACCCGTTGCGTCTGGGGCTCGTTGTTCCAGTAGCCGCGCCCCACGTTGGGGCCCTGCACCCAGATCTCGCCGACCTCCCCCTCGGCCAGGACGGCGTGGGAGACGGGATCGACGACACGGACCCGCTGGCCGGCCGGGGTTCCGCAACCGGCCAGCAGCACGGCTCTCGGGTCGTCGGGCCGCGCGGGCAGGGCCTTCCCGGCGGCGAGGGCGTCACGGTCCAGCGCGAACCGGTCGAGCGGCTCGCCCGGACGGGCGGCACTGACGAAGACGGTCGCCTCCGCGAGCCCGTACGACGGACAGTGGACCTCCGCCGCGAGCCCCCGCGCGGCGAACGCGGCGTGGAAGCGGTCGACGGTGCCGGGCCGCACCGGCTCGCTGCCGTTGATCAACGCGGCGACCCCGTCCAGCCGTAGCTCCGCCTTCTGCGCCTCGGTGACGGTCGAAGAGCAGTAGTCGTAGGCGAAGTTGGGCGCGGCGCTCAGCGCACGCGGATGCGCGGCCAACAGCCTTAGCCAGCGCGCCGGTTCGTGCAGGAACGCGGCCGGGTCCATGAGCACCGACAGCAGTCCCCGTACGACAGGGGCCGCGACGCTGAGCACGAGCCCCATGTCGTGGTAGAGCGGCAGCCAGCCCACGCAGGTCACCGGGTGCGCGTCGGCGCGGTAGGCGCCGAGCGCCTGGCGGGCGTTGGCGACGACGTTGGTGTGGGTGATCTCGACTCCCGCCGGAGCACGGGTGGATCCGGAGGTGTACTGGAGATACGCGGTCGCGCCGGGGTCGAGTACGGGCGCCCGCCAGTCCTTGGCGACGGCATCGGGAACCTGGTCCACCGCGAGGACCGCCACCCGGGCACGCTCGCAGAAGTCCCTGACCTCCTCCAGGACGCGGCCGGTGGTCACCACGACCGCGGGACGGGCGTCGGCCAACACCCCGACGAGCCGGTCCCCGTGCCCCGGCAGACCGGGCGGGTAGAGCGGTACGGCGACCATCCCGGCGGTCAGCGCGGCCAGAAAGGCGGTGATGTAGTCCGTCCCCTGCGGACACAACAGGGCGACCCTGGCCCCTGGTTCGGCCTGTTCGGAGAGCCGGGCGGCCAACGCCCTTATGCGCAGGTCCAGTCGCTGCCAGGTGAGGGTGCGGTGCACCCCGCGCGAGTTCGGAGTGGGGTGGTCGACGAAGGTGAACGCCCGGCGGTCGGGGGTGGTTTCGGCCCAGTGCCGCACGTGGTCGGGCAGGGTCCGGTACGCGGGCGCGAGCGGGGGGCGGCGGCTGTCCATCGGGCGTTGCTCCTCACATCGCGGTGTCGGCCGGCGAGTCGGGCGGATCAGAGCGGTTGGACTGAGCGGGGCGCACAAGAGCGAAAAAGTGTGAACAGGGCGGTCAGAGCGGGATGTTGCCGTGCCGGCGCTCCGGCATCGGGGCGCGCTTGCCGCGCAGCGTGCGCAGGGCACGGCACAGGTGGGCGCGGGTGTCGCGCGGGGCGATCACCGCGTCGACGTACCCGCGTTCGGCGGCGAGATACGGGGTCCCGTGGGTGGACTCGTACGTGGCGATCAGGCGGGCGCGCAGTGCCTCCGGGTCGTCCGAGGCGGCGAGTTCACGCCGGTGCAGCACGCCGACGGCGCCCTCCGCGCCCATGACGGCGATGCGGGCCGTGGGCCAGGCGAGGTTGACGTCGGCGCCGAGGTGCTTGGAGCCCATCACCGCGTACCCGCCGCCGTATGCCTTGCGCACCACCACGGTGACTTTCGGGACGGTCGCCTCGGCGTACGCGTACAGCAGTTTGGCGCCGCGCCGGATGATGCCGGCCCGCTCCTGGCGGACACCGGAGAGGTAGCCGGGGACGTCGGCGAAGGTCAGCAGCGGAATGCCGAACGCGTCGCAGAACCGTACGAACCGCGCGGCCTTCTCCGAGGCGTCGATGTCGAGGACACCGGCCGAGTGCAGCGGCTGATTGGCGACGACGCCGACGCTGTTGCCCTCGACGCGGGCCAGGGCGCAGATGATGTTCGGCGCGAACAGCTCCTGCACGTACAGGAGTTCACCGTCGTCGACGACCGCCTGCACGATGTCGCGCATGTCGTAGGCCTGGCCGGTCCGGTCGGGCACGACCTCGTCCAGCCCGTCCCCGGTGGGCGTCGACCCAGGAGCGTACTGCGGGGGACGGTCCAGGTTGTTGGCCGGCAGGTACGAGAGCAGGTCGCGTACGGTGTCGAGGGCCTCCTCCTCGTCGGCGGCGAGGAAGTGGGCGTTGCCGTTCACGGAGTTGCTGGTGCGGGCGCCGCCCAGGTCCTCCGCGGTGGTGTGCTCGCCGGTGACCGCCTCGATGACGTCGGGACCGGTGACGAACATGTGCGAGGCGCCGTCCACCATGACCGTGAAGTCGGTGATGGCGGGGGAGTAGGCGGCACCGCCCGCGCACGGCCCGAGGATGACCGAGATCTGCGGGATCACCCCGGACGCCTTCACATTGCGGCGCACCAACTCGGCGTACAGGGCGAGGGATGCGACGCCTTCCTGGATGCGGGCGCCGCCGGAGTCGTTGAGACCGATGACGGGGCAGCCGGTCTTGAGGGCGAGGTCCATCAGGGCCACGGTCTTCTCGCCGAACGCCTCGCCCATGCTGCCGCCGAAGACCGTGGAGTCCTGGGCGAACACACAGACCGGTCGCCCGTCGACCGTGCCGTACCCGGTGACGACCCCGTCACCGTAGGGGCGGCGGGCGCCGTCCCCGGTGGATCTGGCCCGCACGAACAGACCGGTCTCCGCGAAGGAGTCCACGTCAAGCAGCCGTTCGATCCGCTCCCGCGCGCCGAAGGCCCCGCGCCTTCTCGGCGTGGCCGGAGTCAGCGCCTGTGCCCGGCGGTGTTCCAGGTCCGTGATGCGCTCGGCGGTGCGGTCCGCCGTATGTGCCGCTGTCGCCCGGGATGTTGTCGCCTCTCGCGTCACAGCCACCTCCGAAGGGGTTCTCGAATATGGCAGCGATTCGGGAGCGGCCCTGGGTGATGGCCGTTCTGTTTGCGGGAGTTGAGTCCTGGGCGACGGAGGTTCGTCCTGAGGTGACAAAGGGCCTGCCGTCGACGGCACCAACGGGCGTCCTGCCGGGCGAGGTCGGGCGGGAAGCGGAGTGGGTGCGGGAGGCGGTCAGGTTCGCGCGTCCTCGGAGTGGGGGTTGGCGGCCGTGCCCTCGGTGCTGAGCAGGACGACCGTCGAGGTGGGATCGACAGCCAGGGCGGTACGGCGTTCGGCGGCGCCCTCGCCGGTCAGGGCGGCGCGGGCACCGGCCAGGGAGGCCGCGCCGCAGGGGCCCGCCGCGACACCGACGGCGGCGAGATCACGTGCGGCGTCGGCGCTTTCGGCGTCCGTGACCGCGACAGCGGCGTCCAGGCCGTCTCGTAGAAAGGGCCAGGCCAGGCTGGAGACGGTGCCGCAGTTCAGGCCGGCCATGGTGGTGGCACCGGTCGGCACGCTGACCGGCGTCCGACGGCCGAGGCTGGCCAGGACACAGGCCGCGGTGTCGGGCTCGACGGACAGCAGCGCGGTCGGCGCGGGCCCGGCCGCTCTGCCGCGGTAGTGGGTGACGGCGGCCTGCGCGAGTGAGCCCACGCCCGCCGGGACCACCACCAGGCCGGGCGACCCGAGATCCGCAGTACCGAGCTGCGCGTCGATCTCGGCGAACAGGGTCGAGTAGCCCTCCACGATCCAGCCCGGAATCCGCTCGTACCCGGGCCAGGCGGTGTCCTGGACGAGTACGGAGTCCGGCCTGCTCGCCGCCGCGTCGGCCGCCCGCCGCACGGCTTCGTCGTACGAGCCCGGCACGAGCGTGATGTGCGCGCCTTCCTCCTCGATGGCAGTCACGGCCGCCGGGTGGACACCCCGCGGGACGAAGACATGGGAACGCTGCCCGAACAGCCGCGCCATCCGCGCCACGGCCCGGCCGTGATTGCCGTCGGTGGCGGTGACCAGCCGCACCGGGCCGCCGGCGCTGCCCCCGTTCGCCCGCCGTGCCAGCACCCGGTGAATCGCCCAGGACGCGCCCAGCGCCTTGAACGCGGGCAGCCCCAGACGCGAGGACTCGTCCTTGACGAACACCCGGCCGACCCCGAGTTCCCTTGCCAGGGACGGGAGTTCGGCCAGTGCGGTGGGCGCATAGCCGGGCTGCTCGGCATGGAAGTCCCGCACCTCGGCCGGGGGTGGCGCACAGGTCCAGATCCTGGCGGCGGGTCGTACGAACCACGGCAGGTGGCGCGACGGGGTCGGGTCGCCGGCGACGAAAGGAATCTTGGACACGCGATCATCGTGTGGCCCGACCATGGGGTTGGTCCAGGGGCACGCGGCGCGCGTCCGATTGCACGTAGTCCTCGGCATCCTCCTCCGCCGGGTCCCCGCACGCGTGGACGTCGTCGTCATCCACGCGACGGATCAGTGAGCGGTTGGTAGCGTTCCGGCATGACCGAACGCGAGCACCGTGTCGTCGTCGAGGGGTCCCGGATCACCACGCCCCGGCTGGTCCTGCGGCCGTGGACCGTCGAGGACGCGGAGGACGCCCTGCGGGTCTACGGCACCGCGGACGTCGCCCAGTGGCTCGCCCCGGCGATGGCACGAGTGCCGGACGCGGCGGCCATGCGGACCCTCCTGGAGGAGTGGGGCGCCGGGAATCTGGACGCCCCGCAGGGCCGGTGGGCGATCGAGTCGCGGGAGGACGGGTCGGTGGTCGGCGGGGTCGTGCTGCTGCCCCTGCCGCCGGACCGCCGGGACCTGGAGATCGGCTGGCAACTCGCGCCCGGCGCCTGGGGGAAGGGTCTGGCCGCCGAGGCCGGTCACGCCGTGGCGCACTACGCCTTCGAGGCCGGCGTGGACGAACTCTTCGCGGTCGTACGGCCCCGCAACGAACGGGGTGCCGCGACGGCCAAGCGCGTGGGGATGGAGTGGGTCGGGGAGACGGACAAGTACTACGACCTGCGCCTCCAGGTGTACCGGCTCAGGCCGGGCGATCTCGACGTCCCGGGCCTGCGTCCGGGGCAGGGGCCCGGCACTCGAGGAGCATGACGAAGGGGGCGCCGGTCTCGCCGACGCCCCCTCCGCCCAGCCGCGGAGACCTACTGAGTGATGAGGTAGGCGCGCTGGATCGTCTGGACCAGCTTGTTGCCGGCCCGGTCGGTCAGTTCGGCGCGCAGTGACACGGAGCCCGGCTGGGCCGGGTGCTTGAGCGTCAGATGCGTACCGCCGACGGCCTTGGCGGACTGCCAGGTCGCGCCGTCGTCGTAGGAGACCTGGAAGGCGAGCTTCGCGGGCTTCTGCCCGGCCGCCGCGCCCTTGATGCTGAAGGGCACCTTGAAGGTCGTACCCGCCTCGGCCGTGCTGGCCAGGGTCAGCTGCGGGGAGAAGGTGACCGTCGACAGCGGCAGCGCGGCGAAGTCGTCGTCAGGGGTCGTGGCCGAGCGGAAGGACCACTCCGCCTGGACGCGCGTGCTGACCGCGTACACGGCCGGGTCACGGGAGCTGTCCACGCTCAGCTTGTACGCGGCGTCCCCGGCGGGGACGGTGTACTCGGTGAGGCCCAGGCTCGGCGGGTAGTCGTAGTCGTCGGCGATCTCCTTGCCGTCCGCCGTGAGCGTGGCCTTCACCGAGGTGGCGTCGGCCTCGCCCCAGTGTCCGGCGCCGTCGCCGAACAGCGGCACATAGGCCCTGATGACGTTCCCCTGCCGGGCGAGACCCGGGAATCCGAGGCCCGGTCCGAGCTCCGCGGGACCGTTCAGCACCGGGCCGAAGACACCGACGTTGAACTGCTCCTGGTAGGTGTGGCCCGCCTTCCAGATCCTCGGCATCCGCATCAGGAAGTTCTCGAAGACCGAGTCCCGGCCCTCGCCCGAGACCGACCACATACGGGCCGACCACTTCACGCCGTTGTCGAGGATGTACTCGGTGCTGCGCATCGGCAGATCGCCGCGCATGTCGGTGTAACTGGGCACCAGCCGGCCGTCGGGCCCGTGCGGAGTGACCTCGACCTGGACGCGCCGGCCCTCGACCGGCTCGCCCGCCTCGAACTCGACCTTGGCCAGCCGCTTCCGCTCGACCGCGGCGGTGAAGCCGTCGATCTCGCCGTCCCGCTGCCAGGCCAGGCGGTAGTTGACCGGCCGCCCCGCCGCGTCCTGGCGGGACCACGTGCCGGAGTACAGGGAGTACAGCCCGTCGACGGACTCGCCCGTGCCGAGCCGCCCGAACCGCAGGCCCTCGAAGTTCGGCAGCAGATACTGCAGGAAGCCGTCCCTCAGCCCCTCGCCCCGCTGGAAGCCGACCGCGACCGTCGCGTCGGTGCCCACGGCCGCCGGGTCCGGCACGGTGATGTCCACCGGCTTCGCCTGCCGGGCGTCGACGGTGACGCTGGTGTCCCCGTCGAGCCGCAGCTTCGGCTGGACCAGAACCGCGTGCTTGTCGGTCGAGACACTGGGGTGGATCACACCGCTGACGATGTAGTCGCCCTTGGGCAGCCGGACCGTCAGCTCGCCGTCCTGTTCGTCGGCGTAGTCGGCGTAGAAGTCGCCGTCGAAGTCCGAGACGGAGGTGACGGCGTCACCGGTCGGTGAGCCGTTCTCGTCGATGTGCTTGAGCGTCAGGTCGTACGACTCCACCTCGCGCTGCACGCCGACCGCGGTCCGCACCTGGATCTTGTCGTCGGACGACGTGGCCGAGACCGAGCCGCCGAAGCTGCCGTCGGCGGTGCCCGCGCTGGTGTCCGCCGTGACCTCGGCGCTCGCCTCGCCGCCCGCCGGGACGGTGACCGTCCGGGGCGAGACGGTGAACATGCCCGCCGCGGCGGCCTTGCCGTCCGCGGTGTAGGCGTCCACGGAGAGGTCCAGGGTGACCGGCTCGGTGCCGAGGTTCCGGTACGTGAGCTGCTTGGTGACCGGCTTGTCGTCGGCGTGCGGCCACTGCTGCTCGCCGAAGCCGATCGACTGCTGCTCGGTGACGACGCTCTGGTCCAGCGCCCGCACCAGGTCGGTGCGTCCGGTGCCCTGCTGGAAGGAGCTGTACGCGCCCGGCTTCGCGGAGGCGGTGAGGACCTGCTTGATGCGCTCGCCGGTCCAGTCCGGATGCTGCTGGGCGAGGAGAGCGGCGGCGCCCGCGACATGCGGGGTCGCCATCGACGTACCGTCGAGCGTGAGATAACCCGGGGTGTCGGAGGGGAACTCGCCCTCCAGGAAGCTGCCGGCCGCCGCGGCGGCCGTGATCGCGACACCGGGCGCGGTCAGATCGGGCTTGACCCCGCTGTCCCCGACGCGCGGGCCGCGGCTGGAGAACGAGGCCAGCTGGTCGGACTTGTCGACCGCGCCGACGGTCAGCGCCGCGTCGGCGCTGCCGGGCGAGCCGACCGTCTGCTCGCCGAACTCGCCCTCGTTCCCGGCCGCGATGACGAACAGCGTGTCGGACTCGGCGGAGAGCCGGTCGACCGCCTCCTCCATCGGGTCGGTGCCGGGCGAGTCCGTACCGCCGAGGCTGAGGTTGGCGACATCGGCGCCCTGCGCCACCGCCCACTCCATGCCGGCGATGATCCCGGAGTCGTAGCCTGAGCCGTTGTCGTCGAGGACCTTGCCGTTGACGATCTGCGCGCCCGGCGCGACGCCCTTGTACCTGCCGCCGGACTTGGCGCCCGTCCCGGCGGTGATCGACGCGACGTGCGTGCCGTGGCCGAACTTGTCGCCGGTGCTCCCGGAGTCGGAGAAGTCCTGCGCCGCGACCACCTTGTCCGCGAGGTCGGGGTGGCCGGTGTCGATGCCGGTGTCCAGGACGGCGATCTTCGTGCCGGTGCCGTCGTACCCGGCGGCCCAGGCGGTCGGCGCGCCGATCTGCGGGACGCTCTTGTCGAGGCTCGCCTTGCGCCTGCCGTCCAGCCAGACCTTCTCCACCGCCGTCGAGTCGGTGAACTCCGTCGTGCCGCTGTCGCCCGCGGAGTCGGTCACGGCGTTCCAGAAGTCGTCGGCCCGCTTCTTGACGGGGCGTATCGCCTTGCCGTTGACGACGGGCAGCGCGCGGCCCAGCCGGGCACCGGCCCCGGTGAACGGGCTCATCGAGGGCGCCTTCTTGCCCTTGAAGGTGACGATCAGCGGTACGTCGGTGCGGCCCGCGTCGTCGTACCCGTCCGCCACCAGCTGGGTCACGTCGAACAGCCGGACATCCAGCTTGCCCTGCGCGATCAGCAACTCCGCGTCGGAGGGCACCACTTGGGTGTGCTCGCCGACCGTGCGGATCGAGAACGTGCCCCGCTCCCGGCCCTTCGCCCGCTCGACGCCGGCGACCTTTCCGGCGGCGTCCAGCAGGACCCGGTCGCCGGTGACCAGCGTGACGGTCTTGACCGCGGCGGCCGTTCGGGCCGCGCCTGTGTCGATCGGCCCGGCTCCGGACGCCGTACCGGCGGGCAGGCCGGCCAGGACGAGGGCCGAGGCGGCGACCCCGGCCGCGAGGACGGCATGTCTGTGCTTCACGCGTAACTCCACTTGTGCTCCTGGAAGTTGGGAACAGTCGAACGGGGTGGTGGTCAGGGGACGGCCGGGCCTGTGATGTACCGGCCGTCGGCGGTGTAGGGCCAGACGTTGGGGGAGCAGCCGTGCATGCCCTTGATCTGCTGCATCATCGCGGGGGCCGGTCCGCCCTTCGCGGGGCAGGTGACATGGCCGTGGCCGAGGAAGTGGCCCACCTCGTGGTTGACGATGAGCGCCCGGTAGGACGTGACGTCCTTGGCGTAGACGGGAGTTGCCTCTTCCCAGCGCTTGAGGTTGACCATGACGTTGTGGGCCACGCTGCAGTTGACCTCGCCGCCGGTCTCCAGGCCGTACTGGCCGCAGACCTTGTCCACGGTCCCGGGAGTGGCGACCTTGACCACGAAGTCGGTGGCGCCGGTGGAGACCCGCTGGAAGCCCGAGTGTCCGTCGGCGGTCCAGCCGCGCGGGTCGGCCAGGATGCGCTCCACCTGCTCGGCGATGTCCTCGGCGGACAGGTCGATGCCGTTCTCCACCTCGACCTTGTAGCGCAGGGCCTTGCCCTTCCCGACACGCCCGCTGCCGCCGGACGCGGTGACGAACGTGCCCGGACCGTTGCGGGGGATGGCGGGGCCGGAGGAACTCGGCGTCCCCTCGGCCTTCCCGGTGGCGCTCGCCGTCGGCTCCGTCGGCGTCTTCGGCTTCGGCGGCTCGGAGGTGGGCCGCACCGACGGGTCGCGCTCGGCACCCGCGTTCGGACCGGCCGCCGTCGGCGACCGCTTCGAGTCGGCCGGCAGCCAGGCCACCACCGCGCAGCCGACGACACCGAGAGCGGCCAACGCGGCCAGTCCCCCCGTCAGTTGTCTCCGCCCGTTCCGCCTGGCGGCGTGGGCGGAACCTGTCCGACGACGGCTGGGGGACTTCTCGTTGTGCGCTTTCACGATCGTTTACGGTGCGACCGCAATGTGATCGGATCTGGCCCGGAAGATAACGAGACGATAACGCCCGCCTCGGTCAGCTCCCTGTGGATACTGTGCGCATGTCACGAGTACTGCTGATCGAGGACGACCGCGCCGTGCGCGAGGGCGTCGACCTGGCCCTGCGCCGACAGGGCCACGACGTCGCCGCCACCGCGACCGGGGAAGAGGGCATGGACCGGTTAAGGAGCTTCCGGCCGGACATCGTGGTCCTCGATCTGATGCTCCCCGGCATGACCGGTCTTGAGGTGTGCCGGGGCATACGCGCCGTCGACCAGACCTTGCCGATCATCATCGCCACCGCGCGGGGTGACGAGGTGGACATCGTTGTCGGTCTGGAGGCCGGCGCCGACGACTACGTGGTGAAGCCGGTGCTGGCCCGGGTGCTCGACGCCCGCATACGCGCCGTCCTGCGCCGCGCGGGCGGGGCACAGGCCGGGACGGGACTGCCGAAGATCGACACCTACGGTGAACTCGCCGTGGACCGCGCCGGGTTGACCGTCACCCTGGGCGGTACGCCGATCGCCCTCGCCCCCTCGGAGACGCGGCTGCTGCTCACGCTCTCCGCCTCGCCGGGGCAGGTCTTCAGCCGACAGCAGCTGTTGGAGGCGGTCTGGGAGCACGACTACCACGGGGACGCGCGCCTGGTGGACGCCTGCGTCAAACGCCTGCGCACCAAGATGTCCGAGCCGCCCAAGGCACCGCGGTACATCCACACCGTGCGCGGCTTCGGCTACCGATTCGCGGCGCCGTGAGGACGCGTGGGACGCGCCGCACGCGCCGACTGCGAGGCCTGCGCCCGCGCCTGGTGGTGGCCTTCGGACTCGTCGCCACCGTCGCCGCCGCCACGACCGGCGCCCTGACCTTCCGGGAGGCCCGCACCGGAGTGCTCCAGCAGAGCCAGGACGCCACGATCAGACAACTGCGCACCCAGATCAACCAGCGTGCCCCCGAACTCGGCTTCCCCCCGGACCAGTCGGCGCTCCAGCGCTTCGCCGCCGACGTGGCCGCCACCGAGGCACCCGGCAACTGGCGCGTCCTGGCCACCTACGGAACCCTGCGCGCCGCCTCCGCCGCCGGCGACACCTTCCCCGAGCTGACGGCCGACGTGCGCGAGGCCGTCGCCACCAGCCGGGCCACCGTGTTCCAACGGGTGCGTGCGAGCGGACACACCTCGCTCGTCGTCGGCATGTCGGTCACCTTCGGCGTCCCCGACCGAGCGCAGACGGCGTCCGGGGTCCGGGTCTTCCTGGTCGTGCCGCAGACCGAGGAACAGGCCTACGTGGACGCCCTGGTGAGCTCCGTCGAGCGGGCCATGGTGCCGGCGCTGCTGCTCGCCGTCGTGCTCGCCCTGTTCGCCGCGCGGGGCGTACTGCTGCCGGTACGGGCGCTGCGGGACGCCACCCGCAGCATCGCCGAGGGCCGCCTGGACACCCGGCTCGCGGTCAACGGATCCGATGAACTCGCCGATCTCTCCCACACGTTCAACGAGACGGCCGCCGCCCTCGAGACGTCGGTGGCGGAGCTGCGCGGCATGGAGGCACGGGCCCGGCGCTTCGCCGCCGACGTCTCGCACGAACTGCGCACCCCGCTCGCCGCGATGTCGGCGGTCACCGACGTCCTGGACGAGGACGCGGCCCGGCTGGACCCGGACACGGCCACCGCGGTCCGGCTGATCAGCGGGGAGACCGTCAAACTCGCCCGCCTGGTCGACGACTTGATGGAGATCTCCCGGTTCGACGCGGGCGCGGCGGAGCTGCACCTGGACGAGATCGACCTCGCCGAGTCGATCCGGCGCACCCTCGCCTCCCGGGGCTGGTCGGACACGGTGGAGACGCGGCTGCCGCCGCCCGACGCGGTGCGCGGGCGGGTCGACCCGCGCCGCCTGGACGTGGTCGTCGCCAATCTGGTCGGCAACGCCCTGCGGCACGGCAACCGCCCGGTGCGCGTGAGCCTGGCGGCGAGCGATGACCTCGCCGCCGGGCGCCTCGCGGTCATCGAGATACGGGACGGCGGCCCCGGCATCCCCGAGGACGTCCTGCCGCACGTCTTCGAGCGGTTCTACAAGTCGGACACCGCGAGGACCCGCTCCGAGGGCAGCGGCCTCGGCCTGTCGATCACCGCCGAGAACGTACGCATGCACGGCGGAACCGTCCGCGCGGCCAACCATCCGGCCGGTGGTGCCGTCTTCACGGTCGAACTGCCGTTGCGGCGGGACGAGTCGTCCGAGGAGAACCCGTCATGAAGGCCACACACCGGCTCCCGCTGCTGGTGGCACCGTCCCTGCTCGCGCTGTCCGCCTGCGGGATCCCCGCGACCGGGGTGGTGGAGGCCGGCGGTCCGGCGAGCGGCATCGCCTCGCTCACGTCGGTCTACTTCGTCCGGGACGGCGGCGCACTCGTCGCGGTCTCCCGGGCGACCGCCGAGCCCGGGGACGCCGGGGCGGCCCTGGACCTTTTGCTGCTCGGCCCGACCGACCGGGAGCAGTCCGAGGGCCTGGCCAGCGAGGTGCCCGGGATGCCGACCCTCGCGCCCGTCCCGACGCCCAAGGCGGACGCGGTCACCGGGGAACCCGCCGAGCCCGCGGAGAACGTGCCGACCGTGACGGTGCGGGACGACACGCTCTCCATCGAACTCCCCGGCGCCATGGGCAGGTTGACCGACATCGCGATACGACAGCTGATCTGCACGGCCGCCGCCGCGCACCGGGTCGCGACCCAGACCGTCGGCCCGGTGACGGTCGACGTGACCAGCGTCTACGGACAGCACACCAGGAACTCCGACAAGGGCTGCCCCGATCGGGGAGCCGGGCGTCCCGATCCGTGAGCCCGGCGCCGTGTTCCGTGAACCCGGCTCCGCGACACCTCAGTCCGTCGTGTCCCCGAACGCCTTCAGGATCCGCTCGGCGGCCAGCGTCGCCGTCAACTTCCCCTCGCGCACCTGCTGTTCGAGTTCGGGAGCGAGCTCCCGCACCTTCGGGTCGGCGTGCAGGCGGCCCAGGAGCGTGTCGCGGACCATCGTCCAGGTCCAGTCGACCTGCTGGTCCCGGCGCTTGGCGGCCAGCCGACCGCTCGATTCGAGGAGCGCCCGGTGCTGTTCGAGGCGCTCCCAGACGGTGTCCAGGCCGGTCCGCTCGCGGGCGCTGCAACTGAGCACGGGCGGCGCCCAGTACACGTCCTTGCCGTGCATCAGCCGCAGTGCGCCCGCCAGTTCACGCGCCGCCGCCTTGGCGTCACGCTCGTGCGGACCGTCGGCCTTGTTCACGGCGATGACGTCTGCCAGCTCCAGCACACCCTTCTTGATGCCCTGCAACTGGTCGCCGGTACGGGCCAGGGTGAGCAGCAGGAAGGAGTCGACCATGTTGGCGACGGCCGTCTCCGACTGGCCCACACCGACCGTCTCCACCAGCACCACGTCGTAGCCCGCCGCCTCCATCACCACGATCGACTCGCGGGTGGCCTTGGCGACCCCGCCGAGCGTCCCGGCGGTGGGGGAGGGCCGGACGAAGGCGGCCGGGTCCACGGCGAGGCGTTCCATCCGGGTCTTGTCGCCCAGGATCGAGCCGCCGGTCCGGGTGGAGGAGGGGTCGACGGCGAGCACCGCCACCCGGTGGCCCTGCGCGGTGAGCATGGTGCCGAAGGTGTCGATGAACGTCGACTTGCCCACCCCGGGCACCCCGCTGATCCCGATCCGCCGGGCCCGGCCGCTGTGCGGGAGCAGTTCGGTCAACAGCGCCTGGGCCAGGGCCCGGTGGCGGGGGTGGGTGGACTCGACGAGCGTGATCGCACGGGCGACCAGCGCCCGCTTCCCGTCGAGGACACCCTTCACATACGTCTCGAGATCGATCGCAGCCATACGGGCGCTACAGATCGTGGCCGAGGTCGGTCGCCAGCCGTTTCACCAGGTCGTAGGCCGCGTCCGGGATCACCGTGCCGGGCGGGAAGACGGCCGCCGCACCCATCTCCAGGAGCGTGGGCACGTCCTGCGGCGGGATCACACCGCCGACCACGATCATGATGTCCGCGCGGCCCTCCTCGGCCAGGGCTTCCTTCAACGCCGGTACGAGGGTGAGGTGTCCGGCGGCCAGCGAGGACACCCCGACGATGTGCACGTCCGCCTCGACGGCCTGGCGGGCCACCTCGCCCGGGGTCTGGAACAGCGGGCCGACGTCGACGTCGAAGCCGAGGTCGGCGAAGGCGGTGGCGATCACCTTCTGGCCCCGGTCGTGGCCGTCCTGGCCCATCTTGGCGACCAGGATGCGCGGCCGGCGCCCCTCGGCCTCCTCGAAGGCGGTCACCAGGGTCCGGGTGCGGTCCACGGAGGGGGACTCGCCTGCTTCGTTGCGGTACACGCCGGAGATCGTACGGATCTGGCTCGCGTGCCGCCCGTACACCTTCTCCAACGCGTCGGAGATCTCGCCCACGGTCGCCTTGGCGCGGGCCGCGTTCACGGCCAGCTCCAGCAGGTTGCCCTCGCCGCCGGCCGCACGGGTCAGCGCGTCGAGCGCGTCCTGGCAGGCCCGCTCGTCCCGCTCCGCGCGCAGCCGCCGCAGCTTCTCGATCTGCTGGGTGCGGACGGAGGAGTTGTCGACCTTGAGGACGTCGATGTCCTCGTCGGTCTCCACCCGGTACTTGTTCACGCCGATGACCGGCTGGCGGCCGGAGTCGATGCGGGCCTGGGTGCGGGCCGCGGCCTCCTCGATGCGCAGCTTGGGGATGCCCGCGTCGATGGCCTTGGCCATGCCGCCCGCCGCCTCGACCTCCTCGATGTGCTGCCAGGCCCGCCGGGCGAGGTCGTACGTCAGCCGCTCCACGTACGCGCTGCCGCCCCACGGGTCGATCACCCGGGTCGTCCCCGACTCCTGCTGGAGCAGCAGTTGGGTGTTGCGGGCGATGCGCGCGGAGAAGTCGGTGGGCAACGCGAGGGCCTCGTCGAGGGCGTTGGTGTGCAGCGACTGCGTGTGGCCCTGTGTCGCCGCCATCGCCTCCACGCACGTACGCGTGACGTTGTTGAAGACGTCCTGCGCGGTCAGCGACCAGCCCGAGGTCTGCGAATGGGTGCGCAGGGACAGGGACTTGGCGTTCTGCGGGTCGAACTGTTTCACCAGCTTGGCCCACAGCAGGCGCGCCGCGCGCAGCTTGGCGACCTCCATGAAGAAGTTCATGCCGATCGCCCAGAAGAAGGAGAGCCGGGGCGCGAACGCGTCCACGTCCATCCCCGCGTCCCGCCCGGCCCGGATGTACTCCACGCCGTCGGCGAGGGTGTACGCCAGCTCCAGGTCGGCCGTCGCGCCCGCCTCTTGGATGTGGTAGCCGGAGATGGAGATCGAGTTGTAGCGGGGCATCCGCTGGGAGGTGAAGGCGAAGATGTCGGAGATGATCCGCATCGACGGCTTCGGCGGATAGATGTAGGTGTTGCGGACCATGAACTCCTTGAGGATGTCGTTCTGGATGGTCCCGGCCAACTTCTCGGGCGGCACGCCCTGTTCCTCGGCGGCGACGATGTAGAGCGCGAGGACGGGCAGCACCGCGCCGTTCATCGTCATCGACACGGTCATCTTGTCGAGGGGAATCCCGTCGAAGAGCTGGCGCATGTCGTAGATCGAGTCGATCGCCACACCCGCCATGCCGACGTCACCGGTCACGCGCGGGTGGTCGCTGTCGTAACCCCGGTGCGTGGGCAGGTCGAAGGCGACCGAGAGGCCCTTCTGACCGGCCGCCAGATTGCGCCGGTAGAACGCGTTGGACTCCTCGGCCGTGGAGAAGCCCGCGTACTGGCGGATCGTCCAGGGCTGGTTGACGTACATCGTCGGGTACGGGCCGCGCAGATACGGCGCGATGCCCGGGTACGTGTCCAGGAAGTCCAGGCCCTCCAGGTCGCGGCCGGTGTAGAGCGGCTTGACCGCGATGCCCTCCGGGGTCTCCCAGAGCAGGTCGGAGCCGTCGGCGGCGCGCTTCACGGACGCATCCCACTCGTCCGTCCCCCCGTCGGCGCGCGGGGTCCCCAGGTCGATCCCGGTGAAGTCGGGGATTCCCATCACGACACTCCCATGCGGTCGAGGGTGGCGGAGAGCACGGCCACGGCGTCGCAGCCCGCGAAGACGTAGGCGTCCACGTCGGTGTACTGCCCCGGACGGCCCGCCAGGAACACGTGCCCGGCGCCCGCGGCCCGCAGCGTCGCGGCGGTCTGCGCGGCCTGCTCCTCGTAGAGCGCGTCGCTGGAGCACAGACAGGCCTCGGTGGCGCCGCTCTCCTCGAAGCTGCCTGAGGTGACCGGCTCGATGCCGCCGGCCTGGAAGAGGTTCGAGGCGAAGGTCGAGCGCGCGGTGTGGGCCGCGGCGGGGCCGATCGTGGCCAGGAAGATCCGCGGCCGGGAGCCGGTGGCGGCGAGGTGCGCGTCGGAGCGGGCGCGCAGTTCCTCGTACGCCTCGTCCCGGCGCACCCGGGGCAGTCCGCCGGACGGCGGCTCGGGTGCGGGGGCGCGCTGTACGGGCTTCTCGCCGAGGTTGGGGAACTCGCTGACGCCGGTGATGGGTTCACGCCGCTTGGCGAGCTTGGCGCTGCGCACCGCCCAGGTCTCCGCCAGGTCCTCGGCGAGCCGTCCGGAGCGCAACGCGGCCGCCTGGCCGCCGAGTTCCTCGATGTGCCGGAAGAACTCCCAGCCCGCGTGGGCGAGTTCATCCGTCAGCCGCTCCACGTACCAGGAGCCGCCCGCCGGGTCGATCACCCGGGACAGGTGCGACTCCTCGACCAGGATCGTGGAGGTGTTGCGGGCGATGCGGCGCGCGAACGCGTCCGGCAGGCCCACCGCGTGGTCGAAGGGGAGCACGGTGACGGAATCGGCGCCACCGACCCCGGCGGCGAGCGTGGCGATCGTCGTGCGCAGCATGTTCACCCACGGGTCGCGCCGGGTCATCATCACCGGCGAGGTCACCGCGTGCTGCACCTGACCGCCCGCGCCGGGCGCCCCGCACACCTCGGCGACCCGTGCCCACAACCGGCGCGCCGCGCGCAGCTTGGCGATCGTCAGGAACTGGTCGGCGGTGGCCGCGTACCGGAACTCCAGCTGCCCACAGGCCTGTTCGACACCGTTGCCGGACCGGGTCAGCTCGCGCAGATAGGCGACGCCGGTCGCCAGCGAGGCACCCAGCTCCTGCGCGGCCGAGCCGCCGGCCTCGTGGTACGGCAGCGCGTCCACGGTCAGCGCCCGCAGTCCCGGGTACTCCTCGGCACACCGCCGCGCGAGCCCGGCCGCGTCGGCGAGGTCGAGCGCCTCGCCGGTGCGGGCCTCGTGGCCCAGCGGGTCGGCGCCGAGGTTGCCGCGCGCGGCCTCCTTGGCGACGCCCCGCTCCTCGTACAGCCGCAGCAGCTCCCGTGCGGCGGCCTCCGTGTCCCGTCCCGCGTCGAGGACGACCGGCGCCAGGTCCAGGTAGACCCCGTCGAGCACCTGACCGAGCGAGGACACCGGAATGCCGTTCTCACCTACCGTCAGCCAGAGCGAGGTGACGCCGTTCTCCAGGTCCGCGAGCACCGCGTCGCCGGTCGGTGAGGCGTGCCGCTGCCGTACGTCCCAGCCGCCGAGGGCGGTGCCCTCGGGCCGGCCGCCGCGCACGAAGGGCGCGAAACCGGGCAGGCCGGGCTCCGGGGCGGTGTCACGCGGGGTGTACAGGGGGCGGGTGCGCAGCCCGTCCTCCAGAGTGGTGGACAGGGCGTCTTCCGCTGCCGTACCCGAGACCTCCTTGCCCGACTTGCGCAGAACGCCCTCCACCAGGCGTTGCCACTGCTCGTGCGTAGCGTCAGGGAACTCGGCGGCCAGGGAAAGCCCGTCGTCAGGCAGGACCGTCATGCTCGGATGCTAGGGCAGATCGCTTGAGCCGCACTAAGGCACACCGTGTGACCTTTCCCTCTGCGTCTGTGTGACCGGGGCCTCTCCGGCGGGGAAGCCTCAGGAATCGGGCAGGGCGCGCGCCGTCGGGGTGTCTCCGAGGTCGTACAGCGGGGTGCCGTGGGCCCAGCGCTCCAGACGGGTGCCGTCGATGAGGTGGACATGGCCCTGGCGGGCCGCCCAGCGGACGTCCCGGGCGGCGAACGTCCCCCGGTGCACGACGAGACGGAGGTCGGGGCCCGCCCTGCCGCGCCCCTTGGAGCGACGGCGCCACACCGGTTCCTCGTCGGGCAGGGGCTCGGCCACCGGGCGGAACCCGACGACGAGCAGCCGCCCCTGGTCGTCGCGGGCGGCCAGGGCGGGCCGGTCCTGCGCGGGCAGCGGCAGTACCCGCCAGCCGTCCCTGCGCAGCATCCGCGCCACGGCGAGCACCAGCTCCGGCACGTCGAGATCGGTCAGCTCCTCCGGTGTGTAGTAGCCGCGCCGGCGGCGGGCCAGTGGGCGGCGCCGGCGGTGGACGGCGACGGCCACGAGCGTGAGCAGGACGAGGATCGCGGCCGGGGCGACCGGGCCGAACGCGCGGTACGACAGGGCCAGCGCCGTGACGCCGGCGCAGACCGCGACCGTGAGTCCGGTGAGCCCGGACAGCACATCGCGGAACCGGGGACCGTACCGCCCCGACCTGCGTAACTCGCGTACGGTCTGCCGGCGCCGGGCCCACCGTGACCGGCCCATCGCCGAGTGCTCCTCCGCCCGCGCCATCGCAGCCAGCTCCCCCCACCCCTGTCCACGTCGTCGTGTGAGAGATGGCTACCCGCCAACGAGCGTGAATCTGCGGGTAGTTGAGATCCGGCCAGGACCTGGCCCAAGTGCGCGGGGCAACGGTCGGCGGGAGCCTTCGGCCAGCGAGTATCAGATTCTCCAACGCGAGGACTTGATTGGCTCATTTAGAGAATGTACTTTCCGCGCGACGAGCCGAAGCCTTTCGGCGACGTCCGAACCTCCCCGAGGAGGCACCTTGCGCAAGCTCCTGATGGGCGCGGTCACCGCCGCCGCGGTACTGCTGGCAGGCTGCTCCGGCCATTCCGACGACGAGAGCGCCAAGGACGGAAGCGCCACGCCGGCCGCGGGCGCCTCCCGGGCGTCGGCCACCTTCGGCACGCTCAAGGACGTGTGCGGCACCGGCACGGCCAAGGCCGCCAAGGCCCAGGGCGTCACCGACACATCGATCCAGGTCGGCGTCATGTCCGACATCGGGTTCACCAAGAACTCCGAATTCCCGGACGCCGCAAAGGTGTTCACCTCCTGGTGCAACGACGCGGGCGGTGTCGACGGCCGCAAGCTCGTCCCCGTCACCCACGACACCAAGCTGCTCCAGGCCCGCGAGGGCGTCCTGGCCGCCTGCAAGACCGACTTCGCGCTGGTCGGCGGCGGGTCCGCACTGGACGGCCTGGGTGTGACGGACCGGCTGAAATGCCTGCTGCCCGACTTCCCGGCCCAGTCCACGCAGGCCGTCGGCTCCGACCTCCAGGTCCTGGCCACCGGCGCGGGTGTCGGCTACTTCCCCTACGCCGGTTTCTACTCCTGGCTCCTCAAGGACAAGTACCCGGACTCGGCGGGAAAGGTCGGGATCATCGCCGGCGACAGCCCGGTCAGCAAGGTGTTCGCCGACCAGTACAAGGAAGCCGTCGGTGGACTCGGCGGCAAGGTCACCTACAACGACCTCTACCCGGCGGCAGGCGTCTCCGACTGGACGCCCTACGCCCAGTCCATCAAGAGCAAGGGCGTCCGGGGCCTGCTCTTCCTGGGCGACCCCGCGAGCCTCGCCAAGCTGGAACAGGCACTCAGCACCCTCGGCTACGCCCCCGACTGGATCGACCCCAACAGCAACGCGTACGGCCCGGCGTTCCTCCAACTCGCGGGCCCCGCCCTGGCGAAGCAGCACAACTACGCCGAACTGTCCGCCACCGCACCGCTGGAGAGCGCCGCCACCAACCCGGCGACCCAGCAGGTCATCGACCTGTTCAAGAAGCACGCCCCCGACAGCGCGGTCACCTATCCGGTGCTGCGCGCCTTCTCGGCCTGGCTGCTGTTCGCCACCTCCGCCCGCGACTGCGCCACGGTGACGCGCAAGTGCGTCTACGACAACGCGGTCAAGCAGACGGCGTGGACCGGCGGCGGGCTTCAGGCGCCGGCCGATCTGAGCAGGAACGACATCCCGCCCAAGTGCTACTCCATCGTCGAGGCGACGGCGAAGGGCTGGCAGGCGGCCGACTTCAAGCCCGACGACGGCGCCTACCGCTGCGACGCGCCCGTCTACAAGTACAAGGGGGACTACGGCAGGCCGAAGACGCTGGCGGACGTCGGCAAGTCGCTGTCCGACCTGAAGTGATCCGCGTACGAGTGCGGATCGTGGCTCTCAACTCGCCGGTGCGAGCAGGCGGATGATCAGGTCCACGGTCCGCTCGACCGGTGTACGGCGGGCCGTGGCACCGGGCAGCAGGACGCGGGCCAGGATCGCGCCGAGAAGCATGTCGAAGACGTCGTCCGGGTCGACGGCGGGATCGACGGACTCCGGCGGCGCGGCACGCAGGATGGCCTGGAACTGGGGGCGGGCGGAGACCCTCAGATTCAGCTCGGGCGAACGCGGCCTGGACGAGGACTGGTTGTGCGCCAGCAGCCCGGCCGCGGCCGCTCGGGCCACGGGGGTGGTGAAGGCGGCCAGGTAGGCACGCGCGAACCGCCGTAGATCGGCGCGGAGTTCACCGGTCGGCTCGACGGCGTGCCGGTCGAGGCCGGGAAAGGTGGCCTCCGCGATGAGTTCGATACGGGAGGGCCAGCGCCGGTACAGCGCGGAGGAGTGCACCCCCGCGTGTTCGGCGACGGACTGGATCGTCGTCGCCTCGAAACCGCGGCTCACCAACAACTCGCGCGTCGCGGCGAGCGCACGCTCGTCGATCGTCGTGTCGCGCGGGCGGCCAGGGCGTCGTCCGGTGTCTGCCACGGCCGCCATGGTAACGGCCCAGGTGGACCCCTCGCCGGACCTCAATTTCAGGAGACCATCTTCTATAAATACGAGGTTGTGGCTAGAGTCCGAAGGCGACGCCCACCGAGGAGTGGCCCATGCGCGCTGCGGTGCTTCGGAACAAGACGGTGCGGGCGAGGACGATCGAGGACCCCGTACCCGGCCCCGGTCAGCTGCTCGTCCGCTCGCTCGCCTGCGGGATCTGCGCGTCCGACCTGCACTTCATGGACCATCCAGAGGCAGGTCTCGACGACGACAGCGGCATGTCGACCTACGACCCGGACGTCGACATCGTCATGGGACACGAGTACTGCGCCGAGATCGTCGGCCACGGACCCGGTACCGAGCGGCGCATCCCCGTGGGAGCCCGGGTGAGTTCCCTGCCGATCCTGGTCGTGCCCGGCGGTCGGCGGATCATCGGGCAGAACCCCGAATCACCCGGCGGCTTCGGCGAGTTGTTCCTCCTCACCGAGGCGCTGACCCGCCCGGTCGCGTCCGACCTGCCCAGCGAACTCGTCTGCGTCGCCGACGCGATCGCCGTCGGCTGGTCGGCCGCCTCCCGGGCCCGCTCGACCAGGCGGGAGGTCCCGCTGGTCATCGGCTGCGGTGCCATCGGCCTGTCAACGGTCGCCGCCCTGCGGTCACTTGGCGTCGGACCCGTCGTCGCGGCCGACCTCGTCGCCTCGCGCCGCGAGACGGCCACCGCCATGGGCGCCGACGTGGTCGTGGATCCCGCCGAGGTGTCGCCGTACGAGGCGTGGCGCGAGGCGGCCGGGGCCGGTGACGTGGAGTGCGTCGTCTTCGAATGCGTCGGGCTGCCCGGCGTACTCGACTCGATCATCAAGGGGAGTACGAGGGGCACCCGGATCTTCTCGATGGGTGGCCCGCCCCAGGGCGACGTCCTCCACACCCTCACCGCCAAACGCAAGGGCATCGGCATCCAGTTCGGCGGCGGGCCGACACCTGACCACTGGAACGAGGCCTTCGAGGCGGTCTGTTCGGGGCGCCTCGACGTCCGGCCGATGCTGGGCCGGACCGTCGGGCTCGACGAGGTGCCCGCCGCGCTCGACGCCGCGCGGGCGGCGGACGCTCCGGCCCGCATCGTCGTCGTGCCGTGACCCAGGGAAGGGACCGCACCCCGTGAACGAGATGCACGAGATCAACGAGATCGATGAACTCCGTTCCACCGTCGAGGAGTTGACCGCAAGGGTCCGCGCACTGGAGGACCAGACGGAGATCGCGCAGCTGGTCGCCCGGTACGGCCCCGCGGTCGACAGCGGATCGGGCGAGGCGGCGGCCGAACTGTGGACGCGGGACGGCGTCTTCGCCGTCGTCGGCCACTTCACGATGCGCGGCCACGAGGACATCAGCGGCATGGTCCACGGCACCGGCCACCAGCACCTGATCCGCAACGGCGCCGCACATGTCCTGACCGTGCCGCACATCCAGATCGACGGGGACCGGGCCACCGGCCGCGGTTACGCCCTCAACATCCGCTGGGACCCGGACGCCGACCGGTTCCGGGTGGCCCGGGTGTCGGCGAACACCTGGCGCTGGGCGCGCACGGCGGATGGTTGGCGCGTCGTCGAACGCGTCAACGCGAACCTCGACGGCACCGCCGCGCACCGGGAGTTGCTGGCGCCGGCGGCCGACTGTGCCTCCGCCTTTGACTCCAACCCAGCCCCCGATTCCAACCCAGACTCCGACCCAGTCCCCGTCCCCGACTCCAAGGAGGCGAAGTGACGATCGGATTCATCGGGCCCGGCCGCATGGGCCGACCCATGATCGACCGGCTGACGGCCGCCGGACACGACGTCACCGTCCACGCCCGCACCCCCCGCACCCGTGCCGCCGCGACCGCCGACGGCCTGACCGTCGCCGACACGGTGGCGGCGACGGTCGAGGGTGCCCACGCGGTGTTCGTCACGGTGCTGACGGACGTGCAGGTGCGCGAAGTGTGCCTGGGCCCGGCCGGCGCCGTCGCGGCCATGCGCCCGGGCGCGACCCTCGTCCAGCACACGACCTGCGATCCGGCCACTGTCGGCGCCGTCGCCGAGGCGGGCGCGTTGCGGGGCGTCGACGTACTGGACGCGGCCCTCTCCGGCGGACCGCACGACATCCGCGACGGCCGGCTCACGCTGTGGGTCGGCGGTGACGAGACCGCGCTGGACCGGGTGCGCCCACTCCTCGACACGTACGCCTCACCCGTCCTGCACGTGGGCGCGAGCGGCGACGGGCAGCGGCTCAAGCTCGTCAACAACGCCCTGTTCGTGGCCCAGGTGGGCCTGGCCGTCGACGCCGTACGACTCGCGGAGTCACTCGGTCTCGGGGAGTCGACCGTGCTGGCCGCGCTTCAGCACGGCAGCGGTGCGAGCCGGGCCCTCCAGGTCGTGGCGCGCGGCGGGTCCGTCGACTCGGTCGCCGACCGGCTGGCCGACCTGATGAGCAAGGACGTCGGCACGGTCCGTGAGGTCGCCGACCGGGCGGGCGTGGACCTCGGAATCATCGGCACCGTGCTGGCCTCCGAGGCGGTCGAGAAGCGGGTGCTGCGCAAGTCGCCCGGTTCGAGCGGCAGTTGACGAAGGGGAGTGGCCGTCATGACCAGCTGGACCACCAAGTATGAACTCCAGTACGGGCCTTGGGGCATCGTCGCCGGAGGGTCCGACGGTGTGGGAGCCGCGTTCGCGAGGGCGATGGCCGCGCGTGGGATCAACGTGGTCCTGGTGGCCCGACGCGTGCCCGTCCTCAAGGAGCTGGCGGACACCATCGCGGTCGAGTACGGCGTCCAGGTCCGCACCGTCCCCCTCGACCTCGCCGCACCTGACGCCCTGGCCGAACTCGCCGCGGCCACCGCGGACTTGGAGATCGGTCTCTTCGTCTACAACGCCGGCAGCGACGACAGCACCGCCGATTTCCTAGACCGTGAGACGCCGGCCCACCTGAACCTGGTGCGCCGCAACTGCGTGACCGTCCTCGAAGCGGTCCACCACTTCGGTGCCCCGATGGCCGACCGGGGGCGCGGCGGTGTGGTCCTCGTGACGTCCGGGGCGGCCTGGGCGGGCGGCGCGACCCGTGCCACCTATGGCGCCACCAAGGCCTTCGGCCTGGTCCTCGCCGAGTCCCTGTGGGCGGAGTGGCGCGGACACGGAGTGGACGTCCTGGCGCTGGTGCTCGGCCGTACGGACACGCCCTCGCTGCGTCGGCTCCTCGGCGACCAGGACGAGCACCTCGGCGCTCTCGCCGACCCGAAGGACGTGGCGGAGGAGGCGCTGACCCACCTGGCCGACGGCCCGACCTGGATCTCCGGCAGCCCGGACCCGACCGGGGCGTCGCCCCTCGGGGCGCTGAGCCGCCGGGACGCGGTGATCGCGATGAGCCGGCGGTGAGTCTGTGATGAGAGTCGGCGGTGAGTCCGCGATGGGCCCGCGGTGAGGGTGTCCCTGCTCGCCGGCTTGAACACGGCGGCGGCAGCGGCCCCCTCGGGATCGTCCGGGAGGCCGCTGCCGCCGCGGCTGACTAGCGCGTCACGCGGCGGGCTTGTAGAACGCGTAGGTGGCGGTGTACTTCACGCTGACCTGATCGGTTCCGGTGCAGGCCGTGGTGGGGGCGACACCGCCGGCCGTGTTCAGGCGCTGGATGTAGGAGACGCCGGCGAAGGTCCCGGTGCCGCGGGTGGCGGTGGCCTTCAGGAGAAGCTCCGGGATGGTGCCGGTCTTGGGGGAGTTGGCTATCGCGCTGCCGTTGACCGCGCTGCCGTCCACCGTGGAGACCCAGACGGGGCCGCGGGAGTGGAGGGCGACGGAGCGGTGCGTGCGGTCGTTCTTGGCCCACAGGGTGGCGGCCGGCTCCAGCAGTGTCCAGGCACCGTTGGTGCAGGTGTAGGTCTGGACGCCGGCGGCCGAGAAGACCCCGGTGAGCTTGTTGCCGTCGGGGACCTTCAGCGCGTCGGGAACGTCGACGGTGGTGACGGGACGCGCGGTCTGCGGGGTCGCCGCCTGACCGACCGTCGCGCCCAGGAACGTGCCGACGGTCGCGACGGCCACAGCCGCGGTGGTGAGAACCACACGCTTGCCTAGCTTCATTGGTGTACCTCCAGAGAATTTCTGAGCATGTTGCGCGGGAGTGGGCGCGGCGACCGTACGAGTCCATGCGCCGGGACCTCGCGCGTACAGAACCTGCGGGGCCGGTCAACGGATCCTCGGCCCTCGATGCCGCAGTGTAGGCCTGAACTCCCTTTGCGGATCCGTCAATTGCTGACGATTCGGTGACGTGCCTGCCCTTTCGGTCCGTATCAATTGCCTATTCGGGCAAGGAGTTTCACGCACAACTCCCCGGGGGCAATCCGAACACCACGCCGTATCCATTGCCCGTTTAGGCGCATCCGCTCGGCGGATCTGGACAACACTGCTGCCATGAAAGCGCTCTTCACGACCTTCCCCGCGTACGGCCATCTGCTGCCGATGCTTCCGCTGGCCCGGGCGGCCGTCGCAGCCGGGGACGAGGTGGTGGTCGTCGCGGCGGAGGAACTGCACGCGTCAGCCGACGACTTGACCATGCGCGCCCTCGGGCCGTCGCTTCCCGAGCTCGTCGCCGCGCACGTCGATGCGCTCGACGGGACGGTCGCCCTGTTCACGACGGCCCGCGCCGACCTGGCCTTCGACGAGCTGTGCGAGACGGTCAGGGACGAGCGCCCGGACGTCATCGTCGCCGAGATGCGGGACTACGTCGCCCCGCTGATCGCGCAACGGCTCGGCATCCCGTGGGTGACCTTCGTCCACGGCCCGGCCACTGCCGTCGACGCGGTTCTGGAAGCCGGACTCGCGAGCGCGGCGGAGCAGCACCAACTGCCCGTGCCCGTCCGGGCAGCGACCGTCGAGCTGTGGCCGGCGTGGCTGGAGAGCGAGCAGATCCCAGCCCACCAGGAGACCGCGCTCCCGATGGCGGCCGACGCGTACAACACCTCGACGGTGGTCGACATCCCGGCCTTCGCCGGCACGCGACCGGTCGTGTTGGTGACCCTCGGCACGGTCGTGGAGGACGGTGCGCTGCTGAACGCCGCGGTGCGCGGCGTGCTCGACGCCGGCGCCGACGCCCTGGTCACGACCGGGTTCACCCTGGGCCCGGAGGACATCGAGGGCGACTCCGACCGAATACGTGCCGTCCGGTTCGCCCCGATCGGTCAACTGCTGGACCGCGTCCAGGCGGTGGTCACGACAGGCGGTCCGGGCACGACACTGGCAGCACTCTCACGCGGCCTGCCCCTGGCCTTCCTGCCGAGCGACGCGAACCGTCAGCGCAACGCGAACCATCCGCGTATCGCGAGCTACACAGGCATCGCGAACCATCAATTCGTCGCGTCCGCCGTCGCCGGCTTCGACGCCGGTGTCGTCTGCGACGACCCGACCAAGCTGACGGCGGCGGTGGAGACGGTGCTGCACGACGCGGAACTACGAGCCCGGGCGCGGGCCGCCGCCGAATGGCTGGCCCGACGCCCCGCCCCGGACGTGGTGTGGTCGTTGCTGCGGGACCGGCTCGCCGAGTCCGGACGCTGAACTACCGTGTCGTCCTGGGCAGTTCACTCGGCCGGTACGAGGCTCAGGCGCCGTTCCCTTCCCTGCCCTCGCCGTCCCCGTCCCGCTCACGGGGTGTCTTCAGACCGGCCTCGATGGCCACCGACAGCCGGTTCTCCGCCGGAGGCAGCGGGCAGGTGGCCAGGTCGGTGTAGGCGCACGGCAGGTTGGCGGCGCGGTTGAAGTCCAGGACGACCGTGCCGTCGGCGGCCGGCGGGTCGAGGGAGAGGGAGCGGTTGGCGGCGTAGGTGGTCACGCCGGAGGTGGCGTCGGTGAAGAGCACCAGCAACCGGTCCGGGCCGTGTCCGGGAAACGCGGTGAGGGCCAGCGGACGTCCGTCCAGTTCGAACTCGACCTGGCCCGGTGCGTCGTACACATGCTCAAGTCCCTCGACCGCGGCGCCCACCGTCGTCGGACGCGGTTCGTCGAAGGCGGTGTAGTGACCGGTCACCACCCAGCGGGGGTCCGGTGCGTAGGCGGGGGTGCCGGCGAAGGCGGTGCGCAGCGGCGCGTCGGGGTGCCGGGGTCGGACGATGTCGTGTCCGCCGCGCTTGGCCACCTCGATCACGGCGTCGCCCCAGACGGCGTTGACGCCACCGCGCTCGGGCAGCACGCCGAAGCGGTGTTCGCCCCGCACCGGCGTGCCCTCCACGACGAGTTCCTCACCCTCGTCGAGCGCTACGGCGACCCCGGCGTCGTCGGTCCACCAGGCGCCCGGCGCGTCCGGGAAGCGCTGCGGCCGGTCGTCGAGCCAGTGCAGGTTGGTGATGGCCAGGAAGCCGTGCGGAGCGGCGAGCCGTTCCTCCTGCCCGCGGTACCAGTCCAACCAGTCCTGGGTGAAGGCCTGGAGGTCGGTCGTGGCGGGGCGGACGGTCTTTTCGCTGAGTTCGGTCATACCAGTGCCAACCCCGCCCACCCGAGGCGGGATTCCGGTCCGTGTGTGACAGCTTCTTGTCAGGATCGTGGAGATCGTCGACGTCCGGGGCTCTGACCAGGCTCTTTTGCCTGGCAGTAGTCAGTTCGTGCGCTTCGGGGGTTCCCGCCTCTGCCTACACCAGCGGGAGTTCGCTCGCCAGGGTGGAGCAGACACGGTCCTCAAGCGTTTCGACTACGAATCACCCCAAGGTCCCAGGCAGAGGAGTCTCCTCCCTTCTGCCGCGGTCGCCACCGCGGCAGAAGCCGGTGGGACCAGTCCTGCGGCCTCGGGCCGTCCATCCTGATGGGGTCAGCAGGTCGGATTGGTCTGGGTGAGGAGGCCGAGCCGCCACGGGAGGAGGTTGTAGTCGCCGCCCGCGTTGGGGTTCATGCCCTGGTACAGGTACTGGAGCCGGCAGGCGGGGACGGTGAGCGTCTGGTCGTAGCCCGCTCGGATCATCTCGCCGTGGCTGATGTCCCTGGTCCAGGATCCGGCGGGGAAGGTGACGTTGCCGGCCCGCGCGAACGGGTTGCTCTCCGTCGCGGCGAGCGGCGACCAGGAGCCTGCCAGGCTGCCGGAGACCCAGGAACGGAAGTAGCGCCGACCGTCCGATCCGACGGCCTCGACGAGGAGCAGGTACTGGTTGGAGCCCTGCACTTTGTACACGTTGCTCGCTTCGAACAGGGCGTACTTGGAGTCCTGCGCCGCGATCACGGTGTTGGTGAAGCCGGCCGGGAACTGGCCCACGGTCGTCTGCGAGCGGTACAGGTGTCCGTTGTCGTCCGACGAGAACAGGTAGCAGTTGGCGCTGTCGCAGATCACCCACATGTCGACCCAATAGCCGTTGCCGATGTTCTGCCTGATGATGTCGGGCATCGACGCGTAGAAGTTGCGGGGCGTGCTCCACCCGTTCGGGTTGCTGATGTCGGTGTTCGTCGAATAGGACGCGTTGCCGGTCTGGTACACGAGGTACCACAGGCCCTGCGGCGCGTAGTAGAACACCTGCGGCGCGGCCCGGTATCCGGCGCCGATGGCGGTGCGGTCGAGGTAGTGGTGGGTGGCCGAACCGGCCTGGGACCAGTCACTGAAGTTCAGGTACACCAGGTTGTAGCCGGAGGAACTGGCCACGCTGGCGAACACGTGGTACTTGCCGTTGTAGTAGACGACCGTCGGATCCTTGATCCCGGCGATGTTGTGGGTGGCGTCCGGTTTCGGGGCGATCAGCGGGCCGCTGGAACTCCAGGAGAAGCGGGAGGGCAGGGCGGCGGCGGACCGGGTGGACTGGGCGGTGGCCGTCTGTGCCGCGGGGGTGCCGCCCAGCGCGGACAGCGTCGCGTTGTACGCCGACTTCTTGTTGCCGTTGCGGTCGAAGAGCAACGGGTTCTCCCCGCTGCGCCAGGAGTCGCTGTCGCGGATGCCCCAGACGGTGATGCCGGTGCAGCGGGCCACGTTCATGCAGGCGCGGACCGTGTTCGTGTAGGCGGTCGGTGACGCCTGGGCGATGTCGAGTTCGGTGAGCTGGACGTCCACGCCGAGCGCGGCGAAGTTCGACAGCGTGGTCTGCAGGCTGGCCGGCGGGCCGCCGGTCCCGAAGTGCGCCTGGAAACCGACGCAGTCGATGGGCACGCCGCGCGCCTTGAAGTCGCGCACCATGCGGTAGACGCCCTGTGTCTTCGCGTCGCTCCAGTTCTCGATGTTGTAGTCGTTGTAGCAGAGCTTGGCCGACGCGTCGGCGGCCCGTGCGGTACGGAAGGCCTGCTCGATGAAGGTGTCGCCCAGCAGGTTCTGGAAGACCGACGAGCGGTGCTGGCCGCTGCCGCCGTCCGCGAAGGCCTCGTTGACGACGTCCCAGGCGTAGATCCTGCCCTTGTAGTGGTTCATGACGCCGGTGATGTGGTTGTTCATCACCGTGCGCAAGGTGTTCGCGTCCCCGATGGAGCTGACCCAGCCGGGCAGTTGGGAGTGCCACACGAGGGTGTGGCCGCGCATGCGCTGCCCGTGCGCCGCGGCGTGGTTCACGATCTGGTCCGCGGGACCGAAGTTGAACGAGCCTCGCGACGGCTCGGTCGTGTCCCACTTCATCTCGTTCTCGGGTGTGATCGCGTTGAACTCACGGTCCAGGATGGCGCTGTACGTGCCGTCCCCGAGCCGTCCGGCGGCCACGGCGGTTCCGAAGTACCGGCCGGACTGGGCCGCTTGGGCGCCCAGAGTGGAGGCGTTGATGGCTTTGGGTGTCCCGTTCGCGGCTCCGGGCGTCACCAGGACGACCGCGGCCAGCAGGGGTAACACCGAGGCCCGGCGAATGCCGAGTCGTTTCAGCGGGTTCATGGTTCTCCTCGAACGGACGGGTGGGGGGTGGGGTGCGCGAAACCTCCGATCGCCGAGGGCATGGACGGCTCGAACGGCAGTGCCCGCGCCGTGTCGATTTGATCAGGGCATGACATGTTCGAGGGTGCTTGTGGTTCGTGATATCGAACATGGATCGGCTTGCCGAGCAACTTGGATGATAGGAGGAGGGTGCGGCCCGTCAATATGTCTCGCAGAAATCGCTATTCCGAGCGAAACATTCGAAGCCAGTATGGCCAGTTGATTCCGGGTTGGTCACTCCAGGCGTCGCAGGTCGGAAGAGGGGTGGCGGTTCCACCATGATCTGCGGTGTCTCGACTTTCCGAATGAAGTTCGAAATTTCGGGACCGCCTTTGCGGTGAGGGTGACCATCGCGTACATCTTCGAATCGGCAGGCGTCATCGGTCGTTGAGGATCACCGGACAAGATGCTCAGCGGCATCGGGCGGCCGGTGTACACCGCTCTGCTGTCGTCGGCGAGGCGGGTCGTGTTCCCGCCGAGGCCGCCGTCCAACGGTCAGGCCGTGCCCGCCGGGATGCGCCCGCCAACGCAGTCGCTGCAGCCGCTGTCGTTTCTGGCCGGCAGCCTCATGAGCGGCTCTCCTGGCGTGGCAGGAGGGTGCCGAGTGGGCCGAGGTCGAGGTTGAGGTCCTCGGGGCTGAGGCCGTAGCGCTCGCGTAGTTCGGTCATGCGGTCGTCGAGGATCATGAGTGTCATACCGATGCGTTCTTCCTGGTCCTCGGTCAGGTCGTTTCTTTCGACTCGGCGGATGGCCTGGCGTTCCATGAGCTGACGTAGTAACTCCACCACGGTGAGCACCAGTCGGACGAGGTCGCGTTCGACGGTGTCCTTGTCCAGGTCGAGGCGCCGGGGCGCGGGGTCCGGAACCGGTGCTGGTGTCGACCGGGCGCCGGGGTCGGGTTCGCTGTGTGGTGTCACGTCAGGATTCCTTCGGTGGCTGCCTCGACCGAGGTGAGCAGGGCGCGCAGGGAGATGCGGACCAGTTCCACGTCGGCGATGCAGAGGCTGAGGTCTCCGGTGATGACGACACCGCCGGCCAGGAGCCGGTCGAGGAGGTCCACGAGAGCGACCTCTGCTTGGGGCGGGGGGCCGGTTGTCACGGTGTCCTCCGCACGCTCGCGGGGTCGGTCCGTCCGGTCTGCTCCAGCGAGGGCGGGGCGAAGGAGTACGGGGCCCAGGGGCCGGTGATCTCGACTCGGATGCCCGCCGTGTCGGCGGCCAGTGCCGTAACGCGGTCCTGGAAGGCGCGTGTGTGCTGTCGCGGGATCAGGTAGGCCGCGTTGACGATGTTCTCACCCGGTGCCGCGGACAGGGCTGCGGGCTGGGGACGGTGGTGGCGTACGTCGGTGGCCCAGTTCTCTTCCGTGAGCGCGTGGTCCACTCGTGCGCCGAGGTCGGCGGCGGCCCGGTGGGCCAGGTCGTGGTCGTCCCGGCTCGTGCGGCGGGCGCGCAGGTACTCGCGGCCGGAGCGTGGTCTGTCCGCTGGGGGAGGGGCGGCGGCCGGGGGGTCGGCGTAGATCTTGACACCCCATTCGTCGTGACCCTCCAGGTGGCCGAGGGTGGTGCGGAAGTGGCTGTCGTCGTTCTGCAGGCGTCGCAGCAGGCTGTTGTCGTCGAGGTACACCGTGGCCAGCCGCAAAGGCAGCAGTGCTGTGTGGGAGGTGAGCGCGGCGATCACCTGGTGGTGGGCACGGGCCAGGTGTTCCAGGTCGGTGAGGTCGTCGAGCCGCTGGACGAGGACCTCTTCGGTGAAGGTGTGGGCGGGTACGTCGCTGACGGCCGCGGCCGTGTGGGTGCCGTGCAGGATCCGTACCGGCAGGCCGTCGACGCCACGCAGTTCCCGCGCGGCCCGTTCCGCTGCCTCGTTGTGGAGCAGTACGGCGTACGCGTAGACCGTCTCGGTGGGCGCTGCCGGGAGTGGGGGGTGGGGCTCAGAGGTCATCGGATTCCTTCGACCGGGCGTTGAGCGAGTGGAGTTCGGCGCGAAGGCGTGCGTTCTCGGCGGCGAGCTCCTCTGTACGGGCGAGGTCGGGCGGCGGGGCGGGGCGTGCGGCGCGTGAGGACAACGTCGGGTCGTGTTCCCACCAGTCGATGCCCATCTCGCGTGCGGTGTCGACGGAGACGATGAGCAACCGGAGCTTGATGGTGAGGAGTTCGATGTCGAGGAGGTTGATCTTGATGTCTCCTGCGATCACGACGCCCTTGTCGAGGACGCGTTCCAGGATGTCGGCCAGATTGCCTGCACTGCCCGGTTGGGGCGAGAGGGCAGTTGGCCGTCGTGTGAGGGCGTCGGTCACGGGGAGCCTTCCTGGAGCGCAGGACCGTCGGGTGGTGCCGGGCTGTCGGGGCCGCCCGGGTCACCGAAGGGGGCGGGGTGGAACGTGTCGCTGTGCGGGGGAGCGGCGGCCGGATCGCGGGAACTGTCGGCGGCATCGTCGGCTTGAGGTGAGGCGGGGGTTTCATCAGCGCCGGGATCGGCCAAGTCCTCGGTGCCGGCGGCCGTGATCTGTTCCAGACGGTCCAGGAGTTCGTCCTCTCGGAGGCCGAACTCCTCCTCGGTGATGTGGCCGGCCAGCAGGTCGGCTTCCAGTTCGGCCAGTTCACGGTGGATGGGGGCCGGGTCGGCGTACTGCCGCTCCGCCTCCTGCACCACTTGTTCCAGCACCCAACCGACCCCGCGCAGCGGAGCCAGTGGCAGGCCGAGCAGGCTGTTCAACAGGCCCATACGGCGCTCTCCTTCCGGTCGGGGAGGCATCGGTGGGGAGGCGTAGCTACTGCGTTCAGTTCACGCGGTCGCGCGGTCAGACGAAGCTGTAGGGCGGGAGAGGGCCGGTCACCCGCAGTTCCAGCCCGTGCCCGAGGCTCCGGGCGATCTGGTCCACGGACGCGGCGAACGCGTCGGCCCGCCCGCGTTCGATCAGCAGGCTCAGGTTCAGGAAGACCTCGCCCGTCGGGTCGCCCGCGGCGGTGCGGTGTGCCAGGGGCTCCAGCCGGCGGGCGATGTCCCGGGCGTGCTCCGCCTGGAGCGCCTGGACCCCGGCCGCGACGACCGTACCGAGGGCCACCTGGTCGTCGTGCGTGCCTGAGCCGTCCCGTGTGAGGGCGCTCAGGCGCCGGGCTTCGGGACTGTCCCGCAGGACCTCCCGCACGGCGGTGTCCTCGTCCTGAAGGACCTTGACGTTGAACTCGACGCGGTCCTCGACCTCGCGGAGCCGGTCGGTGAACAACGACTCCTGGTCCGCCAGGGCGCGGCGTACCGCGCCGTCGTCGGGGGCGAGTGTGCCGAAGCGCAGGGGTATCACGGCACCCGCGGCGCCGAGCATCAGCAGCACTTCCTGATGGGCGATCAGATCCCGTCGTTTGGCGCGCAGTTGCTCCGGTGCCTCGCTGACGACGGCGGCAACCCGGGCTGCCCGTACCGCCCGCAGGGGCGCGGGCGATGCCCCGATACCGGTAGCACCCTCGACCGGCAGCGGATGGTCCGCGTCCGTGACCGCATAGAGGTAGAGCGGCATCCCTCAAGCCTCCCCGCCCGGCTGTCCTTTGCGGCCTCGTGGCTTGATGGGCTCGGCAGCAGGAGTCTGCACGGCGGGGGGAGCCTGTTCGGCAGAGGGAGTCTGCTCGTGACCGGCCTCGGGCGGAACCGAGGCGCCGGCCGACTCCTGCCCGGAACGCACCGGCACCTGCTCCACCACACCGACCTCGCCGGCACTGTGTGCCGCGACATCGGTCGCCGGGGCCGCGGTGACCGTCGTCGGGACGACAGCGCTCACACCGGACGCCGCCGCCGGGATCACAGATCCCACCACGGTCGTTGCCGCCGGGGCCACAGCCCCGACCACGGTGCCGGCCGTCCGGCCCACCGTGCCGACCACGGTGGGCGCCACGCCCTGGACCAGTCCCCCCACGGTCGGAGTGACGGCGCCGACGACGCCACCGACCGTTTGACCGACTGTCCCGAGTGCCTGCCCCACCGTCTGTCCCAGGTTCCCGACGACCGGGACCGCGGTACCGGTACCGGACGGCCAGACGGTGGCGGGCTGCCCCTGTGCGACGACGGCGCCGGGAGCGAGCGCTGCCGCAGCGCCCGGCGCGACAGCCGCCTGGTTTGCCGGTGCCACAGCCGTGGGCAGGGCCGGCGCGAACAACGCGGGCGCCGGAGTCACCACGGGAGTACCGCGGTTCTCCAGGTCCAGGCGATTGGTCGCCGCCGCGAAACGCAGATACGTGTCGACGCTGGCGATGACGATGCGGATGTCGACGCGCAGGATCTCGATGCCGATCACCGACACCCGGATGAAGACATCGATCACGAGTCCGCGGTCAAGGATCAGGTCGAGGATGTCGTAAAGGCCTCCGTCGGTCTTCTGGGCACGGGGGGCGGCTGTCTGGGCGAGCACGGTCATCGGTGAGGTCCCCTCTCAGAGGTGGGGCGAGGGCGTGCGGAGTGGTCGGCTGCGAGGCGGCCGTCGGCGGAAGGGCCGGCCTGCGGCCGGCACAGGGCAGCCGGAGCAAGGTCCCGGGCCGGTACAACCGGATCCAGGGGGCGAGGGCGTCGCGGACATGGATGCCTCGCCAGCGGGCGGGGCATCGCGCACAGGGGGTTGGAGGCCGGCCTCTGCGTCGAACAGAGGGCGAGGACGGACCGCCGTCGCGGCCATCGCGCGGGCCGCCTCGCACGGTCTCACTGCCGGTCGACCTGGCCTCGGGTGTAGCGGCGGCTGCGGGCGTAGCCGAGGAGAAGACCGTCGGCGTCCAGTCTCACCCGGTAGACGGCAAGGACGCTGGTGGAATCGGGGATGCGCTCCAGTTCCACGACCTCGACGTCGACCTGCCAGCCTGTCCCGTCGCGGCTGATGGCCGAGACCGATTCCGGTGTACGGCCCAGGAGTTCAGCGAGTTGGGCGCGCGCGTTGCGCATCGCGCCCACCGCATCCCCGACCACCGGGGTTCCGGCGGCGGGTGGCGCCGGCGCCGAGTGCGGCGCGGGGTCGGGTAAGTCGCTCGTGCTCACAGTTCGTCCGGTCCGTCCCACTGGGAAGTACGTCCGACAGGTCGCGATGTGCCGGCAGGTCTCTGAGGCGTTCTCCGAGCGCGGCGTCCGGCATACTCCGCTCCACCAAGAGTCATGCACATGATCTCAGCACATCTTGACCACGAGGTACCCACAACTTCGCCACATCAAGCACACGAATTTACGCAACCCCGACCGCCACACACGGCAACTGCATCCACCGGAGACCCAGTGAAGGACAATCCGGGCCATATCTGGACGGCAGCAGGCGGCAGGCAGCAGGCAGCAGGCAACAGCCCGCCGACGACGCCCGAAGTCGCCGAAACTCCGACGTGGCTGGGTGTCACCGGGCAGACCGGTCTCCGACTGCGATGAAGTTCGCCTGGCATGACCCGCTGCCCGTCAGTCCGACAGCCAGTGCATTTCGTGCGCCAGGGTTTTGGCGACGGCACGGATGCGGTGGTGCAGTGGCGACTGTTCGCGCGGAAGGACCAGGTGGATCGTCAGGCTGGGTGCGCCGTGCAGCGGTCGCCAGGTGACGCCGGGCGGTGATGCCTTGGCGGCGGACTCGCCGGCCGGGGCGAGGGCGAGCCCGTTGCGTAGGTCGCGCTGCGACATGTCGAAAGAGACTGTGGGCGTGTGGAATCGGGGACGTGGCCGGGCGTCTCGAAACAATGCGGCCAGCTGGTCGTGGATCACGGGGTTGGCCGCACGATCGGGGAGTCGCAGCGGATACGCGGCCGCGGCGGCGATCTCGATCTCCGGGTGTTCGGCCAGCGGATGGTGCTGCGCCAGCTGGACGCCGATCCGCTGACGCCGCAGCAGGTACCGGCGCACGCCACGGCCCGGCTGTTCACCGCGGGTGATCCCGGCATCGATGCGGCCGTCGGCGACCGCGGGGGAGATCTCCGGCGTCGCCATCGGGACCGCGCCGACCTCGAGTCCAGGACTGCTGCGAATCAGCCTGTCCACCAGGGCCGGTGCCGTCTCGGCTCCGGCGCTGAGGCTGTATCCGATGCGCAGCGTGCCCAACTCACCGGCTCCCGCCCGCCGGGCGGTTTCCCATGCCCGGTCCAGCGCCGCCAGCGCAGGCGGCGCGGACTCCGCCAAAGCCGCACCGGCCGTGGTCAATACGACGCTCCGCGTGGTACGGACCAGCAGGGCCGTACCGAGTTCCGCCTCCAATCGGCGCATCCGAGCGCTGAGTGCGGGCTGTGCGATACCGATTCGTGCGGCCGCGCGGGTGAAGTTCAACTCCTGCGCCAGCACCAGGAAGTACCGCAGGCTGACCGTATCCGGCGCCACGTGTCCTCCCTGCCGATTGATAACGATCCGTTCTGAGTCTATCCCGTACGGGTCTTTCCCTCGACGTCACGTCAAGCCCTAACCTGCGCTTATGGCGATTCAACCGACCGCGGTCCTGGACATCGCACTCACGCAGCCCGCCGACCCTGATCTGGACGGAGGTCGACATGCATAAGTTGATGGTCCTGTATTCCAAGCCCGCCGACCCTGACCACTTCCGCGACTACTACGTGACCAATCACCTTCCACTGGTCATGAATTGGCCCGGTCTGCTTGCGTGGCGCTACAGCTTCGACGTCGCGGCGACCAATGGAGAAGCGCCGTATTTCGCGGTCTTTGAAGGCGATTTCGCTGACGCCGCCGCCATGGCCGCAGCGAGGGCGTCGCCGCAAGGCCGGCGGGTGGCCGCCGATGTCGCCAACTACGCCACCGGCGGTGCGGTCATCATCCACTTTCCGGTGCGGGACAACACCGGCTGAAGAGCGCCGGTACGCTCCAGGACGCGTTCGGTCGTCCGTTGCGGCAGCCCCACGTCCATGACCGACGACGACCCGGCGGCGGACGCGGCCCTCGACAAGCGACCACTCATGCAGGTCGGAACCGGTTCGCTGGCCGGCCGGCAGCAACTGGCCCAGCACACCGAGCCACCCCCGCACGCTGACGGTGTCCTTCGTACCGGGGGCGTCGCGTTCGTCGGCGATCCCGCCCTACAGCTCAAGGACTGTTTACGTTCATCGGGGAGTTCCTTCGCACGAAAGCCGTTGGGGTGCTAATGGTCGTCAGATCCGTTGTTCCTGGACTTGAGGTGTTCCCTTAGCCACCGCTCGGTGCTGTTGACGTGCATGAGCGCGGCTGCCTGACTGAGAGAGGCGTCGCCCGCGGCCAGCGCCTCGTAGATGGCTTCATGTTCGGCGAGAGTCCGGCCCGCAACCTGGGAGTCGACAAGTCCGCGCCAGACACGGGCACGCAGAGTACGGCCCGAGATCCCGTCGAGGATGGCTAGGAGCGATTCGTTCGACGTGGCCGAGACAACCGCCCGATGGAAAGCCGCGTCATGGGCGTTCAGCAACTCGACGTCCTCACGGGCCTCGCGCATCGCGTCCAGGTGCCGCTTCACCTCGGCCAGCGCTTCGTCCGACATGCGCGTGGCGGCCAGAGCGGCAGCAGGGGGTTCGAGCAACCGTCGCACCTCCATCAGGTCCAGCAAGGCACCCGCGTCGCTTTGGAGCAACTCCACTGCGCCGCCGAGGCCTTCGAGCAGGACGCTGGGCTGAAGACTCGTGACGTAGGTGCCGTCGCCACGTCGTACTTCCAACACCCGCGCCACGGCGAGGGCCTTGACCGCCTCGCGCGCCAGGTTGCGGGACAGTCCCAGCTGAGCGGCCAGATTCGGTTCCGGCGGGAGCTTCGACCCGGGAGGCAGTGCTCCCGTCCGGATCAACTCGCGTATCTGCTCGATGGCTCTGTCCGTCAAGGACAAAGGGAACTCCTTCTGCATCTCTCAAGGGCGACGTTGATGATAGCCGGGTGCTGAACACCCCAACGGTAGTGCGCATACATGGCATGTCTGACGAGGGACGAATAGTTCCGTACGCCATTTTCAGGTCCAAAACGCCATCGCGATGGCTTGATTCATCCCTGCAAAGCCGTTGACACCAGTGGGTCACATGCTCGAACTTCATGCGTAACACCTGGCGCTTGGGACCCGTGAGCGCGGCGGGCGCGGCGCCTCAACGTCCGCTCAGCTTCTGGGTTTTCCCTGCGCTCTCTGCCCTGGCGCGCACGGTCTCTTCCCCGCCACATGGAACTGGGAGTGTGATCATGTCTTCTGGAAGACTGCCCCGGCGAACGCTGTTGGGCGCCGCAGGTGTCGCGGCGGCGGCTACCGCGCTGCCTGTGCTGCCGGCGTTATCCGGTCTTGTGACCGAGGCGGCGGCGGCCGGCCCGCAGACCAATCTGAGCAACTTGGTGAACATGCGGTTCGGCATGTTCAACCACTTCAACATGGGCACGTTCACCGACGAGGAGTGGGCCGCGCCGAACCAGAACCCGAAGCTGTTCGCCCCGTCGGCGGTGGACTGTGAGCAGTGGGCGGCAGCGGCCGCGGCGGCCAGGATGAGCTACGGGGTGCTGACGACCAAGCACCACGACGGCTTCTGCCTGTGGCCGACCGCGTACAACGACTACAACGTCGCGAACAGCTCCTACCCGCACGACATCGTCGCCCAGTACGTCACGGCGTTCCGGGCCAGGGGCCTGAAGGTGGGCCTGTATTTCTCGATCTGGGACCGCAGTTACACCGTGCAGGCCTACGACACCCGTCACGGCGTGGCCGCGGACCAGGTGATCCAGCCGGGCGATCTGACGTACATCCTGAACCAGATCACCGAGTTGCTGACCAACTACGGCGCCATCGACATGTTCGTCACCGACGGCTACGCCTGGCAGATGGGCCAGGCCGCCGTCTCGTACCAGCGCATCCGTGAGCACGTGAAGTCGCTCCAGCCGGACATCGTCATGATCGACCACGGTGGGCTGTCGGTGCCCTTCCTCGGGGACGCGATCTACTTCGAGGAGCCGTTGGGCATCACCTCCCCCGCCGGTAACACCTACGCGTCTTTGCAGGGCCAGACCATCAGCGACGGATGGTTCTGGCATCCCTCCACGCCGACCACCGACCCGTTGAGCAAGGCGTCGATCCTGTCCCATCTGGCGGATCTGGAACCGAAGTACACCTCGTTCATCCTCAACTGCCCACCCAGCCGCGCCGGTGTCCTGGACACGAACATCGTGACCCGGCTCTCCGAGGTCGGAGCGGCCTGGAGCCCCGACACCTCACGGCCGGCGCTCCCGACGCAACTGCCGCGCGCGGAGCACCCGGTGACCCCGGTCAGTGCGTACGCGACCGGCTTCCACACCGGCGAAGGGCCGATGAACGCGATCGACGGACTGAGCGACAAGGGGTTCGAGACCTGCTGGTCGACCTGGAGCCTGTCGCTCCCGCAGGCGATCACCATCGACCTGGGCGGAGTGTGGAGCGACATCTCGACGCTGGAGTACCTGCCCAAGCAGTGGAGCCGCACCAACTCGACGGACGGGGACATCACTTCGTACACCGTCTCCACAAGTACCGACGGCGTGACGTTCACACAGGTCGCGACCGGTACGTGGGCCGGGGACCGCACCACCAAGGTGGCCGAGTGGCCGGCCGGGCGTGCGGGGTACGTGCGTATCCAGGCCGACGCAGGCACCGGCGGGTACGCCAACGTCGGCGGGATCAGAATCGGCGGCAGGACAGCCAAGCCGGTCCTGCAGTCGCGAGTCCTGCCTGGTGACTCGACGGTCTACCGCCTGGTGAACCGCAAGAGCGGTCAGGTGGCCGACGTCTACAACTTCGGCACCGCGAACGGCAGCAACGTCCAGCAATGGCCCTGGCTGAACAACACGGCACAGAAGTGGACCTTCACATCCACCGGCGACGGCTACTACAAGATCAAGAACGTCAACAGCGGGAAGCTGATGGAAGTCGCCGGCCTCTCCCGCGCCGACGGCGGCAACGTGGGTATCTGGTCGGACGACGGTGTGCCGCAGCAGCACTGGGCCGTGACTCCCACCGGCGACGGCTCCTACTACCTCACCAACCGGTTGAGCGGACTCTCGCTCAACGTGGACGGCGGGTCCACTGCGGACGGGGCCAACGTCGATCAGTGGACCTACAACCGAGCTTCCCAGGAACAGTGGCGGATCCTCGCCCTTTGACGAGCCGACCTACTGGAAGCGGGGGTTGATCGAGGAACCGCTGCGATCGGCGGCTGGTAGGCGCCGATCGCAGCGGTTCCGTCGTCGTCACACGATGGGCGTCACTGGATGGTCCAGAGCTGGTTGGTCTGGTTCAGCGGTGTCCACTGGCCGAGCGCGGTTCCTCCGGTGGTCGAGTCGCCAGGAACCTCCAGGGCCTGTCGGCTCTCGAAGTTGCGCATGACGTATCCGCTGCTGGTCGGCTGGAAGTACCAGAGCTGGTTGTTGCCACCGTTGTAGGTCAGCTGGACCAGCGCCGCACCCTTGGCGTGAGAGGCGTTGGAGATGCCGAGGGCCTTGCCGCTGTTCCGGTTGACGATCTTGTAGAGGTTGCCGCTGACCCGCACGATGTTCCACTGCTGATTGGTGCCCGAGTTGCTCTGCCACTGGATGACGCTCGCGTTGTCCGCGGTCGATCCTTGGTAGACATCGGCCAGCAGGCCGCTGTTGACGTTCTTGATCGTGTAGTACGTCGACGCGTTGAATGATGGAGCGGTGGGTGAGTTCTCCAGCGCGCCGCCGGCCTGCTGCACGCTGAAGTCGCCGATGTAGAAGTAGCCGCCGTCGGTTTTGGCGACTCGCACGTACCGGAACTTCTGGCGTGCGTCGATCTTGGCCGTCAGTGTCGCGTTGTACGGGAGGACCGTGGCGTCCTGCCGTCCCAGCACCGTGTAGTCGGCGAACGTGGGGTCGTTGGAGCCGCGTATCTCGAAGTTGCTCCGGGTCTCGGGTTGGTCGACGTCCTGGCGGGTGGTGAACGAGAACTGACCGAGCGCGTACGCACTGCCGAGGTCGACCTGCCACCAGGCCGAGGTGTCGCTGCCGGTGGGGGACCAACCGGTCGTCAGGTCGTTGTCATTGGCTTTGACCGGCGCCCAGTTGGAGCTGTAGACGGAGGACGCGGTGGCCGCCTTGCCGTAGGCGAGATTGATCTTTGCCGGCAGTCCTTGATAGGCCGACTGAAGACCCGACGCTTGCATCACAGCGGTGCCGGTCGTCGTGTTGTCGGAGAGAGTGACGTTGGGGCCGTTGACGTTCCGGATGATGAAGTCGTCCGTGTGCGACAGGACGTTGTTCGCCACGGTCATGTTGCTGGAGCCCTCGTCGAGGTAGATGCCGCCCGCGCCCGAGGAACACGCGGTGGGCGTGCGGACCACGTCGTGGATGTAGTTGTTGTTGATCACCGTTCCGGGGTCGTTGGAGAGGTGGTAGATCCCCGCCGTGTCGCACAGTTGGGTCACTACGTTGCCGATGCGGTTGTAGCTGACGGAGTTGTCGCCCTCCGCGTTCGCCGCCGACTGCCAACCCCAGCCCAGGGAGATCCCGGCCCAGGGGGAGTCGGAGATGTCGTTGTGGTCGATGGTGGTGCCGTGCACGAAGCCCGCGTTGATGCCCGCGGTGCCGAGATAGTCCTGACCGGTGCGGTTGATCAGGTTGTTGGTGATCGTGACACCGCTGACGACCTCGCGCGCGTCCTCACCCGCGGGTGAGGCGGGCGGGTTGTACACGGTGTGGTACTCGACGTCGGGATCCGAGAACTTGCCCACCGTGATCCCGTTGCCCGCGATGTCCTGGACGACGTTCCCGGTGACCGCGGAGTTGTGGACGCCGTGGTGCAGGTCGAGGGCGGTCGAGCCCATCTTCGTGAAGGTGTTGCCGGTGAAGGACAGGTTGTCGGCGTTCGCGGCGTACACACCGGCCGGTGGGCGGTTGACGTACTGCTTGTTGCTGGGGTCGGCGGAGATGTTGTAGTTGCCGCCCTGGCCGTTGAGCAGTCCGTTGTCACTGGCCTCGGTCCAGTTGGTCTGGGTGAAGGTGATGCCCGAGAACTGCAGGTTGTGGACAGGGGAGTTGAGGCTGTCTCCCTTGATGTCGAAGAGCGTCTCCAGAGTCGGGACCTGCACGGTGGCCGACGTCATGGTCTCGCCCGCGCGGGGGAGGTAGTAGAGCGTCTGCGCGTCCTTGTCGAGGTAGAACTCGCCGGGCTCGGTGAGGAACTCGTGGGCGTTCTCGAAGTGCAGGGGAGAGCCGTTGGACAGCAGCGGATACGGCCGTTGGAAGAGGATGCCGGCCTCGTGGTCCTGGATCGAGACGCTCGCCAGGCCGCCGCTCGTGGTGTACGACTTCAGCCGCAGGTAGTTCTCGGCCCACTGCAGTTGCAGCACCATCTCGACGCGGCCGAAGTGGTCCCAGTTCGCCATCTGGGAGCTGAGGACCTTCAGTACCTGCGCCGTCTTGTCGCTGCCCTGTAGTTGGAAGTTGGAGCCGACGTCCGGGTAGCGGGCGCGCGTGGCCCGCACGCCGTTGACGTACAGCTGCCGGAAGTCGAGGTTGCCGACCGATGCCTTGTACTGGCCGTTGCCGGCCGATGTCCAGCCGGTGATGGACTTCGCGCTGGAGACGACCGGGGTCTCCGAGCCGTACGCCTTGTAGATGACGTTGTGGCCGTTGGTTCCCGAGTCGGCGGTGGTGAAGTCGACCGGGCTGGTGAGTGGGTACGTGCCCCCGCGCAGGTTCACGACGATGTCCCCGGACATGGCCGAGTTCACCGTGCGCACCGCGTCGCGTGCCTTGGCGATCGTCTTGAAGGCCGCCGATGTGCTGGTTCCCGAGTTGCTGTCGCTGCCGTTGGCGGGGTCCACGTAGAAGCTGGTGTCCGCCGCGTGCGCCGCCTGTGCGGGCAGGACGACGGCCGTTGCCACCAGCAGCGTCTGCAACAGTCCCACGATGAGCCGTGCGGGTCTCATGCTGTTGATCTCCTTACCTCGTTGCGCTGCGCGCCGCCGGAAGCCCCGGACGCCGCCCGCGTTCTAGGAGGGGCTGTCCGTGCCCGGATCGCCGAGATGCCAGACCTCGGTGAGGTCCGTCCACTGGCCCCCGGTGCCTCGGTCGGGCCACGGTTCCTGGCATGGATCGGTGAGTTCCCACCACCGCTGGGACACCGGGTCGGCCGCGATCGTCGCCATGTCGGCCTCGAAGTCCTCGCCGTCGTACTCGAAGTAGGCGAAGAGGACGTCGTGGTGGCGGAAGATGCTGTAGTTGCGCACGTGGGCGCGGTGCAGCGTGGCTTCGACGGCGGGCCAGACGGCGGCGTGCAGGGCGAGGTACTCCTCGCGCCGTTTCGGTCGGAGCCTGATGGTCTGGGCGATCCGTTTCACTCTCCGGCCTCCCCGTCGGGAAGCCCGGCTCCGGATCCCGCCGGCACATCCGGGGGGAACGGCGTGCGGTAGCTGGGTGTCCGCGTGCGCAGGCTCAGCCGGAGCGTGAGCCGCATGCGCGTGGAGGCGGGCAGTACGACGGTCAACAGGGAGCCGCCGACGGGCGTTTCCGCCTCGGTGACGGCCGGCTCCCCGTGGCCGTAGTCGTACATGTCCCCGATCCACGAGTCGTCCTCGCAGGTCGTGTAGCGGACCGAGGTGATGGTGTGTTCGGCGAAGGCACCGGCTTGGACGACGACGGTCCGAGCGTGGTCGGCGGAGAGGTTGACCAGTTCGACGACGGTGGCCTCGGGGTCGATCGACGTCACCAGGGCCGCCACCTCGGGCGGCAGTCCCACGCGGCGCGCCTCGCCGTCGTAATAGCGCACCCGCGCCTGCTGCAGACCACCGTTGTAGAGGACCTGGGGCCCGCCCCATGTCAGCTGTACGAGCGCCTCGGTGACCACCGGGTTCGACTGCTGCCACACGTGGATGTCCTCCTCGGCCACGTCCAGATCGCGGTAGCGGTCCATGCGGGCGAGACGGTGGCGGACCTGCGCCTGGGCCGCGGCGAGGATCCGTTCCGGGTAGCCGGGATCGTCGCCGGCGAGGAAGGCGAACCACGCCTCTTCGTGGCCCGACTCCTCCTTGGCCCGGAAGGCCCGCACGCCACGCCAGTCGAGTCCGCCGGCATCGCGCAGTCCCTCCAGCCGGGCCCGGTCGGCGGGAGCGGCCGTGTGATGCCACACCGCCACCGGCACGGCGGGGGTGACGGGGTTGTGGTCGAACCATCCGGAGTCGTTGTGGCGGAAGGGGATGTGCAGGGTGGGTGTGTGGATGTCCGGACCGAGTTGGGCGAGCCACTTGGCGGGGAGGCTGGAATCGGCTTCGGTGAAGGGCATCACCTTGCCGTGGCCGATGAGCGTGTCGAGGCTGGTCGTGACCATGGAGAGGTAGTCGTCGTCGCCGGTGACCGTCGCGGCCGCGAGTGCCGCCACGCAGGCCGCGTGGCCGACGCTGTGCCAGCCGTGCGGCCAGGACCAGCCGTAGTGCCCGCCGTACCAACGGCCTTCGAGGAGGCCGCCGACCGTGCCGTCCGGGCCGACGTTGTCGGGTATCAGGCCGCCGTTGGCCTTCGCGCGCTCACGCCATGCGCCGACGTACTCGACGATCCAGTCGCGGTAGCGTGCCTCGCCGGACAGGATCCAGGCGTTGAGGACCAAGCCTGCCGCGGCGAGGTTCACCGCGGTGTCGCCGCTGCCCATGCGGTCGCGCATCTCGCTGCCGAGGCGTGGGTCCGTGGACAGCGGGGGTACGGGGGTGTCGGCCGGCCGGATCCAGTCGAGCGGAAAGCCGTACAGCTCCGCTTCCTTGGGCAGCCAGGGGTAGGAGTCGGTGTCGGACAGACCGCGCCGTTCGGGGTCGCTGCCGTTGTGCGGGCGTTTGATGATGCGGTGCTCGGGGTCGTAGTTGCCCTTCGCCGGATCGACGTACAACTCGGCGAACCGCAGGGCGCGTTGCGACCAGCGCTCCGGGGCCGCCATGCACAGGAAGTACAGCAGCAGCAGACTCTCGCCCTGGTGGAACCAGTCGTAGCCGCGCTCGAACTCGTCCTTGAGCATGCCCAGTTCGGCCAGCTGCCGGGTGACGCCCTCCCAGTGCTTCTCGGAGGCGGGCAGCAGGTCGTCCGCGCCGCCGAGCAGATACAACTGGGGCCAGTTGAAGAACGCCTCGTAGAAGTCGTCGACTCCGTCACGGGTTGAGAGCCGTCCGTTGTAGTTCAGGCGCCCGTCCGGGCCGGTGAACTCCCGCTCGAAACGGCGCCAGGCATGGTCGAGCAGGTCGAACAGCGCGCGCTGTGCCGGCGCCCAGCCGGGAGGTTCGAGCAAGGGCACACTGGCTCGCACTCCGGCGGAGGACACCGGGCCGTCGGAGGACACCGGGCCGTCGGAGGAGGCGGTGTCCTCGCCGGCAGAGCGATCGGCAGGACTGAAGGGCATGGGAACGTCTCCGTTCGGGGGAGGAACACAGGGGAAGCGCGCGGAGGTTGACGGGACGACGACGGTCCGCGCCCTCATTCCTTGGTGGCGCCGGCGAGCATTCCGGTGACCAGGAAGCGTTGCGAGAACAGGAATACGACCAGGACCGGAGTGATCGCGACCAAGGTGGCCAGGGCGAGTTGGGGCCGCTCGATGGCCAGGGATCCGACCGTCGGGTTGAAGGAGGGCACGCTGCTGAGCAGGGTGCCGACACCCACCTGCACCGGCATCTGGTCGCTCTCGGGCAGCATCACGTAGGGCAGGAAATAGTTGGTCCAGTTGGCCACGAAGCTGAAGAAGCCGACGAGCGCGACGACGGGCGACGCGAGGGGAAGGGCGATGTGCCGGAAGACCCCGAACTCGCCGCATCCGTCGATGCGGGCGGCCGCCAGCAGATCGCGGGGCACCGCGGTGGTGAAGTAGATGTACGTCAGATACACCCCGAACGGATAGAACGAGTACGGCAGGATGATCGACCACATCGACCCGATGAGACGCACGGCGTTGAGCTCCAGGAACAGGGGCACCACCAGCGTCGCGTTCGGCATCAGCATCACGATCAGCGTGGCGACGAGCAGAGCACGACGACCGCGGAACTCCGTCATCGCCAGCGCGTAACCGGCCGGCACGGCGACGCACAGCGTGATGACCAGGGAAATGCCCGCGTAGATCGCCGAGTTGCGCAGCCACAGCAGGATCGCGTTGTCCTGGAAGGCGGTCAGCGCATGCCAGTTGGCCTTCAGCGCGTGCCAGGAGCCGAAGGAGAGCGGGTTGCCGTGCACGAGTTGGTGGTCCGTCTTCGTGGCGGCCAGGACGAGCCAGAGCACGGGCAGGACGAAGAACACCGTGAACGCGACCAGTACGGCGGCCACCAACGCCCGGGACCCGTAGCGCCGTACGGGAGGCCGGCGGCTGCGGGGAGACCTCCGCGCCGTGGGGCTCACGCTCGCGCCGACTTCTCCGGGACGTGGACGCACACCGGGGTGCGTGGAAGTCTCACTCGGCATCGAAGAATCCCGACCGTGCGACGAAGAGGGCGGCGGCCGACAGACTCACGACCAGGAGCTCGACGGAGACGGCCGCGGCACCGTTGATGTTGTTCATCTGGAAGGCGAAGTCGTACGACAGCTGGTTGAGGGAGTAGTCGCGTCCCGCCACTCCCACACTGGCCAGGGACAAAAGCTGTGGCTCGACGAAGAGCTGGGCGCCGCCGGCGAAGGCGAGGATCACCATGTAGACGATCCATTTGCGCAGCATGGGGATCTGCACCCGCCACGCGGTCTGCCAGGCCCCCGCGCCATCGATGCGGGCGGCCTCCATCACGTCCTTGGGGATGTTGTTGAGCGCGCCGTAGATGACGACGATCCAGCCGCCCGCGCCGGTCCAGAACGCGATGATCGTGAACAGCAGAGGCAGGTGGCCGGGGGCGATGACTTCGCCGAACGTGTCGTAACCGAGGGCACTCAGGAGGGAACTGACCGGGCTCACCGTGGGGTCGAGCATGAACAGCCACACCAGCACGCTCGCGGCACCCGCGAGGGCACCGGGAATGTAGAAGAGGAACCTCAGCGCTTTTCCGGCGCCGCCGGAAGCGAGCCGGTGGAGCACCAACGCGAGGCCGACCACGATCACCACGAGCGAGACGAGCCAGAACAGCAGATAGAGCGCCACGTGCCCGAGGGCCGGTACGAACCGGAAGTCCCGCATCGTGGTGACGAAGTTGTCGAAGCCGGTGAACGCGCCCTGGGCATTGCTGAAGGCGAAGTAGACGGCGTAGGCGGTCGGGACGACACCGAACGCGATCAGCAGTACGAGGTAGGCGGCGACGAACGCGGCGCCCGCCCGTCCCTGCCGCCGGGCGCCCTGGGGACGCCGACGGACAGAGCCGACGGGGGAGTGGGTCGTGGTCACTTGGAGACCTTGTATCCGTTGGACTGGGCGTACTTGACGATGGAGTCCTGCCAGGCGGGCAGCAGCGAGACGATGCTCTTGCCCTGCGTCAGACCGGGCTTGACCGTCGCGGCCCAGATCGCCTCCTGGCTGAACTGGCCCGAGCCCCAGCCCGGCCAGACCTGGGTGGAGGCGTCCTTCAGTACGTGGATGTCCCCCGCGAAGTAGCCGGAGGCGTTCTGCTGCTTCAACCAGGTCTCCGCAGCCGGGGCGTAGGCGGGGAAGCCGGGTGCGACCTTGCCCTGGTAGGCGTCGTCCGTCGTCACCCAGGTGAGGAACTCGGTGGCTGCCTTGATGTGTTCGGAGTGCTGGGACAGCAGCCAGGTACCGCCGCCGACGTTGCCGGTCGACGGCGAGGACTCGCCGCTCCACTGAGGTATGGGCGCCGCCGCGATCTGCTTGGCCGGCGTCTTGAAGGTGCCCTTGAACAGCGCGCCGCCGTACCAGGAGGGGCCGGGCATCATCAGCACCTTGCCGGCCTTGTTCTTGCCGAAGTCGGTGCTGAAGACCCCGCTGATGGACATGGACTTCTTCTTGATCAGTACGTCCATGAGCGCGGCCATCTTCGTGCACTCGGCGCTGGTGGTGTTCACGGAGACGGACTTGGCACCGGTGATGTGGTTGGCACCGCACTTGCCGGCCCACAGGTAGATCTCCGGAGTGAAGGAGTCGCCCGCGTCGCCCACCAGGTACCCGGGGTGCTCGGCGGCCACCTTCTCACCGAGTTTCTGGTACTCCTCCCAGGTCGTGGGCACCGTGTAGCCGAACTGCTTCATCAGCGGCGCGTTGTACCAGAGCACGGCCTGCGAGAGGTCGTTGCGCAGGCAGTAGACCGTGCCGCCCACTGTGCAGACGTCGTTGGCGCCCTTGGCGAACTGCCCGAGGGTCTGCGCAGGGACGAGCCCCTTGTTCAAGGGGGCCGCGAAGTTGGCGTCGACCGCCCAGGTCGCCTCGTTGTTCTGCGAGCTGAAGACGACGTCCGGCCAGCCCTTGCCGGTGCGGTTGAAGAGCTGGACCTTCGTCTGCAGGTAGTTCGATCCGTTGGCGTCGCCGTCGTAGGTGACGATGTCGAGCTTCACGTCCGGGTGGAGCTTCTGGTAGAGCTTCGCGGCGGCCACCCGGGTCGAGTCCACCCACACGGTCAGGGTCCCGTCCTTCTGCGGCACCTGATTGAAGCCGTCCTTGCTGTTCGTACTCGTGGCGCCGCCACCGCAGGCCGTGGCGGCCGTGACCACGACGGCCACGCACCCCGCGAGGAGAACCGATCGCCGTTTGGCCAGCGCTCTGCTTCGGACAACGGACTGCTTCATCGCGGTCATCAGTGACTCCATTACGTGGCTGGCGTCCAGAGGGTCGTCGCTCCGAAATTAGGCGCCTCATTCGAGCCCTGGTCAAGAAGATGTGCAGTCACAAAATTGGATTCTCTGGCCACACGATCCACCAGTTTGCGGTAGTTAGTCAGGTATATTCCGATTTTTGCGCGACCGAACATCGCGTGCTTGCCGTGGGCTCTGCAAGATAAGTACGATTCATTTCATCGAGTGAGGTGTTCAGTAGAGTGACCACGAAGGGACGGGCTCGCTCTGTGAGACCAGCGATAGGGGTGACGGCTTTGGGTGCAGGGGCGGACACGGGGCGCGACTACCGTCCGGGCTATGAGCTCGTCGCGGAGCGGATCCTGGAGTTCATCGCCGAGTCAGGTCTGGTTCCCGGCGACCGGCTGCCGACAGAGACCGATCTGGCCGGGCGGCTGGGCACCAGCAGGGCGGTGGTGCGCGAAGCCGTCAAGATCCTTTCCGCCCTCGGGCGGATCCGCGCGCACAAGGGCCGTGGTCTGTTCGTCTCGGACGACGAGGGCATGCTCAGTGCCAGTCGCTGGGGCGGGTTCTTCCGACCCACCGACCTGGACCACATCTTCATGCTGTTCCAGTTCCGCAGGATCCAGGAGATGGCCGCCGCCAGCATCGCGGCGACGAGTGCGACCCCTGCCGAACTCCGGGCGATGGAGGTGGCCGTGGAGACGTGCCGTCACGGTTTCGTCCACGGACAGGTCGAGGTGTTCAACCAGGCGGACGACGACTTCCATGCCGCGATCGCGGCGGCCTCCCACAACAGTTTCCTGGTCGACGCCGTGCGCGACGCACGTCGGTTGCAGAGACAGTCAAGTGCCCTCGGTATCCACGACACGCTCACTGCTCAGTCCGAGGCTGCCGTCGAGGAGCATGCCGCCATCTACGAAGCCGTGCGTGACGGCCGGCCGGAAGCCGCGGCGCAGGCCACTGCCGTACACCTCGACAGGACGCTTGAGGACTACCGTCAGGAAATCAAACGGAGGGTCTTCGGGTAGCGGGGGGTCTTCGGGCAAGGGGAGCGCGGGCCAAGTGTCGCTGGTCAGAACCCTGTTGGCGGTGTCGTAGGCAACGACTTCGGCGGATAGCTACGCAGGACGAGCGAGGTGGTGACCGGCCCGTACCGGGCGAGGGAGTCCACGACCTGTTCAAGGCGTTCGGCGTGGGAACAGTGCACGTCGAGCAGCAGGCAGTCCTCGCCGGTCACGCGGAGGGTCGAGACGACCTCGGGAGTCCGGGCGGCAAGGGCGAGCGCTTCGGACAACTGCGCGTGGGTCGTGCGCAGCCGGACGACGGCGTGGATGTTCAGTCCGACCGCGGCTGGGCGACGACGGCGCGGTAGCCGGTGATGATCCCGTTCTTCTCCAGGCGTTGGATACGGGCGCCGGCTGCCGGTTGGGACAGCCCGACTCGGCGTCCGACCTCGGCTCCGGTCAACCGGCCGTCGGTCTGCAGCAGTTCCAGGATGGCACGGTCGATCTCGTCGAGTGATTCCATCGTTGTCACCGCCACTTTCTTTGAGATCACTTGCTGAGCTCGATCGTTGCCGCTGATCCATCGAGACTCACCTCGGGGTGCCTGCGCGATGTGCGGAGGTCACGATTGGAAGAGGGGCAGGCGATGGTCGCGTACATCATCATCCCTGGGATCGACGGTTCGGATGAGGGCCACTGGCAGAGCTTGTGGGAGAAGCGATGGGGTCCCGCAGCGGTCCGGATCGCACCGGCCTCGTGGAGCAGGCCCGACCTGCCGGACTGGGTTGCCGCGATCCAGGCCGCCTACGAGATCGCTTCCCGGCGCAACGAGCAGGTGGTGTTGGTGGCTCACAGCCTGGGCTGCTGGGCAGCCGCGCACTGGCTGGAGCAAGCGCGGCCTGGCGCGGTGGCCGCATTCCTGGTCGCCCCGCCCGATCCCCAGGGACCGGCCTTCCCGCGTGAGGCCGCATCGACGTTCCTGGCCCTGTCCGCTGTCCCATTGTCGTGCCCGAGCCTGGTGGTGGCCAGCGACGACGACCCCTACTGCGACCCGACGACGTCCGCCTCCTTCGCGCGCGAGTGGCAGGCGCGATGGCATCTCGTCGGAAGTCACGGCCACATCAACTCCGTTAGTGACATGGGTGATTGGGAGACTGGCCTGGAACTCCTGAGCGGTCTCGTCGTCAGCTGAGATGGCTGATCCCCTACGGAGGCCCTCTGCCGAAACGGCGACTGTCGACGCGAATTGAAGATCGACGGCAACCCTTTCGCCTCGTGCGGCCACTGAGCAGGGCAACACCGACTCGCTCTTCCGAACGGGATGAACATGCAAGAGACACGTCAGGCCGCGCGGCAGCGCAGACGCAGACGCGAGCTGATGATCGGCAGTGCCGCGGCGCTGATCGCCGTAAGCCTGGTCGTCTGCCTGGTCACGAAAGACCGGTCCGGCCCACAACCCGCTGCCGCAAGCGCCGCAGCCTCTGACGAGACCCAGACGTCGGCGTCGCCGAAGAAGAAGTCCTCCACGCCGTCCCCGTCAGCAGTCTCCACATCCCCTTCGGCCGGCGCGTCGACCCCGAAGGCTTCCCCGTCGAGGTCGGCGGCACGGCCATCGGCTTCCCCGCGGAGCGCTCCGGTCACGACCTCCCTCGCGGGACGAATCCGGCCCAGGACCACGTACCAAGGAGTCGCCACGGTCTACAAGGCCGGAGTGGGGGACGGCGCCTGCTCGTACGGGCCGAGCAGCGACATGATGATCGCGGCGATGAACACCACCGACTACGAGACGTCCAGAGCCTGCGGGGCATACGTGCTCGTCCGGACGGCGAGCGGCGCCTCCGTCACGGTCCGGATCACCAACGAATGTCCGCTGCCCTGCGCACCCGGTCAACTCGACCTCAGCGAACAGGCCTTCGCCAAACTGGTCCCTGTCTCGACGGGCCGGATCGCGATCACCTGGAGCCTGTTGAGCCCCGACACGTCGGGCACGATATCGATCCGCTACAAGACCGGGTCCAGCCCCTACTGGTGCGGCATCCAGGCGATCGGCCACCGCAACCCGCTCGCTCGGCTGGAGGTCCGCGCCGGCGGTGGCTGGCGCCAACTGGCCCGCACCGACTACAACTACTTCCTTTCCCCCGACGGCAGTGGGTGCGGCGGCGCGATCAGACTCACCGACATCTACGGACAGCAACTGATCGTCAACGGGATCGCGGTGCGGCCTGAAACCGTGCAGCCCACCCGGGTCCAGTTCGCCCGACACTGACCCGCCCCGTCGATCCCGTTGGCCTTCGGTGTGCCAACGGGACCGGCCGGAGGCCGTGCCGTGGCTTTGTTCTTCTGCGGGTCGCTCAGGATGCCACCGTGGGGCCGGGTGCCGGGTGCGGCATGGTGAGTGCGTCGAGCAGGTGGTCGGCCCCGACGGGGACGGACAGGGTCCGGCCGGCGAGGTCGGCGGGGGTTTCGGGGTGGGTGGGGTTGACGCGTATGAGGCGGGCGTCGGGGATCTGCCGGGTGAGTTGTTCGCCCGGCCATCGGATGACGCCGGGCGTGTTGAATCCGGCGCCGAGTTCGAGGATGAGCAGGCGGGTTCCGGCGGTGGATCCCAGCCAGTCCTGTAGGCGGCGGCCCGCGGGGAGATAGGGGTCGTCGACGAACTCGGGGCCGATACGGACGTTGATCTCTACCTCGCCCCCGCAGTTGGGGCAACTGGGCAGGGGACCGGTCACGGCGCCGGTGGTCGGGTCGTACGAGGTCAGGAGTTGTGCGACGAGGGGACGGCTGTCCCAGGCGGTCGCGGTACAGGGGGTCGTGCACTGGTAGCGGCCGTAGTCGCCCTGCGGGGTGAAGGTCCGGTCGGGATCGAAGCCGTTGCGGGCGAAGAGGGCGTCCACGTTGGACGTCATCACCCAGTGGTCCTTGCCGTCGACGAGGGAACTCAGGCGCCGGTAAAGGGGATTGGGGTCCGGAGAGAAGCGGATGTCGTCGATGTGGACGGCCCAGTAGCCCCACCACAGCTCGGGCGGCAGCGGTACGCCGACGAGGTAGCGGGAGCGCAGGCCGAGGCGGTGCAGGGCGGGGAAGAGTTCCCGGAAGCGGTCCTCGTCGCCGTAGTCGTATCCGGCGGCGGCGCTGAGCCCGGCCCCGGCGGTGATCAGGACGCGGTCGGCCTCGCCGAGCCAGGTGTGTACCGTCCCGGCGGCGGCTTTCAGGTCGAAGGCGGACTCGTTCATCGGGGCTGGTTTCCTTCGGTCAGTGCCTGGAGGTAGGCGGCACGGTCGTCGTCCGCGTACACGGTGAAGATCACGCGGTCGAACCGCCCGGGGTGGAGGTCGAGCCACTCGGCCACGGTGTCGAGGGCGATGCGGGCGGCGGGCTCTTTGGGGTAGCCGAAGACACCCGTGCTGATGCCGCAGAACGCCACGCTGCGCAGGCCGTTCACTTCGGCGGCGAGGTCGAGGCAGGCGCGGTACGAGGCCGCCAAGGCCTGTTGGTGATGCGGGCGCACGGGGCCGTCGACGATCGGACCGACGGTGTGCAGGACGTAGCGGGCGGGCAGGTGGTAGCCGCGGGTGATCTTGGCTGTGCCGGTCGGCTCGGGGTGGCCCTGGAGGGACATGATCGTGTGGCAGTCGGCGCGAAGGCGGGGGCCGGCTGCGGCACGAAGGGCGTTGTCGATGCACGCGTGCATCGGCGCGAAGCAGCCGAGCAGGGCGCTGTTGGCGGCGTTCACGACGGCGTCCGCGCAGAGGGTGGTGAGGTTGCCCTGCCACAGCACCGTACGGTCGGCGGCTCGGTAGGTGGTGTGGGGGAGGGTGTCGTGGACGGTGGGCAGCGAGGCGGCGTCGACGGTCTCGCGTACCAGGCGTTCGCCGGCCAGGAGCGCGTCCAGCACGCGCATGGTCCCGGTCGGCAGTGGGGCGGGCTCCCGGAGCGTCAGCACCGCGCGCAGGAGCCGCCGGGCGTCGGCGTCGTCGACCCGGTCCGCGGCGCCGCGGACCAACCCGGCCTTCGCTGCTGCCGAGTCGTCGGCCAGCAGGCCGAGCGCCTCCCGTACCAGGCCGGCGGACCGGTCGCCGGGGTCGTGGCCGGTATCGGGACGGAACGGCTCGTCCAAGGCGATGGCGGCGCGATAGGCGGCGAGTGGCAGCGGGGTCGGGTACACGGGGTCCTCCGGGCGGTGGGCTCGTGACGGGTCGAAGTGGGACGGGTCCGCGGAAGGGCGCGCCACTGTGCCCTCGTTCCCGGATCGGGGAGGGCACAGCGGATGGGTGAGGGCACCTCAGGCAGGTTGTTTGAGGGCTCCGGTGCGGAGTTCGGCGACCCGGCCGTCGCCCGTCTCGTACGTCCAGAAGGCGTGGATCGTAAGGGCGTTGAGGTTCAGGAGGCGGGTGAACGTCATGCCGGACCTCTCGGCGTAGGTGACCTCACTCATCGCGTTGTCTCCTTGCGGACGGCGCGCAGCTCTAGAACAGGCCGTTGTCGTGGGGCAGTTCGGCCGGGATCGGGGCGATGACGTCCCAGTGCTCGACGATCCTGCCGGCCCGGACGCGGAAGAGGTCGTAGTAGGCGACGGGGACTCCGAACTCGCCCTCGGACTGGAGCAGGACGAATTCGCCCTCGGCGATGACCTTGTGGACGGTCTTGTAGACGAGGTTCTTGTCCTGCTCGGCCCACTTCGCGGCGGCGGCACCGAAGCCGTCGAGGCCGTCGGCGGCCTCCGGGTTGTGCTGGTCGTACGTCTCGGTGGAGATGTAGTCGGTGAGCACCGAGTAGTCGGCGCCGACCAGGACCTTCTGCGCGAACTCGGTGACCAGGGCCCGGTTGGCCTCGGTCTCCTCGGGCGCGGTGACCTCGGTGGGTCCATCGGTCTGCGAGCGCCCGGAAGCGGTGTCCGTGACCAGCGGAGTCAGGGCGTCCCAGTGCTCGGCGAGCTTGCCGTCGGCGTCGACGCGGAAGACGTCGAAGGCGACCAGCGGGTCCGGCCCGAAGCCGTGGTACGTGCCGTGCAGGGCGACCCGGTCGCCGTCGGCGATCACGCGGGCGCCCTCGTAGCGGAAGCCCTCCGGCAGGCCGGCGACCAGTTGGCGCAGGGCCTCGGGACCGTCGGCGGCAAGGCTGCTGTGCTGGGTGTAGTCGGCGGCGACCCACCGGTCCACCGCGCTCTGGTCCTTCTGGCCGAACAGCTCTCCGGCGGCGGTCAGCACGGTGTTCTTGGTGTTGCTCATGACAGTTCTCCTTGCAAGGGCAGTTCTTGGATGGGGACTTGGAGGAGGGGCGCGGTCAACCGCTGGTCGAGGGCGGCGGTCAGGGAAGCGGCCGTGGAGCCGGCGTCGCCTAGCTGGTCCGCGCCGTGGGCGGTGTCCAGCAGCAGCGTCGGGTACGAGAACACCCGCAGGCGGCGCAGCGTGCGGAAGTCGGCACGGGCTCTCACCCTGCCGGCGGGGGAGTTGAACGCCGCGGTCACGGCGTCCGCGTCCAGGTCGAGCGCGACGGCCAGCTCCCGGTAGACCTCCGCGTCGGACAGGCTCCGGCCGTCGACGAACCAGGCCCGCTGCATGGCCTCGGCCACGTCCAGTTCGCTGATGCCGGGCTGGTCCCGCAGCGCGGCCAGCCCCGCCGCCGCGGCGGCGGAGTCGAGCACGGCCGTTCCCTGCGACAGGGCTCGCTCGTAGCCCGTGCCGAAGCTGGCTCCGGTCAGCCGCGTGATGGTGCCGCGTTCGGCCGACAGGTGCGGATAGGCCGCGATGGGCAGCGCTCGGACACCGGTGTAAAGACCGGCCGACACGACGCGGATCCGGATGCGGTGAGTGTTGTCCTCGGCGAAGGCCCGCAGGGTGGGGCCGAAGCCGAAGCACCAGGCGCAGTACGCGTCGAAGGCGTATGTCAGGGAGGCTCGTTCCGCCGAAGGCATCACATGCCTCCTCTCTTGCCACTTGATTACTGCTTTCCGACATCAGAAGACGTCGGCTGGGCTGACAGCTCCAAGCTAGAGCCGCTGAGCAGGGAGAATGAGATACGCTGGCGACTAGTGATGGTCAAAAAACGACACGATGCCGACCGGAGGATCCCGGAGATCTCCTTCGTCGCGCCCGCGGGCACCCCCGCCGGCGTCGAGGTACTGACCCTGGCCGACCTGCGCGACCGGGTCTCCGGCGAACGGCTCGCGGCCCCCCAGCGCCCGGACTTCCATCACCTGATCACCCTCACGGGCGGAACCCTCTGGCACACGGTCGACTTCACCTCGTACGCCCTCGAACCCGGTTCATGGCTATGGGTCCGTCCAGGCCAGGTCCAGCAGTGGGGCGACCTCACCCATGCCGAGGGCACGCTGATCCTGTTCCGCCAGGAGTTCCTCGACCCGGCCACCGCCGCCGGCGCCCGCACGGAAGACCCGCACGCGCCGGTCCTGCGTCGCCCTCTGCCCGAGGACGCTCAGTCGCTGCGACGGGCCGCCGACCATCTCGCCGCCGAGTTCCGGGCCCTCGGACGCCTTCCTCTGGAGATCCACACCGCTGCCCTGCGTCACCTGTTGGCCGTGCTCGTCCTGCGCCTGGCCCACCTCACCGCACCGGCCGGCAGCCCGGCCCCCGAACCCGACGCCACCTACCTGGGCTTTCGTGACGCGGTGGAAAGGGACTTCGCCCGCACCCGCCGGGTCGAGGACTACGCCGAAGCGCTCGGCTACTCGGCCCGCACCCTCGCGCGCGCCACCCTCGCGACAGCCGGCCTCGGCGCCAAGGAGTTCATCGACCGTCGCGTCGTCCTCGAAGCCAAGCGACTCCTGGCCCACAGCGATCACAGTGCCGCGCGCATCGCCGACCGCCTCGGTTTCTCCAGCGCCACCCACTTCAACAAGTACTTCCACCAGCGCACGGGCCAGACCCCGATCGCGTTCCGTGCCACGGTCCGCGGGCACGGCCCGAGTTGAGAACCGCCCACCCGGGCCGTATCCGTCCGCCGTTCAGCGAGCCGTGGTGCAGCTGCGCCCCGAGCGATGCGTGGGAGCACTTTCGGCCATAGATCTGACTCCCCGTCAGTTCTCGGTATTCTCCCCCGACCCCCACAGGCGAGGCGGCAACAGTGAGGCTCCGGCCCTGGACCAGGGCTTGTGAGCCGCAGTCTGCCGTCCCCTCATGCCTGAGGAAGTCATGACTCCCACTCCCCACCTCGCCGAACTCACCGCCCGAGTGGAGCGTCCCGCCCCCTTCCAGCCCGTCGCACGATCGGCTCTTCCGTACGCCGCAACCGCGACGGTGGACATCGTGGTTCCCGTCTACAACGAGGAACGCGCCCTGCCCGGGTGTCTGCGTACGCTCCACGCCCGTCTGTCCCGGGAGTTCCCGTTCCCCTGGCGTATCACCGTCGCCGACAACGCCAGCACCGATGCCACCCTGGCCACCGCCCGTCGTCTCGCGGACGAACTGCCCGGCGTCGGCGTCGTCCACCTGGACCGCAAGGGCCGCGGACTGGCCCTGCGTACCGTCTGGGGGGCCAGCGACGCCGACATCGTGGCCTACATGGACGTCGATCTGTCCACCGGCCTGGACGGACTGCTCCCGTTGATCGCGCCGCTGGCCAGCGGGCATTCGGACCTCGCGATCGGCTCCCGGCTGGCGCCCGGCTCGCGCACGGTGCGCGGCCCGCGCCGCGAATTCGTCTCCCGCTGTTACAACGGCATCATCCGGCTCACCCACGGGGTCCGCTTCACCGACGCGCAGTGCGGATTCAAGGCGGCACGGACGGAAGTCCTTCGGCCGCTGCTGGAAGTGACCAGCGACAGCGCGTGGTTCTTCGACACGGAGCTGCTCCTGCTCGCCGAACACAACGGGCTGCGGATCCATGAGGTCCCGGTCGACTGGGTCGAGGACGTCGACACCCGCGTGGACGTGGCGAGCACCGCAAGGGAGGACCTGCGGGGCCTGTGGCGCATGGCGCGGCTCAAGGCGTCCGGTGACGCCCGGGTCGAATTGGTGCCGCGTCCCGAGCCGGCCGCCGAACACCCGGACGCCGTCCTCGCACCCTCCACGGGGCGTGGTGCGCTGTCGTGGGAGGTCGGCTGTTTCGTCGCGATCGGCATCGTCTCCACGCTCGGACAGGCCCTGCTGTACTGGCTGTTGCGCGGTTGGTGGTCTCCGGCCGTCGCCAACCTGATCTCGCTGTTCATCCTCACCGTCCTCAACACCGAGGCGAACCGACGCCTCACCTTCCGGCACTCCACCGTCCCGCCCGCACGTGCGCACCTCGGTGCCGGAGGGCTGTTCGTGCTCGGCTACGTGGTCACCTCCGCGGCGGTGCTGTGGTTCAAGTGGCTCGACCCCGGTGCCTCACCGGCCGCGGAGACCGCGGTCCTCACCACGGCGTCCGTCGCGGTCACCTGCGTGCGCTTCGCCGTGCTGCGCCTGGCCGTCTTCGCCGACCCCCGTAGCCGTAGCCGTATCCGTTGATGAGAGCGAATCCCGACATGAGCAACCACGCGCACATCAGGCCCGCACCGCCGGCATCGGTACACGACGGGCCGCGTACGAGCGCGAGTACGTCCGTCCGCGCGCTCCCCGCCTGGGCGGCACCCGCGGCGCTCGGAGCCGTCCTCGTGCTGGCGGCCGTCCTGTACGGCTGGGCACTGGGCTCCCTGGGCTGGGGCAACAGCTACTACTCGGCGGCCGTGAAGTCGATGGGAAAGAACTGGACCAACTTCCTCTTCGGCTCCTTCGACCCGGCGGGCGTGATCACGGTCGACAAGCCGCCGGCCGCGCTGTGGCCGCAGGTGGTCAGCAGCAAGATCTTCGGGTTGCACGGCTGGGCGCTGATCCTGCCGCAGATGCTCGAAGGCGTGGCCGGGGTGCTGGTGCTGCATCGCACCGTGCGCCGCTGGGCGGGGGAGGCGGCCGCGCTGGTCGCGGCTCTGGTGCTCACGCTGACGCCGATCACCGTGGCCATCAACCGGGACAACAACCCGGACACGCTGCTGGTGCTCCTGCTGGTGTCGGCGGCGTACGCGCTCACCCGTGCGTTGCAGGCCGAGGGCCGGGCCGCGACCTGGTGGCTGTGCGCGAGCGGGTTTCTGATCGGGTGTGGGTTCCTCACCAAAATGCTCGCCGCCTGGATGGTCGTTCCCGCGTTCGCCGTCGCCTGGCTCGTGGGAGGAAGCGGCGCCTGGATACCGCGAGTGCGGCGTCTGTTGGGCGCGGGGGCCATCCTGGCGGCGTCCTCTCTGTGGTGGGTCGCCATGGTGGCCCTGTGGCCCGGCGACCGACCGTACATCGGCGGCAGCAAGGACGGCTCGGCCTGGGATCTGGTGATCGGCTACAACGGGCTGGGCCGGGTCTTCGGCTCCAGCGACGGAATGCCGCAGGGGATGGGCGGCGGGTCAGGCGGTGGATTCGCCGGTGGATTCGGCGGCCAAGCGGGCCTGACCCGTCTGTTCGCCGACCAAGTGGGCGGTCAGATCAGCTGGTTGCTGCCGGTCAGCGCGCTGGCTCTCGCGGTGGCGGTCGCCTGCGCGGCACTGCGCCGGCGTGGCAGGCTGTCCGACTCCATGGTGCTGCCCGCTTCCGGCTGGCTGCTGTGGGGGACGTGGCTGGTGGTCTGCGCGGCCGTGTTCTCGACCCAGAAGGGAATCTTCCACCCGTACTACACCACTCAACTGGCCCCGGCGATCGCCGCGTTGTGCGGCGGGCTGGTGGCCGCCCTCATGCGTGCCCACCGTGCCGGTCTGCGGTGGGCGCCTCAAGTGGGCGTCGCCGCGGTCGTGGTGAGCGTGGCCTGGGCCGTGGTGCTGGTCCGCCGCGAGCCCGACTGGAACGGCTGGCTGGTGTGGCCCGTACTGCTGGTCGGTTGTACGGCGGTCGTCCTGCTGGTGCTGTCACGGCGCCGTGGCCGACTGCTGACGGTCGCCGGCTGTGCCGCGGTCGCATCGGTTCTGGTGGCGCCGGGAGCGTGGGCGGTGACCGTACCCGGCTCGACCGGCATGGGGGGTTCCAACCCGACGGCCGGTCCGATGACGTTCGGAATGGGTGGTGGCGGTGGCATGCCCCGGCAGGGTTCGAACAGTGGAGACCTTCCCTCGGGCATGCCCTCCGGGATGCCGTCGAACATGCCGGGCTTCCCCGGCGGTGGCGCCCCTTCGGGACAGACCGGTGAACCCTCGACCGGCGGAATGCCGTCCGGCATGCCCACCGGAGGTGCGAACGGTATGCCCAGTGCGCCCGGGGGGTCGGGTTCGAACGGCAGCAGTGGTGCACCGTCCTTCCCGGGGGCCGGTTCGGGCGGGGCCCCTGCGGGGCGCGGTGGCTTCGGAGACGCGGGACTCACCGCCGATCAGCGCAAGATCCTCCAGTACGCCGTCAAGCAGTCGCCCGACGCCCGCATCAAGCTCGCCGTCGAAGGCGGTGCCATGTCCGCCAGCACGTTCATCCTGGGCACCGACGAGACCGTGATCGGCATGGGCGGCTTCACCAACAGCGACAACGCGCCGTCGGTGGCTCAGCTGGAGAAGTGGACCAAGAACGGCGAACTACGCTACATCCTGGGCTCCGACACGAGCGGCGGCGGCATGCCGGGCCTGGCCGGCGGATACACCAAGCAGCGCTCCGACTGGATCGCCGACCACTGCACCAAGGTTCCGGCGTCGGCATACGGCGGCACCACCGAAACGTCTTCACAGAACACCGCCGGCGGTGCGATGGGGCTCGGAGGAAGCACCGTGCTCTACGACTGTGCCGCCAAGTAGCAGACGCCCGAGCGACGTTCGCGATACGGCAGAACGGGGACCAGCAGACGCATGACCGAGCAGCCCACAGCCGCGCGACCGCGACGTCGGCTCCTCGTGGTCGAGGACGAACCCAGCATCCGCACCCTGCTGGAGGCAACGCTTCGCCTGACCGGATACGAGGTGAGCAGCGCCGATACCGGGCGGGCGGCCCTCCTGGAGATCCAACGCCTGGACCCTCATCTGGTGTTGCTGGATGTGATGCTGCCCGACCTGGACGGCTTCGAGGTGACCCGCAGGCTGCGGGCGGCAGGGAACGACTGTCCGATCCTGTTCCTGACCGCCCGCACCGGCACCGACGACCGCATCACCGGCCTCAGCGCGGGCGGGGACGACTACGTGGCCAAACCCTTCAGCATCGAGGAGGTACTGCTGCGCATCGAGGCCATCCTGCGGCGCACGACGCCGCCCACCGAATGGCAGGCGGTGGAGAGCGTTCTGCGCCATGCCGACCTCGAACTCGACGAGGGCGCCCACGAGGTGTACCGCGCGGGGCAGTACATCGCCCTGTCGCCAACCGAGTTCAAGCTTCTGGCCTACCTCCTGTCGAACGCGGGCCAGGTGCTGAGCAAGGTCCAGATCCTCGACCACGTCTGGGGTTTCGACTTCGCGGGCGACTCCCGGATCATCGAAACGTACGTGCGGTATCTGCGCAGGAAGATCGATTGTTTCGAACCCCCACTGATCCACACCGTGCGGGGCGTCGGCTACTGCCTGAGGCTTCCCCGCGACCAAGGGGGTACGGCGGACCAGTGACCCGGTACCTGCCCCGGCCGCCCAGGTCGGTGCGACGGCGACTCATCCTCGGCGCCACCCTGCTTGCCACCGCGGCAGTCCTGACCTCCCAGGTGATGGGCTATGCGCTGCTTCGCACCTGGCTGCTGGACCGTGTCGACGAGCAGCTCGTCGAGTTCCATCCACCGGCTCCCGCCTACGACGACGCGCTCAAGGACAAGCTCCCGGACCCGGGCGAACGACAGGACGTACTTCCCTCGGACTTCCGCATCTACTTCTACGACTCCTCCGGGCGCCGTCTCCACAATGCCCTGGGCTCCGAGACAAAGCCCGGACCCCGGTTGGCCGATCGCGCGAAGAACCTCGGGCTGCAGGACGGGCACCCCGATACCGTGCCCGCCGTCAGTGGTGACGGTCGTTGGCGGGTGCTGCTGAACCCCGGTCCGGACGGCATGAGCGCGGTGGTCGCTCTTCCGCTCGACACCGTCGACGGCGCCACATCGAAGCTCCTGTGGCTGGACGCCGTGCTGCTCGCGGTGACGATCCTCGCCCTGATCGCCCTGGGCCGGTGGGTGGTTCGGCTGGGACTCCTGCCCCTGACCAGAATGGAACGGACGGCTCAGGACATCACCGCGGGCCGCCTCGACCTGCGATTGGCGGACACCGATGCGCGGACCGAGGTCGGACGACTCGGACGCGTCCTGAACTCCATGCTCGACCGCCTGCAGAAGGCACTGCTGGCCCGCGAGGCTTCGGAAGCCCGCCTTCGCCGGTTCGTCGCCGACGCCGGGCACGAACTGCGCACTCCGCTCACCGCGATCCAGGGCTACGCCCAACTCGGCCTCCGCCCCGAACCGCGCTCGGGCCTCGAACGGGACGAGGCCAACCGGTTCATCGCGCAGAACGCTGAACGCATGAGCCTGCTCGTCGACGACCTCCAGCTGCTGGCGACCCTGGACAAAGAACCTTCCTACCGCAGGGAGCCGGTCGACCTGCTGTCCCTGGCGGCGGACGCCGTCAGTTCCGCCGCTGTCAACAGTCAGTCCCACCCCCTCACCCTCGGCCCGCTGCGAACTCCGGCTGATCCCACTGGAGATGAGGAACTCGACCTCGCGGAGACGGCCGGCGACCCGCACCGATTGCGCCAGATCTTGGAGAACCTGCTGTCCAACGCCCGTACCCACACCCCGCCGGGGACGCGCGTTCAGGTTCGCGTCGGCACCACCGAGGCGGGTCCCGGAACCGGAGGCACGGACCGACCCGGACGTACGGCTGTTTCGCCGCCGCTGCCAGAAGGCCTGCCGATCAGCGTGATCGAGGTGGCGGACGAGGGGCCCGGCCTCGAACCCGTCGATGCCGAGCTCGTCTTCGAGCGCTTCTACCGCGCCGACCCTGCCCGCTCCCGCATCCACGGCGGCAGCGGCCTCGGCCTGGCCATCGCCGCGACCATCGCCGAGGGCCACTGCGGCCGCCTCGAACTCGACGCCGTCCCTGGCCACGGCTGCACCTTCCGCCTGGTCCTTCCCGCGGCCGACTCGGGTCAGGAACCCCGCTGATCCCTCGCGGTGACGGGGTCGACCGGTCCCGTTCGTCGTCAGTGATCATCATGTCGGGGTCGAACATGACGATGGTGCTGGCGAACAGGAGGACGGCGAGTGGGCCGGCGAGCATGACCATGAGGACGGTCATGCCGATGTAGTGCATGCCGGTCACCGCCACTCCCATGATCAGACTCGCGCCCACGCTGGACCACAGGGCGTGCTCGGCGCCACCGCGACTCCGGTGGTCGTGGCCCACCAGCTCGCCGAGAGCGGTGAGGGGGTTTAGCCCATGGTTCGCCCGGCGAGGGCCGGGATATTGGGCATGTGCGGGCGGTGCAGCGGGCGGCTCATATCATGACGGCGCTGACTGAGCATCCGTACCCGTTGGGGACAGTGGAGTTGGCGAAGTTCGTGGGGCTGTCTCCGGGCAGTGTTCACCGGTTGCTGGTGACGCTGGTCAGTGTGGGGTGGGTGGAGCGAACTCGCGGACCAGTAAGTACCGGCTCAGGATGCGGAGTTGGTGCAGCAGTCGGTGGCGCGTGAGATGTCCGACCGGTTCGAGCAGCGGCGTGATCGGTCGCCCGCAAACCTCCGCGACCGTGTACCCCAGCAGCTCGCCGGCCGCGCCCCGCTCGCTCAGGTTCGCCATGGGCCACCTCACCTGCGGCAGACGCCGCAGCATCCCTTCAAGTATGTATCGGTGGCCGCGAGGCCCGCCAACGAACCGCACCTGTGCCCCACACGTCGAGGGGCACGAGGGTTCCGCGCCCCAAGATTCCCCGTTGTCTCGCAGAGTAGAACAGTGGTCGCGACTATGAGGACAGGTTCGCGTTTTGGGGGTATCGTCATCGCTCGCACCAGCAGTCTGAGCGGACACTGTGGGCGCAACGCCGCTCCCTGGGCGTCTGCCGCCGGCCGTGCTCGCCATACCTCCGCGTGGAGATATCCCATGCAAGAAGGCTTCTACCTGCAGCCAGCGCAGGAAAACTCAGGACCGAAACACTCATCCGGCGGGCACGGCGTTCCTCGCAAAAGGCGGCACCTGGAGACCAGATACCTAGCTCCCAACATCGCACTCCTCGCGATTGAGATCATTTTTGGTACGTCCAGGAGTCTGTCGAGTATCCGCGCTTTCGGTACATCGGGCATTCCCTTGGGGATCCTCCTGTGTCTGGCGCAGGTGGCGACCCTTCTGGCCACCCTGCATCACCTGGACAGAAGAAGCAGACGCGAGGAATCGACATGGTGAACAGTCTGGATTTCGTTCTGGCGGCAGACCTTCGGGAAAACTCTCCCATCATAGTCGTCTTTCTGTTGTTCATCGCGATCGTCCTTTTCCTTTCGGTCTTTTCTGGTCTTGATGCTGATACTCCCAAGGAATTTTATGTCGGAGGTGGAAAACGCTCGCCGCTCGTGGGTGGACTGGCGATAGCAGGAAGTTTCGTGTCGGCGCCGTTGCTGCTGAACAGCACCGCGACGGTGGCAACGTTCGGGTTCGACGGAATGATGGATGCCACGAACGTCCTTCTGTCCTTCGGGCTGCTCATCGTGCTGGCCAGGCCCATCCGGCTGCGTAACGCCCAGACTCTCGGAGACATCTTCTCGGTTCAGGCCCCGGGGCCCGCACCGCGAATTGCTGCGGCCGTGACCACGCTGGCCATCGCCGGCCCCTTTCTGGTCGTGCAGCTCATCGCGGCGGGCAGCGTGACCGCGGACCTGCTCGGGTTCGCGGGCACGGGAGCGCAGCAGGTCTGCATTGTGGTCATCGGTGGCTTGATGGTGACCTGTGTGATGTTGAGCGGCATCAAGGGACTCACAGCCGTACAGGTACTCGCCGCAGTCGTGGTTCTCCTGGCCATGGCAGTCACCGCTCTCGCGGTGGTCGCCAAGTTCCACGGGAACCTCGGGTCTCTCCTTTCGCAGGCCGACTCCGGCAGCGCCAAGCCCGGTAGCTATTTCAGCTCGGGCACGATGAACGGGACGGGAACGTCGGCGCATCTCAATTGGCTTGGGGAGCGATTCATCCTCATCCTGGGCAGCGCATGTATGCCGCATGTCATAGTCAGAATTCACGGTGCAAAAGATCCTGCTGCCGCGCGACGCTCAGTCAAGTACGCGACGTTTCTCATCGCCCTGTTCTCCGTGGCCATCGTCATTGTCGGCATGGGGGCTTCCGCCCTGGTGGGTACAGGAAGGATCGCGTCCGGGAACGGAGAGGGAGACGGTGCCCTGATGCTCCTGGCGCACAACTTGGACGGTGGGCGCACGCTGTTCACCGCGGTCGCCTGCGCGGTTTTCCTCAGTGTGCTTGCTGTCGTCGGTGGAAGTACGGTCGCCGCGGCCGGTGCGATCGCCAAGGACATCTACGGCAATGTCGGGAAAGACGACGAGGGGCATTCCGGGAAGGAAATACTGGCGGCTCGCGCCAGCGTCTTCGCCTTCGGCACCGCTGGAATTGTGATCGCCGTGATGTGGCAGGGGCACTCTGCGGTATTTCTGGGCGCGGTCAGTGCCGCGATAGCCGCATCTGCCGTGGCTCCAGCTCTTCTGTACAGCTTCTTCTGGAAGGGTTACAACCGCACCGGGCTGCTGTGGACCCTGTACGGAGGGACAGGTCTCACGGTGTTCCTGTACATGATGTCGCCCTCGTTTTCCGGAATCCCCGCAGCGCTCTTCCCCGGTGTCGATTTCACACGGCTCGACCAGATCGGTCCGGCCCTCATCGCCGTTCCCGGCAGCTTCTTCCTGGGGTGGGTTTCCAGCGTGGCGGGACGCCGTCGCAGTGCCGGTCGCTCGGAGGCAGCGTCCATGCAGCCTATTTCCTGAACGGCATGTCCATCATTCGCGCGAGCGGAGGCTGAGAGCGTCGGAGTGTCGCTCTCACCCTCCGACGACGGTCAGGCGGTCAGTGATCTTCCCGGCCGTGGCCAGCACCTTCTGAGCCAGCTCTGCCTCCGCCTCGGGAAACACCCTGGAGGCGAGCGCGGCGACGCTCACGGCGGCGACCACTCGCTGTTCGGCGTCACGGATCGGTGCCGCCACGCCTGTCACATCGGGGTCGAACTCACCGCGGGTGACGGAATACCCGGCGCGACGGATGTGCGCGAGCCGGTCCATGAGGGTGTCCACGTCGGTGAGTGTGGCCGGTGTGAAGCGCCTCAGCTCGGCTGCTTCCAGCAGTCGGCGCGCCTCGTCCTGCGGGATCCAGGCCAGCAGGACGAGCGCGGAGGCGCCGGCGTTGAGCGGGAGCGTGCTGCCACGCTCGTAGGAGATGCGTACTGCCCGTGTGGCGGCCTCCGCACGGTCGACGCAGACGACCAGTTCCCCGGAACGACGGGTCAACAGCACCGTCTCGGACACGTCCGCGGACAGTTCGGTCATCACTGGAACGGCGATGTCGGAGAGTCCGTAGCTGCGCCGGGCCAGCCGGCCGATCTCCAGGACACGCAGCCCGAGCCGGAAGCCGCCACCCGGTGCCTCCTCGAGGAACCTGCTGCTCACCAGGGACTGTAGGTATCGGTAGGCGGTCGAACGGGCGACGCCCATGCGCTCGGCGACGGCGCTGCCGGAGATGACGAGGTGGGTGTCGTCGAACATCATCAGGATGTCCAGGGCCCGGTCGGCCGTGGAGTTGCGTTCGCGATAGCTGGGGGACGCTGATCCTGACATAGGGGACACCTTAGCGTGCAGGCGTCTCCAGCCCGCTTTGGAGCCCGTAAGAGGATCTTGTTGAACGGTCCTGGTCGGGTGTGACTGGTGTGACGGTCTGACAGTTCGGGTGCGTCCGACGACTCGGCCGTGGATCGTGGACGACGTTAGGAGGCGGGCTCAGGTCGATTGAGCCGTTCCCGGCTATCGCGGCCCGGACGGTTCGGTCGGTCGATTCGGTAGAGCGTCGGCGTTCTTGGCGGCGACTGCCGCGACGGTTGCCAGGTCTTCGCCCGAGAAGCCGGCGCGGCTCAGCACCGCCAGGGATTTGTTCGTCGCCAGCGTGCACAACGCCAGTTCTGCCGCCTGCTGTTCGCCGGCCCCCGCCGCCAGCAATGCCTGCTCCAGCATCGCCCGCAAACCGTCGATCATGGCACGGACCATCGCCTGGCCCTCCGCGTCGAGCGCCGGGATCTGCGTTGCCGACACCGTGAGCAGGCAGCCGTCCGGGACCGTCGGGTCGGCGATGCGGTTCAGGGCGACTTGCAGGTAGGCGGCCACAACGGCGCTCGGGCTCGAGTGAGGGCCGGACAGCGCCTGCTCGTACTGCGGGTGGTAGGTCTGCGCGTACCGTTGGAGGCTTTTGCGGAAGAGGGCGCTCTTGTCGCCGAAGGTGCCGTAGAGCGAGCCCCGGCCCAGGCCCGTGCCCTCGGTCAGGCGATCGATCGAGGCCTCCGAATAACCCCAGCGCCAGAAGACGTGCATCGCACGTCGTAGCGCCTCGTCCACGTCGAACTGCTTGCGGCCTGCCATGGTCCTTCACTCTACACATCTTGTACCGATCGTTCAAAGATGGGTATGGTCCCTGGCATGACCAACTTGAGTTCGCTGCGACTGCCCGACGGATTCCTCGACGTCTTCACCAGCCGGCACGTGGAGCTGAACGGACTGCGGCTGCACGCGGTCACCGGTGGGGACGGCCCGGCGCTGCTGCTGGTCGGCGGATGGCCCCAGACCTGGTACGCCTGGCGGGAGGTGATGCCCGCGCTCGCCCGCCGGCACACCGTCGTCGCCGTCGACTCGCGCGGGGCCGGGCTCTCCGACAAGCCCGACGACGGGTACGACGCCGGCACGCTGGCCGCCGATCTGGTCGCGTTGATGGCCGCGCTCGGGCACGACCGGTTCGACGTGGTCGGCCACGACATCGGTACGTGGACCTCGTACGCCCTCGCCGCCGATCACCCCGAGCGGGTGGGCCGGCTCGCCATCGTCGAAGCGGTGATCCCCGGTCTCACGCCGTCCCCGCCGTTCTTCGGCCCGGCCGCGGCCAACCTGAGGCTCTGGCAGTTCGGCTTCAACCGGCTCACCGACCTCAACGAGGAACTGGTCCGGGGACGGGAACGGCTCTTCTTCGGCTGGCAGTTCGCCACCAAGGCCGCCACACCGACCGCGATCCCCGCGTACGCCGTCGACGCCTACGTCGACGCGATCACCGCGGATCCCCGCGCGCTGCGGGCGAGCTTCGCGTACTACCGGGCGCTGGACGAGACGATCGCGCAGAACGAGCAGCGCGGCAGGACCCGGCTGACCCTGCCGGTGCTCGCCGTCGGCGGCGCGCTGTGGAGCGGCGAGAGTGCCGCCCAGACGATGCGGCTGGCCGCCGACGACGTCACGGGCGTCGTCCTCGACGACTGCGGCCACTACCCGGCCGAGGAGCGGCCGGAGCAGTTTGTCGAGCTCCTGGAGGACTTCCTCGCGGCCAACCGGTAACAGGCACGCCGCGAACTCTCAGGTCAAACCCGGTCCTTGACGACGGTGTTGCGCAGCTCGCCCACGCTCTCGACGAACGTGACCAGCTCCTGTCCGGGTCGCAGGAACACCTTGGGGTCGCGTCCTGCCCCTACTCCGCCCGGTGTGCCGGTGGCTATCAGATCACCGGGCTCCAGAGTGATGATGGTGCTGACATAGGCGATGATCGCGGCAACGTCGAAGAGCAGGTCGGACGTATTGGACTTCTGCATGGTGTGGCCGTCCACGCTGCATCCGATGGTCAACCCCGAGGCACCCGGGGGGAGTTCGTCCGGAGTCACGAGCGCCGGACCGACCGGGGTCGTCGCCTCGAACGTCTTCCCGGAGAGGAACTCCCGGGTGCGATGCTGCCAATCCCGTACGGTCACGTCGTTGACGACGGTGTAGCCGCCCACGTAGGCGAGCGCATCGTCCCTGGTGACGTGCCTGGCTCGCCGGCCGATCACGACACCGAGCTCCGCCTCCCAGTCGAGGTCGTCGCTGACGGACGGCATGTGGACATCGTCGTGGGCACCGACCAACGACCCGTCGTACTTGGCGAAGAGTGTGGGGTGCGTCGGAGTGGGGCGGCCCATCTCCTTGATGTGCGTGGCGTAGTTCAGGCCCAGGCACACGATCTTGTTGGGATGCGGGACGACGGGAGCGAAGGACGCCCCTTCCAGTGGCATCCGCTTGCCGTCGGCCGCTGCGGCGCGATGGTGCCAGTCCTCACCGCTCGCCAGCAGGGCTCCGATGTCCTCGTACGGCAGCAGGACCAGTTCGTCGCCGTCGTGGCGGGCAGCAGCAGTAAGCAGCACGTCGGAATCGGGAGAGGGCAGACGGACCGTACTCAGTTTCATGACAGTTCTCCTGAGGGAGGGGACGAAGCGGCGGTGAGGGTCTGCGCCGCAGTCGAAGTCGCAGGCGTTTCAACGAGATTGGAGGGGGCTGGAAAAACGAAGCGCTCCAGGTGCAGCGCAACGCGTTCGGCGTCGTCGGCGTCGAAGACCGCGGCCACCAGCCGGTCCGGCCGGACCAGGATGAAGTGTTCGCTGAACTCGGCGAACAGGGCATCGGCGAGGCCGTCCGCAGCGACGATTCTGATGCGCCCGGGGTGGTCCCTCGGCGCACGGCCGTCGACGGCCACGTCCGCGCGCCGATCCGCCGGCAGCCTCGCTTCCTCGACGGTTGCCCAGTCGTCCTCCGACACACCTATTCCGAGCAGGCTCCAGCCGGGACCGAGGACATCGTCGAGCCGAGCGATCCGGCGTGCGGTGCCGTGCAGGACCTGAGCCCGGGGCAGTTCCGTACCCACCAGCGGATCGGTGTGATCGCGCAGCGATGGGACGAAAGCGCCGGTCGGGAGAGGTGCATCCGGGCGGTAGCGCGTCTTTCCGAAGCAGCGTCGTCCCCAAGAGGTTCGTAAGGCCGTACGCACGCACAGGTCGCGCAAGCGGGCGCGTGCCGTGCCGGTGGTCATCACGATGCCGCCGAGCCGGGCGGATCGCTCGACCGCAGCCCGTAGGTACGGCCTGCGTTCCGCGTCGTAGGTGTCCAGCAGCGGGTCTCCACCACGCCCTGTCAGCACCTCGGCCAGCTTCCAGTACAGGTTGGCGGCGTCCTGGAGTCCGGAGCCGAGTCCCTGGCCGGCGAAGGACGGCATCAGGTGCGCGGCATCGCCGAGCAGGAAGCAGCGTCCTTCACGCAGTCGGTCTGCGAGCAGTGCGTGAGAAGTGGACACCACGACACGGTCCACTTGGGCGACCGTGATCTCGCGGTACGGGCGCAGCAGTTCGCGCACCAGAGTGAAGGGCGGAGACGACCCGGGAGCGCATTCTCCGCGCGGCAGCCGGAACTCGTACCGGCACCGGCCGCCGCTGCCCGGCACCACGACGGCGGGGTGGCGCGGGTCTTCGTGATGCATGGCGTAGAGCTGGTCGCCGGGGTCGTCGAGCGTGTCGACCACCAGCCGGACGTCGGGAAAGCTGTGGCCCTGCATGGGGATTCCCAGAAGCTCACGCACCGTGCTCCGGCTACCGTCGCAGCCCAGGACATACGGCACGTCGAGGGCTGTCGCAGCTTCCCCGCCGAGGGCCGGTCCGAGCCAGGCGCAGACATGGTCGGCGTACTGCTGCAGGGAGAACAAGCGGGTGCCGAAACGGGTATCGACGGTGGGAAGCCGTACCAGTTCGGCGAGGAGCACGCGTTCCAGGTGGATCGCCACGTCCACGCCGGCGCGCCGCAACATGCGCAGGCACTCGGCGTCGAGGTCGGTCGCCCTGGCGTCGTCGCCGACGTCCGTGTTCCGCTCGACGAGCAGAACGCGGACGCCGGCAGAACCCAGGAGATGCGCCGCGGCGAGTCCGACGGGTCCCGCCCCGACGACAAGGACCTGCGGCTGCGCTCCGGGATCTCGGAGCCCGCGACGTCCCGAGGACGCCACCGTCACTGAACCGGCTGGTAGGCGGCGCCACCGTCGGCGAGAAGGCGCTCGGCTTCGGCGAGCACGGCGGCGGGATCCTGGTCGAGATCGATGGTCTTGCGGAACGGCTGACGCACGTCGCGGTCGATCCGCAGATAGACCTCGTTGCGGTTGCCCTCGGGATCGAAGAAGTAGATGCCGATGGCGTTGCCGTGCGTGACCTCCTGTTGCACCTCGATGCCTTCGGCACGGAACCGATGGTGGAAGTCGATGATCGTCTCCAGCGAGTCGACCCGCCACGACACCTGGTGGGTCAGCTTGGACCCCGGCGGTGCGGTCCGGCCCCGCTGGAGCACGAACTCGTGGTGCTCCTCGTCGGGCCGCGAGGAGAAGAACACGATGCCGAGCTCCGTGTCCTCGTCGGTCACGGTCAACCCCATGACACGGGTGTAGAAGTCACGCATCGTCTCCAGGTCGTCCACCCAGAAACCGGTGTGTCCCAGGCCGGTGATAGCCATGGACTTCTCCTTTCAGAACATGAAACGCGCAGTGCGGTAGGCAGGTCAGTTCGCGTCGCCGCGGGCGGCCACGGCCTGATCGAGGGTGGTCTGGTCGGCCCAGTTGCCGTGGAAGCCGTAGGGCACGCGGCTGGGCAGTTTCACCCGGGCCAGCGGGATCCGTCGCAGGTCGGCGGCATCGTGGATGAGGAGTTCGCTCAGGCCGGTCTCGCGGTTCCACCACAGGGTGAGGAGGTAGCCGTCGTCCTCGGCGGTGGCGTTCTCGCGGGCGACGAAGACCGGCTCGCCGGGGTTGGTGAGGTGGTCCGGTCCTTCGACGACCGTGGTGCAGTCGCGCAGGTGGTCGTGTTTGGCGAGACCGTCGCTCATGGTGTCGTCGGCCAGGTAGCGGGTGGTGACGAAGTATCCGTAGCGGTGGGGGCGGCCGGTGTAGGCGTCGTTGATCCTCGGGAACTCTCCGGCGACGCCGCCGACCATCTCCTCCGTCGCCCGGCCGGTCGCCAGGTCCACGCGCCAGCGGTGGGGGAGCGAGGGCGGGAACCAGGAGTGGGACGTCACCGGAGTCTCCAGCCGGTCGGCCGGCGTGCCCAGGCGGGTGATGCGGTGCCCGTCGATGACGACGTGGCCGTTCTCCTCGTAGGCGTTGTAGAAATGGGAGTTGGCCCACTGGCCGCCCACCTCGTGCCAACTGACGGCGTGTGTGCGCCTGTTCATGAGCACGATCTGCACGCCGTGCGGCAGTGACGCCTCGTCCCAGACCACGCCCGGCTCGCCCCGCATGATGTGGTCGAGGCGGAACTGGGCCGGTGTGACGAAGAAGATCGCGTAGTTGTCGCTGACGGCGAAGTCGTGCATCAGCACCGGCACCTTGATGTCGAAGCTGTGGCTGTCGACTACGTGCCCGGTCTTCACGTCCGCCCGGTACCAAGTGATGGTCGGTCCGGTGGCGGCGAAGAAGAGCATGTCGCCGCTATCGGGGTCGATCTTGTAGTGGGCGGTGCACAGGACGTCGATGCCACCGTGGAAGTCGTGGGTGCCGTACGTCTCCAGGGTCTCGGGGTGCATCGAGTACGGCAGGCCGCCTTCGAAGTAGACCAGCAGGTGGTCGTCGAAGATGCCGACGTTGGTGTTGGCGACATTCTTCGCGGGTGGCGCGCCCTGGGGGAGGGGCGCCGTACTCCCGCCGTTGGCGAAGCCGCCGTAGACCGCCTCGCCCTGCTCGACCTCGAACTTCATGGAGTCCGTCAGCACCCAGCGGGTGCGGTAGGCGGCGCGCCCGTCGCGCAGGTAGATCCCGCAGACCATGCCGTCGCCCTCCCACCAGTGGTAGCGGTCGGGATCGCGCGGTGTGAAGCGGGGGTTGGAGGAGATGCGGAACAGCGCCCCGGCGAGGTCGCCCGGGATCTCGCCGTCCACGTCCAGGTCGTACGCGCTGCTCTCCTCCGTCCAGGGGGTGAACGGGCCTTCCAGGAACTTGTTGCCGGGCGCCCAGTCGGCGGCGTCTTGGCGGAGCCGTGGAGTCGGCGGGTGTGCGGTGGGGCGCGGCGCGATCGTCATGGGATCGGGCAGGGACGGGCCCGGCCGCGAGGGAGGTGTCATCGGGATGCTCCAGGTGCGGGTGGAACGGGGGTGGGGTGCCGGGACGGAGACCGGAGCGGGGTCAGAAGGGGTAGTCGGGTATCTCGCCGCGGACGGTGACCCACTGCTGTTCGGTGAAGGCTTCGAGGTTGGCGACACTCCCTCCGTGCCGGGAGCCGTTGCCGGACTCGCCGACACCGCCGAACGGGACGGTCGCCTCGTCGTTCACGGTCTGGTCGTTGATGTGGACGAGCCCGGTGGGGATACGGTCGGCCAGCGCCAGACCCTTGGCCACGTCCCGGGTCAGGATGCCCAGCGACAGTCCGTACTCGGTGTCGGTGGCCAGCCGGACGGCTTCGTCGAGGTCCTGGAAGGGCACGACCGGGGCGACCGGACCGAAGATCTCCTCCGTGTAGGCACGGGCTTCCAGCGGTACGTCGGCAAGGACCGTCGGTCGGTAGAACAAGCCCTCGTAAGTGCCGCCGGCCGCCAGCCGCGCACCGGACGCCACGCTGTCGGTGACGATGGCGTGGGCCGCCTGCAGTTGCCGGTCGTCGATCATCGGGCCCAACGCGACCTGCCCGGTGGCCGGGTCCCCGACCGGGGCGGCGTTCGCGTGCTGGGCCAGCAGGTCGGCGTACTCCCCGGCGATCGAGGCGTGCACCAGGTGGCGGCTGGAGGCCATGCACACCTGCCCGGCGTGGTGGAACGAGCCGAACGCGCCGGCCGAGACGGCCTTCTCCAGGTCCGCGTCGTCGAGGACGATCAGCGCCGAGTTGCCGCCGAGCTCCAGGTGCACGCGCTTCAACCGCTGTGCCGCCGCGGTGGCGATCGCCTTTCCGGCCCGTGTGGAGCCGGTGAACGCGATGACGGGCACGCGCGAGTGGTCCACCAGCGCGGCACCGACGTCGGCGCCGCCGGGCAGCATGTGCAGCACGCCGGCGGGCAGGCCTGCCTCTTCGAAGACGCGGGCTATGGCGACGCCGCCGCAGATGGCGGTGCGCGGGTCGGGCTTGAGGACGACGGCGTTGCCCAGCGCCAGGGCGGGGGCGACGGCGCGCATGGCCAGCACCATCGGCGCGTTGAACGGGGAGATCACGCCGACCACGCCCACCGGGCGTCGCCGCGACAACGACAGCCGGTCCTCGATGGACCGCAGTACCTCTCCGTACGGAGCGGCCGCCAGCGCCGCGGCCTCGTAGCACTCCTCGGCCGCTCCGTTGGAGGTCTGGAAGTCGGCGAACGGCCTCAGGGCACCGGACTCCCGCACGATCCATTCCGCGATCTCGGCGTGGTGCTCCTCGAACAGGCGCGCCGCCCGCCGCAGCACCTGGGCGCGCTCGATGTAGGGCCGCGCCGCCCACTCGCGCTGAGCCTGCACGGCACGCTCCACCGCGCGCTCCAGGTCGTAGGGCGTGGCGGCGGCGACTCGGCCCAGTGTCTTGCCGGTCGCCGGCTCGGTGGAGTCGTACGACTCCCCGGTCGCCTTGGTCCACTCTCCCGAGAAGATCCGCTCCTGCCAGACGTCGGCATCCAGAAAAGTCATGAGGTCCCCTTCTCCGCAGGACGCTTGCCGGCGTCCTGTATTTCCGAACAGATGAGTCAACTTCTAGGACACTCCCGCTCGCGGGGGAAGTGTCGAGGCTCAGGTTGACTTGAACTGTACGGTACAGTTTAGTTGCTCGTATGGCTACATCACTCGAGCAACAGCCACGCATCAACAAGCTTCTGGTCGGCCGGTTCCTCACCGATGTCTTCGGCGCGAGAAACTCCGACGCGATCACCGACTACGTCGCCCCGGACCTGGTGCAGCACGGTGCCGACGCCCCTGACGGAGCGCAGGCGTTCGCCGAGCTCCTACGTCGCGAGTTCGACCACGGACCGACGGCGGACCAGGGTGTGGCCGATGCCTCCGAGTTGCGGGACCCGGTGTTCGTCATCGGGGAGAACGACCTGGTCTGTGTCTGCCACTACCTGCCGCAACCGGACCCGGACGCCCCCGGCACCACCTTCGACCACTACGCGTTCACCACCTACCGGATCCGCGACGGCCGGATCACCGAGCGGTGGCCGTCCTTCAACAAGATCGCCCCACCACGGCCCCCCGCACCGGGGACGCCGACGCGAACGACCACCGTGTCGTCATCCCCGTCGACGGACATCGAGGCCAACAAGCGCCTGGTCGTGGACTTCTACCGCTGCGTCTTCGACGCTCAGAACCCTGATGCGGTCAAGGAGTTCGTCGCCGCCGACTACCTCCAGCACGTGTCCCACTACCCGCCCGGCCGGGCGGGACTGGAGGAGTTCGTGCGCACCCGATTCCCGAACGGCCCCCTCCCGCCGCCCGCCGAGCCCCTCATCCCGCCGGCGCTGATCGTCGCCGAGGGCGACATCGTCGTCATCGCCGCACTGCTTCCCCAGGCCGAACCCGGCGGAAGCGGCGCGCTCTACCCGTACTACATGTACGACGCCTACCGCGTGCGCGGGCAACAGCTCGTCGAGCACTGGAGCGGCCTCAACAAGTCCGCCCCGCCCATGCCTCCCGGCCCTCCGCCGGCCGGCCGGCCCTGACCGGTCGTCGGCTCCCTCGGCCTGTTCGCACTCGAACAAGGACATCCTCAGAAAGGCTCAACCATGCCGAAGTTGCACGTTGTTGTCGGAAGCACCCGTCCCGGCCGGCTGGGACTGCCCGTCGGGCAGTGGGCGGCCCAGACGGCGAAGGAGCACGGGGGCTTCGACGTCGAACTCGTCGACCTCGCCGAGATCGGCCTGCCGCTCCTCGACGAACCCGGTCATCCGCGTGCGGGTCTGTACGCCCACGAGCACACGCGCAGGTGGAGCGCGACGGTGGACGAGGCGGACGCTTTCGTGTTCGTCACGCCCGAATACAACTCCGGCCCTCCTGCCGCGCTGTTGAACGCCCTTTCCTTCCTGTACGCGGAATGGCTCTACAAGCCCGTCGGCTTCGTCAGTTACGGGGGCGTCGCGGGCGGCCTGCGCTCCGTGCAGGTGCTCAAGCAGGTCGCGACGGCGCTCAAGATGATGCCGATTCCCGAGTCCGTGGCCATACCGTTCGTCTTCAAGCACCTGGGTGAGGGGGGTTTCCGGGCCGATGAACAGATGGAGGCCGCGGCCACGATGATGCTCGACGAACTGCTGCGCTGGAGCGAGTCGCTGCGGCCTCTGCGACTGAACCCGCCGCCGGCCCCCGCCGGGCCGCCGGCGCCGGGAGTTCCTGCGTCGCGTGTCTAGTGCTGTGACCGAATAGGTTGTTCGCCGGGCCGGGGTCGCTCGTCGAGTGATCCTGGGCCCGGCCGGACTCAGCGTTTGGTCACGAAGACGTGCGCGGCAGTCTGCATGGAGAGCTCGGCGGGTTCCCCGCCGTTGCCGACCAGTACGCCGCCGGGCGATGACCTCACGTTCACCACCGCGCCGGGCCGCACCCCGGCCCGCCGCAGGGTGTACATCAGTTGGGGATCGGTCTGGATCAACTCCCTTATGCGCCGTACGACCGCCCTCGCGCCGTTCGGCCCTGGCTCGAGGTCGCTGAGTCCGACCATGCTTTCGTCCGGGAACGGATCCGCGGGTCCCTTCTCGCCGAGTTCCTCCAGCCCCGGGATCGGGTTGCCGTACGGCGACTCGGTGGGGTGGTCGAGCAGGTGGAACACGCGTCGCTCCACGGCCTCGCTCATCACGTGCTCCCAGCGGCAGGCTTCGGTGTGCACCTGCTCCCACTCCAGGCCGACCACCTCGACGAGCAGGCACTCCGCGAGACGGTGCTTGCGCATCACGCGCGTGGCGAGCCGGCGGCCTTCCGGCGTCAACTCCAGGTGCCGGTCGAGCGCGACGTGCAGCAGACCATCGCGCTCCATCCGGGCCACGGTCTGGCTGACGGTAGGGCCGCTCTGGTTCAGACGTTCGGCGATGCGTACGCGCAGGGGGACCGCGCCTTCCTCCTCGAGCTCCAAGGTGGTGCGGAGATACGTCTCTGTGGTGTCGATGAGTCGGGACACGTTGACCGTCAGGCGAGGGTCTCGGCGGTGGCGGTCAGGACCGCGCGGCCGAGGATGTGTCCGGTCATGGTGAAGCCGAGGACGGCAGGGGTGGCGTCGGCCGGGACGCCGATGGACTCGACGCCGAGGGCGTGCACCACGACGAAGTAGCGGTGCGGGCCGTGCCCGGCCGGCGGGGCGGCGCCTATGAATCGGGCGGCTCGGGTGTCGCCCGGCAGCTGAAAGGCGCCCTGGGGCAGGCCCGAGCCGGTGTCGTCGCCGACGCCCTCGGGGAGCTCGGTGACGGTGGCGGGGATGTCGGCGACCGCCCAGTGCCAGAACCCGGACCCCGTGGGGGCATCTGGGTCGTAGACGGTGACGGCGTAGCTCTTGGTGCCTTCCGGGGCGCCGCTCCAGGACAGGTGCGGCGAGACGTCCTTCCCGCCGGGGACGCCGAAGAGGCCGGAGTACTGCTCGGGCGACCAGGCGGCGCCGTCCGTGACGGTGGTGCTCGTGACGGTGAACGAGGCCACCTCGGGGAGGCGGGCAAAGGGATCGTTGGCACTCATCGCATCGGTCCTTTCAGGGATACGGCTGGCGTTTCTCTCCAGCGCTGAATCGACGATAACACGAATAATCGATTATCTCTGAGATCGTCTATGCTGAAGGGCATGACCGAGACGGCCCACACCTCGACCTCGCCGCCGGGGAAGCAGATGCTCTCCGAGCAGGTCTACGCACACCTACGGGACGCGATCATGCGCGGAGACCACGCCCCCGGTGACGCCCTCAAGCCACAGGACCTCGCCAAGGAACAGGGCGTGAGCCTGGCCGTCGTACGCGAAGCGCTCGTACGAGTGGTCGGCGAGGGCCTCGCGGACCGGCTGCCCAACCGCGGGTTCGCCGTCCCTGTCATCTCGGACCGCCGCTGGCAGGAGATCACCGAGGCCCGCCGGACCATCGAACCGGTCCTGCTGCGCATGTCCGTGGAGCGCGGCGACGTCGACTGGGAAGCCCGCGTACGAGCCGCCCACCACCGTCTGGCCCGCACCCCCGCATACGAACCCGCAGAGGGCGAGTACTACAGCGGCGCGTGGTCCGAAGCCCATCGGGTCTTCCACCGCACCCTGCTGGAGGGGTGCGACAACCTCGTTCTGCTGGAGACATTCGACCGGATGTGGACCGCGAGTGAACTGGCTCGTCGTTGGTCGGCGCACCAGAACCCCGACCGGGACGCCATCGGCGAGCACCGCCGCCTGGAGGAGGCGGCGCTCGCCCGCGACGCCGATACCGCGGCCGAGGTACTGACCCGGCACCTGACCCAGACCGCGGCCGCACTGACCGGCCCCGCCCCACACGAGCCCTCGAAGAAAGCCTGATGTGCCTCGCCGACACCTCACTCGCGTCGGCGACTTCCACCGCCCCGATGTCAGCGATCAGGTGCGGTCGTCCGGCCGCCGACGTCTCGGCTCTGGATGGTCGCGGCCGCACGGTGCAAATCTGTGAGCACCGTCTGTACGGCTCGGCGCGCGGCACGTTCAGGGCGGTGGAGCACGTCGATACGGCGTCGGGCGTGCATGCCGCTGAGCGGTCTGAGGACCACTGCCGGGTGTGGGCGAGTGGTCCAACGGGGCATCAGGGCCAGGCCGCCTCCGGCGGCTACGACCTCGGCGACCACCGCGAATTCGTTGATGCGATGGACGATGTCGAGCCGTCGGTTCGCGGCGGTCGCGATGGCGTCGACGGTGGCCATCAGCGGGAAGCCGTCGGCGACGGTGATCCAGGGTTGATCCGCGACGTCTCGCGGGGTGAGGCGTCGCTTGGCGGCCAAGGGGTGGTCGGTCGGCAGCGCGATGTCGAGTGGTTCACGCAGCAGCGTGCTCGCGGTGACCGTGGTCGGCCAGGGCGGCGCTTGGTCGAGACGGTGGGCGAGTACGAGGTCGTAGTCCCGGGTCAGTCGCGGGAAATCTTCTTGCGCGACGTCCTGGCCGGCGAGCGAGAGCTGCGGGCGTCCAGGGCCGGCCTGGGCAAGCAGCAGTGGGAAGAATGACGCGGCCGCGCTGTGGAAAGCCGCTACCGACACAGCTGCGTCCGGCCGGTCGACGAACTCCTCAATGGTGTGCCGTGCCCTGGCCAGCGCGGTCTCCACCTCGATCGCCGCATTGGCGAGGGCTTGCCCGGCATCGGTGAGCACCAACCGCCGTCCGTCACGCTCGGTGAGGGGGACCGGGATCGAGCGTTGCAGCAGCCGTAGCTGTTGGGAGATCGCCGAGGGAGTCATCAACAGTGCCTCGGCGGTCGCGGTGACGCTTCCCAGTTCGCCGAGTTCCCGCAAGATCTGCAACTGCCGTTCGTTCATGGTCTTAATGTAGTGATGCTTCAGGGCTGTTGAAGAACCTCGCTCTTGGCTTCATGGTCGAGGCGGCGCAGCGTAGAGGCATGACCAGTGACAACAGCACCTCCAACGGCCCGGACACAGGTCCCGGCCGGGCGGGAGTGGTTCGGGCGGGCGTGGTGCAGGCCGCCCCGGTTCCGTTCGATCCGGTGGCCACGTTGCGCGTGGTGGAACGGTGGCTGTCCGAGGCGGCCGAGCGGAACCTGGATCTCGTGGTGTTCCCTGAGGCGTTCATCGGCGGGTACCCCAAGGGATCGGCGTTCGGGGCAGTGGTGGGCGACCGGACCGCTGCCGGACGAGAGGAGTTCGCCCGGTACTGGAACGGCTCCGTGGAGGTGCCCGGCCCTGTCACCGACCGCCTGGGCGACCTGGCGGCGGAGGCCCACGTACACCTGGTCATCGGCGTCGTCGAACGGGAATACGGCACGCTCTACTGCACGGTCCTGTTCTTCTCCGACACCGGAGCCCTCCTCGGGAAGCGGCGCAAGCTCATGCCTACCGGTGCCGAGCGGATGATCTGGGGGTTCGGCGACGGCTCGACCCTTGAGGTGCACCCTACGAAGCTCGGCCGGCTCGGCGCAGTGATCTGCTGGGAGAACCTGATGCCCGCGACGCGGATGGCCATGTATGCGCAGGGCGTCGAGCTGTACTGCGCGCCGACGGCGGACAGCAGGGAAAGCCACCACGCGACCATGCGCCATATCGCCATGGAAGGCAGATGCTTCGTGCTGGCGGCGAACCAGTGCCTGCGCACGAGGGACTTCCCCTCGGACCACCCCACGCCGTACGGCGACGACCCGGAGCACCTCATCTCCCGGGGTGGCAGCAGCATCATCGGTCCGCTGGGCGAGGTGTTGGCCGGGCCCGTCCTGGATCAGGAGGCCCTCCTGACCGCGGACCTCGACATGGCACTGATCCCACGCGCTCGCTACGACTTCGACCCCGTCGGCCACTACGCGCGGCCCGACATCTTCCGCCTGCAGGTGGACACCACGGACCGCCGCGCCGTACAGACCAACGACAGCCTGAGCGCGCCCCCCTCGGCCGTCCTGCCCAACACGTTCACCTCATCGCGAGCCACGCCTGCCAACGGTTCCCTTGGACACCGCCCATGAGCACACAACCCGTCGCCATCCCCTCCTTGAACGACATCGCGTCCGCGGCCGGACGGATCCGCAACGTAGTGCGCCGCACCCCCGTGATCCAGGTGGCGGCCGGGGAACTGGACGTGCCCGTCCCCGTCACTTTGAAGCTCGAATTCCTCCAGCACACCGGCTCGTTCAAGGTCCGCGGCGCATCCAACGCCCTCTCACACCTGCGTGCCGCGGAGTCCGGCCCTGCGAACGCCGGCGTCTGCTGCGCGTCGGGAGGCAACCACGGGGCCGCCGTGGCCTGGGCGGCGCGCCGAGCGGGCCTGCCCGCCACCGTGTTCGTGCCCGACTTCTCACCCAAGGCCAAGACCGACGTCATCGAATCTCTCGGCGCACGCCTGCGCCGCGTCGACGGCTTCTACGCCGACGCACTCGCGGCCAGCCAGGACCATGCCCGGCACGAGGGCGCCTTCCACATCGACGCCTACGACGATCCGCAGACGGTGGCCGGGCAAGGCACGCTCGGCCTGGAACTCGCCGAGCAGATACCCGAGGGGCAGCCTGTCCTCGTCGGGTGCGGTGGAGGAGGCCTGTACGCAGGGGTCGCCCTGGCGCTGGACGGACGCAACCACGTGACCGCGGCCGAACCGTCCTCGGCGCCTTCGCTCACGGCGGCGCTGGAGGCAGGGAAACCAGTGGACGTGGAAGTCGGCGGGATCGCCCTGGACAGCTTGGGCGCCCGCCGGGCGGGCCGCATAGCCACGGCCGTCGGCCTCGCGCTCGGCATGAAGACCCTCACCGTCGCCGACGAGGCTGTCGCCGCTGCCCGCTCACTCCTGTGGCAGCGGCTGCGCATCATGGCCGAACCCGGCGGAGCCACCGCTCTCGCCGCGCTGCTCGCCCACCCCGAACGCTTTCCGGACGGGGCCACCGTCGTCGTCTCAGGGGCCAACACAGCACCCTGGTCGGATCTTGACGGCTGAAGGGCCGCTGCCGGGCCGAGGGAATGCGAGGCCCGGGAGGGCACGCGCAGCGCGTGCCCTCCCGGGATCTCCTGTGCCGGCGACCGTCACAAGTTGGCCGTGCGGTCACCGGCGTGACGGGGTTCCGGCTCGTCGGCGTCCGGGCTCTTGGCGGGGCTCGGATAACGCGGCAGGAAGAGCGACAGGGCAAGGACGATCAGACTTCCGGCGGTGAGCGCGATGAGCGTCACCGTGTAGCCGCCCGTGCTGTCCGCGGCTCCCTGTGCCAGTACGGGGAAGAGTCCGATGCCGACCAGACTGACGATGCCCAGGGTGATGCCCTGGATCTGGGCGAAGGCCCGCATACCGAAGTAGCACCCGACGAGGAACGGTCCGGTGGTGGACTCCGCGCCGGTCACGACACCGAGCAGGGCCATGGTGAGGAAGAGGGCCCACATGTCGCCCGTGGCGGCGAAGACCATGACCGTGCCGAGTACCAGGCACACCATGAACGGTACGAAGGCACGAGGTGTGCGCGACCGGTCGAGGACCACGCCCGCGAGGATCTGCCCGGCGAGGGAGGCCACCAGCATGACCGACACCGACAGGGACACCTCCGTAGGGGAGTAGCCCCGCCCGCCGAAGAGCGACACGGCGTTCAGACGCACACTCATCGCCACGCCTGCCGCCACGGTCAGGACCAGCACCATGTACCACCAGGCCCGGCTCTTGAGCGCCCGGCCCAGGGGGAAGCCCGGCAGTTCCTTGTGTACGGGCAGGCCCTTTCCCTGCGATGGAGCGACGTTCTTACGGTCCAGCGGTGCCGACGTGGGTTCGTACATCAGGAAGTACTGGGCCGGGAAGGCGATCAGCAGGATGGCTCCGCCGATCAGCAGGTAGGTCGTCCGCCACCCGAGATGGTCGATGGAGAGTTGGCTCAGAGGTGACAGTGCGGCACCGGCGAGGCTGGAGGTCGCGCCTATGAGGATGGAGTAGCCCAGTCCTCGGTGGTGGGGGAACCACTCCGAGACGACCTTGTACACCACGCCGAGGATGGAGGTGTAGCCCAGGGCCGTGCTCACCAGCAGGAGCCCCGTCAGTACGACGCCGTTCGCGCCCACGAGTGCCACCGCGGCCGTCGCGATCGCGTAGAGGGCGGTGCCCGGAACGGCGACGGCCCGGGCGCCCCAGCGGTCGACCAGTCGGCCGGCCAGGGGGAGAACGAAGGGGGCGGCAACGGTGGGGATGTTGAAGATGCTCAACGTTTCCGAGGGAGACCAGTTGAAGTCCCTTGCGACCGGGGCGATGAGGAACGTGACGGTCGTGACCAGGGCTGGGGGACTCAGCACCATGGCGAGCACGCAGGCGATCGCTGCTTTCCACGCCGGTGCGGGGTAGCCGCGCAATGCGGACAAGGACTCCCGCAGGGGGACGGGGGAAGGGGCACCCGGCTGACCGGGCAGAGCGAATTCGGGGTTGGGCGGGGATGGGGACATCATCGTCCTTCCTCAAGCAAGGAGATGGCGGCCGCCGGCTGAGCGGGCGGGGCGGTCTCGTGCTGCCAGTGGCTCGCTGAGGCGCCGAGTGCTGAGGGGCACTCCGATTGATGAACTGTACGGTTCAGTCCAGTTCATCGGTCAAGAGGCTTGCATGAGGTGATTTGCCATCGCTGGCCCGTGGGGGAGTGCGGAGGTCGGAGTGTGGGGTGGTCGGGTACTCGCCGGAGGTGCTCAAGGACGCCGTGGCGCGGAGGGGTTCGCCCGCCACGCCACGGCGCAGGTCAGGAGGTCGCCCGCGACAGTCGGGGGAAGACCTGGCTCATCGCGGAGTCGGGGGCGTTCGGAAGGTCGCCGGCGCGCAGGCCCCGCAGGAAGACGGCGGTCGTCCATCGGGCGTACGCCTCGAAGTGGGCCGGGTTGCGGTCTGCCTCCGGATCCAGCAGCGCGTCCATCTGGGGTCCCGCCGCCGTCATGCGTACGAACAGTCCTGCGTACGCCTCCGGGTCGGGCAGGGTGTAGCCGCGCTGCCGTGCGTCATCGCGCAGAGCCACGGCCACCAGGTCGACCACATGGGGCACGCCGAGGGACCGAATCGCCTCCGTCAGCTCTGGGCGGCGGCCCGCTTCGACGGTCAGGACGCGAATGAAGGCCAGATAGGTCGGGGCGGTCGTGGCCTGGAGGAGCTTCAGGACGATGCGTGCCAGCCTCTCCTGCGGATCGTCGACGGAGGCGAGCATCGTCTGGTCCAGGTCGAAGTCGAGAGAGGCTCCTCCGCGGGCGATCACCGCACGGAACAGCTCCAGCTTGTCGCCGAAGTGGGCGTAGACGGTCGTCTTCGAGACGCCGGCCTTCGCCGCCACGGCGTCCATCGAGGTTTGATCGAAACCGAGTTCGAGGAACAGCTCGACGGCCGCGTCGAGAATGGGTGCCCGCTTGCTTCGCCCGCTCGAGCCTGCGCGCTGGGGGTGCTCCCGCTCAGCCATCTCACTCCTCGCTGAATCCCGGCCCTGGTGGGAACCGGTACGCATCTCATCACTTGACCTTTCACTGAACCCTACCGTACGGTTCAACTGAACTGAACGGTGCAGTTCAGTCTGAAAGGAAGGCACTCCATGAGCAAGCCACCCTCTCCAACCCCTTCCGGAGCCGACGTCGCCGCGTCGACCGAGCGGCGCTCCTCTCCCCGCCTCAGTGACCGCGGGCGGCAGATCCGGGACCGGACGCGCGCCCTCACCTCTCTGTTGCGGGAGGAAGCGCAGGAAGGAGAGCAGCTCGGCGCCCTGCCTCCTGAGACGCTCAGAGCGATACACGAAGCGGGTGTCTTCAAGATCGCCCTTCCTGGCGAACTGGGTGGCTTCGCCCTCGGGGCGCGAGACACCGTGGAGATCATCACGGCGCTGGGCGAAGGCGATGGATCCGCCGCCTGGACGGTCTTCGTGGCCGGCGGCATCCGCAATGTCCTCGGCTTCCCCCAGCAGACCGTCGACGAGGTCTTCAAGGAGATCGACACCTGGATAGGGCCGCTGGTCGTCGGTGCATCCGTGTTCTCCACGAGCGTGGGATCGGCACGTCGTGCGGACGGCGGTTGGCTGGTCTCCGGGAAGTGGGCGTTCGGCAGCGGGTGCAAGCACGCGGCCTGGGCGGCCGTGGGCGTGACCTACGAGGACGCGGAAGGCCGCCCGCGCCGGGGGATGGCGCTGCTGAGCCGCGAGCAGTACACGATCCTGGACGACTGGAAGGTCATGGGCCTGAAGGCCACCTCCAGCAACAGCATCACCGCCGAGGAGGCGGCGTTCGTCCCCGACCACCGCTTCGTCGACCTGGCCGACTTCCCCGCGGTCATGGACAGCGTGCGGGAGCGCTACGCCGGCCTCGGGTTCCGCAACGACACGCGCGCGCTCATGTTGATCACCTGCCTCAGCAACGTGGCCGTCGCGCTCGGCATGGCCCGCGGCACCCTGGACTGCTTCGTCGAGCAGGCGAAGGTCCGCAAACCGTTCAACCTGCCCTACCCCACCGTGGCGGACATGCCGTCGACCCAGGTGGCGGCCGGCACGGCCCGGGCGATGATCAACGCCGCGGAGGCGACCATCCTCGGCCACGCCGACGAGGTGGACCGCCGCGCCCTGGCCGGGATCGAGTTCACGGGCGCCGAGGAGTCCGAGATCACCATGGACCTCGTCTACGCCGTGCGGCTGTGCGCGGACGCCATCGACAAGCTCCAACTGGCCATCGGTTCCTCCACGGTGAGCCTCAAGAACCCGATCCAGCGCTTCGCGAGGGACGTGCGCGTGCTGGCCACTCACGGCGCGATCCGCTTCGACCCGTTGGCCGAGCTCAGCGGCCGCCAACTCCTTGGACTCGCACCGTTTCCGATGTTCGCAGGCGGCGTGCCCCAAGTGGGCTGAGCCGACCGCCCCACAGGAAGAAAGAACGTGATGACCATGTCGATCAATGAGCCCAGGTCCCATGAGCCCACGGGGGTGGGCTTCGGTCTCGAGCCGCAGCCCACCCCCGTGGCACCGACGGACGCGCAGGCCCTGCGAGAAGCGTTCGGCCGTTTCCCGAGCGGGGTGATCGCGGTGTGCGGAATGGTGGACGACCGCCCTGTCGGAATGGCGGTCAGCTCCTTCACCTCCGTATCGCTGGCCCCGCCCCTCGTCTCGGTCTGCATGCAGACCTCGTCGCGCACCTGGCCCAAGCTCAGGCAACTGCCCTGGCTGGGCCTGAGTGTCCTGGGCGAGCAGCAGGGTGAGGTGTGCCGCGCGCTGGCAGGAGCGGAGGAGACCCGCTTCGCCGACGTGCACTGGGAGACGACCGGAGAAGGAGCGGTGGTCCTTCCCGGGGCGGTCACCTGGTACACCTGCACGCTCCGCGCCGAACTCCCGGCGGGCGACCACACCATCGCCCTGCTGGAGATAGATCGCCTGTGGACGCTGCCGTCGGCCGAGCCCCTGGTCTTCCACGGAAGTCGCTTCCGGCGGCTCGACGACAGCGACAGGTCGGCCGTCGCCGCCTGAGCGGGGCGGCTGCCAACTCACCCACCCCTACTGATGAGTTCGTTGTTCTCGCTGAATCTCAATGAGGAGATCCGATGTCCAAGCACATCGCCCCGGAGGTCAGGGCCGTCGAGTCGCCGTGGTTGACCGACGCCGGACGTGAGCTGCGCGGCTGGGTCCGGGACCTCGTCCCTCTCATCCGGTCGCAGGCGCGCGAGGGGGAGCGGATCGGGGCGTTGACCCCCGACGTGCTTCAGGCGCTGGACGAGGTGGGCGTCTACCGCATGACGATGCCCGTCGAGTGGGGCGGCAGCGCGTTGGGCGCCCGCGACATCGTCGAGGTCGTCGCGGCCTTGGGTGAAGCAGACGGCTCGGCCGCCTGGAGTGCCTTCGTCGGCGTCGGACTGCGCAACTTCCTCGCCCTGCAACCGCAGGTGGTCGAGGAGATCCGCAAGGACATCGAGGGCTGGGTGGGGCCGGCACTCGTCGGCGCCTCCGTGTTCGCGACCACGGTCGGCAACGCCCGTAAGGTCGACGGCGGTTGGCTGGTCAACGGTCGCTGGGCCTTCGGCAGCGGCTGCAAGCATGCCCGCTGGGCGCTGGTGGGAGTCGCCTTCGACCCCGCGGAAGCCGGCGGCACCGGTCGCGGTGTCGTGGTGCTGGAGCGGGAGCAGTTCGAGATCCTCGACGACTGGCACGTCATGGGGCTCTCCGGAACGTCCAGCAACAGCCTGCGAGTCACCGAGGACATCTTCGTCCCCGATTACCGCTTCCTCGACCTCGCCGAGTTCCCGCCGAGGCTCGACCGGATCCGACACCACTACAGCGGCGCCGCCTTCCGGCAGAGCGGCCGGGCGCTCCTGATGACGGTGGCGCTCAGCAGCACCGCGATCACGCTGGGCATGGCGCGCGGCGCGCTGTCCTGTTTCACCGAACAGGCCATCAGGCGCAAGCCGTTCACCCTGCCCTACCCGAGCGTCGCCGAGATGGCTTCGGCACAGGTGGCCGTCGGGCGCGCGCAGGCGATGATCGTCCTGGCCGGCTCGACGATCGAACGCTACGCGGACCAGGTCGACGCTCGTACCGACGCCGGTCTCGAATTCGGCGACGACGAGGAGTCGGAGATCAGCCTCGCGCTCGCGTACGCGGCGAACCTGTGCGAGGACGCCATCAATCTGCTGCAGAAGACGCTCGGTTCCTCGACCGTCTCGCTGTCGAATCCGATCCAGCGATTCGTACGCGACGCACGCGTGGTCACCTCGCACGGGGCGATCCGCGTCGATCCGCTCGCCGAGCAGAACGGCCGACGCATCCTCGGACTCAAGCCGTTCCCCATGGTCGGCGCCGCGGTGCCGCAGCGCGGCGCCGACGCCCCGCCCTCCCCACTGGGTTGAGCCGACGCCTCCGGGCGACCTCGCACTCCGCTTGCCCGTCCTGTCCATCTTCATGTCTACAGAATGCACTGAACTGTTCAGTGCACGTAAGAGAAATCATGGTGCTTCGATGACTGCAACCCCCCACCGCCGCCCGCTTTTGACGGCCAACTGCCGCCGATGCCACCCCCGGTGCCCGCCTCACCCGTGGTCTCCCCGTGGATCTCCGACGAGGGCCGCCGGATCCGCGACAGCGTGCGCGGGCTCATCCCGCTGATCCGCTCTCAGGCCCGCGAGGGAGAGAAGATCGCGGCGCTCACCCCCGAGGTGCTCGAAGCGATCAATGACGCCGGTGTCTTTCGCATGTCCATGCCTGTCGAGTGGGGCGGGTACGGGCTCGGCGCACGGGACCTGGTCGAGGTGATCGCCGCGCTCAGCGAGGGTGACGGTTCGGCGGGGTGGGCCGGGTTCGTCGGCGTGGGCGTGAAGAACGTGCTCGCGATGGATGCACAAGTGGTCGACGAGGTGCGCGCCGAGACGGCGGACTGGGTCGGGCCGGCCATCGTGGGCGCCTCCGTGTTCGCGACCAAGGTCGGCGCTGCCCGGGCCGTCGACGGCGGATGGATGGTGCAGGGCAAGTGGGCGTTCGGCAGCTGCTGCAAGCACGCGAGCTGGGCGCTGGTCGGCATCGAGTACGACCCCGCCGGCGGGGGCAGCGGACGCGGCATGGTCGCGCTCCGCCGGGAGCAGTACGAGATCCTCGACGACTGGGACGTCATGGGTCTGTCGGGATCGTCCAGCAACAGCCTGCGCGTGCAGGACGAGGTGTTCGTCCCGGCGCACCGCTTCATCGACCTCGGTGAATTCCCGCTGCGGCTGCAGCAGTTGCACGACCGCTACACGGGCTTCGGCTACGGGCAGCGCGGTCTGGCGCTGCTGCTCTGCGCGACGCTCGCGAACCTCGCGATCACCCTGGGCATGGCCCGGGGCGCGCTCGACTGCTTCACCGAGCAGGCGAACAAGCGCAAGCCGTTCACCCTGCCCTACCCCACGATCGGCGACATGGCGTCCGCCCAGGTCGCGGCGGGCAAGGCACTCGCGATGATCAACGTCGCCGCCGCGACGATCGAGGGCGCGGCCGACCAGATCGACGCGCGGACCGCGGAGGGACTCGACTTCACCCCGCCGGAGGAGTCCGAGATGAGCCTCTCCATCGCCTACGCGGCGAACCTGTGCGAGGACGCGATCAACCTCCTCCAGAAGACGATCGGCTCGTCCACGGTGAGCCTGTCCAACCCGATCCAGCGGTTCGTCCGCGACGCCCGCGTGCTCACCTCGCACGGCGCGATCCGCATCGACCCGCTGGCGGAGCAGAACGGACGCCGCCTCCTGGGCCTGGCCCCCTTCGCCATGATCGGCGGCGCCGTCCCCGAGCGCCGCGCCTCGACAGACCCGTCCCGAGACAAGGAGCCCATCCGCGCATGAACGACTTCAGCATCATCGACGGCATCGCCCACATCAACGACCCCGCGCTGTACGACACCTGGCTCGACCGCGAGGACTACAAGGCGGCCGTCGCCCAGGCCGACACCCCCGAACGGACCGCCGTCAAGCGTCTGTTGGTCGACTTCGAGGCGGACCTCGCGCGCATGGTGCGCGACGGCACCGTGCAGGAGAACGTCGAAGACGTGATGAAGCGTTACATCGTCGAGGACTACGTCCAGCACGACCCGAACGCCCCCGGCAACGGCCGGGACAACATCATCGAGCACTTCCGCCACGTCCCGACCGGACACGGCACTCCGCCGCCGGTGGTCAGCGTGGTCCTGGACGGCGAACTGGCCTGCGTGATGATGAAACAGCCGACGCCGGACCCGGAGAGCCCCGGGAAGACCTACGACTGGTACATCGTCACGGTGTTCCGCGTACGCGACGGCAAGCTCGCCGAGCACTGGAGTGCCTTCCGCAAGATGGCCGCGCCGCTGCCGGGGACCTGAGGAGCGCGCTCGGTCCGGTCGCCGACCGTCGCCGCAGCCCCCGCTGTCGCTCTCGAAGACCCCTCCTCCACCCGTCTTGGACGCAGCCGGGCCGAGGTGCTCCTGTCCCGCACCGCGATCAGCCGCCACCCGTGCGCAGCGATGAACGCGTCGGCGATGCCCAAGGATGAAGAAAGAGAACTGAGATGACCATGACGTTGCCCAAAGTGAGCAGGTTCCCCGAGTCGCCTCATATCAGCGAGGAGGGACGGCACATGCGCGACGCGGTGCGCGCTGCGGCTCCCGGCCTCGCCGAACGTGCCCGCGAGGGCGAGTTGCTGGGCACGCTCGCACCCGAGACGGTCTCGGTGCTGCACGAGATCGGCGTCTTCCGCATCACCATCCCGGTGGAGTTGGGCGGGTTCGCACTCGGTGCTCGCGACACCACGGAGGTCGTGCGCGAACTCGGACGCGTCGACGGGTCGGCCGGCTGGACGGTGATCGTCTCCAGCGCGTCCCGTAGCGCGCTCGCACTCGACGACCGTGTGAAGGACGAGGTCTTCGCCGACATCGACACCTGGCAGGGACCACTCCTGTTCGGTGCCACCGTCTTCGCCCCCAAGGTCGGCGACGGTCGCAAGGTCGAGGGCGGCTGGATGGTGAAGGGCAAGTGGGCGTTCGGCAGCGGCTGCAAGATCGCGAAGTGGGGCTCGGTCGGGTTCGAGTACGACGACCCCAAGACCGGAGAACGGCGTCGTGCGATGGGTCTGCTCTCGCAGGACCAGTACACGGTCGTCGACGACTGGCAGGTCATGGGCATGAGCGCCACGTCGAGCAACAGTGTGCGCGCCGACGAGGAGGTGTTCGTCCCCGAGTACCGGGTCATCCACACCATGGACATGCCCGCCCGCATGGACGCCCTGCGCGGCAAGTACCAGGGGCTCGGATTCATGCACTCCGCGACCGGAACCATGGTCGCCACCACGACGGCCTTCGCGGCGCTCGCCCTCGGCATGACCGAGGGCGCTCTCCGCGCCTTCGTCGAACAGGCCGCCAAGCGGCCGCCGTTCAACCTGCCGTATCCGACGATGGCCGACATGGCCTCGACGCAGGTCGTGGCCGGCAAGGCGAGGGCCGTCATCAACACGGCCGCGGCGGTCATCGAGCGGCAGGCGGACGAGATCGACCGGCGCGCCCTGGCGGGTGAGGACTTCCACCCGTGGGACGAACCGGAGATCACGATGGACCTCGTCCATCAGATCCACGCCTGTCTCCAGGTGATCGACGGGCTGCAGCTGGCACTCGGTTCCTCGACCGTCGGCCTGTCCAACCCGATCCAGCGTTTCGTCCGGGACGTGCATGTGCTGGCGACCCACGGCGCGTTCCGGATCGACCCGATGGCGGAGATCAACGGTCGGGACATCTTCGGACTGGAGCCGCTCCCGGTGATAGCCGCCCTGGGCTCGCCCCCTCCCGGAAAGCTGCCTCCGCACGCGGCCAACGGCAGTGTCCCGGGCCCGGTGCCGCGCCCGGCGTGAACCGAGCGGCGGTGTCACCGCCGGTCCCGTCGTCGGAGCCGATCGTGCACCGGGACCGGTGCACGGCCGAACCCGACAGGCCGACGTCGAACAGCAGTTGACGTCGGCCCCTCCGACCGCCGGAGCAGCTCCCGCAGCGGATCGGAAGCAACGCGTTCCACCGCTTCACACCCTCGGTCCCTGACCGATTGAGCCGCCCTCTGCACCAGCTCGCCGCGCCAATGGGGCCGCGGCGTTTCCGTAACGGAGGCTTTCCCATGACCACTTCCGTGCCGACGGACGACACCGTCCCGTCTTCGTCCGAAGCAGGCTGGAAGTCCTACCTCGCCGACCTCTGGAAGGCACCACCGGGCGCCAAGGCCGCGCTGGCCGGCTGTCTGCTCCTTGTTCTGGTGAGTCCCTCCGGACTCTCCGCGATGACCACGTTCATCGTGCCGTCGTTCTCCCACGACACGGGCACCGCCAAGGCCGCCGGCATTCTCCTGTTCGTCTCGCTCCCATTGTTCATCGGCCCGATCGTCCTGCCGTTCGCGGGCCGTTGGGTGGATCGACTGGGCGCACGCAGGGTCGCGATCCCCTCCGCCGTCCTTTACGCCGCGATGACCGCTCTCATACCGCTGTGCGGGTCCAGCGTTCCCCTGCTGGCGATCGTGCTGATCCTGGCGGCCGTGTTCGGCTTCATGTCAAGCCTGGCTGTCGTCTTCAAAGTCGTCTCGACCTGGCTGCCGCAGCACAAGGGCGTCGGATTCGCCCTCATCGGGATCGCCTCCAGCGTGGCCGCCGCCGTGCTCTCGCCCGTGTTCCAGTGGCTGATCAGCGGCAGCGCGGGTCTCGGGTGGAAGGGCACCTACCTCCTCGTGGGCGCGATGATCGCCCTTGTGGCGATCCCGACGGCTGTCTTCCTCATCTCGGAGCCGGCGGAGCCGCGGCAGCCGATGGGACCTCCTGTGACGGGACCTCCTGTGACGGGACCTGGAGTCGAGCTGCCCCGCCTGCCGGGCATTCCGCTGCGCAAGGCGGTCCGGACACGGATCTGGATATCCATCACGGTCTCCCTCGCCTTCGCGGCGGCCGGCCCGATGACCGTGCGGCAGAACGCGGTCGACTTCTTCGGCGAGCGCGGATTCGACGAGGCGACGGTCTCGCTGTCCTTGTCGGCGCTGTTCGCCGCGTCGGTCGTCGGCCTTCTCGCCGGTGGGATGATCCTGGACCGGACCGACCGGCCCCGAGTGGTCGTCCCGATGCTCGCGGCAGTGCCGGTCGGGCTTCTCATCGCACTCGTGAACCACAATTCGGCGCCCCTGCTGTTCATCGCGATGATCCTCCTCGGCTTCGCCACCGGCGCCGAGTCGTCGCTCGGCCCCTACCTCATCGCGCGGTACTTCGGCCTCGCCTCGTTCGCGCAACTGCAGGGACTGACGCTGGCCATCTCCACCCTGTCACTCGGTATCTCGCCGTTCCTGGTCAGCGCGGTGCAGACCGCGACCGGAAGCTACACCGTGCCGGTCCTCACACTCACCGCCCTGACGATGGTCGCCGTCGCCCTGGCGGCGGCACTGCCCAAGTTCCCGGCACCGTGGACGATCGAGAAGTTCCCCGACAACACCGCCGAGCCGGCATGACGGCGTGAGGACCCCTCCGGCGGCCTGATGCCCTGTCAGCCATCAGGCCCCCGCCTCCTGTTCATCCCCCCTCACCCCGGAGAACCGATGAGTGACTCCCTCTCCGTGGCGCGCTCGCCGGAGGAAAAGCGGCACTCCTTCGACGGTGAGAGCCGGTTCGGACTCATATACGCCGGCCTGATGACCGTGATGCTGCTCGCCTCCCTCGACCAGACCATCGTCAGCACCGCACTGCCCACCGTCGTAGGCGAACTGCACGGTGTGACACACATGGCGTGGGTGACCACGGCCTACATCCTCGCCGCCACCGTCGTGATGCCCGTCTACGGACGCCTCGGTGACCTGCTCGGCCGCAGGAACCTGTACCTCGGCGGAATCATCCTCTTCCTGGCGGGTTCAGTGATCGCCGGATCCGCGCAGGACATGACGATGCTGATCATCGGTCGGGCCGTCCAAGGCCTGGGCGGCGGCGGACTGATGATCACCTCGCAGGCGATCGTCGCCGACCTGGTACCGCCTCGCCAGCGCGCGAAGTACATGGCTCCGATCGGCGTCATCTTCGGACTGTCGTCTGTCGTCGGCCCGCTGCTCGGCGGTTGGTTCACCGACAGCATCGGCTGGCGCTGGTGCTTCTGGATCAACCTGCCGGTCGGGCTGCTCGCACTCGCCGTGTGTGCCGTGGCGTTGCGCCTGCCGCGCAAGGCGCTCAAAGCCACGGTCGACTACGTCGGCATCACACTCATGACGGCGGCCGTCACCTGCACCGTGCTGGTCGCGGACTGGGGCGGCACCGACTACGCGTGGAGCGACCCGCTCGTCCTCGGCCTCGCCGGCGCGGGCGTAGGAACCTGGGTCCTGTTCTTCTACTCGCAGAGCCGCGTGGCCGAACCGATCATCCCGCTGCGCTTGTTCCGCAGCTCCATCTTCGACATCGCCACCCTGATCGGCATGATCGTGATCGGCGTCGGCATGTTCGCGGTCGTCAGCTACATGCCCACGTATCTGCAGATGGTCTACGGCGTCACCGCCGCGCAGTCCGGTTGGTTGCTGCTGCCCATGGTGGTCGGCCTGATGGGCGCGAGCCTGCCGGTCGGCCTCCAGATGAGCCGGACCGGCCGCTACAGGATCTATCCGATCGCCGGTTCGCTCGTCATCGCCGTCACGGCCCTGATGCTCTCCACGCTCAAGGTGGACACGCCTCTCGCCCTGATCTGCGGGTACCTCTTCTTCATGGGCGTGGGCATCGGCCTCATGTCCCAGACCCTCGTCCTGGCCGTCCAGAACGCCTTTCCCGCCGACGACGTGGGCACCGCGACCTCCGCCAACAACTTCTTCCGCGAGATCGGCGCGACGGTCGGGACCGCCGCGGTCGGCGCGATCTTCACCAGCCGGCTGACCGACCAACTCGGCACCAGGCTGTCCTCGACCGGCCGTAGGACAGTCGGCGACACGGAGTCCCTGACACCGGCACTCGTCCACGCTTTGCCAACTCGGCTCCAAGACGCCGTAGTTGCGGCCTACCAACACGCCCTGACACCGGTCTTCGCCTACCTGGTCCCGCTGTTCCTCGTCGGCGCCGTGCTTGCCGTCGTACTTCCCGAGAAGCGGCTCGCGGGTGGCGACGCCGGCGGATCAGGACTCGGTGAGCTCAGAGGCTGAAGATCCGTCGAGCGTTGCCGGACAGGAACAACTCCGTGGCCTCCTCGTCCAGGCCCAGTTCACCAAGGTGCTCCAGCGCCTGCTCCGGGGTGATCATGGGGTAGTTGGTGCCGAACAGCACCTTCCTGCGCCCCCGGCCGCGCAGGTAGTCGACCAGCTCGCGCGGGTAACGGCGGGCGGTGTAGGCGCTGGTGTCGATGTGCACGTTGGCGTGTTTGTCGGCCACCGCGATCATCTCCGTGGTCCACGGATAGCCGATGTGCCCACACACGATGGTCAACTCGGGGAAGTCCAGCGCGACTTGGTCGATATAGGGAATGGGGCGGCCCGTTTCGGACGGCCGCAGCGGGCCGGTGTGCCCCACCTGGGTGCAGAAGGGGATACCGAGGTCGACGCAGGCGGCGTACAGCGGGTAGTACAGCCGGTCGGTGGGCGGGAGTTGCCACAGCCAGGGCACGATCCGCAGGGCCACGAAGCCGAGTTCCTCAACGGCCCGGCGCAGTTCCCGTACCGCTTGGACCGGGCGGGTGAGATCCGCGCCGGCCACCCCGCGCAGCCGTCCCTGGGACTGGGCGACGAACTCCGCCACCTCGTCGTTGCTGATCAGCGGCCCCTGGGGTCCGTACCAGGCCGCCGAGAGGCCGATCTCGACATCGGCCGCGGCCATCGCGGACACCGTGGCCTGCACCGGCAACGGCTCCTCCAGCAGACCTCCTCCCGTCCACCGGCGCAACGACTCGAACATCTCGTGATTCGAGAAACGGAGCGTGGGGTGCTGCATCCACGCGTCGATGACCGCCATCGGACTCCCTGCCTCTCCCGGTGCCGCCGACCGTGCTGCTCCCGAAGGGCTAAGCGATCGCTTACTAGAACCCTAACCTCCGAGTGGCGCGCACAACCAGCCCTCTCCCGTGGGATGTCCGATCTGAGTCAGCGTGCCGTTCCCGTCAGGCCTCCCGGGCTCGCCGGTCCGTGCGGCGGACGGGCGAGCCCCGGAGATCGAGCGTGTGTCAGGCGGTCGTGCAGGCCGTCCCGTTCAGGTTGAAGCCGGAGGGCTTGGCGAAGGCTCCGTCGGTTGTGCCCTGGAACCCGAAGGACACCTGGCCGCCGGCCGCGATCTGGCCGTTGTGGCTCACGTTGCTTGCCGTGACGGCTCCTGAGGACGAGGACAGGTTCGCGTTCCAGGCGTTGGTGATCCGCTGCCCGGAGGGGAGGGTGAACGCGAGCTGCCAGCCGCTGACGGGGGAGGAGCCGGTGTTGGTGATGGTGACGTCGGCGGTGAAGCCGCCCTGCCAGACGTTCGTCCCGTAAGCCACCTTGCACGCCTTGGAGCCGCCGGGGGTGCCCGGGTCGCCGGGGTTGCCGCCGGACGACCCGGTGTTCACGGCGGACGAGAACGACGTCACGGCGAGACCGGTGCCGTTCTGCCATGGCTCGAACCCGGCCTGAACACTCGTCAGATACCAGTTGTTCTGCGCGAGTCCGCGCGAGACGGCCTGCCGGGCGAAGTCCATGACGTCGAAGGACCAGCTGGAGAGCGCCGACGGTGCGACGAACGACAGCACGTCGTTCGAGCCGTTGCTGCCCGACCACACCTGCCAGTCACGCCCGCCCACGGTGGCGTTGCCGACGGGGGAGCCGATCGGCTGGATGGATCCCACCTTGTTGAACCAGATCATGATCTCGGTCCTGTTGACGCCGTCGGTGCGCGGCGTCGGGTCGAGCCAGATGTCGTACGCGGCGTCGTACACCGCGTCGTTCACATAGCTGTAGGAGATGCTCGACGGCGCGGTGGAGATGGTGCTGAGCTGGGCGGGAAGGTTGGTACCCGGCGAACAGTTGGTGTAGTGGCAACCGTTGTAGACCGACGGATACGACTTCGGAGCGCCGTTCGTGGGGACGGATCCGTCGGCCTGGGTGATCCTGAACCCCGAGTCCGTCACGTTGATGCACTGGGCGGCACTGGTGCCCCAGCGGTTGTTCTGGACCACGTAGCGGCCCTGGATGGTCGTCGTGCCGAAGGGCTGGCAGATCGAGGTGTCGGCCTGTGCCGCCGGCGTTGTGGTCAGAAGCGCGGCGAGCGAGACGAGCGAGGTGAGCAGCGCGCCGAGCAGGCCACGCGCGCTGCGGGCATGGTGCGTTGAAGGACGCATGCGGATCCTCTTCAGAGGGATGGGGGGTGGTGGGGGGCAGTGCTCCCGCAACTAGGTGAATGGGAGCGCTCCCAATCCTTGGCTCGGCAGGACTGTAGGGATGGTCCAGGTCCATGACAAGACTGTGAGCGTGAACCCGTTGAACCGATTTCGGAGTCGCAGGTCGGACGCGGGGACGAGACGCAGTACGCCGACCTGTGGTGCGCTCCCCGGCCGATGTGCCGACGGAGGTCAGGTCGAGTCGCGGACCACAAGCTCGGTGCGGAGGATGACGTGACGCCAGGCCACCGCGCCCTCCTCCATCTCCTCCAGGAGCAGCCTGATCATGGCCCGCCCGATCTCCTCGATCGGCTGACGCACCGTCGTCAGTCGCGGCTCGGTCTGCTGGGCCAGCGGAAAGTCGTCGAAGCCGATGACGGCGACGTCCTCGGGTACCCGGCGTCCGGCCGCGCGCAGGGCCTCCAGAGCGCCCGCGGCCGTGGTGTCCGACGCGGAGAGGACGCCGTCGATGTCCGGATGCCGCCTGAGGAGTTCGGTCATGGCGCGGCGTCCGCTGTCCGCCGTGAAGTCGCTCTCGGCGGCAAGGGTCGGCTCGATCTTCAATCCCGCGAGTTTGAGGGCCTCTTCGTAGCCGCGCAGCCGGCACTGGGCCGCGTACAGGTCGAGCGGCCCGGTGACGGTGGCGATGACTCTGCGGCCTCGTTGGACGAGATGAGAGACGGCGCTGCGGGCGCCGCCGATGTTGTCCGCGTCGACGTAACTGACGTACTCCTCTCCGGAACGGCGCCCCAGCAGCACGGTCGGCAGTCGGGCGTCGGCGAGCATGTCCGGCAGGGGGTCGCCGGCGTGCACGGACATCAGCAGGACGCCGTCGACCCGGCCGCCGCGCGCGTACTCGAGGAAGCGCTGCCGCTCGGTGTCCGAGCGGACGAGGGTCAGCAGGAGCTGCATTCCGGTGTCGGTCAGCGCGTTCCCGAGCGAGTTGACGATCTCGGAGAAGAAGGGTTCCGCGAACTGCCGCCAGTCCGGCTCCGTCATGACCAGGGCGACGGCGTCGGCCCCTCGTCCCGCCAGGGAACGGGCCGCGAGATTGGGTACGTAACCCAGTTCCTCGATGGCCTGCTGTACGGCCCGGCGCGTCGAATCCTTCACGCCCGCCGCGTTGTTGATGACACGGGAGACGGTGCCCCGCCCCACCCGCGCGTGGGCGGCCACCTCTTCCAGCGTCGGTGCCCCCGGGCGTCGCCTGCCCATGACCACCTCCCCCAAGAGATCACCGATCTTACCGGCCGGAGGGGGATGAGCACACGAATTCACCACTGGCATAGTTGCGGGCGAGGTCGGCCTGCCTTCATGGATTGGGAGCGCTCCCGATCTGTGGGTGGACCTAACTGGTCCTGGGATGGCCGGGCAGCCCCTACGCGGGTGGGGCCGCCCGGCCGGTGACCCCGTCGTCCGGTGACGGGGTCCGTACGCGGAGCGCCGGCGGGGGGCTACTCAAGCAACTCCGCGTACGAGCCCATGGCCAGGGCGATGTCCGCCTGGGCCCAGAACCGGTGGTAGGTGAAGACGGGCGCGGCACCGCCCTTGAGATAGGCCTCGACCTTCGACCAGGCCGGGTCGTTCTTGTAGAAGGCCCGGATCGAGGCGAACGTGGAGGACGAGTTGATCGCTTCGCCGTTCGGCATCTTGCCGGTCCAGCCGCTCGGCACGTAGACCGGGTCGTTGAACCGGCTGTAGTCGGCGCGGGTCTCCGGAACGGCGATACCGAGGCTGTCCTGGTAGTTGCCCCACATGCCGTCCAGCAGCGCCTTCGCCGTCGACTTCGCCTTCGCGTCACCGGACTTGGCGCCGTAGTAGGTCAGGGTCTTGGCGTACGCGGCCGCCACCCCGACGTCGTTGGTGTAGTCGGCGACGGTGACGTGAAGTCCACTGTTGGCGCCGGGAGTTGACGCGTTCCAGGTGTCGGGCTGGCCCGACCACTGGAGGGTGGAGGGAATCTGGTAGGTGCCGTCCGGGTTGATGGTCGTCTTGGACAGAGCCCACTTGACCCACTTGTCGAGGACCGTCTTGGCCTGCGGGTCCCCGGTCTGCTGGTAGTACTCGGCGACCCGCTCCATCGACCACGCCTGGAAGCCGAACCACTGGTTGGACGGTGGGTCGTGGTACACGGGCTGCTGGTCGTAGTACATGCCGTAGAAGGTCGATTTCCCGGCCGGCGGGGTCGCGTAGCGGCCCGCCCAGCTGTTGGTCGAGCCGCCGGCGATGGCGCCCTCGTCCGACTGGAGCCAGCGGTAGAACTCCAGTTGCCGCTGGAGCGACTTGCCCCAGTCGGCCGCGCCGGTCGACGACTTGGGCTTCAGGTCGGCGTCGGCGCTCAACGCGTATGCGGCGAGCGGGTTCTGGTAGCCGCTGTGCGCGTAGCTGGAGCCGATGCGCCAGGCCCAGCCTCCACTGGTGTCGGCGGAGCCGCCCCAGGCGTAGTACCAGGAGAGCAGGTAGTGCGAGGAGTCCTTGCCGGTGCCGGCCGCGCAGGTGGACGGGCCGACGCAGTTGCCGATTTTCTTGAAGTACTTGTCGTACATCGCGTAGCGCAGGTAGTCGCCCATCTTCGCCGCCTTGCCCACGGTCGCGGAGACGGCGCCGCCCTTGCCCTGCTGCTTCGCCCAGGTGTCGGCCCAGTACGCGGCCTGCACCGCGCGCGCGTCGGCGTCCGGAGCGGTGGTGTACTTCCACTGCTTGGCGTACGACTTGTCCCCGGTGAAGAGGTCCAAGTACCCATTGGTTCCGCCGTACTTGAAGGCGTCGCAGGTCGGCTGCGGCACCGTCTCCCACACCGACTCCTGCGGACCGCGCTGGAAGGTGTTGAGGTACGAAGGGCCGGTCTCGGCCGGGCCGGCCTCGCACTTGCCGCCCGGGGTGTTGCCGAACCCGTAGGTGTTGTCGACGTCCTGGATCCAGTGCATGCCGTAGACGTCGTCGGTGTTGTAGGCCGACTTCAGTTCACCGGCCAGCGGGTCCGAGCCGACGGGCACGGACGAGTCGAGCGCGGTCGGGTACTGGTTCGGCGTGTCCTCCTCGGGCGCGTAGGTGGCCGGCTTGGAGGCGTTGTAGAAGGAGTTGGTGGGCTGGTCGGCGTGGGTGGGGATCATGTACTTCTCCATGATGTCCCAGGCGCCGTTGAACTTGGTCCAGTCGCCGGTGACCTTGCCGTACATGGCCTGGAGCCACAGGAGGTAGCTGTACGCCTCCGACGTGGTCTCATGGCCCTGGTCGGGTGCCTCGACGATCAGCGTCTCGACCGAGTGGTAGGGGATGCCCTCGGGGGAGAAGTAGCCATTGGCCGGGTTGGTGATCTTCCCGTAGAGATCGAGGAAGCGGGCGTTGTACGTTCCCGTCGCCGCGATCTGGGTGACCGTCACCGTCGCCTTGGCGAGCCCTGCGGCCGTCGACTCGAAGGTCGCCGCCCCCGTGCCGGAGGAGTCCGCCATGACGGTCACCTTCTGCGCGGTGTTCCAGTTCGACGGGGTGAAGGTGAGCGAGGCCCCGCCGGTGACCGACAGGCCCGTGTTGCCGCCGGTCCGGGCGGTCGTCACGGTCACGTTGGCCGGGGGCTGGGTCGAGAGCTTCACCTCGTAGGTGCCCGTCTTGCCCTGCTGGACGGCGAGTTGAGTGGTCGAGGCGACCACGGCGGGACCCGCGGCGACCGTGATGCCGACCGGGGTGGATTCCGCGGACGCGCCCAGACTGTCGTACGCCTTCGCCAGCAGGGAATGACTGCCCACGGTCAATCCAGAGGCGGAGTACGTGTAGGGCGCGCTCGTGTCGGTGCCGAGCAGTGTGGTGTCGTCGTAGAACTCCACCTTGCCGATCGTCGCGCCGTCCGCGGCCGCTGCCGTCGCCGCGAGCGGGACCGCGGTGCCCTGCGAGTAGACCGCGCCCGCCGAGGGACTGGTCAGCACGGTGATCGGCGGCTGGTGGGCACCGACGCAACTGGTGCCGTTGACCGCGAAGTTGGTCGGCGCGGTGTTGGTGCCGCTGTAGCTGAACTGCGCTCCCGCCGAGACGGCGGCGCCCGGTGCGATCGTCCCGTTGTAGGGGGCGTTCTGCACGGTGATGGACTGACCGGACTGCGACCAGGTGCCGTTCCACCCGTTCGAGAGCTTCTGGTTGCCCGAGTACCCGTAGGTCAGGGTCCAGCCGTCGATGGCGGCCGTGCCGCGGTTGGTGAGGGTGAGGTCGGCGGTGAAGCCTGAACCCCAGTCATTGGTCTTGTAGTCGACGCTGCACTGCACGGTCGCCGCGTTCGCGGTGGTCGTGCCGGTGGCGAGCATGGACAGGGGAAGGGCGAACGCGGCGGCGACGGCGGTCCAGAACCGCCGTACGGCTCTGCGTTTGCGTCCGGGATCCATGTGCTGTTCCTCCTTGCGTCACGCGACTCACGGAGAGGTGCCAAGGCCTGAATCCAGTGGGAGCGCTCCCATCGTGAGGATGAAGGCGGGCGCGGTCAAGATGCCGGGGCGTTCAAAGTTCGAACTGAGCCGATCCAGCGAAAAGTTTCGCAAGGACCCTATGAATCCCCGTCAGTTGCCGCTAACTTCCTCCCCACCAGTGGGAGCGGTTCCATCAGGCGACGCGTCCGTAGCGGCGCGCCAAGCTGTAAGGACTCGCTCATGCGACACCCCCCGCATTCAGTACTTTTAGTCAGCGACGCTCTCTCGGGCACTGCTGTGCCTGGTGTTGTCGGTCCAGGGAGCCATGGCTGCAAGCGCCGTGGACATGAACCCGGCCGGCCCGAATCACGCCGATCGACGCCTTGGAGCTCCGCCGGGCGATCCCACGCCTGACCGGCGCCCCCAGCACGACCGAGGCCTTGAGGCGGCGGCAGGACGGCCGCGCCTTCGAGCAGATGCCGGACGTACCCGCGCACCGATCACCGGAACGCCTGCTTGTCCCAGGCGTGGTCCGGACGTCGGCTCGCGCGATCGTCCGTGCGGCCTCCGTCCGCAACTCCCCACCGAGAGAAGGAAACCCGCACTCATGAGTCACACCAGGACATCGCTCCTCGCTGCCTTGACACTGGTCGCGGCGACGACCGGGACAGCGCTCGTCGTCGGCCAGGCCGGCGCCGCCACCTCGGCCGTCCCCTGCACCGTCGACTACAAGGTGCAGAGCCAGTGGGACAGCGGCTTCACCGCCGCCGTGACCATCACCAACAACGCGGCCGCCAAGTCGAGTTGGTCCGTGAAGTGGACGTACGCCGGGAACCAGAAGGTCACCAACGCCTGGAACACGAAGCTCAGCCAGAGCGGCGCCGACGTCACCGCCGCCAACGAGAGCTACAACGGCTCGCTCGCGAGCGGCGGTTCGGTCAGCTTCGGCTTCAACGGCTCGTACAGCGGCACCAACAGCGTGCCCGCCACGTTCACGCTCGACGGCGTCGCCTGCAACGTCGACAACGGCGGCGGCACGGGTGGTGGCACCGGCGGAGACACCGGTGGCGGAACGGGTGGTGGCGGGGGAGGCGGCGACACCGGCAGCCGTGCCAACAACCCCTACACCGGTGCCAAGGTGTACGTGAACCCCGAGTGGTCCGCGAAGGCCGCCGCCGAACCGGGCGGCAGCCGCATCGCCAACCAGCCCACCGCCGTCTGGCTGGACCGCATCGCCGCCATCAACGGTGTGAGCGGCGGGATGGGCCTGCGCGCCCACCTCGACGAGGCCTTGCGGCAGAAGGGCTCCGGCGAACTCGTCGTCCAGCTCGTCATCTACGACCTGCCCGGCCGCGACTGCGCCGCTCTCGCCTCCAACGGCGAACTGGGGCCGAACGACCTCGACAAGTACAAGTCCCAGTACATCGACCCCATCGCGTCGATCCTGGCCGACGCCAAGTACGCGGGCCTGCGGATCGCCACCGTCATCGAACCCGACTCACTGCCCAACCTGGTCACCAACGCAGGCGGCACCGCCACGACCACCGACGCGTGCGTGACCATGAAGTCCAACGGTAACTACGAGAAGGGTGTTGGCTACGCCCTGGACAAGCTGGGCGCCATCCCGAACGTCTACAACTACATCGACGCGGCCCACCATGGCTGGCTCGGCTGGGACAGCAACCTCGATCCCGCGGTGCAGGAGTTCCACAAGGTCGCGACCTCGAACGGCGCGAGCGTGAACGACGTGGCCGGCTTCATCGTCAACACCGCGAACTACAGCCCCACCAAGGAGCCGTACCTCAAGGTGACCGACACCGTGAACGGTCAGACCGTACGGCAGTCGAAGTGGGTGGACTGGAACCAGTACGTGGACGAGCAGTCCTTCGCCCAGGCGCTGCGCGACAAGCTCGTCGCATCCGGATTCGACTCCGGACTCGGCATGCTGATCGACACCTCACGCAACGGCTGGGGCGGCTCCGCCCGGCCCACCGGACCCGGCGCGCAGACCACCGTGGACGGCTACGTCAACAGCACCCGGATCGACCGGCGGATCCACGCCGGCAACTGGTGCAACCAGAGCGGCGCGGGCATCGGGGAACGGCCGACCGCGGCTCCGGCCACCGGCATCGACGCCTACGTGTGGGTCAAGCCGCCGGGGGAGTCGGACGGCAACAGCGCGGCCGTCCCCAACGACGAGGGCAAGGGCTTCGACCGGATGTGCGACCCGACATACGGGGGCAACGCGCGCAACGGCAACAACGCCACGGGCGCGCTGCCGAACTCGCCGCTGGCCGGGCACTGGTTCTCCGCCCAGTTCCAGCAGTTGGTCCAGAACGCGTACCCGCCCCTGTCGTGATCGGCTGACGCAGTTGTGACTGCCCTGGTTCGGTCCCTCTCGTAGGACGAGGAATGGATCAGGGGCAGGCCTTCGCGGTGGCTTCGCGTCTCTTGAGGCGGGAGGCCACCGCGAACGGCGGTGCTGATCAGGGGCGGCCAGGAGAACGAGCCCGACGGGTACGGGACTTCGGCCTGTTCCCGCCCTCTACTCGCGCGGAGCCCGGACCAGACCGGACTGGTAGGCCCGCACCACGAGTTGGGCCCGGTCCCGCACATTCAGCTTCGTGACGGCGCGCTGCACGTGGCTGCGGACGGTCAGCGGGCTCACGTAGAGCTTCTGCGCGATCTCGTCGTTGGACAGACCGCCCGCGACCTCGGCGACCACCTCCCGTTCGCGCGCGGTGAGTTCGGGGAGCGCGTTCTCACCGAGAGCGGTGGGGCCGCTGGTCTCGGGAGCAGCCAGGAACCGGGAGATGAGCGTCCGCGTGGCGGCGGGCGACAGGAGTGCGTCGCCGCCGGCCACCGTCCTGATGCCCGCGAGGAGTTCCTCCGGTCCGATGCCCTTGCCGAGGAACCCGGAGGCCCCGGCGCGGATGGCCTCGGCGACGTATTCGTCGGTCTCGAAGGTGGTGAGTACGAGCACCTTCGTGGAGCTCAGTGCCTCGTCCGCGGCGATCTCGGCTGTCGCAGCGAGGCCGTCGAGGACCGGCATACGGATGTCCATGACGACGACATCGGGGCTGGTGGCGCGGGCCAGGTCGACGGCCTCTCTGCCGTTGGCGGCGACCGCCACGACGTCGAAGTCCTCGCTCAGATCCATCAGCAGGCGGAACGTGCCGACGAGGAGGGCCTGGTCGTCGGCGAGCAGTACGCGGATGGTCACTGGTGGGGTACTTCCTCTGGACTCGGATGCTGTGCCGTCTTGTGTGTCGGGAGTCCGAGCGTGACGGTGAAGCCGCCCTCCGTCTCGGGGCCGGCCTGGAGACGACCGCCGACGGACTGCGCGCGTTCGCGCATGCCGATCAGCCCGTAGCCGGAGACGTGACCTGGACGGGATGTCGACACTTCGGCGCGTCCCTCGTTGGCGACGGTGATCGTCACCCAGCTTCGGGCGTAGGCGAGATGCACCCCGGCGCTGGTGGTGCCGGCGTGTTTGGTGACGTTGGTCAGCGCTTCCTGGATGACTCGGTAGGCCGTCAGATCCACACCGGGCGACAACGGCTGCGTCTCCCCCTCTGTGGTGACGTCCACACGCAGTCCCGCGCGCTCGAAGGTTCCCAGCAGGTCCGGTAGTTGGGCGAGTCCGGGCGCCGGGTCTCGCGGGGAGTCGGTGTCACCGCGCTGACGCAGCAGGCCGACGGTCGCTCGGAGTTCTCTGAGCGCTTCGTCGGTGGAGTCGCACAGGTTCTCCATCATCTCCGGGGCGCGCTCGGGGTGGTGGCGCATGAGGTACTGGGTGGTGCGGGCCTGCGTGGCGGCGAGCGCGATGTGATGGGCGACCACGTCGTGCAGATCCCGGGCCATCCGCAGGCGTTCCTCGGTCACGCGGCGAAGGGCCTCCTCCTCGCGTGTGTGCTCGGCGAGTTCGGCCCGGGCCTCGGCGGCGGCCAGGTATTCGGTGTTGCTGCGCACCGCGTCTCCGACGGCCCCGGGGAGCAGGGTCCATGAGGCCATTCCGATGATGACGAGTCCCCAGGGGAAATCAGGGTTGTGGATGAGTGTGGCCGCCAGCAGGGTCGTGGTTGCCGTGGCCGCTCCGATACGGGCCGTACGTCGATCGGTGCGGAGGGCGAGGAGGAAGAGCGACACCAGACACGGCGCTTGAAGCAGGGGGTTGAGCTGGATGCCCGAGAGGGCCAGGGCAAGCGCACACGCAGTGGTGAGCACCGTGGTCAACCGCGGGTGAGCGCGGTGCAGGAACAAGGACACCGACCCCAGGCCGACGATCACCACCACGAACGTGGCGGGCCCTCTCAGATGGGTGGGGCTTGAGGGAGGCAGGGCACTCGCGAGAGCCCCCAGCGCGAAGGTGGCCAGGGCCAAGGCACCGTCCGTCGCACGTGGGTGTCGACGCGAGGCGTTGCGCCAGTCGCTGATCATGACATGTCTCTCAGCCGTGTCCCTTGGGTGTTCCCTGTCCCACCAGCATCCCCGATGCCGCTCGCGACCCGCGGCGGAGCGGTGGGCCGCCCCTCGGACAGGGTGGCCCACCGCTCCGTACGAGAGCCGGCGGTCAGACGCGGCTCGGTTCGTGCTGCGCCTCATCGAGCCCGGCAGCCTGAGCGGACTCGACTGTCCGGTTCAGCTTCTCGCCCTCGACGTCCACGTTCGGCAGGATCTTCTGAAGCCGGCGAGGCAGCCACCAGGCCTTGTCCCCGAGAAGGGCCAACAGGGCGGGGACGATGGTCATGCGGACGAGGAAGGCGTCGAGGAAGACGGCCGAGGCCAGACCGAGCCCCATCATCTTGATCGTCGATTCGCTCATCCCGATGAACCCGGCGAAGACCGAGATCATGATCACGGCCGCGGCCACGACGACCTTGCCGCTGTGCCGGAACCCGGTGACGATCGCCTGCCCGGGCCGCTCGCCATGGACGTACGCCTCGCGCATCCGCGTGACGAGGAAGACCTCGTAGTCCATGGCCAGGCCGAAGACCACGCCGATCAGGAAGACCGGCATCAGGCTGGAGATCGGGCCCACCGTCTGCACGCCGAGCAGGTCGGCGAACCAGCCCCACTGGAAGACCGCCACGATCACGCCGAACGAGGCGCACACCGACAGCAGGAATCCGAGTGCCGCCTTCAGCGGAACGAGGATCGAGCGGAAGACCAGCATGAGGAGCAGGAAGGCCAGACCGACGACGAGTGCGAGGTAGGGCAGGATCGAGCCGGTGACCTTGTCGGCCATGTCGATGTTCACGGCCGTGTTGCCGCTGACCAGCATGTCCGCGCCGGTGTCCGCTTTGACGCCGTCGGCTTCGTCGCGAATCGTATGGACGAGTTCCTTGGTCTCGGTGCTGGTGGGAGCGGTCGTCGGGGTGACCGTGAGCACGGCCGTGTCGCCTGCCTTGTTGAACATGGGCTGCGTCACGCTGACGACGCCGTCCGTCGCCTTGAGGTCCTCGGCGATGGTGGCGGCCGCGGCCTTGGGGTTGTCGGATGCCTTGGCGTCCACGACGACGGTCAGGGGACCGTTGAAACCGGGACCGAAGGCGTCGGACAGGTCGTCGTAGGCCCGGCGCTCGGTGGTCGACGTGGGCTTCGACTCGTCGCCCGGGTTGCCCAGTTGGAGATCGAGTGCCGGTATCGCGCAGGTGCCCAGAACCAGCACGCCGAACAGGAGGACGAGCACGGGCCGTCGGATGATGAAGCGAGCCCAGCGCGTGCTCAGTTGCGGCTTCTCCTTGGTGGGAGCGCCGTGTGCGGGGGCGTGGGCCGCCTTGCTCTTCCTGGCCTGCTTGCGTGCGGATCGGGGCATCACGGCCTTCGGGAAGAAGCCGATCAGCGCGGGCAGAAGCGTCAGGGCGATCAGTACCGCCGCCAGCACTGTGAACGCGGCGGCCAGTCCCATCTTGGTCAGCATGCTCATACCGACGACGGACAGGCCGACGAGGGCGATGATCACGGTGAGGCCGGCGAACACCACGGCGGAACCCGCCGTACCGACGGCTCGACCGGCGGCTTCCTCCGGGTCTCGGCCCTCCGCCCGTTCGGATCGGTAGCGGGAAAGGATGAACAGGGCGTAGTCGATGCCGACGGCGAGCCCGAGCATCAGGGCGAGGGTGGTGGTCGTGGAGGAGAAGCCGATGGTGCTGGCGAGTGCGGTGATGACGGCGACGCCCGTGCCGATGCCGAGCAGCGCGCTGAGCAGCGACAGGCCGGCCGCGACGACGGAGCCGAAGGTGATCAGCAGGACGACCGCGGCGACGGCGACACCGATCAGTTCGGTGTTGGAGGACATCTCCATCGACTGCAGGGCGTCGCCGCCGATCTCGACGGTCAGTCCGGTGTCGCGGGCGTCCTGCGCCGCGTCCTTGAGTGCGGTGGTCGTGGTGTCGGTGAGTTCGCTGTTGGCCTTGGTGTAGTCGATGGTGGCGTACGCGGTGGTGCCGTCCTTGCTCACGGCATGCGTCTTGAAGGGGTCGAGGGCGCTCTGTACTTGGCTGCCGTCGGCGAGTTCGCTCACCGTGTGCTCGATCGCCGCCTTGTTGTCGGCGGTAGTGATCTTCTGCCCGTCCGGGGCGACGAAGACGAGCCGGGCCGTGGCCCCGTTGGAGCTGCCGCTGTCGGGGAAGCGCTCGTCCAGGAGATCGAACGCCTTCTGGGATTCCGTCCCGGAGAGGGACATGGAGTCGGTGGGTGCGGCCGGAGCCTTGGCCGCGCCAAAGATGGCGACGGCGAGTATCGCCGCCCAGAGCAACAGGAACCAGCGTCGTTTACGGAACGACACTCGGCCCAGTCGATAGAGAATCGTGGCCACGGTGGAGGCTCTCCAGTCTGGATCTCGGCGATGGGCGACATGCAGGCAGCAAGGTGCGGCAGGCCACCGGGCAGCAAAGCGCCGCCTGTGCGGAGGCGGGATGTCTGCCAGTCATCCTTCGTGGAGCGGTCTCTCATCGGCATCGTCGCTCGTCACGCAATCGCGCCTACTGCCAAAAGAGGAGACCCGGTCTTGTCCGGCGAGGTCCGCGTAGTCCGTGGGAAGGAGATGGTCCTGCGTAGAGAGGGCTCACCACCGGGCAGGGCGGGGTTTGCGCAGTCGCCGACACCCAGGCTGAAGCACGGAGCTCGACCGGGCCGCCGAGTATGCCGTCGGCTGCCTCGCGGGCGTTGACGTATCAGGAGCGCGGACTCTAGTGTCCTGTATATCGAATGAGTAGTCCTGATATGGGAGACGGTGTGGCGATCACTCGACTCGGACACACCGGCTTCTGGGCGACGACCTGGGGAAGATGCGCGACTTCTTCGATCCCGAGGGCAACCGCAATGAGGTCTCCCTGCGCATCGAGTGCGCAGTACGGCAGCTGTTCCGCAAGAGCCTCGACCTCGACCGGTCCCCGGAGGAGATCCCCGCCGGGGCGGAGCGCTCTTCATGAGAGAGGCACCGGCACCGCCGAACGTGCTCGTCGTCGGGGCCGGTCCCGCCGGGCTGACGGCCGCTCATCTCCTCGGCTCCCGGGGAGTGCGCGTGCTGCTGGTCGAGTGCAACGAGACCACCAGTGACGACGCCAAGGCCATCAGCCTGGACGATGAATCGCTGCGCACCCTGCAGTCGGCCGGCCTCGACGAAGCCGTCTATCCGATCATCGTGCCGGGCACCGGAACCAAGTACTTCGGCATCGGCGGCCGTCCACTCGTCCATGCCCGCGGTACCGGTGACCAGCGTTTCGGACACCCGTTCAAGAACCCCTTCGCCCAGCCGGACCTCGAACGGGTCCTGTGCGAGCAGTTGCGCCGTCACCCGAACGTCGAGGTCCGCTTCGGCACGCGGCTCACAGCCCTGACCCTGCAGCCCGACCGGGTGCGCGTATCGCTCAGGACGGGAGGAGAAGACGGCCCGGTGGAGGACATGCACGTCTCGTACGTCCTGGGCTGCGACGGCGGCCGCAGTTCCGTACGGGAACTGCTGTCCATCCCCATGCAGGGCCGCAGCTTCCCCGAGGTGTGGCTGGTGGTCGACACGCTGGGGGACACGCACGACCAGCGGTACGGCATGCACCACGGCGATCCCGAGCGGCCCGCGGTCGTGGTGGCGGGCCGTGACGGTCGTTGCCGCTACGAGTTCCGCCTCAGGCCGGGCGAGTGTGCGGCGGGCACCCCGCCTCCGTTCGCGCTCGTGCGTCAACTCCTGCGGCCCTACCGGGAGATCACTCCGGCTCAGGTGGAGCGCGCTGTCGCCTACAGCTTCCACGCACTGCTGGCCGACCGGCTGCGCGACGGGCGCTGCTTCCTGCTCGGCGACGCCGCGCACATGATGCCGCCGTTCGCCGGCCAGGGCCTCAACTCCGGTCTGCGGGACGCCGCCAACCTCTGCTGGAAGATCGACGAGGTCCTGGGCGGCCGGGCCGGTGACGCCCTGCTCGACACGTACGACACCGAACGGCGGCCGCATGCCCGGGCAATGATCGACCTCTCCGTGCGCCTCGGCCGGATCGTCATGACCACGAGCCGCGGCCGTGCCCGCCTGCGTGACCTCCTGGTGCGCACCGCCATGCACACACCGCCGGGACGCCGCTATCTCACTGAGATGCGCTACCGCCCCGACACCCGCGTACGGTCCGGTGCCGTCGTCCGTCTCGACGGTCCAGGGCAGCCACTCGTCGGCAGACCCCTGCCCCAACCACGCGTCCTGCGAGCCCCGCACCACCGGGTCACCCGGCTCGACGACGTCCTCGGCCAGGGCTGGAGCCTGTTGGGGATCGGCGTGCCCGAGGTCGCCTGGACGACCGTAGGACGGTGCGCCCTTCCGGACGCCGCACGCGTGGACGTCCAGTTGGACGACCGCTCACCCCGGGATGTCGCCGACCGGGTGGGTATCGCTGACGCCGACGGACGGCTCGAGATTCTCTTCGCCGGACTGACGGAGCACTTCGTGCTCGTACGCCCCGACCGGCTGGTGGCCGCTGTGTTCACCCCCGACCGTGCGAAGGGCGTGGGGGAGGAGCTCCGACGCGCCACGGTCGGCGCTGGGGACGTGACCGCGGCTGTGCCCGCTCTCGACCTCGGCGCCTAGGCCCAGCTCGACGTCCAGGGAGTACATCCATGAGGCTCAGCACCGTCCGTCTCGGCGACGGCCACGGGACCACCGCCGCCGCTCTGTGTTCGGACGCGATGGGCTGGGCGCCTCCATGGCCTCGGTGGCGATTGCCACCCCGGCGTAGGCGCGGAGGTGGGCAGCATCGCTCTCCGGAGTACGAGGCGTTGGTGACGGTGAACCGTCGCGGGGCGCCGGTGTTGTTCAACTCCCAACGCGCCACGGCACACTCGCGTTGGAGGCGGACTGGGAGAACGTGCCGGCCTCCTTCGAGGAATTGTTCGGTATCCCAGCTCCGCCGGGTCCGCTGGAAGCGGCTCTGGTGCCACGGGTCGAGCGGTTTCGCCGACTGGCCGCAACCCGCATGGAGAGCTGAGAAAGGAACGAGCGACGGTCGATAGCTTGGGGGTCCTCCAAAAGGTGTTCACGCAGGTCAGACGTGGTGTCTGAGCCCACGCCAGATTCCGCACAGGATCGTGGAGATCCCCGACGGCCGAGGCCCTGATCACGCTCGGGCCGGTTGATGGCCTCATGGAGGTTGTCGAGTGAAGCCGCACCGCCCAGGTGAGCCGCGATGCGGGCGAGCACACGCGATGGCGAAGGCCCGTAGAGAGGCGTACGACCCTGCCGCCGGCTCTTCTCCGCGCTCCTCGTCCCGGCCGTCAACGCGTGGCTGTGACCAAGCGGCCCAAGGCAGGGAGCACGTCGCGCAGGTCGTCGCCGTCCACCGTGACCGTCGCCGCCGCCCGGGCTCCCGGTGAGGCGTTGAACGCCACGCTCAGCCCGACGGAAGCAAACAGGGGCAGGTCGGAACGGCTGTCGCCGACGGCCCCGCACGAGCGGGGGCCAACCCCAGCTCCCGGGCCTGCGCGAGGGCGAAATCCCGTTTGTCGTCCTCGTCGAAGTGGGAGGCGACGCGGCCCGTGAACCGGCTGCCGACGGTCTCCAGCCGAGGACCGCTGAACGCGTGGAAGCCGAAGCGATCGGTGAGATGGCTGCCGACCGGCGACCAGGCGAGCGTCGCGAGCACCGGCACCAACCCGTTCCGCCGGCACCAGTCGACGGTCTCGGTGATGCCCGACACCAAGGGAAGTCCGTCGAGCCAGCCGGAGACCTGCCGTTCGGACACGCCCGCCCAGGCCTTGGCGTCCAGCTCAGAGACTTGTCTGTTGCCCAGGTCACCGGAGGCGTAGGCGTCCTCGGCCACGGCCAACTCGTCGCGATGGCCAAGGAAACCGGCCAGAAAGACCGAAGAACTCGTGCCTGGTACGAGGGTGCCGTCGACGTCGAAGAACACCGCGCCGAGATGATCGAGTGAGGACACCGGCCAAGGATGTCATCGCCACGTGATCTGAGTTGCTCATCTCCCTTGTACGGCTGGGGTGTCGGGGGCTGAGCAGGGCGCAGTCGGTCGCCTCGTTCCGTGAGCGCCTACTCTCCGATCAGCGGACGCAGTGCGTGGTGGGCGATGCGCAGGCCCTGCTTCACCTTCTCCTCGGTTCCGGACCAGACGGGGTCCTCGTGTTCCACGGAGACCGTGCCGGCGTAACCGAGTTCGTGGAAGCGGTCGATGACGCGGCGCCAGTCCACCTCGCCCAGTCCGGGTACCCGGTAGCGCCACCACCCCATCTCCCAGGGGTTGTCGCCCTTGTGCACGGTGCCGAAGAAGCCGGAACGGCCGCGCTTTTCGGGGAAGAGTTCCACGTCCTTGGCCTGGGTGTGGACGATCCGGTCGATGTACGGCTCGATCGTCGTGAGGGGGTCGATGCCGATCCATGTCAGGTGCGACGGGTCCCAGTTGAGGTAGAAGTCGAGCCCGAACATCCACTCCCACAGCTCGGGGGAGTAGGCGAGATTGCCCGGGTAGCCGTCGGGGTGCCAGCCCTCCATCACACAGTTCTCGATCACGATCTTGATGCCGCGATCCGTCGCGTAGTCGACCAGCTCGGGCAGGACCTTCTCGCCCTCGCGCAGGTTCTCCACGACGGAGAGCGTCGGGTCGCGCCCGATGAACGTGCCGACCGACTCCACCCCCAGCCGTGCCGCCACGTCGATCACGTGCCGGAGATGGGTGCGGATCGCCTCCCGGGTCGCGGGGTCGGGGTGGAGGTTGTTCTCGTAGTAGGCCAGGGAGCTGATCTCCAGGCCGGTGCGGTGCAGGAGTTCGCCGGTCGCGTCCTCGTCGGCTTCGGAGAAGGTCGCGACGGGGAGGTGGGAAGCCTCGAAGTCGCGGCCTCCGGTATCGGGCCACACCGCGACTTCGAGGGTCTGGTAGCCCTCCGCCGCGGCCCAGGTGGCGATCTCGTCCAGCGACAGGGAGGGGAGACAGGCGGTCAGGAAACCGAGCTTCATGGCGCGGGTCCTTCGGTGAGAGGGATGGGGGCTACCCAGGAGCGGGCACAGGCGCCGGTCAGCCGGGGACCGTGGTCCAGGCGCGCCGGTCGGCCGAGGTCAGGACGGTGTCGACGAGGTGGGCGGACCGCAGACCGTCGAGCACGGTGGGCAGGCCGTCGGGGGCCTCACCGCGCAGGGCGGCGTAGGTGTCCTTCACGAAGTTCTCGAAGCACTCCAGGTAACCCTGGGCATGGCCGGCGGGGACGAGCGAGAGACGGGCCGCCTCACGGGCGTTGGCCGACGGGTCGCGGACCACCGTCTCGGTACGGTCGCCGTAGCCGAGCCACAGGGACTCGGGCAGTTCCTGGTCGAAGACGGCGCTCGCGTCGGCGCCGTCGAGTTCGAACCACAGCCGGTTCTTCCGGCCGGCCGAGACCTGCGAGACGGTCGCCGACACCAGAACCCCGTCCGTCGTCCGCCCGAGCACTCCGACCGCGTCCTCCGTGGTGACCGGGACGCGTACCGAGCCGGCCGGCTGCGCCCTGGAGAAGGTCGGGCCTCCAGTGTCGAGCCGCTCGGCCACCGTCGTGGCCGTCTCGGCCAGTACCTCGGCGATCCGGACCCCGGCCACCCACTCCACCAGGTCGAACCAGTGCGAGCCGATGTCCGCGAAGGCCCTCGACGGGCCGCCGACCTCGGGGTCCACCCGCCAGCTGGTGCTCTCGGGCGGCAGCAGCCAGTCCTGGAGGTACGAGCCGTGCAGCAACTGCCAGGAACCGAAGTCGCCGGCCGAGACCCGGGCCCGCAGCTCGCGGACCATGGGGTGGTAGCGGTAGACGAACGGCACGGTGGCGATCCGGCCCGCGGCCGCGGCGGTGTCCGCGAGCGACCGGGCGTCGGCCGCCGAAGTGGCGATCGGCTTCTCGCAGACGACGTGCTTGCCGGCGAGCAGCGCGTCGCGCGCCTGGGCGACATGGACATGGTTGGGCGTGCAGATGTGGACCACGTCGATGCGGTCGTCGTTCAGGACGGCGTCGAGGTCGGGGTAGCTGACGTCGAGGTGCCAGTTGCGTGCCGCCGCTCGGCTCCGCTCGGGCGAGGAGGCCAGGATGCCGACCACGTCGGCGCCGGCCGCGCGTGCGCTGCGGACATGGACTCCCGCGATCATTCCCGCGCCGAGGACGGCGATCCGTGGGCGTGGGGTGCGTGGACGTCGTATGTGAGTTTCGGTGACGCGTGGGGTGCGCGTGTGCCCGGTCGGGGCAGCCATGCAAGATCCTTTCGGCAATTGCCGTACGGGAACTCGCTGTTCCGGCCTCATCCACGGACAACAGTAAGAGGCGGACTTCTGTCAGGAAAGCCCTTTGAATATTGTCGTTTCTGGAATATTAATCGTCCGTCGGTGTCGTCGGCCTCACTGAGGGAGTGAACGTGGCAGCACGACTGGGGGCCCCGGGCAACGGCTCACGCCGTCATCCCGACGCGGTCCGCAGCCAGATCGCCCGGCTGGTCGCGGCGGGCGAGGCGTCCCACCGCCTGGACCTGTCCCGGCTCACGGGGCTCTCACGGTCCTCGATCCACACGCATGTGCAGGACCTGGTGGACGCGGGTCTGTTGCACGGGGAGGACGCGGGCGGCGGCGGGCGGGGGCGGCCGGCGCTGCGGCTGAGTCTCGCGGGTGACGCGGGTGTCGTCCTCATCGCCGACCTCGCCCCCTTCTCGGCGCGCTGTGTGGTGACCGATCTGACCCAGCAGGTGCTCGCGGACAGGGCCTTCCCCTGGCCGCTGTCCAAGGGGCCGGAGCCCACCGTGGCCCTACTGGTGAAGCACTTCGCCGACCTGCTCGAACAGGCGAAGATCCCGGCGGACCGGCCCCGCGTCCTGGTCGTCGGTCTGCCGGGCCCGGTGGACGTGGCACGGGGTATGGCCGTCCGCCCGCCGATCATGCCGGGCTGGGACGGGTTCCCGGTCGCCGAGCAGCTCGGGGGCGCGCTCGGCTGCCCCGCCCTGGTCGACAACGACGTCAACCTCATGGCGCTCGGTGAGGCGCGGACGGTACCGCCCGAGCAACTGCCCGTCCTGTTCGTGACCGTCGGCGCCGGCATCGGCGCCGGGTTCGTTCTCGCCGACGGGACGTTGCACCGGGGCGCCGACGGCGCGGCCGGAGACATCGGGCACATCCGTGTCCCCGGTGCCGACGAGGTGGTGTGCCGGTGCGGAAAGGTCGGCTGCGTCGAGGCCGTGGCATCCACCGCGGCGCTCGCGCGGGGCCTCGCCCCGGCCGGTGAACCACCCGCCGACATGACGGAAGACGGCGCCGCGATGCGGGACTTCATCGCACGGCTGCGCGACGGCCTGCCGGACGTGCTGCACCCGGTGCGGGCCGCGGGCGCCGCACTCGGCGAGGTGATCGCCCTGTGCATCCACATGCTGAACCCCCGGCATGTCGTCGTCGGCGGCGAGGTCGTCGAGGCCAGCGACGATCTGCTCTCGGCGGTGCGCGGTGTGGTGTACCGGCACGCTCTGCCGCTCGCCACCCGCGAACTGTCCATCACCCGCAGCCACTTGGGGCGGGACGCGTCGACGGTGGGAGCGATGGTGCTCGGCATCGAGCACCTGCTCTCACCGACCGGGATCGGGCGCTTCCTGGCTCCGCGCGGTACGCCATGAGCTGAGTCGACGGCAGCGCGGTCCGCCCAGCGGACCAGCGCTCTTTACCGCCTTCGACCGTCGCCGCTAGCTTCCGACGTGTCTCGCACATCCGGTCTCATCCACCGGCGGACTCGCTCCGCTCGACCGCGATCCGGGAGACACGGTGAATCGATCAACCCCTCGTGCACGCATCGGCGTCGTCGGCGCAGGCATGGTCCTCGACGCCTACGCCCGGGGCCTGGCCTGGTACGGCGACCTGCCCGTCATCAGGATCGCCGACATCGACGTCGGCAGGGCCCGCGCCAAGGCCGAGCTGCACGGCATCCCCGCGTACGGCACGCCCGCCGAGCTCTACACGGACCCCGACGTCGACGTCGTCGTCAACATCACGCCCCCCGTGGCCCATTGGGAGGTGACCCGGGACGCGCTCGCCGCGGGCAAGCACGTCTACAGCGAGAAACCGCTGGCCGCTTCGGTCGCCCTGGCCCGCGAGAACCTGGCCCAGGCACGGGCCGCCGGGCGCGTCCTGGCCGGCGCCCCCGACACGTTCCTCGGCACGGCGGGACAGACGGCACGCGCGGCCGTCGACCAGGGCCTGATCGGCACGCCCTTCGCCGCCACGTCCTTCGTCCGCTCGTCCAAGGTCGAGGCCAAGCACCCCGACCCCGGCTTCTTCTTCCAGCCCGGCGGCGGCCCGACCCTCGACTGGGGCCCCTACCACGTGGCCGCCCTGGTCAACCTGCTCGGGCCCGTCGCCGAAGTCGTCGGCACCAGCACGATCCCGAGCCCCCGGATCACCGTGACCACCCCGGACCGCCTCGTCGACGAGGTCGAGGTCAACGTCCCGACCACCACCGCCTCGATCCTCCGCACGGTCTCCGGTGCGATCGTCACCACCCTCTACAGCTTCGACATCTGGGACATGACCCTGCCGCACATAGAGGTGTACGGCACCGAGGGCACCCTGAACATCCCCGACCCGAACCGCCATGACGCCCCGGTCCTCATCAAGCGCCGTATGGACGCGGACTGGTCCGAACTCCCGCCGGTCATCCCGCCCACCCGCGCCCCCGAGGCCGGCCCGTTCCGCGGCCACGGGGTGAACGATCTCGTCGAGTCCCTGCGCGGTCAACCGCTGCGCGTCCCGGGCGAGTTCGCGCTGCACGTGCTCGAAGTGCTGGAAGCCATCGAGCAGTCGACGTTCGCCGCCGGAGCCCGCGCCATCACCAGCCGGACCGAGCGGCCCGCGCCCGCGACCCTCCCGCAGTCCGTCGCCGTCTGAACGTCTCTGTCTGAACCCCTCCTCTGCCCGAACCTCTCCGTCTGAACCGCTCCTCCGCCTGAACCCCTCCGGCCCCGCACGCCGGCACCCAACCCGTGCACCACCCCCATCGATCTCGCACGTCCTGAGAGGAAAATCCCATGCAGCGCAGAACCCGTGCAGTCGCGCTCGCGGCTGCGGCGACGCTGGCAGGCGCCGGTGTCACAGCGTGCGGCAGCGGCTCCAGCTCCGCCTCCGGTGACAAGACCATCACCTACTGGGCGACCAACCAGAGCACCAGCCTCGACGCGGACAAGAAGATCCTCCAGCCGGAGATCGACAAGTTCACCCAGCAGACCGGCGTCAAGGTCAAACTCGAAGTCATCCCCTCGGCCGACCTGCTCAACCGCATCCTCGCGGCGACGACCAGCGGCAAGGGCCCGGACGTACTGAACATCGGCAACACCTGGTCCGCGTCGCTCCAGGCGACCGGAGCCTTCGTCTCGTGGGACAAGGAACTGATGGCCAAGGTCGGCGGCGAATCCCGTTTCCTGCCCGCGGCGTTGAAGTCCACGGGTGCCAACGGCAAGGACCCGGCGAGCCTGCCGCTCTACACCAGTTCCTACGAACTCTTCTACAGCAAGAAGCTGTTCAAGGCCGCGGGCATCGCCACGCCGCCGAAGACCTGGAGCGAGTTCGTCGCCGACGCGCGCAAGCTCACCAAGGACACCGACAACGACGGCAAGACCGACCAGTGGGGTCTTGGCATGCAGGGCGCCTCGTCCTCGTTCGCCGCGCACTGGGCGTTCATTCTCGGCACCCAGCACGGAGCCGAGGTCTTCGACGGCCACACCCCGAAGTTCGACGACACGGGCATGGTCGACGGGATCGACCAGTGGCTGTCCTGGATCGGCAAGGACGGCATCGTCAACCCGTCCGACGCCGAGATGACCGACAAGGTCGCGCTCCTGCAGAATTTCGCCTCCGGCAAGGCCGGGATGATCCTCGCCCAGTCGTCGACCGGCCTGACCCTGGGCCAGTACAAGATGACGACGGACGACTACGGCGTCGTCCCGGTGCCGGCCCAGGACCCTGCGGTCGCGGGCGGCAAGGACATCGGCTCGTTCGTCGGCGGCATCAACGTGGCGGTCTTCAAGAACACCGGGAACCTCGACGGCGCCACCCAGTTCGTGAAGTTCCTGACCAGCGCCAAGGAACAGGTGTACCTCAACAAGACCTACGGGACGCTGCCCTCGGTCACCGACGCCAAGAACCCGGCGTTCGACACCCCGACGCTGGCCGTGGCCCGCGAGACCCTCGACTCCAGGGCCGTACCGCTTCCCCAGATCGCCGAAGAGGCACAGTTCGAGACCCTGGTCGGTCAGGCGATGAGCTCCTTCGCCGCACAGACCGCGACCGGCAAGCAGCCCGGCAAGGACAGGATCAAGAGCGAGATGACCGCGGCCGACCAGAAGCTCGAAGCCGGTAGCTAGGAGCAGGACGATGGCAGTCATCACTCCTTCCGGGACACGAGAGAGCCCCGGCGCCCCGGACGCACCGAAGCGATCCGTACGAGCAGGCCGCTTCCGGGGCCGCGGCCGCCGATGGATCCCGTACGCCTTCCTCCTCCCCGCTCTGGCGCTCGAACTGCTCATCCACTTCGTGCCCATCGTGCTCGGCATCGCGATGAGCGGACTGCGGGTGACGCAGTATCAGATCAGTCACTGGTGGGAGGCGCCCTTCGCCGGTCTCGGGAACTTCAGGATCGTCCTGGACTTCGACGGGCCCACCGGCAAGTCCCTGGCCCAGTCCTTCTTCGTCACCCTCGGCTTCACGGCCGTGGTCCTGACCGGGACCTGGCTCGTCGGCATGGCGGCGGCGCTGGCGCTGCAACGCAGCTTCCGCGGGCGGGGGTTGCTGCGGACCCTGTTCCTCGTGCCGTACGCGCTGCCCGCGTACACCGCGGTCATCACCTGGCGTTTCATCTTCCAGCGCGACAACGGCATGCTCAACCACCTGCTCGGCCAGCTCGGGTTGATCGACTCCAACCCGTTCTGGCTGATCGGCCAGAACGCCTTCTGGGCCGAGTGCGTCGTCGCGATCTGGCGGATGTGGCCCTTCGCCTTCCTGATCCTGATGGCCGGCATGCAGGCGATCCCGGGCGAGGTCTACGAGGCGTCGAGTATCGACGGAGCGGGCCCGTGGCGGCAGTTGCAGATGATCACGCTGCCGCTGCTGTCCTCGGTCAACAAGGTGCTGGTCCTCGTGATGTTCCTGCACACCTTCAACGACTTCAGTACCCCGTTCGTCCTGTTCGGCGGCTCGGCCCCGCCGGCCGGAGACCTGATCTCCGTGCACATCTACCAAAGCTCGTTCGCCACCTGGAACTTCGGCCTCGGCTCGGCCATGAGCGTGCTGCTCCTGCTGTTCCTGACGCTGGTCAGCGCCTGCTACCTCGCCTTCACCCGGAGGACCGGCCATGAATCATGACACCCCGGGCTACCGGGTCTTCCGGTACGTCACGCTGACGCTGCTGTCGGTGTTCGTCCTGGCCCCGCTGTACGTGATGCTGGCCTCGTCGCTGAAGACACTCCCCGATGTCCAGGGCGAGTTCACCTGGATCCCGTCGTCGCCGACGATCCAGTCCTTCATCGACATCTGGCACACCGTGCCGCTGGCCCAGTACTTCGTCAACTCGCTGGTGGTGGCCGTGTCCGCCACGGTCCTTTCGGTGCTGGTGGCGGTCTTCGCCTCCTACGCGCTGAGTCGCTGGAAGTTCCCCGGCAGCGGCAGCTTCAAGTCGGCGGTGCTGGCCACCCAGATGTTCCCCGGCATCCTCTTCCTGCTGCCGCTGTACCTGCTGTTCGTCTACGCCGACCAGAACCTCGGCACCGACCTCGTGGGCACCCGCACCGGGCTCATCATCACGTACCTGACCTTCTCGCTGCCGTTCGCGGTGTGGATGCTGGTCGGATACTTCGACACCGTTCCGCGCGACCTCGACGAGGCGGCGAAGGTGGACGGCGCCGGACCGCTGCGCACCCTGCTCCAGATCATCGTGCCCGCCGCGACGCCGGGGATCGTCGCCGTGTGCATCTACGCCTTCATGACCGCCTGGGGCGAAGTGCTCTTCGCCTCGGTGCTCACCGACACCCAGACCCGCACCCTCGCCGTGGGTCTCCAGGCCTACTCCACCGAGGCGAACGTCTACTGGAACCAGGTCATGGCCGCCTCCCTGGTCGTGTCCCTCCCGGTGGTCGCCGGCTTCCTGCTGCTCCAGCGCTTCCTCATCACGGGCTTCACCGCCGGCGCGGTGAAGTGATGGTGAAGTGACCAACCGGCCCCGACAGATTGGAACTTGGCATGCCGGACATCGGCTTGCAGCTCTACACCTTGATGAACGTCCTGGAGGACCGTCCCGCCACGCTCGCCAGGATCGCCGGCCTCGGGGTGACGTCGGTGGAGCCCTTCCGCCTGGGCCGCACCGAGTTGACCCGTACCGCGCGCCTCGCCGAGGCACGCTCGCTGAAGGCCGACATCGACGCCGCCGGCCTCACGGTGTCCTCGACCCACGCCCGTCTGCCCGACGCTGAGGACCCCGGCTGGTTCTTCGAGGAGATGGCCGAGGCGGGCATACCCATCGCCGTCGCCTCCACCCCCGAGGCACTTCCCGGATTCACCCGCGACGCGCTCGTCTCGGCCGACGGGGTGCGCCGGTACGCCGACCGGTTCAATGCCCTGGCCAAGGCGGCGTCCGGCCACGGCCTGCGCGTCGGTTACCACAACCACTACTGGGAGTGGACCGTGCTCGACGACGGCCGCTACGGCTACGACGTGCTGTGGGACGCCCTCGATCCGTCGATCGTGGCGGAGGTCGACCTTTACTGGGCGCAGACGGCGGGCCAGGTTCCCGCCGAGGTGGTCGCCAGGCTAGGCGAGCGGGTCGAACTCGTCCACGTGAAGGACGGCCCGGCGGTCCGCGGCGAACCCCAAGTCGCCGCCGGGCAGGGCTCGGTGGCCCTGGCGGACGCGCTCGACGCGGGCCGCGACTCGATCCGGGTGCACATCATCGAGGCGGACGGGATCGCCGAGGGGGAGGACATCTTCGACCTGGTCGCGCAGAGTGTGACCTGGCTGAAGGAACGGCAGGAGGGCGGAAGGGCGTGAGTGTGGGTGTCGATGCAGCTGCGTCCCGGCGAGACCGAGGCGGGCGGCTGGCGGGTGGTGTCCCTGCTGGACGCCGTCCGGCACCTGCGCGATGCGTCAGCCGATGTCTCCGGACGTCCGCGGGTGATCGCGATCGACGGCCGGGGCGGCGCAGGCAAGACAACCCTGGCCGAGCGGCTGCGCAGGGCAGTGCCCGGCTCCGCCGTCGTGCACACCGACGACGTCGCTTGGAACCACGCCTGCTTCGACTGGGGCGCCGTGCTCGTCGAGAACATCCTGCGCCCCCTGCACCGGGGTGAACCGGTGGACTTCCGCCCTGAAGCCTGGACCACCCACGACCGGCCCGGATCGATCACCGTCCCCGCCGGCGCCGACGTCGTGTGGGTCGAGGGCACGGGCGTCATCCGCGAGGAACTCGCCCCTTGGACGGACGCCTCGGTGTGGATGCAGGGTGATCTCGAAGAGCAGCAGCGCTTGACGACCGCCCGGGACGGCGACTCCCCGGAGCAGGTGGAGCACGTGGCGAACTGGCTTCTGGAGGAACTGCCGTTCATGGCACGGGAACGGCCGTGGGCCCGAGCCACCATGATCGTCGCCGGCCCTCCGCGGATCGACCATGACCCGGACGCCGAGCTGGTCGTCGCCCTGCCGACCGGTCCTGGGGTGGCGGGACGTGCCGACGGCGGTCCGTCACGACCGTACTCATGAGGCGTCCGGCACGGCGCTGCTGCGGCAGGAGTGGTCAGCAGCGAGCCGTCGAGCCGGTACCGAGCAGTCCGTTGATCACGAGCGTCGCCAGTGTTTCCGCCGTGGTCGTGACCTGCTCCGGCGAGGTGGCTTCGGGTCGCCCCAGACGTCGGGCCAGCGGTACCTGCACCATTCCCGAGACGGGAGGGACGATGGCGAAGAACAGCACGTGCATCGGGATGGGTGCCATGCGTCCGGCGGCCACGAGCCGATCGATGATGGTCCCCATGGTCTGCAGGACCGAGGCGAGGTAGTTCTCGTACAGGTAGTTCAGCCGCTCGCTCTCCGCCGCGGTCTCGTTGAGGAAGAGCCGTGCGATCAGCGGCTCGTCCGCCGCGGCCCGGTAGAAGCCGATGATGATCTGTCGCAGCCGCTCGGCGTCGTCCAGCGAGGGATCCACCTGCGGCATGCCTGCCAGATGCGGTCCCACCGCGGCGTCCACCACCGCACGCCAGAACGCCGCCTTGGACCCGTACCTGTCGTTGATGAAGTTGTGGCTGACGCCCAGGCGGCGGGCGAGCTCGCGCGCGGAGGCATGGGTGTAGCCCAACTCCGCGAAGGCCTCGAGCCCGCGCGCCAGGATGCTCTCCTCCGCGGGCACCACGGGAGTGCCCGTACTACCAGGGCGCCCCGGCCGTCGTGCGGATACGGCTCGCGGTTCCACCACTGCCTCCCTTGCTCCTTGCCCGGCCCTGCGACGCAGGCTGCCTCCCGATCGGTCGGGAGCCACGATCACTTTACTTGACACCTGTCAGAACAGAACTAATCTGACAGGTGTCAGAGGCTGTCCTCCCGTACCCCTTCTCGCGGTTCGTTCGGCATGACATACGCCTGTCCCGGCACCCCGGGTGCGCCGAACGCCCCGTCCTCTTGTTCACGTCTTCTGGAGATCCGTCATGCCCGAACAGTCCGCCGGCGCGTCCGGCGCGGCCACCATGTCCACGCTCCCGCCCTCCGACGCGCCCCCGCTCCACCGCTGGTGGATCCTCGCCGTCGTCGGCATCGCCCAGCTCATGGTCGTCCTGGACGCGACCATCGTGAACATCGCGCTGCCCTCCGCGCAGCAGGACCTGGGCTTCACGGACGGTGACCGGCAGTGGGTCGTCACCGCCTACGCGCTCGCCTTCGGCAGCCTGCTCCTGCTCGGCGGCCGGATCGCCGACCTGTTCGGCCGCAAGCTGACCTTCCTCGTCGGTCTGGTCGGCTTCGCCGGCATGTCCGCCCTCGGCGGCGCCGCCGCCAACTTCGAGATGCTGATCGTCGCGCGGGCCGGGCAGGGCCTGTTCGGCGCGCTCCTCGCCCCGGCCGCGCTGTCCCTGCTGACCGTGACCTTCACCGACGCCAAGGAACGCGCCAAGGCCTTCGGCGTGTACGGCGCCATCGCCGGCGCCGGCGGCGCCATCGGCCTGCTCCTCGGCGGCGTGCTGACCGAGTACCTGACCTGGCGGTGGACCCTCTACGTCAACCTCGCCTTCGCCGCCCTCGCCTTCGTCGGCGGTGCGATCCTGCTCCAACGCACCAGCCGCGACAAGACCGCCAAGATCGACATCCCGGGCGCCCTGCTCGTCGGCAGCGGCCTGTTCTGCCTGGTCTACGGCTTCTCCAACGCCGAGAGCCACGACTGGAGCTCCCCGCAGACCTGGGGCTTCCTGGTCGCTGGAGCCGTCCTGCTGACCGCGTTCACCTGGTGGCAGACCAAGGCCGCGCACCCGCTGCTGCCCCTGCGCATCCTGCTGGACCGCAACCGCGGAGCCTCCTTCATCTCCATCCTGATCATCGGCGCCGGCATGTTCGGGGTCTTCCTCTTCCTCACCTACTACCTGCAACAGACCCTCGGCTACACGCCGGTGAAGACTGGCCTCGCCTTCCTGCCCATGGTCGCCGGACTGATGGTCGCCGCGACGGCCGCCACCACCGTCCTCGTTCCCCGCTTCGGCCCCAAGCCGGTCGTGCCGGTGGGCATGGGCGTGGCCGCCGCCGGCATGGTCTGGCTCACGGGTCTGGACCTCGACAGCTCCTACGCCACCCACATCATGCTTCCGCTGATCGTGGCCGGCTTCGGCTTCGGCCTGGTCATGGCCCCCGCCATGAGCCTGGCCGTCGACCGCGTACGCGCCGAGGACTCGGGCGTCGCCTCCGCCTCCGTCAACGCCATGCAGCAGGTCGGCGGCTCCCTCGGCACCGCCCTCCTCAACACCCTCTTCGCCAGCGCCGTCACCGACTACCTCGACGGCAGGAACCCCAAGGACCCCGCGGTCCTCGCGCAGGCAGGACTGGAGGGCTACTCCACCGCCTACTGGTGGTCGGCCGCCTTCTTCGCCGCCGGCCTCGTCATCAGCGCGATCCTCTATCGGCGGGGCGCACCGGCCACCGACCCGGACGCGGCGCCGGTGGTGCACATGTGAGGTCGCGGGCGCGGCCCGCTTCGGCAGGGCCGCCTCCCGGCGCACAGGACTCACGGGACTCGCGTCAGCGCGGTGAGTCGGGCAGCGCGACGAGCAACTGCTTGTCCGTCACCACGGCCAGCGACAGGGTGCGGTAGCCGACCGACTCGAACAGGATGGTGATCCTCCCGTCGCCCTCGCTCATGACCTCACCCCGGCCCCACTGGTCATGGCGCACGCGGACGCCCGGCAGGTAGGCGTGCTCGTCCACCGCGGGGCGCGCGTCGGTTCGGGACCGCCGGAGTCGCCGTACGGCATTCCTGGACCGCCCGCGCCGTGGACCGCTCGCGGGCTCGGCCACCGGGCTCGCGCAGTTGTCGCAGCCCCCGCACGGGACGGGGACGGAGTCGCCGAAGTAGCCGAGGAGGAACTGCCGCCGGCAGTCGGTCGTCTCGGCGAACCCGCGCATCATGTCGACGCGGGACTGTTCGAGCTTGCGGTGGGTGGCGTGCACGGCGAGGGCGCTGTGCACAGCGGCGTCGACGTCGTCGTCCGCGCGGGCGCCGTCGGCGCCGACCGTGCCGGTGAAGCGGCTGCCGTCCCGTCCGGTGCGGACGGCCCCGGCCTCCTCCAGCAGGTTCAGCACGGCGGACAGCGCCGTCGCGCTCAGTTCGCAGTCGGCCCGGAGCCGGGTCGCGGGCACGGTGCCCGCCTCGGCGCGCAGGCGCTCGGCGACGCGGCGCAGCGCGTCGGCGTCGGGAGCGCCGGCGGCGAAGAAGCGTTGCAGGCCCAGATCCTGCGAGCGGTAGGCGAGGATCGCCCTGGCCGGTGCCCCGTCGCGGCCGGCCCGGCCGATCTCCTGGTAGTAGGCGTCGAGCGAGCCGGGGACGGACGCGTGCAGCACGAACCGTACGTCCGCCTTGTCGATGCCCATCCCGAACGCCGAGGTCGCCACGACCACGTCGAGGTCACCGGAGCTGAACCGGTCCTGGGTCCGGCCGCGTTCGGCGGCGGAGAGGCCCGCGTGGTAGCTCGCGGCGGACAGCCCCAGGCCGCTCAACTGCTCGGCGTAACTGTCCGCCGCCTTCCGCGTCCCGGCGTACAGGATTCCCGGCTTCTCCTCGACGGCCGCCCGCTCCACGACGAACCGCTCCTTGGCGGCGGCGTCCTGAAAGGCCGTCACATCCAGGTGGATGTTGGGGCGGTCGAAGCCGGCCACTATCTCCACAGGGTCGTTCATACCGAGACGCTCCGCGATGTCCCGCCGTACCGGGGCCGCCGCGTTCGCGGTCAGGGCGAGCACCGGCGGGTTGCCGAGCCGTTGGCGTGCGTGGCGCAGCCGCAGATAGTCCGGCCGGAAGTCGTGCCCCCAGGACGACACGCAGTGTGCCTCGTCCACCACCAGCAGTCGGGGCCCGACGGCAGCGAGCCGGTCCGTGACGTCCGTCTTGGCGAGCTGCTCGGGAGCGAGGAAGACCACATCGACCGAGGAGGCGCTGATACGGGCCCAGGCCGTGTCGTTGTCGCTGCGGCGCTGCGCGGAGTTGATGGCGGCGGTGCGCAGCGCGCCGGACCCGAGCAGGCTCTGCATCTGGTCCCGCTGAAGCGCGATCAGCGGCGATACGACCACGACCGGACCGCCGAGCAACACGGCGGGCACCTGGTACACGGCGGACTTTCCCGCACCGGTCGGCATGACGGCGAGCACGTCACGCCCCTTCATCACGGCCTTCATCGCACTCAGTTGGGCCGGACGCAGCTGCTGCCAGCCGAAGACCCGACGGGCGACACCGCGCAGACGACGGGACGTGAGTGCGAACATCGTTCTCCTTGAGAGGTGGGCGACCAACCGCCGGGTGTCTGGCGGCTACCCCGGTTCGCCGGAATATCGCCTCACGCGATCAGGTCGCCCACATCAAGATCCCCACGGCGCGCTCGCCTCGCCGGGCGCGCGCAGGCCCGCCGCTCCCGGGGGAGTGAAGCGGCGGGCTCCCTTCGCGGGGAGACAGACCGTACGCCCCAACCTCGCGAAACGAAAGATGTCGGCCTCAATCGGGCACACGATCGCGTCCGCATTCGCATCCGTATCCGCACGCGCGGCGAACGCGCCACTGCCGGTCTCAGGGGTTGTCGGTCGGTTGTCTGTCGGCGTTCCAGCTGGCCAGGAGGCGGATCGCGTCGGCTTCGGGGGTGCCGGGCCGTGGGGTGTAGACACTGAGGATCTGGCTGGAGGCGGCGTCGATGCGAAGGGTCTCGTACGGCAGCGTGACCTCGCCGATGAGCGGGTGCCGGAAGGTCTTCGCGCCGGCTCGGGCGGTGCGTACGTCGTTGGTCGCCCAGCGCGTACGGAATTCCGTGCTGCGGGTGGCGAGTTCGCCGATCAGCGCGGTCAGGTCGGGGTCGTCCGGGTGGCGGCCGGCCTCGATGCGCAGAATCGCCACGGTGTCGGCGGTGATCAGGTCCCACTCGGGGAACAGGTCCCGGGCCCTGGGCTCGTCGAGGAACAGGAAGCGGGCGCTGTTCGTCCGTCCGGGCAGGTCGAACACGGGCGCCAGGAGTGCGCGCCCCAGCGCGTTGGCGGCGAGGATGTCGAACCGGCCGTTGAAGACCACCGCGGGCAGGTGGTCCATGGAGTCCAGCAGCACCCGGATGCCTGGGGTGACCAGGTCTTTCGCCGCGCTGCGGCGTCGCTTGCGGGCCTCGGGGGTGAGGGCGGCGAGCAGCCGGCCGAGGTGAGCGCGTTCGTCGTCGTCCAGCCGCAGGACGCCGGCGACCGCGTCGACGACACCGGCGGACGGCCCGGTCGCCTGGCCGCGTTCGAGCCGTACGTAGTACTCGGGGCTGACCCCGGCGAGCAACGCGACCTCCTCCCTGCGCAGGCCCTTCACCCGACGGCGGGTGCCCTGCGGAGGAAGACCGGCGTCGGCCGGGGTGACCCGGGCGCGGCGGGTGGTGAGGAACTCGCGGACCGCCGCCCGTGCGGCCTCCTTCTCGTCCATGGGATCAAGGGTAGGCCTGGTCCGCGTGCCGGAAGGGGTCCCTGTGAGTACCCCTTTTCGCAGTGCCTGTCGGGGTGCGGCGAACGGATGTTGGCTGGATGCCGGCGAGATCGAGATCCACATCGACATCGACACCGAGGTCGAGATCGACATCGTCATTTCGGCACTTCGACCTTCCTTCCCGCGCGCTTCGACGCTCTCGACGAGAAACGAGTCCTCTGATGCAGCACGCCATGCTGGGGAGCCTGCGGGTTTCCCGGATCGGCCTGGGCGCCATGTCCATGGCCGGCACCCTTCTCTCCGGCGGCGGCCTGGACGACGCCGAATCCGTCCGCGCCGTCCATCGCGCGCTCGACCTCGGCGTCACCCACATGGACACCGCCGAGAGCTACGGCCCGTACCACATCGAGGAGGTCGTCGGTCAGGCGTTGGAGGGGCGGCGCGACCAGGTCGTCCTCGCCACGAAGTTCGGCATCCTGTCCCATGCCGGGGACGGAACCGACCTGTTCGACAGCAGTCCGGCCAACATCCGTACCGCCGTCGAGGGTTCCCTCAGGCGTCTGCGCACCGACCGGATCGACCTCTACTACCAGCACCGGGTCGACCAGAAGACGCCCATCGAGGACACCATCGGCACCGTCGCCGAGTTGGTCGCCGAGGGCAAGGTCCTGCACATCGGCCTGTCCGAGGCCTCGCCGGACACGATTCGCCGCGCCCACGCCGTGCACCCGATCGCCGCGTTGCAGACCGAGTACTCCCTGTGGACCCGCGACGTCGAGACCGAACTGCTGGCCCTGCTACGAGAGTTGGGCATCGGCCTCGTCCCCTACGCACCGCTCGGGCACGGGTTCCTGACCGGCGAGATCCGCACCCCGGAGGAGATCCCCGAGGGCGACTGGCGCAAGACGAACCCGCGCTTCATCGGCGAGGCCTTCCGTCAGAACCTGCAACTCGTGGCGGAAGTACGGAACATCGCGACCGAGGTCGGTGCCACCCCGGCCCAGATCGCGCTGGCCTGGCTGGTGGCCCAGGGCACGGACATCGCCCCGATTCCCGGCAGCCGACGAGTGGTTCGCGTCGAGGAGAACACCGCCGCCGACGAAGTCGTCCTGACCGTCGGCCAGTTGAAGCGGCTCGACACTCTCACGCCGGCCACCGGCGCCCGGCACGACGACTTCAACGAATCCACGATCGACCGCTGAACCAGTTTCACCGACCCAACTTCACTGCCCCGGAGGAGAAACACCATGTCCGAAGCCACATCACAGACCGAGCAGAGCCGCGCGGTCGTCGAAGCCATGTTCGACGCAGGGAAGAAGGGAGACGTCGAGCGCGTCGTCTCCTATCTGTCGGACGACGTCCAGATCATCGAGCCGCTGTTTCTGCCCTTCGGGAAGACGTACCACGGCAAGGACGGATTCTTCGCCCTCGCCGAGATCCTGCCGAAGTACCTCGACCTCTCCGCGATCACGGTGCACTACACCATCGCCGACGGCGACCGCGTCGCGGCCTGCGTCGGCATCCCGGACGCTGCGACCGGAGAACTGACCCGCTTCATCGAGCAGTTCACCGTCAAGGACGGGAAGATCGTCGAGAACCGGCTGTTCTACCACGACGCCGCAAGCCTGGTCGCCAAGCCCAAGCCCAAGCCCAAGGCCGAGGCCGAGTAGCGCGCGAGGCAGCCGCTCACGCCTGGCCCGCCCGGGGCACCGGCATGAGCGGCTGCCTCACTGTCAGTTGACCTCGTTGAGCTTCCCGGTCGCGACGTCGAAGACGAAGCCCCGGATGCGGTCCTTGTGCACGACGAAGGGGTCTGCCTTGATGCGCGCGATCGACTGGCGGACGTCCGTGTCGAGATCGCCGAAGGCCTCCGCCGCCCAGGACGGACGGATACCGGTGTCCTCCTCGACCGTGGCCTTGAAGCCGTCGTCGGTGAAGGTGAGCATCCCGCAGTCGGTGTGGTGGATGAGGATGATCTCCTCGGTGCCCAGCAGACGTTGGCTGATCGCGAGCGAACGGATCTCGTCCTGGGTGACCACGCCGCCCGCGTTGCGGATGACGTGCGCCTCGCCGTCGTTCAGGCCGAGGATCGCGTACACGTTCAGCCGGGCGTCCATGCAGGCCACCACGGCGAGCTGCTTCGAAGGGGGCAGGGGGAGCGGGCCGGCGAAGGTCTCGGCGTAGCGGGCGTTGTTGGCCAGCAGTTCATCGGTCACGGACATGGTGGACCTCTGTTCTCGAGCGTTCTGAAGGGAGTTGCGCGGGCGGCGGGAACGGCGCGCGGCAACAGAACACGTCGAAGACGTAGACACGACGCGAGGGCCAGAAGCCCGTCAGCGTGGTGGCGAAGGTCGGCACGCGACCAGTGAACCTTCCGCCACCGAGAGCTGGCAAGGAAACGTGTGTTCGGGGGCAGGCCGGAGGTGGGTCGGCAGCAGGGCCGATCGTTTCACCTTCGTGAACATCGGGCCCGCGATGGCGCGGCCGGAGGTTCCGCGGATCAGGATCGACAGCATGACAGTCATCACCGACGCGGCGGCCGGCCTCCGGATCACCCCGCTCGGACCCAGCTTCGGCGCCGAGGTGCACGGAGTCGACCTCGGCCGCCTCGGAGACGAACAGGTCGCGGCGGTCCGGGCCGCGCTCGTGGCGTACAAGGTGCTGTTCCTGCCCGGCCAGGACATCGACGACCACGCGCAGATCGACTTCGGCCGGCGGCTGGGCGAGGTCACGGCGGGTCACCCGGTGCACGACTCCGGTGACGTGCCCGACGAGGTGTACTCCCTGGACAGCCAGGACAACGGGTTCGCGGACGTGTGGCACACCGACGTGACGTTCATGCGGCGTCCGCCCGCGATCTCCGTCCTGCGGGCCGTGGTGCTGCCGCCGCACGGCGGGGACACGTCGTGGGCCGACAGCCAACTCGCCTACGAGTCGCTGTCGCCGGGGATTCGCGCGCTGATCGATCCGCTCACCGCCGTGCACGACGGCAGCCGCGAGTTCGGGTACTACCTGGCGCGCGACCGCGAGGGGCGCGGCAACGTCTGGGAGGGCGAGGTGGTCACGCAACTCGTCCCCGTGGAGCATCCGGTGGTCCGCGTGCACCCCGAGAGCGGGCGCAAGGGTCTGTTCGTCAACCCGGGCTTCACCTCGCACATCGTCGGTGTCTCGGAGCACGAGAGCCGCGGGATCCTCGACATCCTCTACGCCCACCTGATCAAGCCGGAACACACGGTCCGCCACCGCTGGCAGCCGGGCGACGTCGCCCTGTGGGACAACCGCGCCACCTCGCACTACGCCAACCGCGACTACGGCGACCAGCATCGCGTCATGCACCGGATCACCCTGCGCGGAGACGTACCTGTCGGACCGGGGGCCGGCCGGCCGGCGCCATCTCCGTGACGGCGGGGAACACGACATAGAGCCGAGCCGTCGCTCGAGGCGGTCAACTCGGCCGCGGGGACGGCGAGTTCACCTCTCGCCGACCCCAGGTGCCACCGGCTCCGTGCGGAGTCCGTCGACCGTCGCCGCGACCTGCTGCTGGAAGGATTCCGGCAGGGCGGCTCCCGTGACGGCACCGACCAGGGCGTCGGCGACATGGTGGAGTTTGGTGTTCGTGTTCTGGGAGAGCGTGACCAGGACCTTCCAGGCGTCCTCGGCGCTGAGGCCGAACGACGCCATCAGCACACCGCGGGCGAGGTCGATCACGGGCCGGGTCTGCATGGCCCGTCGGAGCTGGACGAGTTCGATGCGCAGGTCCTGGTCCGCTTCGCCGAGTGGGATCCCCGCCGACTCGGCGGACGCTCCCGACGCCGTACGACCCTCCTCGTCTCCCTTGTCGCCGTCATCCAGGACGCTGAAGAGAGAGCGCGTGCCCGTGATCGAGAGAAGTCGGTGCACGATTGCGCCGGCGACCTGGATCGTGACGGTCCGGCCCTCTTCGAGAGCGCGCCGGCGGATGCTCAGGAGCGTGTTGAGGCCGGAGCAGTCGCAGAACTCGACGCCGCTCAGATCGAGGTCGATGCCCCGGACGGACCGGCCGAGGGCTTCCCGCAGAGCGTCCTGGAAGGCCTGCTCGGTATGGATGTCGAGCACCCCGGACACGACCACGAGCGTCCAGTCGCCCGCGGGGTGCGTCTCGATCCCCACGCTTGAAGATGCACGTTCAGGCATGGCAGCCGCTCCAGAGAGGTCCGCGCGTGTTCACCACCCCAAGATTTGCTCCGGCAGCAGGGATACGTCAAGAGATACAGGAAATCTGGTTCGTCCTTTTGAATACGTGAATCAAACGCCTTAGGCTGTGGACATGTCTGGAGTACCGGAATCACATACCGGTTGGACGTTTCTCACCAACCACGCCCGCGTGCTGGCCGCGATCGCCGAGGATCCCACCACGCGCATCCGCGACATCGCGGCACACTGCCGGCTCACTGAGCGCGCCGTCCAGAAGATCGTTTCCGATCTGGAGGAGGGCGGCTATCTCACCCACACGCGCCAGGGCCGCTCCAACGCCTATCGGATCGAGGAGGGGACCAACCTGCGCCACCCCGCCGAGGCGGGGCTGACGGTGGCCGAGCTGCTCTCCCTGCTCGCTCAGCACGACGCCGCCAACGACGAGGGACGGCAGAGCCGACGAGAACTGCAGGACGCGGCGGGCCCACCGGGGCGGACGGCCGAGTCGGACCTCTGAGGCCGGCGGCGAGCCGGGCCTCTCACGCCCACCGCGAGACCGGCACCCGACGGCACCGGCCCCGCCGGGACACGTACGGCTCAGACGCTGACCGGATCGGACCTGTTCGCCCGGGTACGAAGGCTCCGCGGCTCGAACGAGCCGAAGACCGCCGAGACGCGGTAGAAGATGCTGAACAGCCCGAAGACGGTGGCCGGCGACACCGGCCCGCTCCGTCGTCGACCCCCGCGGCATCACCGAACTCTCCCTCGCCCTGCACGCGTTGAGGCAGACGCCGAGGCCCTCGCCGCCGAAGTCGACCGACTCCACCGAGACGCCGGACAGTTGACCGCGTCGGGCGAGGGGTCGGTTCAGCCTTCGGGAGAGGGGCGGGCTCAGTCGCCGTACGCCCGCAGGTGTTCGAGCAGCAGCCGGTTCAGCGCCTCGGGCGCCTCCTCGGGGATCCAGTGGCTGATGCCCGGGAGGGTCTCGAAGCGGTACGGCCCGCCGACCCACTTCCCGCTCTCCTGCGCCGCCGCGGGCCCGAACGCGATGTCCTCCGGGCTCCAGACGTACAGCGTGGGTACGTCGATGACGCCGATCGCGGTCTCGGGGCGGCCGGACCGGTACCAGTTCAGGGCCGCGGTGAGAGCGCCCGGCTCGGACAGGTGCCGCACGTACGCGTCGACACTGTCCTGCGGAATCCGGTCGGCGTAGAGGCTCCGCAGCTGCCGTGCGTCGTCGGCGAGCATCCGGTCCTCGGTCGCGGGCGTCTCGCGCCAGTCGCGCATGTAGGTGGACCGCGCGCGCTGGTCCTCGTCCGTACGCATGGCCTCGGCGAGGGCACCGGGGTGCGGGGTCGAGACGACCGTCAGGGTACGGAGGCGGTCGGGATGGGCATCAGCCGTCCACCAGGCCACCGCGCCGCCCCAGTCGTGGCCGACCAGGTCGAACGTCGGCCAGCCCAACTCCTCCGTGATCGCGACGACATCGTCGACCAGGGCGCCGATGCCGTACTCCTCGGGCCGCTCGGGCCGGACCCCGGGGGAGTAGCCACGCTGGTCCGGCGCCACCACGCGGTAGCCGTCCGCCGCCAACGCCTCGATCTGGCGCCGCCAAGCCCGTCCCGTCTCGGGAGAACCGTGCAGCAGCAGGACCGGGCGGCCCTCGGGCGGCCCCGCCACGAGGGCGTCGAACACGCCCGCGCGGGTGGGAATGCTCAGCTCGGGCACGATCCGCTCCTTCATACCGACTGGTCGGTCACCTTGGACACCAGCCTTCAGTTCGCCCGGCCGGATTGTCAAGACGGACGGTCAAGCCCGGTCACGCAGCCCCAGCGCCTCCCGTCCCGCGTACCGGGCCTGCGTCCCCAACTCCTCCTCGATCCGCACGAGTTGGTTGTACTTGGCCGTCCGGTCGGAGCGGGAGAGCGAACCCGTCTTGATCTGCCCGCACCCGGTGGCCACCGCGAGGTCGGCGATCGTGGTGTCCTCGGTCTCGCCGGAGCGGTGGGACATGACGACGGTGTAGCCGGCGCGGTGGGCGGTGGCGACGGTGGCCAGGGTCTCGGTGAGGGTGCCGATCTGGTTGACCTTCACCAGTACCGAGTTGGCGATGCCGTCCCGGATCCCGGCGCGCAGGAGCGTCTCGTTGGTGCAGAAGACGTCGTCGCCGGTGAGCTGGCAGCGGTCGCCGAGCCGTGCGGTCAGCGCGCGCCAGCCGTCGTGGTCGTCCTCGGCCATCGGGTCCTCGATGGAGGCGACGGGGTAGCGGTCGACCAACTCGGCCAGGTAGTCGGCGTGTTGGGCGGGTGTACGCCGGACGCCCTCGCCCGCGTAGTCGTAGACGCCGTCGCGGAAGAACTCCGAGGTGGCCGGGTCCATCACGAGCGTAATGTCCGTGCCGGGCTTGTAGCCGGTCTGCTCGACGGCGCGTACGACGAAGTCGAGGGCTTCGTCCGCGGTGCGCAGGTCGGGCGCGAAACCGCCCTCGTCGCCGACGTTGACGCTGTGGCCGGCGGCGAGCAGGTTGCCGCGCAGGGTGTGGAAGACCTCGGAGCCCATCCGGACGGCCTCGGCGAAGGTGGCCGCGCCGATGGGGGCGATCATGAACTCCTGGAAGTCCAGCGGATTGTCGGCGTGGGCACCGCCGTTGACGATGTTCATCATCGGCACCGGCAGGACGCGGGCGTCGACCCCGCCGACATAGCGGTACAGCGGCAGCCGGTGAGCGGCCGCGGCGGCCTTGGCGGTGGCCAGGGAGACCCCGAGCAGGGCGTTCGCGCCGAGCCGCGCCTTGGTGTCCGTGCCGTCCAGTTCGGTCATGACGCGGTCCACGGTGGCCTGGTCCTCGGCGTCGAGGCCGGTCACGGCGTCCGCGATGCTCTCGTTCACGGCGTCGACGGCGCGCCGAACTCCCTTGCCGTGGAACCTGGTCGGGTCGCCGTCCCGCAGCTCCACCGCTTCCCTGGCCCCGGTGGAGGCGCCCGACGGCACGGCCGCGCGGCCGAGCGAGCCGTCCTTGAGCTCCACGTCCACCTCGACGGTCGGGTTGCCCCGGCTGTCGATGATCTCGCGTGCGACGACCCGGCTGATGGTGGTCACGATGCAACTCCTCACGCTGGGCCCGCGTCTCGGACATCGGCGGGCGGTAAGTTCCATCTGGAAACAAAGTGAGTCCCGAAAAGGAACCTACTATGGGCGCATGAGGATGCACAACGCCGACGAGAACTGCGGCATCGCGCAGGCCGCCATGGTCCTGGGGGACTGGTGGAACGTTCTGGTGCTGCGGGAGGTCGCCCGCGGCCATGTCCGCTTCGACGCGCTGGCGGCCGAGATCGGCCTGTCCCGCAAGGTCCTCACCGAGCGCCTCGGCCGCCTCGTCGCCCACGGAGTCCTGCACCGCAGCCTCTATCAGCGGCGCCCGGTGCGCTACGAGTACCTGCTGACGGACGCCGGATCCGCACTGCTGCCGCTGCTCGTCGCCATGCAGGACTGGGGCGACCGATGGGTGCTGGGCGACGGGAGCGTCACCGCGACCGCGACGGAGGACGGCGCCGAACATGCCCGGGTGCACGCCCTGGCCGGCACCCGTCTGCCCGACGGCCTGGAACTTCCCGGCCCGCAGGGCGCCCAACTGCCCGTCGTCTCGCCGAACTCCGCCGCGACTGTGCTGTTCACCTACCCGGGAACGGGAGTCGACTGGGGCGAGCCGCCGATCCCCGGCGCCGCCGGCTGCACGCTGGAGAACCGTCTGTTCCGGGACGCCTGGCCCGACTTCCGCCGGGCGGGCGTGGACGTGCGCGGCATCAGCACGCAACTCCCGCACGAACAGGCGGAGTTCGCGCGCATCGAGGAGGTCCCGTACCCCCTCCTGTCCGACGCTCACCACCACCTGGCCGCGGCCCTGCGGCTGCCGACCTTCCGCGGCGCGGGCCGGCTGCGGCACAAGCGCCTCATCCTGGTCGTCGACGCCGAACGGGCCGTGCGGCACGCGCTGTTCCCGGTCGTCGACATCCCGCACGCGGTCACCGAGAGCCTGACACTGGCCGCGCGGGTCCAGGCCGAGTCCGGGACCGGTCGCGCGTGAGCGGCAGTTGGTGATCCGCGCGTTCGCGGCCCGCTTCCCGTAACGCCGGGGCGAAGCGTTCGAGGTGGAACTGCCGGGGCAGCCAGCCCGCCGCGGTCGCCTGTTCGGTCACGTGCGTCAAGAAGCCGTCCGGCCCGCAGATGTATCCGGCCCGCAGATGTATACGAGCGCGGTCGGAACGGGGGTGCGAAGGTCAGTGGGCAGCCCGGCCCGGACGCTGTCCCCGGTCTCGCCGAAGTGGACCACCGCCCGGTCGGCGAAGTCGGCCACCGCCACCCGCTCCAGCAGGGGTGCGTCCCGCTCGTTCGCGGCGTAGTGGTGCAAGACGAAGTCGCCCCCGCCGGCCGCGAGTTCCTCCGCCATCGACAGCAGCGGTGCGATGCCGATCCCGCCCGCCACGAGCACGTGCCGTTCGGCCGTGATGAGCGGGAAGTGGTTGCGCGGCGCGGAGATCCACAGCCGTTGGCCGACCCTGATGTCGCGGTGTACGGCGGTGGAGCCGCCCCGGCCGGCGTCGTCCCGACGCACGCAGATCAGGTAACGGCCCCGCTCGTGGGTGGAGTTGAGGAGCGAGTACTGGCGGACGAGAGCCGGTCCGATGTGGACGTCGACGTGCGCGCCCGCATCGAAGGCGGGGAGCGGCGAGGCCGGGTCGGCGGGACGCAGCTCGTAGATTCGGCTGCTGCCGGAGCGGGAGGCGGGCGAGACCGCGTCGGGCGCCGCTCCTACCCTGGTCTGGACGTGCCACCAGAGCCACCGTCGTCGAGGGAGACGCACATGCTCAGCAAGCTGGAAGCCGCCGAAGCCGTCCGTCAGGCCAAGGTGAAGACCGGGGTCACGTGGGCCCAACTGGCCGAAGCCGTCGGCAAGCCGCTCGCCTGGACCACGGCGGCCCTGCTCGGCCAGCACCCGATGGGCAAGGACGAGGCGGCCACGGCGGCGGCCCTGCTCGAACTCGGCGACGACGCCGCGCTCGCCTTCCAACTCCAGCCGACGCGGGGCGCGTTGGACGCGGCCGTCCCCGTGGACCCCACGATCTACCGCCTCTACGAGGTCATCCAGGTCTACGGCCCGACCATCAAGGAACTCATCCACGAGCAGTGCGGCGACGGCATCATGAGCGCGATCAACTTCCGGCTCGACGTCCGACGGGTCCCCGACCCCGCGGGTGACCGGGTCGTCGTCACTCTCGACGGGAAGTACCTGCCGTATCAGTGGTAGGGGTGGCGGTCGGTCGCCCGGCACCGTGACGGTTCAGCGCAGAACCGTCTCCCATGTGTCGACCGCGTAATGCACGCCCATGCCATGGCGCGCGTACAACTCGGGCGCGCCCGTGGCATTGGACGTGTCCACCCCGAGCCCCACCGTGTCCCTGCCCCGGGCCGCGAACGTCGCGAAGGCGTGGCGCAGGAGGAAGCCGCCGAGGCCACGCCCGCGGGCCTCGCGCAGGATGCCGATGCTGCGGATCCAGCCCATGGCCTCGCGGTCGTCGCGGGCCAGCAGGAAACCGGCGTCTCCCAGGTCGTCGGTGGCGACGATCCAGACGAGGGCCCAGTCGAGCGCCTCGGCGTCGATGTCGGACAGCCACTGGCCGTGATCGCGGGGCTGGAAGTCGAAGTGCTCGGCGAAGGTGGCCTGGTAGAGCTCATACACCCGCAGCCGGTCGGCTTCGGTCGTGCACGGCCGTACCCGCACTCCGGCCGGCACCTCCGGAGCAGGGTCGCGCGCGGGGTCAACGCCCTTGCGCAGTACGTGATATCGGCGCACGACCTGCCAACCCCGCGCCCGGATCAGGTCGGTGTCGAGCGTAGGGGCCACGTTCAGGTGCAGATGGACCACGGCCCGCTCGGCCCCGTTCTCCTGCGCCTTCTCCAGCGCTCTGGCCTCCATCGCCTCCAGGACGCGGACGCCGACCTGCTGGTGCTCGGGCAGCACGTAGTGGTCCACGTCGACCCGCTCACCGCCCGACTCGTCCCACAGCAGCCCGTACGCCACCAGCCGGTCCCCCTCGAAGGCCAGCCAGGAGTCACGCGCGAGGTCGGTCCCGGGGGCCTTCAGGTCCGCCTCGACCGTGTGCAGGTCGGTCTCGGGCCTGCCGATCTCGATCCGGTCGATCTCGTTGAGGAGTTCGGTGACGGCGGGCGCGTCGGAGAGTTCGGCGGAGCGCTGGAGGGAGGACATGCTGCTCAGGGTCCGGGGGAGGGGAGACCGTCGCAACAGGTTTTCGGCTGACCGAATGTCCTCTGGTCGGCGACCACCCCGGCGGGTACACAGTGGCTCACGACGACCAGCGGAGAGGTCATGCTGCGAGTGCACTTCACCACCGAGGACGTCGCGCGTGTCCGCGTCGCCGCCGCGCCCGACCCGCTGTGGGAGATCACCAACAGCTTCCAGGCCCTGCTCGTCCGGGACTCGTCGTTGGCGTTCGGCGAGTGGCGGCGGCTGGTGGCGCCCCGACTGCCCGCTGGCGGCGGCCAGTTGACCGGACTGCTGCCGCCGCGCGGCTACTCGCCCGACTTCCTCACCCCCGACCTGCGCGGCCACTACGACCTGAGGAGCGCGGTCGACACCGTGCTCGGCACCCCGCGCACCGTCCTGCGCGACGACCTCGTCACCCTCGCCGAGTCCAGGGACCGGTCCCGGCCGCTGCCGACCGGTATCCGCGAGCTCGCCGACGGCACCCCCTCGGCCCTGCGCCGGCTGGGCTCGACCCTGCACGGCTACCACCGGCACGCGCTCGACCCCTTCTGGCCGCAGATCCGCGGACAGGTCGACGCCGACCGTGCCCTGCGCGCCCGGGCGGTGCTGGCGGGCGGCACCGAGGGGCTGCTGCGAAGTTTCGGGCCGCTGCTGCGCTGGGAGCCGCCGGTGCTCGTGGCCGACTACCCGGTCGACCGCGAACTGCACCTGGACGGACGGGGTTTGCTGCTTCAGCCGTCCTTCTTCTGCCACCGCAGACCGGTCACGCTCGCCTCCCCCGACATGACCCCGATCCTCGTCTACCCGATCCAGCACACCCTCGGCTGGACCCGGCACCGCGCCCGCCTCGGCACGGGACCGCCCGCCGAGCTGGGCGCGCTGATCGGCCGTACCCGGGCCGCCGTACTGGAGGACGTCGTCACCGGCCGCACCACCGGCGAACTCGCCGAGCGGTTCGGCATCACCGGAGCGGCGGCGAGCTACCACACCGCCGTCCTGCGCCGGGCCGGACTGCTGCTGAGCGTGCGGCACGGCAAGCACGTGGTGCACAGCATCACCCCCGCCGGACAGGCGCTGTTGGAGGGCCCGTCGGAGACTCCGTTCGACGTTTAAGGCACGCCTTCACTGTGTGGCGGCTGTGCAGTCCCTGAGGACAGCATGGATGCGTACGGATCGGAGCACCAACACCACGCACGGCAGGGGGACTTCACATGGCACTGCGCCGACTCACATCCCTTCTGGCCTCGACCGTCATGGTCGCGGCCGTCACCGTCGGCCTGACCGGCACCGCACAGGCGTCCGCGAGCGCCGGCTGTGTGCCCAGGAGCGGCGGCAAGGTCAACTGCAACGTCTGGAAGACGGCCAGCACCTGGTGGTGCACCACCACCGACCCGACCGACAGCTGCGACGGAAACCCGGCCGGCATCCTGCGCGCGGGCACCAACTACTTCTACTGCGAGATCTGGGCCACCGAGTTCAGGTACGGCAACTACTACAACCACTACTGGGCCCTGACCGACGACGACAGCGGCAACAAGCTCGTCTGGCTCCCTGTCGTCTGGATCAGCGGCGGCAACAACGACGGGCCCATCCCGGGTCTTCCGACCTGCTAGCAGAGCCCGACTCCAGCCGCCTGACCGGCGCGAGGTCAGCCGGCGGGACGCACCGGGTGCTTGCTCATGATCGACACGCGGTTGAAGGCGTTCATGGTGATCGCCACCCAGATCACCGCGGAGATCTCGTCGTCGGTGAGGGCCGCGCGGGCGGTGGCGTAGGCCGCCTCCTGCGCGGTGGCGTCGGCGACGCGGGTGGTGGCCTCGGCGAGGGCGAGCGCCGCGCGCTCCCGCGCGGTGAACAGGTCGGCGTCGCGCCAGGCGGCCAGCACGCCCAGACGCTGGGTGCTGTCACCCGCCCGCAGCGCGGCCCGGGTGTGCACGTCGAGGCAGTAGGCGCAGCCGTTGAGCTGGGAGACCCGGAGGTTGACCAGCTCGACGAGCCTGCGGTCCAAGCCCGCCTCGGCGGCGACCGCACGCGTCGCCTCGGCCGTCTCGACCAGGGCGTGGTAGGCCTTCGGGCTCTGCTTGTCGACGAAGATCCGCCCCGCGGGACCCGCTGCCATGTCGCTCAACCTGGGCTCCTTCGAAGACGCGGTTCCGTGCACACGGTTCCTTGTCATGAAATCACCCCGTGTCCATCACCGGTCACGGCGGTCCCCGTAGCGCCCCTCCAGGGCCGCGAGATAGCCGCGCAGCATCACCTTGGCCTCCTCCAGCAGCTCCGCGTCCCCCTCCGGGTGCTGCCGGAAGGCCTCCTGCGCGAGGGCGTCGGCGGTCAGCACCGCCGCGTGGCAGGCGCGGGCGAGCGAGTCGTCGTCCCGGGCGACCCCGAGCGCGACCAGGACCCGGCCGATGCCGTCCGCCATACGGAGCTTGTGCTCACGGTCCGCGGCCCGCGTCCGCTCGGTCAGGCCGCTGCCGAACCACAGCGCCCGGAAGCCGTGTTCGGTGCGGTAGAGCCCGGCGTACGCGTCCACCAGCACCCCGACCGGATCCTCCCAGCGCTGCTCCGCGGCCCCCTGGACGAACCCCTCCATGAGGGCCTCCAGCTTGCCGAAGTAGCCGCTCGCCAGGGCGTCGATGATCGCGTCCCGGTCCGGCAGGTACTGGTAGAGCGAGCCGATCGACACCTTCGCCTCGGCGGCGACCCGCGTGGTGGTCAGCGCCTCGACCCCTTCGTCGACCAGCAGCCGCTCGGCCGCCTCCAGCACCCGCGCCAACCGGGCTTTGCTGCGCGCCTGTTGGGGCATACGACGCAGGGGAGCGGACCCCACGGACTCCGCGGCCGGCTCGCCCACGCACTACCTCCGAATGTGAACGTGACTTTGTTTCACGTTTAGGTTACGGTCCCGCACATGACCGACTCAAGCGCGGTGCTGGGTCAGGAGCGGGCCGCCGTGGCGGACTCCTGCCGTCGGCTCGGGGCCGCGGGCCTGCTCATCGGTACGGCCGGGAACGTCAGCGTACGCGTGGAGGGGCTCGTCGCGATCACCGCGACCGGAGCGGTCCTCGCCGAACTGACCCCGGACCAGGTCACGGTGGTCGACCTCGACGGGAAGATCGTCGCCGGCACCCTGGAGCCGACCTCCGAACTCGACCTGCACCTCGGCGTGTACCGGCGCTACGGCACCGGCGCGGTCGTCCACACCCACGCTCCGATGGCCACCGCCCTCTCCTGCGTGCTGGACGAACTGCCCTGCATCCACTACCAGTTGCTCTCGGTGGGCGGCACGGTCCGGGTCGCGCCCTACGCCACCTTCGGCACCCCCGAACTCGCCGAGTCGGTCATCACCGCCCTGGACGGCCGCAGCGCCGCGCTGATGGCCAACCACGGCGCGCTCACCCACGCGCAGACCCTCGAAAAGGCCGTCGAGCACGCCCTGTTGGTGGAGTGGGCGTGCGGTGTCTACCAGCACGCCGCCGCGCTCGGGCCGCCGCGCGTCCTCGACGAACAGCAGCAACTCGCGGTCATCGAGGCCGCGATCGCCCGCAACTACGGCACCACTCACCCCGTACCACCCGCGCAGGAGGGAACCCCATGAACGTCGTCACGATGGGCGTGCACGTACTGGACGTGCTGGTACGGCCGGTTGAGGCCATACCCGAGGGACAGGGCGCCACCCTGGTCGACGACATCCGGATGACCGCCGCCGGGACGGCCGCCGGCACCGCGCTCACCCTGGCCAAGCTCGGCGCCTCGGTACGCACCGCGGGCGCCATCGGCACCGACCCGACCGGCGACCTGCTCGTCCAGCTCCTCGACCGCGCGGGCATCGACACCGGCCTCCTCGTCCGCCGCACCGACACCTCCACCTCGGCCACCGTCCTGCCGATCCGCCCCAACGGCGACCGCCCCTCCCTCCACCTGCTGGGCGCCAACATCACCTACGGCCTCGACGACGTGCCCTGGGACGCGGTCGCCGAAGCCACCCATCTGCACCTGGGCGGACCGGAGTTGATCGGCGCAGAGGTCGCCGCGCGCATCCTCGCGCACGCCAAGGAGCACGACGTGGTCACCTCCGTCGACCTCCTCGCCCCCGGCGAACTCGGCACCTTCGACCAGATCGAGCCGCTGCTCCCGCACGTCGACTTCCTGCTCCCCAACGACGACCAGGTCCTCGGCTTCAGCGAGGAGACGGACCTCCTGACCGGCGCGCGCAAGCTCCTCGCCGCCGGCGCCGGGCTCGTCGCGGTCACCCGCGGCGCCGACGGCGCTCTCCTGGTCACCGCCGAGGACACCGAGACGGTCCCCGCCTACGCGATCGACGTCGTCGACACCACCGGCTGCGGCGACGCCTTCTCGGCCGGCTTCCTGCGCGCCGTGAGCCTGGGGCGCACGCCCCGCGAGGCCGCCGTACTCGGCAGCGCCTCCGCCGCACTGGTGGCACAGGGCCTCGGCAGCGACCACGGGGACTTCGACCTGGCCGCCGCCGACGAGTTCGCGGCGACGCACAAGACACGCTGACGCGCTGTCGGTGGGGGCGTCATCGCCCGTTCCGGGCGAGATGCCCGTTCCGGTGGTGACGCCCACGGCACCGGCGTACGGTCGAACAGTGGACGGAACCGTTCACTGATCCGACTCCCCGCAGGGCTCGGAGCCTGGGACAGGCCCTGACCCCCGGGAGGGCGACGCACATGAGCAACAGCGCACAGCCAACCTCTTCGTCGCAGGCCACCGCCAAGGACACCGGCGGTGGCGGAAACGGCATGGCGCTGCTGGTCATCGCGTCCTGCCAGCTGATGGTGGTTCTGGACATCACCATCGTGAACATCGCGCTGCCGGACATCCAGCGCTCCCTGGACTTCTCCACCACCAGCCTGTCGTGGGTGGTCAACGCCTACACCCTGACCTTCGGCGGCCTGTTGCTGCTCGGCGGCCGGGCCGGCGACATCCTCGGCAGGCGGCGCGTCTTCGTCTTCGGCGTCCTGCTCTTCGTCCTGGCCTCGCTGCTCGGCGGCCTGTCCCAGAACTCCGGCCAACTCCTCGCCGCCCGCGCCCTCCAGGGCGTCGGCGGCGCCATCGCGTCCCCCACCTCGCTGGCCCTGATCAGCACCACGTTCCGCGAAGGACCCGAGCGCAACCGGGCGTTCGGCGTGTTCGCCGCGGTCTCCTCGGGCGGCGGCGCGATCGGACTCCTCGCCGGCGGCATGCTCGTCGAGTGGCTCAACTGGCGCTGGGTGCTCTTCGTCAACGTCCCCATCGGCCTGCTGATCGTGCTCGCGACGCCCCGCTGGATCAAGGAGTCCGAACGTCACCCCGGCCGCTTCGACATCACCGGTGCGCTCACCTCCACCGTGGGCATGGTGCTGCTCGTGTACGGCTTCATCAGAGCCGCCCAGGAGGGCTGGCGCGACGCGTTCACGCTGGCCTCGTTCGCGGCGGCGGTCGTCGTGCTGGTGGCGTTCGTCCTGGTCGAGCGGCGCTCCAGGCAGCCCATCACCCCGCTGCACATGTTCGCCGACCGCAACCGCGCGGGCACGTACGGCATCATGCTGAGCCTGTCCGCCGCGATCTTCGGCATGTTCTTCTTCCTGACCCTCTTCGTCCAGGACGTGCTGGGCTTCAGCCCGTTGGAGGCGGGCCTCGCCTTCCTGCCGGTGAGTGCGGTCATCGCGGTGGGCGCCGGACTGGCCTCCAAGTTCCTTCCCGTGTACGGCCCCAAGCCCTTCATGGTGATCGGCGCGGTCCTCGCGGCGGCCGGCCTTGCCTGGCTGACCCTCACCGACGTGCACTCCACCTACGCGGGCAGCATCCTCGGCCCGATGCTCGTCTTCAGCCTGGGTATGGGCATGGAGTTCGTCGCGCTCACGCTGATGGCGCTCTCGGACGTGCCGGTCGCGGAGTCCGGTGCGGCCTCCGGACTTCTCAACGCCACCCAGCAGGTGGGCGGCGCGCTCGGACTCTCCATCCTGGTCACGATGTTCGGCACCGCGAGCAACAACGAGGCGAAGAAACAGGTCCGCCAGTTCCTGACCCAGGCGACCCCGGCCGAACGCCTGCAGTTCCGGCGCACCGGTCAACTGCCGTCCCCCTGGTCCGACGAGGTCCTGACCGCCGGCGTCTCCGCCGCGTTCGTGATGGCCGCGATCTTCACCCTGGTCGCCGCCCTCGTCGCCGTGATCGCCATCCAGGTCCGCCCGTCCGACCTCGAACGCCTCAAGGGCGGCCCGACCACGCCCGGGCAGAGCTGAGAAGCGGACGTCCTACGACGGTCACGTCCGCCGCGTCGCGATGCTGAGCGCGTTCGCCATCACGACCGCCCCGATGCTCGCCCACTCCGCCCACCCGAGACGCTGCCCGAGCCCGACCAGTCCGACGACCGCCGCCAGCACCGGGTTGACGCTCATGAAAAGCCCGAACGCCTGCGCCGGCACCTGCCGCAGAGTGACCAGATCGGCCAGGTACGGCACCGCGGAGGACAGCACACCGGCGGCCACCGCACAGCCGACGGCACCCACGGTCGGCGGCTGCCGCAGCACCACGACGACCCCGACCGGCAGGAACATCAGCGCCGACACGGCAGCGGCCGCCGCGGACCCCTGCGCCCCCGGCAGCCGCCGACCCACGGTCCGGTTGAGCAGGATGTACGAGGCCCAGCAGACGGCGGCGAGCAGCCCCAGCGCCATCCCCACGTAGTCGGCCGAGGGCCGCGGCCGCATCAACGCCACCGCACCCACCGCCGCGATCACCGCACAGCAGGCGTCGACCCGGCGCCGCGCCGCGACGAGCGCCACGGTCAGCGGACCGAGGAACTCCAGGGTCACCGCGAGGCCGAGGCCCACACGGTCGATGGCGGTGTACAGGGACAGGTTCATCGTCCCGAACACCAGCGCCAGCACCAGCACCGGCCACCACTGCGCCCACGTGAAGGACCGCAGCCGGGGCCGCCCCACGGCCAGCAGCACGGCCGCGGCGACGTACTGCCGTACCGCGACCACACCGACCGGCCCGAGCACGGGGAACGCCAGGGAGCCGATCGCGGCGCCGGTCTGGTTGGACAGCCCGCTGCCGACCATCGTGGCGACGCCGACCAGGCGCAGCCGGTCGGAGGCGATGGTCGCGGGTGCGGGGCGGTTGAGGACGGGTGTGGCGGGTGCGGATGCGTCCGGCATGCTCCGATCGTGCGCCTCGGTTGTCGATGCGCAAAATGTGTCCGTGCGGCGATCTATACGCTGGAGTCATGGATGCGGATGTGGAACTCCGGCAGCTGCGTTGTCTCGTCGCCATCGTCGACGAGGGCAGCTTCACCGACGCGGCCATCGCCCTCGGCGTCTCCCAGGCCGCCGTCTCCCGGAGCCTGGCCTCGTTCGAACGGGCCCTGGGCGTACGGCTGTTGCGGCGCACCTCGCGCGAGGTCGCGCCGACCCCGACGGGACTGCGGGTGCTCGCACAGGCCCGCCGGGTGCTGGGCGAGGTGGACGACCTGGTGCACACGGCCACCTCCGGGCACACCAGCCTGCGCATCGGCTACGCCTGGTCGGCGCTCGGCCGGCACACGCCCGCCTTCCAGCGCCGCTGGGCCCAGGCCCACCCCGCCACCGACGTGCACTTCGTCCGGGTCAACTCCACCTCGGCCGGCCTGGTGGAAGGCGCCTGCGACCTGGCCGTCGTCCGCAGACCACTGGACGAGAAGCGCTTTGAGAGCGCCATCGTCGGCCTGGAGAGGCGCCTGTGCGCCCTCGCCGCCGACGATCCACTGGCCCGGCGCCGTTCCGTCCGGCTCGCTGACCTGTCCGGGCGCGTCCTCCTGATCGACCGCCGTACCGGCACCACCACCGCGGACCTGTGGCCGCCGGACGCCCGCCCGGCCACCGAGGAGACGCACGACGTCGACGACTGGCTCACCACCATCGCCGGCGGCCGACGCGTCGGCATGACGGCCGAGTCGACCGCCAACCAGTACCCGCGCCCCGGCCTCGTCTACCGGCCGGTGCGGGACGCCGAACCCATCGCCGTCCGCCTCGCCTGGTGGCGCGACGACCCGCATCCCGCCACCCCGGCGGCGATCGAGCTGATCACCGCCCTCTACCGAGGCGCCTGAGCCGTGCCCCGGTCCCGGGCAGATCCCGCTCAGGCCCGGCCGCGGGACACGGCGGGGGCCGGGACGAGGCCGAGCTGCTGGGCACGCAGGACCGTGCTGACGCGATCGCGGGTGCCGAGCTTGCGGTAGATGTTCTCGACGTGCTTGTGGACCGTACGGTCCGAGATGCCGAGCCGACGGCCGATGGCGGTCGCGGTCAGGGCGTCGGTGAGCAGCAGCAGGACGGTCGTCTCCCGGGGCGTGAGGTCGCCCGCCGCGGCCGGGTCACCGACGACGCCCGGCCCGGCCGACTGCCGCCACTGCATGAGCAGTTGACGCTGCTGCTCGACGGCGGACAGCAACGGTTGCAGCAGCTGGGCGGTGCGGACGTGGTCCTCGGTGAAGTCCTCGCCGGAGCGGTAGACCATGCACCCGGTGATCGGGGTGGTGACCTGCGGCAGCGGGACCGCCAGCACATGGTCCACGTCCATGATCTCGTCGAGCAGCTGCGCGGTGGGGCTCGTGGACCACTCCCGGCCCGCCGCCCCGCGGGCGGTGTGCGGCGTCCGGTCCGGGCCGGTGGCGTAGTGGTCGGCGAACGGATAGCCCGAGCGCAGCAGGGCCAGGTCCTCGTCCCCGAGCGCGTCGAGCTGGGCGCCGACGCCGGGCGACATGCCGACCGTGCCCGCGCGCTCGCTCCATTCGTCCAGCTTGTAGACCAGCAGCTCACCGCCGCACAGTTCGGGCAGGGCACCGGCCAGCAGCGGCCACAGCCGCTCCGGCTCCCTCTCGTGGAGCGCCGCGACGGCCACCGCCAGCATGCGTTCGTAGGCCTCGCCCGGCCCGTGTGCCACGTTCCTTCTCCGCTCGTTCGCCGCGTACGCAGTTGTACCCATACCGGCGACGTCCACTGATGCCCGAGACTTTCGTGGTCCGTGCGGGCCGCCGGTACGGGGGAATGGCGGCCCGCACGATCTCACATCATCGCCTGCGCCGCGGTCTCAGGACGCGGTACCGAAGACGCCCTCCGTCGCGAAGACCAGTCCCGCGAAGCGCTTGCCCATGGTGCGGTGCGTGGCGGCGTCCGGGTGGAGGTCGTCGGGCAGCGGCAGTTCGGCGGCGTCGGCCGCGCCGTACAGCTCGCGTCCGTCGAGATAGTGCAGGTTGGGGTCCTCGGGCCGGCGCCGCTCCACGATCCGTGCCAGTTCGTCCCGGATGACGTTCAACGTCAGCTTCCCCTCGGCCACTTCGGCCGGATCCCCCATCGCCTTGAACCGCAGCTGCCCGTCGGCCAGCGCGCCGAAGTCCGCCGCGCTGGGACCGGGCGTGTCCTCGTGGATGGGGCACAGGATGGGGGAGACGACCAGCAGCGGAGTGGTCGGGTGACCCTCGCGGACGGTGTCGAGGAAGCCGTGCACGGCGGGCGTGAAGGCCCGCAGGCGCATCACGTCGGTGTTCACCAGGTTGATGCCGATCTTGACGCTGATCAGGTCGGCCGGGGTGTCGCGCAGGGCGCGCGCCGTGAACGGGTCCAGCAGGGCGCTGCCGCCGAGCCCGAGGTTGATCAGCTCCACCCCGCCGAGGGAGGCGGCGAGCGCGGGCCAGGTCGTGGTCGGCGTGGCGGCGAACGAGCCATGGCTGATCGAGCTGCCGTGGTGCAGCCACACCGGACGCCCCGGGTCCGGCGCGGGCTCGACGGGAGCATCCGTGCGCAGCGCGACGAGTTCCGTGGCCTCGTCGTGCGGCAGCCAGATCTCGACGACCTTCGAATCGCCGGACAGACCGTCGAAACGGAGCGTGCCGATCTCTCCCTGCCGGACCTCGGCGGTCCCGTTGGCCATGTCGATGGTCAGGGTGTTGCCGCCGGGCACACTGCCCCGGCCGGCCGGGAGGCCGTCGACGAGCAGGTCGTACACGCCGTCCGGGCGGGGCGGGGCACCGACGTAGACGCGCTTGGTGGGCAGGGTGTCCAGTTCGACGACGGTCGCCCGGGTGCGGAACACCAGCCGTACGCCCGACGGTTGGGCCTCGACCATGGCCAACTGCGGGTCGTCGCACTGGGCGCGGGCCCGCGCGGGCAGCCGGTGCGGCAGCACGCCGTGCTCGGTGTGCTCGACGTCGAGGGCGCCGCGCAGCAGGTCCGCGGTGATGTACGTGGTGGTCCAGTCGCGCTGGGGGGTGTCCATGGTCTCAACCTGTGGCTAGAGGTGGGTGGTTGGTCAGGGCGCCGGCCAGTTCCGCAACAGTGCGTCGAGGGCGTCCAGCGTGCGGGTCCAGCTCTCCTGCGAGTCGGGGGCGCTGTGACTGAACCCGCCCGCCAGCTCCAGACTCACGTACCCGTGAAACACGCTGCCGAGCAGCCGGACGGCATGTGTCTCGTCCGGTTCGGTCAGGTCGTAGCCGCGCAGGATCGCTCGGGTCATCTGCGCGTGCCGGACACCGGCGCTCGCGGCCGCCTCCTCGGGGGCCAGCCGCAGCCGGGACGCGTCGTAGCGGCCGGGGTGTGCGCGGGCGTAGTCGCGGTAGACGTTCGCCAGAGCGACCAGGGCGTCCTTGCCGGCCCGCCCCGCGAGCGCCGCGGCGGCCCGGTCGGCCATCTCCTCCAGGGCGAGCAGCGCGATCCTGGTCTTGAGGTCTTGCGAACTCTTCACATGCGAGTACAGGCTCGCGACCTTGACGTCGAATCGCCGCGCGAGCGCCGAGACGGTCACCTGCTCGAAGCCGACCTCGTCGGCCAGCTCGGCACCCGCCCGTGCCAGCCGCTCCGCGGACAGTCCCGCACGCACCACAGCCACTCCTCCCGTTGGGGTTCGGCGCTGTCGAGTATGCGTTTGCCTAAACCCTTTAGGCAAATGGCTTCACGATGTAGCCGGACGGGGGAGTGGCCGAGTGGGACTGCCGGTGGAGGTCAGACGGGACGCACGGCGATGCGGACCGCGGCCTCCCCGGCGTAGTAGACGGACTCCTCGCGTACGCAGGTGCCGGGGCCCGGGGCGTGGACCATCATGCCGTCGCCGGTGTAGATGCCGACGTGGCTGAAGTTGTCGTTGTAGAAGATCAGGTCCCCGGGCCGGCTCTCGGCGAGGGGCACGACCGTACCGGCGCTCGCCTGCTCCTGCGCGGCGCGCGGCAGGGCGACCCCCGCGGACTTCCAGGCGGTCTGGGTGAGCCCGGAGTCGTCGTACGAGCCCGGACCGATCGCGCCCCAGACGCACGGCCTGCCGATCTGCGCACGGGCGAAGGCGATCGCCCGCTCGGCCTTGCTGCCGACGGCGGGGGCGGCGGGGACACCGGTGTCGAGGACGCTGGGCTGCCAGTTCTGGGCGGGCACGGCGCCCGTGTCGAGAACGCTCGGCTGCCAGGCCTCGGTGGCGGGCACTCCGGTGTCCAGCACGCTGGGCTGCCAGCTCTGAGCGGGGATCGCGCCGGTGTCGAGAACGCTCGGCTGCCAGGACTGCGCGGGCATCGATCCGGTGTCGAGGGCGTCGGGCTGCCAGTTCTGGGCCGGTACCGCGCCGGTGTCATAGGCGTTCGGCTGCCAGGACTGCGCGGGAATCGTCCCGGTGTCGTAGGTGCCGGCCTGCCAGGTCTGGGCGGGTATCGCGCCGGTGTCGTAGGCGTTCGGCTGCTGCCAGGCCTGGGTGGCCGGTACCCCGGTGTCCAGGACGCTCGGCTGCCGAAGGCGCCACTCCTCCTCGGCCCTGCGCTGGGCCTCCTGAGCGGTGTCGGACCATGGGGCGGCGACCGGGGCGGGCGCGGCCTCGATCGCCAGGGCGGGCGCGCTCCGCTGCCCGGTGTACCGGGCGAAGAGGTCACGGGCCGCGGCGATCTTGCGCTGGCTGCGCTCCTTGGCCGTCCGCAGCGCGACCTGACGCGTGGGCGTGGCCGGGGCCGCCGGGGGCAGTCCTCGCAGGACCGCGGGCTGGAGTTCCGGACGGGGCGTGGACGCGGAAGCGGCGGGCAGGGCGGGCAGGGCGCGGCCCGTCAGCGCCGGGCCGGGACCCGCGGCCAGCTCCGCGACCGGGCCCGCCGTCAGTTCCGCCACCGGGCGGCCGGTGGGTCCCGCGGGCAGACCGGGCACGTCACGCTTGCGCTCGATCAGGTCGTCGGCGGGGCGCGCGGGCCGGGGTACGGCCGGTCGGGCGGGCATCCGGTCGGCCGGCAGCACCGCCGGGATGGTCGGCCCCACCGAGTTGCGTGCCGCGTCGAACCAGCGCCGGGCGACGTTGTCGAGGTCGGGGTCCGAGGTCTGGCGCGGGATGCTGCCGGTCGAGGGGCCCCGGCCTCGGCTGCCCCCGGTCATCGCACGGGTCGCGTTGAAGTTTCCGGTGTCGCTCTCGGCCCGGTCGTAGAGGGTGCTGATCCGTTGCTGGACCTCTTCGCGGCTCGGTCCCTCATCGGCGGCCTGGGGCGCGGCGTCGGCGGCCTGCGAGAACACGGCCACCGAGGTGAGGGCCGCCGTCGCCAAAGCGGAGTTGCGCATGCCGGGCTGGCCGAAGCCTCCCGCGCGCGGCATTCGTTCCGGCGCCATGGGAGCCGTACTCCTTCCGTACTCCGCTTACCGAGTTAGCGGTGGGGGTCCCCCCAGGCCGTTCAGGCACTGGGGGAGGGTTCGGGCGGTGAATTCCGGAAGGCATGCCCTACGGCCCGTGCCCCGAAGGGCGGTTGGGCCGATTCACCCCATGAATCGGTGGGTCCCCGGCTCCGACTGCCACAGGGGCGAGCCGGACTCAGCGGAGGTCGCCCGACCCGACGGGGTCCGCCGGAGAGAGTCACGCGACCTGAGAATCAACTTAACCAACTTGTGTGCCCTGTGTGAAGGTTGAAGCGCGATATGTCCGATACGCTTTTGTGACCTTCGTCTTAACTGACCGTCAGAACCGGTTTCCGTGTACACACGGGTTCCGGCCGACGACTCACCGTCGCCGAAACCGGACGGTGAGGTCAGGAACCGGCTTCGCGCTCCGCGTCCCGCTGCTTGAGGCGCGCCGCCTCCTTGCGGACCTCCGCCTGGGTGGCGCGCTCCTTCTCCAGCCACTCGGGCCCGTCCTGCTTGATGGCCTCGATCTGCTCGGTGGTGAGCGCCTCGGTGACCCCGCCGCGGGCGAGACCCGAGATGGAGATCCCCAGCTTCGCGGCGACCACCGGACGCGGGTGCGGACCGTTGGCCCGCAGCTCGCGCAGCCACTCGGGCGGGTTCGCCTGGAGCTCGTCGAGCGTGGCGCGCGAGACGTCACCCTCGCGGAACTCTGCGGGGGTGGCTTCGAGGTACACACCCAGCTTCTTCGCCGCGGTGGCGGGCTTCATGGTCTGGGTGCTCTGGTGCGACGTCATGGTGTCAAGGGTATCGATCGTGTGAGAGGCCGCCGACCACGGACGGTAATCTGGCGGGGTGACAGGCTCCGCGGACTCCGCAACATCCCCGACATTCCGGCTGGCGTACGTCCCGGGGGTGACGCCCGCCAAGTGGGTGCGGGTGTGGAACGAGCGCCTGCCCGACGTCCCCCTCACGCTCAGCCAGGTCGAGGCCGCGGAGGCGTCCGAGCTGCTGCGCGCCGGTGAGGCCGACGCCGCGTTCGTGCGGCTGCCGGTCGACCGTACGTTCCTCAGCGCGATCCCCCTCTACACCGAGACGACGGTCGTCCTGGTCCCCAAGGATCACGTGATCACGGCCGTGGAGGAGGTGACCGTGGGCGATCTCGCCGACGAGGTCCTCTTCCACCCCCTGGACGACGTCTTCGACTGGGACCGGCCGCCCGGAGAGCCCGCCTTCGAGCGCCCCCCGACCACGGCCGACGCCGTCGAACTGGTGGCGGCGGGCGTGGGCCTGCTGATCGTGCCCCAGTCCCTGGCCCGGCTCCACCACCGCAAGGACCTCACCTACCGCACGGTCGTGGACGCCCCGGAGTCGAGCGTGGCCCTCTCCTGGCCCGAGGACGCCACCACCGACCTGGTCGAGGACTTCATCGGCATCGTCCGCGGACGCACGGCCAACAGCTCCCGGGGCCGCAGGACCGCCGACCCCGAGCCGAAGACGAAGCGAGCCGAGCCGACCACCGCCCGTCGCAAGCCCGCGACGCCTTCGAAGCCGACGGGTCGCGGCGGCCGGGGTGCCACGGGTGGCGGCGGCAGGAGTGGCGGAGCCAAGGGAGGCGGAGCCAAGGGCGGCGGCGCAAAGGGTGGCGGCAAGCGGGGCAAGCCCCGCGGTCGGTCCTAGCTCTCTGATCGCCTCCGCCCAGGGCACGACACGGCTCTCTCCACTCAGGACGCTCAGGACGCGAACACGGCCCGCTCCGCCGTACCGACGACCTTCGCCCCGTCACCCGCGCTGAGCAGCCCGTCCGACACCCACGCGTCCACCGTCGACCGCACGCGCGCGATGAGCGCGCCCTTGCCGCCGAACGGCGCACCGGCCCAGACCTCGTCCAGCAACGTCGTGCCGTCGGCCTTCACCGGATTGGCCACGCCCGAGTCGGTGTTCCCGAAGACGACCACGGGCTCCGACCGCCTGAAGTAGGCATGGGTCGGGTCCTCCGTCCCCTCGAAGAAGGGGGCGAACTCGATGCCGTCCAGCGTGTAGTGGAGGGGCTCGCCGGTCACCGGGGTGAAGGACGGCAACAGATCACCGGAGAGCCCAGCATTGCGATACAGACCCAACTCCAGGTAGTCCGTGGCCGAGTTGCGGCCCACCAGGTTGATCGGCCCGAGGAACAGGGTCTGGAGCGAGGAGTCGTCCAGCGCCTTCTCGACCCGGAGCCGGAACGGCACGGCGACCCGCACGGTGTCTCCGGCCCGCCACTTCCGGGACACGCCGAAGTAGCTCCCCGGCGTCGGACTCCCCGCAACCGCACGCCCGTTGACCGTGACGCGGAAGCCGGCCGTCGCCCAGGACGGCACCCGTATCCGCAGCTCGAAGGTCGCGGAGCCGCCCCCGACGGTGAGGGTGGTGCCCTGCTCCCGGGGATAGTCGGTGGTCTGGGTGACCGTGACTCCCTTGTCCGCCCAGGTCAGTCGGGACGGACTGAACAGGTTGACGTACAGCGCGCTGCCGTCGGCCGCGGCGAAGTACACCGAGTCCTGGTACTTGGTGGCGCTCTCCATGCCGGTGCCCTCGCAGCAGGTCGTGCCCTGCTTGGGCGTGTAGTCGCGCACATGCCCCGGTGTCAGCCCGATGAAGTAGGTGACGAGGGGTTTCTCGGCGTCCGCCGTGTCCTGCTTGGAGCCCAACATCTGGTTGTAGAGGGCCCGTTCGTAGTAGTCCAGGTACTTCGGGTCCTGCTCGTGGAAGAACAGCGTCCGGCTGAGCTTCAGCAGGTTGTACGCGCAGCACGTCTCGGCCGTCGCCGCACCGATCGTGCCCGCGATCACGTCCCGCGCCTTCCAGAACTCCCCGGTGCTGGTGCCGCCGATGCCGTACATGCGATGCGGTACGACCATGCCCCAGAAGTTCTTTGCCGCGGTCAGGTAGCGCTCCTCGCCCGTCGCGTCGTACAGGCGGACCAGGCCGGTGAAGATCGGGATGTGCTGGTTGGCGTGCAGCCCGTCGAGTGTGTCGGTGTTCGCGGCGCAGGCGTCGATCAGCCGGTCGAGGTCGAACAGGCGGGCCAGCGCCAGGTGTTGGGCCTTTCCGGTGAGCGCGTGCAGATCGCAGATCGCCTCGACGATGCCCCCGAACTCGCCGCTGGAGAAGATGCCCCACATCCGTTGCAGGGTGGCGGCGGGCAGCACGGACAGGCGCGCGTACATCCAGTCGCCCATGCCGGACGCGAGGTCCAGCGCCCGGTCGTCGCCCGTGGCGGTGTACGCGTCCAGCAGGCCGCGGAGGATCTTGTGCGCGGTGTAGTAGGGCGCCCACACCTTGGTGTAGTCGGAGCCGGTCATCGACTCCAGCAGGATGAACTGCGTCTCCGGGTACGCGGCCAGGAACCCGGGGTGGCTCGGACCGCCCCAGGTCCGGCGCAGGGTGGCGGTCAGGCCACGGCCCGAGGCGTCCGCGAAACTGCCGCCGGTGGTCTCGTCGAAGGCGTACGAGGCCAGGTCCCCGCGGCCCGACGAGGCGTCGGCGGACCGGCTGGCCTGCAACTCGCCGACCTCGGCGGCGGACAGGGCGCGCGACCAGACGTCGAATCCGCCGAAGGCGCCCCCGAAGACGGGGTCGGCGGGGTAGATGGAGCGGCCGAGCCAGTGGTGGGCGAGGGTCCCGAGGGCGGCCGGGGTGAGGGTCATCGCCGTGTTCCGCGCCACGGCCGTGCCGTTGACGTAGAGCGTCCCGGTGCCGTCCGCGAGGGTCACGGCGAGATGGCTCCACGCGTTAGACGGCAACGCGGACGTGCCGTTCAGCCCCTGCTCGCCACCGGCCCCGCTCGTCGTGACGGCGAAGCGCGGGACGCCGTTGGCGTTGCGTGCGGCGAGGTAGAGGTAGCGGGTGGTGTCGTCGCCGAAGTCGAGGACGCGCGCCCAGTTGTCGTCGTGCACGGGCTTCACCCACGCGGCGAGGGTGATCGCGGCGGCGCCGCCGAGCACGCCCTGCGGCAGCTCGACGTACTGGTAGGACCCGCGCTCGTTCAGGGCGGCGGACCCGAACCGACCGGCCACGCTCAGTACGGCCGGATCCGCGCGCAGGGCGGCTCGTACGTCGGTCAGCGCGCCGACCATGGTGGCGATCCGGGCCGCGAACACGGGCTCCCCGGTGCCGGCGTAGGCCTGGGACAGCATGGTCAGGAAGTGCCCGGTGTAATGCCCGCGGAGATTCCCGTTCGCCTCGCCGTCGAGCCCCTCCCACCCGCCGGGCGCGACCGCGTCACCGGTGGCCAGCCCGGCGTTGGCGCGGAAGACCTGCAACAGCCGGTGCACGTCGTAGCCGCGGGCGTGGTCGAGCATCAACCGCCGCTTGTCGGCGAAGACACCTGCCCCGAGCGTCACGTCGTCGAGCGCGAACGGGCGCACGGTCCAGGCGGCCGGGACGGCGGTGGCCGAGTCGGTGGCGGCGGTCGCGGGGCCGGTCGCCGCGTACGAGAGCGCGGGGGTGGCCGTGCCGAGGGCGGCGGCCTGCAGAAGGGATCGTCTGGAGAGGGGCGGTGCCATGGGTGCTCCTCAACGGGTCCGGTGGCTTCGCTCGTTCCGTTCGTTCGATATTGCGAACGGTGTACGAACAGTCGACCAGACGATAGAGATGAGGCAGGTGAGGGTCAACGGGGCGGGAGGGTTCAGTTCCGGTCGGGCAGGACACCTCGCGGACCGACCCGGTGGTGACAGAATCGGCGACGTGGACCGGGGGATCCTCGAACGCGAGCCCGAGCTGGCGCGTCTGGCCGCGGCCGCACGGCAGGCGGCGGGCGGTGCCGGTTCCGTGGCGCTCGTCTTCGGCGAGGCGGGGATCGGCAAGTCCAGCCTGGTGAAGGCCATGCCGGACCTGCTGCCTCCCCATGCCCGCGTTCTGGTCGGACAGTGCGACGACCTGGCCACCAGCAGGCCGCTCGGCCCGTTCCGCGACCTCGTCGGCAGCGTCGGCGCCGAACTCGCCCGCGCCGTCACCGACGGCGGCGACCGCCACCGCGTCTACGAGGCGCTGCACGCCGAACTGGCCGCCACCCCCCATCCCGCCGTACTGGTCGTCGAGGACGTGCACTGGGCCGACGAGGCCTCCCTGGACGCCCTGCGCTTCCTCGTCCGGCGCATGGAGCGGCTGCCCGCCCTGCTCGTCCTCACCTACCGGGACGACGAGTTGAGCCGCGGCCACCCCCTGCGTCACCTCCTGGGCCAGGTGTCCCGCGCACCCCGCGTGCACCGCCTGCCACTGGCCCGGCTCTCGCTGAGCGCGGTGCGCACGCTCAGCTCGGCCGGCCGGCTCGATCCTGCGCAGGTGTACGAAGTGACGTCGGGCAACCCCTTCTTCGTCGCCGAGGTCGTGGCGGCCGGCGGCACCGGGGGAGTGCCCCCGACGGTCGTCGACGCCGTGCTGGCGCGGTTGCGCGGTCTCGCACCCGCCACCGTGGACGCGCTGGAGCAGCTCGCCGTCGTGCCCTCGGCGGTCGAACGCCCGCTGGTGGACGCGCTGTTGACCGACGGAGTGGCCGCGCTGGTGGCGGCCGAACAGCGCGGACTGCTGACGGTGGAGCCGGAACGGGTCGCCTTCCGGCACGAGTTGATCCGGCGGGCCGTCGCCGACTCGCTGCCCGCCGCCCGGCGCATCGACCTCAACCGCAACGCCCTCGCGGCCCTGATCGCCCGGCCCGGCTCGGACGCGGCCCGCATCGTCCATCACGCCGCCCAGGCCGGCGACCAGGACGCCATCGCCCGCTACGGCCCCGACGCGGCCCGGGACGCCGCCGGAGCCGGCGCCCACCGCGAGGCCGCCGCCCAACTCCGGCTCGTCCTGCGCCGACGGCAGCGCTACGGCCCCGCCGAACTCGCCGACCTGCTCGAACGCTACGCCGTGGAGAGCTACACCATCGCCGACTCGGCCGCCGCCGTCGCCGCCCAGCGCGAGGCGGTCGCCCTGCGCCGCTCCCTCGGCGACACCCTCGCCCTCGGCGCCGACCTGCGTTGGCTGTCCCGGATCCACTGGTGGGCCGGCGACGCCGACGAGGCGCAGGAAGCCGCCCGCGAGGCCGTCGCCGTCCTTGAACAGGCGGGCGACGAGAGGCTGTTGGCCCTCGCCGTCAGCAACATCGCCCAACTGCGCATGTTGTCCGACCGCTACCCCGAGGCCGTCGCCCACGCCGAGCGCGCCATCGCGCTGGCCCGCCGGACCGAGGACACCGCGATCCTCTCGCACGCCCTCAACAACGTGGGCATGGCCCGCTGGCGAGGTGGCGACCCCGGCGGGCGCAAGCAGGTGGAGGAGAGCCTCGACGTCGCGCTCGCCGCCGGCGAGGTCGAGCACGCCTGCCGCTCCTACGCCAACCTCATCTGGACGCTGCTGGACAACCTCCAGTACGCGGAGGCCGACCGCCTGCTGCCCCCGGCCATGGAACTCGCCGAACGCGCCGAGCACTTCGGCTTCCTCACCTACCTGCACGTCGAACTCGCCATCCGCCGGCTCGCCGCCGCCGACTGGGAGGAGGCCGAGCGGCACGCCGAGTTCGGGATGCACGACTTCCTCCCCGCCCGCTGTCCCGCGCTGACCGTCCTCGCCCGCATCCGCACCCGCTGCGGCCGGCCCGGTGCCGACGATCTCCTGGCCGAGGCCCAGGAGATCGCCGTACGCACCCGTGAGCTCCAGCGTGCCGGACCCGTGGCGGCCGCGCTGGCGGAAGCGGCCTGGCTGCGCGGCGACCACGACGCCGTGGTCGAGGCCGCCACCCCGGTCCACGCCGAGGCCCGCCACCTCACCGGCATCCCCTACGGCGCCGAACTCGCCTACTGGCTCGGCAAATCCGGGCACCCCGTACCGGTGGACGACGACTCGCAGCATCCGTACGCCCTTCAGGCCCGGGGGCGTTGGCGGGAGGCCGCGTCGATCTGGCAGGCGGCCGGCTGCCCCTACGAGCACGCCGCCGCCGTCGCCGAGAGCCCGCACCCCGGGGACAAGCTCACCGCCCTGGCCGAACTCGACGCCCTCGGCGCCGAACCGCTGGCCCGCCTCGTCCGCACCGAGCTGCGCCGCCTCGGCGTCCGCCGCATCCCGCGCGGTCCCCTCGCGGCGACCCGGGGCAACCCGGCGGGTCTCACCGACCGCCAGCTCCAGGTCATGCGGCTGCTCGCCGAGGGCCTGACCAACTCCGAGATCGCCGCCCGCCTGGTCGTGTCCGTCCGCACGGTCGACAACCATGTACGAGCCGTCCTCGACAAGCTGGACGCGCCGACCCGGCGCCACGCGGCCGTCCGTGCCGCGCAGCTCGGCCTCCTGTCCGAGCGCGAGACGTAGGTACCGCGAGGGCCGAGGCCGAGCGCGAAACGTAGGTAGCCGAAGGGCCCGAGCTAGGTGACCCGTACGGATGTCCGGGGGTGCGCAACACGAGTAGAACGTGCAGATCGACCCGACACCGAACAAACGGGGGATATCGCATGTCCAGTACACCCGCTCAAGCGGCACGCAGGGAACTGGCCGGGTTCACAGGGGAGTTGATCGGGCCCGAGGACTCCGGCTACGAGCAGGCCCGCGCCGTCTACAACGCGATGATCGACCGCAGGCCCGCCTTGATCGCCCGCTGCGCGGACGCGGACGCCGTCGCCCGCGTGATCGGCTTCGCCCGCGCCCAGTCCCTGCCGCTCGCGGTGCGCGGCGGCGGTCACCACGGCGCCGGACTCGGCACCGTCGACGGGGGAGTGGTGGCCGACCTGTCACCGTTGAAGGAGATCCACGTCGACCCCGAGGCCCGCACGGTCCGGGTCGGCGGCGGCTGCGTCTGGGGCGAGGTGGACCGCGCGACCAACGCGCACGGTCTGGCCACCCCCAGCGGCATCGTCTCCACCACCGGGGTCGGCGGCATCGCCACCGGCGGCGGGCTCGGCCACCTCACCCGCAGGTGCGGGCTGACCATCGACAACCTCCTCGCCGCGGACGTGGTCCTCGCCGACGGCCGGCAGGTCCGCGCGAGCGCCGACGAGAACACCGACCTGTTCTGGGCGGTCCGCGGCGGCGGGGGCAACTTCGGCGTCGTCACGTCCTTCCTCTTCCGGCTGCACGAGATCAGCACCGTCATCGCCGGGCCGACCTTCTGGCCGGTCGAGATCAGCGCCGAAGTCCTCACCGCCTACCGGGACTTCCTCCCGAACGCGCCCCGCGAGCTCAACGGCTTCTTCCTGCACGGCACCGTCCCGCCGGCCCCGCCGTTCCCCGAGGAGATCCAACTCCGCAAGACCGCGGGCGTCGTGTGGTGCTACACCGGCGACGACATGGAAGGGGCCGCCCGCGAGATGGCCCCGCTGCTCGACGCGCTCCCGGCGCCACTGCTGCACGCCGTCGGCCCGATGCCCCATCCCGACCTGCAGTCCATGTTCGACGGGCTCTACCCGCCCGGCCACCAGTGGTACTGGCGCGCCGACTTCGTCAACGAGATCCCCGACGAGGCCGTGGACCTGCACGCCAAGTTCGGCGCCGAGGTGCCCACGGTCCAGTCGACCATGCACCTCTACCCGATCGACGGCGCCGCCCACGACGTCGGCCCCGACGACACGCCCTGGGCCTACCGCGGCGCCCGCTGGGCCTCCGTCTACGCCGGCGTCGACCCCGACCCGGCCAACGCCGACCTCGTCAAGCGCTGGACCGTCGACTACTTCGACGCCCTGCACCCGTACTCCGCGGGCGGCGCCTACGTGAACATGATGATGGACGAGGGCCAGGAGCGGGTGCGCGCCAGCTACCGCGGCAACTACGACCGACTGGCCCGTATCAAGGCCGACTACGACCCGGAGAACGTCTTCCGCCTCAACCAGAACATCCGCCCGAGCTGACGGACCCCGATCGATCGGCGACGCCTCCCCTCCGGCGCCGCCGGGCGGTCGGGCAGCCGCGGCCGCCGCGCCGGTCCCGCGCGGCGAACTGCGACCGGCCTCCCCGCAGGAGCAGCCCGCGGCGGCGACCTCCCGTACGTCGGCCGGCACGGCGGCGTACGGGACGGCGTCCCCGGTCAGGGCGGGATCACTTTCCGGCCGCGCGCCCGATCGACTCGACCAGCGGCAGCAGCCGATGCGGAACGCGCTCGCGCAGGGCCACCTCGGTACGGGTGCGGACGACACCCGGCATGCTGATCAGCTTCTGGATCACGTCCTCCAGGTGGGCGTTGTCCCGCGCCACGACCCGGGTCAGCAGATCCCCGCCGCCCGTGATCGAGAAGGCCTCGACGATCTCGGGCACCGCGGCCAGCGCGTCCCCCACGTCGTCGAGATGCCCCTGCGTGACCTCGATGTGCACGAACGCGAGCACCGGGTGGCCCAGCGCGGCGGGGGACAGGAAGGGGCCCGTACCGGTGATCACCCCGTCCCGCTCCAGCCGGTCCAGGCGCGCCTGGAGCGTGCCGCGCGCGACGCCGAGCAGACGGGCGTACTCGCGCACACTGGTGCGCGGCTGCTCCAGAAGCAGCCTCAGGATGCGGGTGTCGAGGTCGTCCACGCTCATGACGTGAGACTGTACCAATGGCCCATCCCTTCGAGACTGAGCCAATGGCCCAGCTGAACGAAGGTCGCTTGAGCCACCCGCCTCATTGATGTTGTGATGGTCCCGTCGATGGCGCTGCGGACCTCCGCGGCGCCTTTTCCATGCCGGTGACCAGCCGGCGTCCAGGGGCGGGGTGGCTGTGCTGAAGCGGGTGTTCGTGGCGCCGGACCCAGGGCGCGCACGGTTGCGGTTCGCCGCCCGGGCCGTCCTCGGCATCGGGCTCGCGGTCCTCGTCTGCGGCCTCGCCGGGCACTCGCTCGTCGGCGCCGTCACCGGCGGCCTCGCCGCGCTGCTCGCCCTGTTCACCGTCACGGACGCCACGGTCCGCGCCCAGGCCCTCACCACCGCGCTGCTGCCGGCCGTCGGCCTGCCGGTGCTCGCCGTCGCGGCCGAACTGCACGACCGTCCCGTGGCCCGCGACCTCACCTTCCTCGCCGTCGTCGGCGCGGGCGTGTACGCGCGCCGCTGGGGCCCGCGCGGGCACAGCCTCGGCGTGTTCGCCTTCATGACGTTCTTCGTGGCGCAGTTCCTGCACGCCACCACCGACCGACTGCCCCAGCTGTACGCGGCCGTCGTGCTGTCGGTGCTCACCGCGGCGGCGGTGCGCTTCGGCCTGTGGTGCTACGAACGCCGACTGCCACCGGCGCCCGTACCCGCCCCGCCGTCCGGCACCGGCCTCGCGCGGGTGACGACCCGCCAGGCGGTGCAGGCGGCCACGGGCGCCGGCTTCGCCCTGGTCGTCGGGCAGTTGGTGTCCGGGCAACGCTGGTACTGGGCCGTCGGCGCCACCTGGTGGATCTTCGTCAACACCGCCTCGCGCGGCGAGACCCTGGTCCGCGGCTTCCGCCGGGTCCTCGGCACGGTGATCGGCATCGGGCTCGGCCTGCTCGTCGCGGTCCCCGTCGGCGGAGCGCCCGTCCCCTCGGCCGCCCTCCTCGCGGTCTGCGTCTTCGGCATCTTCTACACGGCCGCCGTCTCGTACACCTGGATGATGCTCTGGGTGACCCTGCTGGCCGAGCTGCTCTACGGCCTGCTCGGTGTCCTGAACCCCGGCCTGCTCGCCCTCCGGTTCGCGGAGACCGGCGTCGGGGCGCTGGGCGCCGCACTCGCCGTGCTGTTCGTCCTGCCGGTCACCACGCACACCACGACCCACGCCTGGATCCAGCGGGCGCTGCGCTGCGTCCACGCCTGCACCGCCGAGGCCGCGGCCCGCCTGGCCGGCTCCCCGACCGCCGACCCGGCCCCGCGCGTGGCCGAACTGGAGCAACTGGTCGCTCGCGTACGCCTGTCCGTGGCGCCCCTCGTGCACCCGCTCAACCCGATGCTCGGCCGCAAGCGCCGGGCCCGCCGGGTGCTGGCCCTGCTCGACGACTGCGCCCGCGAGATCCGCGGCCTGGTCACCGTCGCCGCCGACCCGGAGGCCTCCCACGACGCGCGCCTCGCCGCCGCGTGCCGGCGGGTGGAGACCGCGGTCGAGGCGCTCACCGCGGGTGGCACCGAGAAGACCACCGCGCACCACTCCCCGGCGAGTGCCGTGGAACCGGCCCTGGCCCACCTGCACGGCCTGGAGCGGGCCCTGGCGGAACTGGCCGCCCCGCTACGGACGCCGTCGGGCTCACCGCTGGTCGGCGCCTGAGCCGTATCCGGCAGGCACCTGGGCTCCGCACGAGTTTCCTCGCCCCGACAGGCCCCGACGAGGACCAGCCAGTGAGATCGGCCGAACATGGTCTAGACCGCTCATGATCGACTGCTAACGTCGCCCCGACGGCACAGGACCGAGAGGGGACAGCGGTGACAGACGGCGGCGGGCGGCGGCGCAGGGCCTTCATCGGATCGTTCACGGCGGCCGGGGGGCCCGGGATCGTGACGGCGGCCGTGGCCGCGAGGGGCGGTGCGCTGATCGCCCTGAGCAGCGTCGACGGCGTGCCCGACCCGTCGTATCTGGCCCTGGCACCCGGCGGGAACACCCTCTACGCGGTCAGCGAGACGGCGCAGGGCGCGGTCGCCGCCTACCGCGTGAGCGGGCCGCGGCCCGAGCGGGTCGGACCGGCGGTGCCGGTCGGCGGGCAGGAGCCCACCCACCTCAGCGTCTTCGCCGGCCACGTCCTGACCGCCAACTATGGCTCGGGCAGCGTCACCGCCGTCCCCGTGCGCGCCGACGGCACCCTCGCACCGGCCCCCTCCGGCATCCTGCGCCACACCGGCTCCGGTCCGCACACGCGCCGCCAACAGGGGCCGCACGCCCACCAGGTGCAGCCCGACCCGAGCGGGCGCTGGGCGGTCAGCGTCGACCTCGGCACGGACTCGGTGCGGGTGTGCGCCCTGCGCGACGGCGCCCTCGAACTGCACCGGGAGATCGCCCTGCGCCCCGGCTCCGGACCCCGCCACCTGGCCTTCCACCCGGGCGGCGGCTACGCGTACGTGCTCAACGAACTCACCCCGACCGTCACCGTGTGCCGCTGGGACGCCGAGAACGGGTCCCTGAAGCCGCTCACCGAGGCCCAGGTGCTGCCCGGGGCCCCGGCGGGCGACGCCTATCCCTCCGGGATCGTCGCCGCACCCGACGGCCGCTTCGTCTGGACCGCGACCCGCGGCGAGGACGTCCTGTCCACCTTCGCCGTCGAGGGCGCGGAACTCCGGCTGATCGGCACGGTCCCCTGCGGCGGCCACTGGCCCCGCGCGCTCGCCGAGTCGGAGGGATTCCTGTACGTCGCCAACGAGCGCTCCGGCGATGTGTCCTGGTACGCCGTCGACCCGGCCACGGGCCTGCCGCGCTACGAGGGCTCGCTCCGGGTGCCGGCCGCGTCCTGCGTGATCTTCGACTGACGCCGGCAGGCGTACCCGCCCCCGGCATGCCGAGGGCCCGTCCCGGTGTTCGGGAGCGGGCCCTTCGGCGTTCCTGCGGCCGTGCCCGCGCGTCAGCGGACCGGCGCGCCCTGCGGCTGCGGCGGGACGATGCCCAGGGCCGACGTGTACTTGGACAGGGCGAGCTTGCCGATCGCCGGGTACGGACCGAGCGCCTCGGCGGCGGAGCAGCCCGCCTCCTTGGCCGCGGCCTCGATCAGACCGGGGTCGATCTCGGGCCCTATCAGGTACGGCGCGAGCGCCAGCTGCTGCGAGCCCGAGGAGCGCAGCTGCTCGGCGATGGCCGCGATCGAGCCCTCCTGGTCCAGGGCCGCCGCCATCACCGGCACGGCCAGGCGCGCGGCGAGCAGCATGCCGGTGATCCCGGCCGCCTGCACGGCCTCGTCGCCGCCCACGGAGGCCAGGACGATGCCGTCCGCCGCGGTCGCCACGGTGAACAGCCGGGCGCGGTCGGCGCGGGCCAGACCGGCCTCCGACAGCCGCACGTGCAGAGCCTCGGCGAGCAGCGGGTGCGGGCCCAGCACATCGGTGAGGTCGGCCGCGACGCGGCTGTCCATCACGGCCTGGCGGACCTGACGCAGCAGCGCGCTGTCCGGTCCTGCCAGCAGCGGTACGACGACGCCGACGGGGCCGTCGGGCTCCTTGACGTCCAGTCCGGCGGCCTTGGCCTGCTCGAACCGGGCGGAGCGCTCTTCGGCGGCGTGCACGAGCACGGCCTGCAGGGTGGGGAACTCCGCGTCGTCACCGTCCAGGTAACCGATGCGGGCGTCCAGGCCGGGCAGCTCGGAGCGAGCGATGCTCACGACCTCCTCGGCGAGGCTGCGCGTGCCGGCGCTGGGCGTGCCCGGCACGGCGAGCACGAGCGCGGGCGCGCCCTCGGGAGCAGCCAGCGGCTCGGGACGGCGGTGCCGCCCGGCCTGGCGAGGTCGCGGCATTCGTACTGGCAGGCCGGACGCGGGCCCAGTGGGGGAGCTCATGGCGTCGCATGTTACTGGCTTCCTGGGCTCCCCTGTTCGGGGAGGGTGCAGGTGAGCGGTATCCGTCCGGTTTTGTCTGATGAGTTACGTACGAATCGGAAGTGATCGGCCGCTGTCGATCACTCCCCCGAGGTGGTGACCACGGACAACATCGCCGCGTCACCCGGCAGGGTGAGCGTCCCCGCCGCCAGGTCGGCCGCGATCCGCACCGCCCCCGCCAGGGGGTCGCCGGCGGCCGTCACCCGCCGCGCGGACGGCAGCACGCTCGCCAACTCCTCTGCCAGCGGTACGAGGAGCGGTTCGCCCATCCTGAACAGGCCCCCGGTGAAGGCGATCCGGGGGTCGCCCCCGGTCGGGCACACCGCGGCCGCGGACTCGACCATGTGCCGGGCCGCCGAACGCAGAATGCCCATGGCCACGGGGTCGTGCTGCTCGGCGAGGGCGGCGACCTCGGGCACGAAGGAGGCGAGGACGGCGGGCCGGTCCGAGCGGGGGTAGACCCGGCCCGGCAGCCCTGAAGCGGGGCCGAACAGCTTCTCGGCCCTTGCCAGCAGCCCCGCCGATCCACCGGGCCGTCCGTCGTAGGCGCGCAGTGCCGCCTCGAGTCCGGCCCGCCCGATCCAGGCACCGCTGCCGCAGTCGCCCAGCAGATGCCCCCAGCCGTCCGCGCGACTCCAGCTGTTCAGGTCGGTGCCGACGGCGATCAGACCCGTACCGGCGGCGACCACGGCACCGGGGTGCGCGCCGAGCGCTCCCGTGTACGCGGTGACCGCGTCGGCGGCGAGTGCGACCGTCCGGACCCCGAACTCCCGCCGCAGGTCGGCCGGAAGCTCCGCGCGCAGGGCGTCGCCCAGGGTGGCGAGCCCGGCGGCACCGACGGCGGCCGTGCGCAGTGCGGTCACTCCGCTGTCGGCGAGCAACACCCGCACCATGGGCCCCAGTTGCTCCATCAGATGCCCGGGGTCGATCCCCCGTGCCCCCGTGCGCACCGGCTCCGGCGACTCGCGCCGGGCCAGGACCGTCCCGTCGCCGGTCGCGACCACGACCCGCAGGCCGGAGCCTCCGGAGTCGACGGCGAGGACGCCGGCCCGGTCCGCTCCGGGACCCGGTCCGCCGCTCGCCCCGCCGGTCACGGCAGGCGCCAGTCCACCGGCTGTCCGCCCTGCCCGATCAGCAGGTCGTTGGCCCGGCTGAAGGGACGGGACCCGAAGAAGCCGCGGTCGGCCGACATGGGGGAGGGGTGCGCGGACTCCACCGACGGCAGATTGCCGAGCAGGGGGCGCAGATTGCGCGCGTCACGCCCCCACAGGATGGACACCAGCGGCTTGCCGCGCGCCGCCAGGGCCCGTATCGCCTGCTCGGTGACCGCCTCCCAGCCCTTGTCGCGGTGCGCGCCCGGCTTGCGCGGGGCCGTGGTGAGCGCCCTGTTGAGCAGCAGTACGCCCTGGCTGCTCCACGGCGTCAGATCGCCGTTGGCGGGCTGGGGCAGGCCCAGGTCGGTGTTCAGCTCCCGGTAGATGTTGATGAGGCTGCCGGGCAGCGGACGCACCTCGGGCGCCACCGAGAACGACAGCCCCACCGCATGCCCCGGTGTCGGGTACGGATCCTGTCCGACGATCAGGACGCGTACGTCGTCGAAGGGCTGCTGGAAGGCCCGCAGGACGTTCGGTCCGGCCGGTAGATAGGTGCGCCCGGCGGCGATCTCCGCGCGCAGGAAGTCCCCCATCTCGGCGATCTTTCCGGCGACGGGTTCCAGGGCCTGCGCCCAGCCCGCTTCGACGATTTCATGCAACGGTCGTGGTGCCACGGGCGTCACCCTACTGCCGTAACGACCGTGGAGATCAACCGATGGCCAACGCCCGGTGCCCGACCGGAAGTTCCCCTCGCCTGATTGACCCCCGGCTGATTGATCTCCGCCTGATTCACCCCCGCCTGGTTCATCCGACCACCGCGGCCCGCACGCACAGCACGTCCGGCAGATGGGAGGCCAACTGCCGCCAGCTGTCGCCGTCGTCGGACGAGGCGAACACCTCGCCGTTGCGATTGCCGAAGTACACGCCCGCCGGATCGGCGTCGTCGGTGCACAGCGCGTCGCGCAGCACGGTGCCGTAGTGGTCCTCCTGGGGCAGCCCCGCCGTCAGGGGCTCCCAGCTCTTGCCCGCGTCGGCCGTGCGGAAGACCCGGCACCGGCGGTCGGCGGGCACCCGGTCCGCGTCGGCGGTGATCGGGAACACGTACGCCGTGTCGCCGCGGTGCGGGTGGGCGGCCGCCGCGAAGCCGAACGTGGAGGGCAGGCCCTCGCCGATGTCCTTCCACTGCGCGCCGGCGTCGTCGCTGCGGTAGACACCCCAGTGGTTCTGCAGATACAGCCGGTCCGGGTCGGCCGCGTCCTTGGCGATCTTGTGCACGCACTGCCCGAACTCCGGGTTCGGATCGGGCAGGAACACCGCCGCGACACCGGAGTTGGAGGGCGCCCAGCTCGCGCCGCCGTCGGCGGTGCGGAACACGCCGGCCGTCGAGACGGCGACCGTCACGGCCTGCGGATCGCGCTCGTCGGTGAGCACGGTGTGCAGACCCTCACCGCCACCGCCGGGCACCCACTTGGAGCGGGTGGGGTGCTCCCACAGCGGCCGGACCAACTCGAAGGTCTCCCCGCGGTCCTCCGAGCGGTACAGCGCGGCCGGTTCCGTACCCGCGTACACCACATCCGCCTCGGCGGCCGCCGGGTGCAACTGCCACACCCGCTCCAGGGAAGCGCCCGTGTCCTTGGGGAACTTCACGGCGGGCTGCGCCGGTTCGGTCCACGTGCGGCCCAGGTCGTCGGAGTGGAACACCGACGGGCCCCAGTGGGAGCTGTCCCCGCCGGCCAGCAGGCGCGGCCGGTCGCCGCGGGTGTCTACGGCGACCGAGTACACGGCCTGCGCGTTGAAGTACGGGCTCTCGTCGAACTCCCATGCGCCACCACGCCGCCGCCCGATGAACAGGCCTTTGCGCGTGCCCACGGCGAGTAGTACCTCGGTCATGCCGATCACCTCCGCGACGTCTTTGTCCCAGACACCTGCCAGTCTGCACCCCGCCACTGACAGTCACCCCCGGACGTGTCATCACCACAGGTCAGAGGGGTCACGGCGGCTTGACGCGGCACTGCGGCCGATCCTTTTCGGCCAGTCGCGCGGGCGATTTCGCGCAGACGCCTGCGCGATCGGGACCTCTCGTGCGACCGTCGCCTGGGGGACTCGACCTGAGCATCCAGCGGCCTTCGCGCGTATGGGAGGACGGTCTGGATGGTCGTGCGCTCATGAGGAGGATGCCTTCGATGGCGTTCCGTGGTCCGAAGGTGTGGCTCTGGCGCTGGCGGCGCAATCCGCTCAAGCGCCGCGCCGACGCGGTGGAGGCCTGGGTGGTGCTCGGCACCTTCCTGTTCACCGTTCTCGCGGGGGTGCTGGCGGGCCTCGCGGCAACCCACTCCGTCGAGCAGGGTCTGGCGCGTGAACGCGTCGAGTGGCATGCCGTCGAGGGACACCTCACCGAGAAGGCGCCCGGTACGGCAGCCGCGCGCTCCGGCGCGGCGAGCGGCGACAGAGTGTGGGGCAAGGTGCGCTGGACCGCCCCCGACGGCTCCCGGCACACCGGTCAGGTCAGGGTCCGCCCGGGCAGCACCGCCGGCACCGAGGTCACCGTGTGGACGGATCCGCAGGGCCGCCTGGTCACCAAGCCCGCCACCGCCGCCGAGGCCCAACTGAGAGCCTCGCTCATCGGCGTCCTGGTGGGGGCGGGCGCCGCCCTGGTCCCGTTCGTCGGCGGCCGCATGCTCTGTGGCCGTCTGGAGCGCCGCCGCATGGCCCAGTGGGACGCCGAATGGGCCGGCTTCGACCCCCTGTGGGGGCGCAAGACCAGGGCCGACGGGGACACCTGACCCCTACGCGTCCCGCAGCGCTCCCCGGCAGATCCGCAGCAACCGTTCGTCCTGGTACACCTCGCTGCCGTACCTGGCGGTCGGGTCCTGATGGCGACGCGTCTCCGCCAACTCCGTGCGCAGCAGGTCATGGAGGGGTGCGCCCGCCGGGCCCAGGTCGGCGACGCGCGCGGCGATCACGCAGCGCGTGTCGGGGTTCTGGGCCCAGGCGGCCCGGAGCAGTGGGACGGCCACGTCCGGGTCGCCGCCGATCCGCCACACGGCGCACGCGCCGTCCAGCCGCTCCCAGAAGTCGTCGGACCCGGTCATGGGGTACAGCTCGGGCAACGCGGCGCGAGCCGCCGGGCCCAGCAGCCCCAGCGCCCCGGCCGCCGCCCGTGGCCGGAACCCGCGACCGGCCGCCAACTCCCGCCTCAGCACGGGCAGTACGGCGGACGCGTCACCCTCCACCAGCCACAGGGCCTCCGCCGCGGCGATCGCGGACTCCGTGTCCAACAGCCTCCGCAGCGCGGGTATCGCCTCCCGCGCGGCCGGCCCGAACGCCCCGAGCGTCTCCACCGCGGTCTTCACCACCACGTCGCGGACCGGCAGTTCGTCGGGCATGCCCAGCAGCAGGCGCAGCACCTCGGGCACGCACCGCGTGTCGCGCAGCGCCGCGAGCGCGTGCAGCAGTGGCGCCCCCTGGTCGTAGGCCCGGCGTGAGTCGAGCGGCACGGCGCCGAGCCTGCGCCGCAGTTCGGGGGCGAGGGGAGCGGCGGCCGGGGCCAGATGGGCGATCAGGTTCCCCAGCTCGTCCGGCACGACGGGTGCGGCCAGCATCTCCGCCAGGACGGGCACGGCCCGCGGATCCCCGGTCCTGGCCAGGGACTTGACCGCCTCGCCCACGGTCGGCGCCCCGTGCTGCCACTGCCGTACCCGCAGCTCGGGACGGGAGGTCACCAGCGCGAGGAGGTGGTCGGCGGCCGGGGCGGCCAGCGCGAAAAGATCGCCGAGGGCGGACTCCGCGGCCTCCCGCAACCGGTCGTCCGGAGTGGTCAGTTGGGCGCCGATGAGCGTCACGAGCTCCCGGTAGTCGGCCCGCCAACCCCGCAGCAGCCCCGACGACATCCACACCGCGTTGCACCGGTCGGTCGTGGACGGACTGTTCAACTGGCCCGCCAGCAGGGCGATCCGGTCGGCCACCCGCCCGTCGAGCGCGGTGTGCAGGGTGCGCAGCAGCTGCGCACCCTCCTCGTCCAAGGGCCGCAGCTTCCGCAGCTTGCCGATGAGGGTGTCGGTGTCGGGCCGGTCGGGCTCCTCCGACCGACACGGCGGCCGCTCGGACCGGTCCCGCAGCAGTCGTACGACGGTGGGCACCAGGTCGGCCGGGAGCCGTTCGGGCGCACAGCCGGCGAGCTGTCCCAGCGCGGCCAGCCGCAGTCCCGGGCCGAACGGCGGCGCGCTCTGGACGGCCAGGAGGTCCACCGCGCCGGCCGCGTGCCCGGGGTGCCGGCGGGCGAGGACGCCCAGGCTCTCGGCGAGCGCGAGCAGCACCCGGTCGTCGCGCTCCACGGTGATCCGCTCGCGCAACAGGCCCAGCACGCGCGCCGGTTCGTCATGGAACCGCGCGAGCGCGACCGCCGACGTCCGCCGGACCCCGGCGTCCCGATCCGCCGTCAGCCGGGCGAAGACCTCGGCGCCCGCGCGGACCGCGGCGCACGCCATCGCGTAGGCGTCGTCGGCGATCTCCTCCCGGGGCTCGCCCTCCTGGCCGATGCTGACGAGCAACTCCACGATCCCGGACCGCTCCCGCACCGCCTCGTTCGCCACGAGTTCGAGGAGAAACGGAATGCAGGCCAGCGTCGAGTCGTACACGTCACCCTGGTGGTGCACCCCGCCGTACATCGCGTCGAGCGCGGTCTCCCGCTCGGCGGGGTCGGCGGAGGCCAGCCCTCTCAGCAGTACGGGCACGTCCTCGGCGCTGCCGTAGGCATGCCGCATCGAGGCCCAGTCGACCTCGTCGATCCCGCTGAACACGTAGCCCTCCCCCGGAGATGTGCCTCCTCTTCGTGAGTCTGCACCACCGCACTGACAACGAAGCGGAATCGGGAGATGACTCTGGGCCAACTGTGCTCAGGCAGCCGGAAACTGCTCAGTCCGCGGGCAGCGCGCGGTCCAGGATCGCGCTCAGATCGGCGGTGTCGGGCAGGGTGCCGAAGGAGTGCCCCCAGTCGCCGCCCAGCCGGGTCGCGCAGAAGGCGTCGGCGACCGCGGGCGGGGCGTGCCGGACCAGGAGGGAGGCCTGGAGGGTGAGGGCCATGTGCTCCACCAGTCGGCGTGCGCCGGTCTCGGAACCGTTCACCAGCAGGTTCTCGAGGCGCGTCACGGCGGCGTCCAGCCGGGCGTCCGCGCCCTGGGCCAGGGCGAGTTCGTCGAAGAACGCCTGGGCCGTGCCGGGCTCGCGCCTGAGCGCCCGCAGCACGTCCAGCGCGTTGACGTTGCCCGAGCCCTCCCAGATCGACAGCAGCGGAGCCTCGCGGTAGTGGCGGGGCATGCCCGACTCCTCCACGTAGCCGTTGCCGCCGAGGCACTCCAGGGCCTCCGCGGTGAAGGCCGGACCGCGCTTGGTGACCCAGTACTTGCCGACGGCGGTCGCGATCCGACGGAAGGCCGCCTCGCCCGCGTCCCCGCGCACCGCACGGTCGGCGGCCCCCGACAGCCGCAGGGTGAGCGTCGTGGCCGCCTCGGACTCCAGCGCGAGATCGGCCAGCACATTGCGCATCAGCGGCTGGTCGACCAGCCGCGCCCCGAACGCGCTGCGGTGGCGCGCGTGGTGCCCCGCCTCCACCAGCGTCTTGCGCATCAGGGTCGCCGACATCATCACGCAGTCGAGACGGGTGCAGTTGACCATCTCGATGATCGTCTTGACCCCGCGTCCCTCGGGTCCGACCAGCCAGGCGACGGTCCCGTCGAACTCCGGCTCGGAGGAGGCGTTGGAGCGGTTGCCCAGCTTGTCCTTGAGGCGCTGGATACGGAAGGTGTTGCGGCTGCCGTCGGGCAGGATCCGCGGCACCAGGAAGCACGAAAGGCCCTCCGGCGCCTGCGCGAGGACCAGGAAGACGTCGCACATCGGCGCCGACGTGAACCACTTGTGCCCGCGCAGGGTGTACACGCCGGGCTCGGCCGTCGGCGTCGCCGCGGTCGTGTTCGTCCGGACGTCGGAGCCGCCCTGCTTCTCCGTCATCCCCATGCCGGCCAGCAGCCCCGACTTCTGTGTCGGCACCCGCAGTTCGGGCTCGTACTCACGGCCGGTCAGCAGGGGCTCGTAGACCTTGGCGAGGTCCGGCTGGGCGCGCAGGGCAGGGACGGCCGCGTACGTCATCGACGTGGGGCAGCCGTGTCCGGCGTCGGTGTGCCCCCACACCAACCCGCCCGCGCTGCGGGCCACATGGGCCCCGGGCCGCGCGTCCGCCCACGGCGCGCCGGCCAGGCCCTCGGCGATCGAGGCGCGCATCAGGTGGTGCCAGCTCGGGTGGAAGTCGACCTCGTCGATCCGGTTGCCGTACCGGTCGTGCGTGCGCAGCACCGGCTCGTGGGTGTTGGCCTGCTCGGCCCACTCCTGCGCTTCGGCACTGCCGGCCCGCAGACCGAGCCGCCGGATGCCCTCCTCGGCCCAACCGGCGCCTTCCCGGCGCAGCCCTTCCAGCAGGGCGGTGTCCTCGGAGGCGTCGTAGGGCGCCAGGAGCGGGGGCTGGTTGGTGACGTCGTGCGTGGCGTTCAGCGGCTGCCGTGTGGGTGCGGGTGTCGAGACCATACGGCCATGTTGCATCTTTCTTGCGGTCGTAGCAATGATGCAACAAGAAGTCGCACGTAAGGTACGTGACCATGCGCATGAACGTCGACGAGCGGTCCGGCGAGGCCGGCCTGCGGCCCCTGTCCGCGCGGTCGGTCGTGCTGAGCCTGCTGCTGGGCACGCATCCGCCGCAGCTCGCGGTGAAGGACCTGGTCCGCGCGGTGGAGCCGTTCGGCGTCGGCGGCTCCACGCTCAGGGCCGCGCTCAGCCGGATGGTGGCCGCCGGCGACCTGCGCCGCGCCGACGCCGTCTATCGGCTCAGCGACCGGCTGCTCGCCCGTCAGCGCCGTCAGGACGAGGCCGTGCACCCCCGCACGCGCGCGTGGGACGGCCACTGGGAGATGCTGGTGATCACCGCGACGGGCCGCGAGCCGGCCGAACGCGCCGTACTGCGCGCCCGGTTGACCGCCCTGCGCCTCGCGGAACTGCGTGAGGGAGTGTGGCTGCGCCCCGCCAACCTGAACCGCACCCTGCCGGCCGACCTGGAGTCCGTGGCCCAGTCCTACACGGCCCGCCCCGACCGCCCGGCGCCCGAACTGGCCGCGTCCCTCTGGCCCTTGGACGCCTGGTCCGCCACCGCCCGCTCCCTGCTGACCCACCTCGCCGAGGCCGACCGCCCGGCCGACCGCTTCACGACCTTCGCCGCGGTCGTACGCCACCTGCTCGCCGACCCGGTCCTGCCCACCGAACTCCTCCCCGCCGACTGGCCGGGGGAGCCCCTGCGCACCGCCTACGCGGAGTACCAACGCGAGATCACCGGGTCCCTCGGGGCCATCGGTCTCGACGGACCCGCTGGACCCGGTGATTGACCACCCGGCCTACTTGTAAGTGATGTCGCTGGTCGCGTACTTGCAGTAGGTCGAGTCGGGTCCGGTGCCGTTCGTGGTCGGCTCGGCGCCGGTGTTGTTCCCGATGTACTTCTGGCAGGGGATGATCTTCTTGCTGGAGTCCCCGACGATGGTGATCTTCTTCAGGGTCGCGCTGTCGCCGTAGTTGGTGTTGATGCCGACGAGCCTGCTGCCCTTGTAGGTCGCCTCGATGGTGTTGAGGTTGATCGTGCGCTTGTACTGCGTCTTGCAGTTGCCGCACGAGCGGACGAACGTACCGAAGGTCTGCGCGGCGAAGTTGGAGACGTTCAGGGTCCCCGCGCCGTTGAACTGGAACACCTTGTCGCTGGCCTCCTTCGCGCCACCGCCGGAGACGGTGTACACGTTCGACGACGAGGAGCCCAGGAAGGTCGCCGCGTCCTCGCCGACGTCCTCCCACCACACGTTCTGGAGCGTGCAACTGCCCAGGCAGTGGATGCCGTCGGCGGCCGGGGCGCCGATGATGACGTTCTTGAGCGTGGCGCCGGCCGCGAGTTCCAGGATCGGCCCCTGGTCCTCGTCCTGGCTGCCGCTGCCGAGGTCGCCGCTGCCGTACAGGCGCAGCATCCCGTAGTCCTTGGTGCCGGACACGGAGATGGTCTTGGTGACCGCCTGACTGCCGCTCGCGGTGGGCCAGGTGGCGGCGCTGGCGGGCGAGAATGTGCTGGATGCCATGAGCATGCCAACAGTGAGTCCGAACGTCGCCACCGCGCCGGTGAGGGCGCGTGGCCGTATGGAAGAAGTCATGTCCCGATTCCTTCTCCGAGGTGGGGGAGTGGTCAGAGCTTTCCGGTGCCCGCGCCCGCGGTCACCGAGGCGACGACGGTCGAGGCGGGCTCGGCGGTGTAGCCGTACGGCGGACTGGTGAAGGTGCCGACCTGCGAGACCTCGGTGGCGGCCCCGCCGAGGTCGTTCCCGGTGAGGTTGGCGTAGCCGTCCACGTCGCTGTCCCGGTTGGTGGTCACGGCGACCTCGGTGTCCCGGAACACGTTGTTCTGGACGAGCATCTGGGCGCCCATGCGCGAGTGCACGGCGGTCGAGGCGCCCACGACGTAGTTGTCGTAGAAGTGCCCGGTGCCGAAACGCAGGCTGGGGATACGGGAGTTGACCCGGTCGAACCAGTTGTGGTGGTACGTCACCCGCAGATGCCCGGTGTCCTCGCTCGCGTTGTTGTCGCTGTGGCCCACGAGCGAACCCTTGTAGTGGTTCTTGAAGGTGTTCCAGGAGACGGTGACGTAGTCGGAGCCGTGATTGATGTCGAGCAGGCCGTCGTAGTAGTCCTTGCCGTGGTCGAGGTCGGACGAGAAGGCGTTGTGGTCGAGCCACACCTTCGTGGAGGCCTGCACGGTGATGCCGTCGGCGGGCGCGACCGGCTTGCTGATGTTCAGGTTGCGGACGACGACGTTGGTCACCTTCTTCAGCCGCAGCCCGCCACCGGTGAACCCGGACGCCGAACCGACGCCCAGCACCGTCGTGTTGGACCCGATGTCGACCTGACCGCTCAGCGAGATCAGGCCGTTCACCCTGACCACCTTCGAAGTGCTGCCGGTGACCGCCGACTTGAAGGCGTCCAGTGTCGACACCGTGACCGCCGTGGCGCTGCCGCCACCCGTGGTCCCGGCACCGAACCCGACCGGCGAGGACTCGGCCGCGGCGACCGGCTGGGGGACGGCGAGGGCGGCGGCCACGGCGAGGGCGGCCACGGCCGCCGTCGCCAGCGCGGATCTTTGCGGATGTGCACGTGGGGGGCGAGTACGCATGCGGGTGCGTCCCTTCGGGAGGTGTGCCGAGTTCGTGTACGTGACTGATGTACGCCAATCTGAACGACATGCACGGGCATCGCGACCGATTGGCGGCGACTTGCCCTCGGCCGGTCACACTGCTGAACGGAACGTAGAGGGCAAGCGCTTTCTAGTCAACGCTTTGCGCAGCAGGTGTTCCGTCTGTGCTGGTGGATGGCAAGGGCTGTCTGAAACGGCCCGCAGTGCTGCCGTGGGAGCGCTTCCATGGTGGTCGTGTTCATGCCACTATGCCGAGCGAACGCCTGCCTTCCGCGAGAGGAGCATGGACGTGCCCCCACCCACCCGCACCGCCACGAGGAGACCGCCGCGGCCGGTCCTCCTGGCACTCTTCGCCGCGCTCGTGCCGTTACTGGCGGCCGCACTCCTCGGCGCGGCCGCGCCACGGACCGCCGCCCGCACCCAGTCCCCGGCCGCCGTCCCCACCGCGACGCTCACCGAGGTCACGGACTTCGGCAGCAACCCCAGCAACCTGCAGATGTACGTGTACGTCCCGGGCAGCGTCACCGCGCACCCCGCGGTCCTGGTGGCCGTGCACTACTGCACGGGATCCGGCCCGGCGATGTACTCGGGCACCGAATTCGCCTCGCTGGCCGACCGGTTCGGGTTCGTCGTGGTCTATCCGTCGGTCACGCGAGCCAGTAAGTGCTTCGACGTCTCCTCGCCGCAGGCCCTGCACCGGGACGGCGGCAGCGACCCGGTCGGCATCAAGTCGATGGTCGACTGGGTCACCCGGACCTACGCGGCCGACCCGACGAGGATCTTCGCGACGGGCATCTCCTCGGGCGCGATGATGACGAACGTCCTGCTCGGCGACTACCCGGACGTGTTCGCGGCCGGCGCCGCCTTCTCCGGGGTCCCGTTCGGCTGCTTCGCCACCACGGACGGCTCCGAGTGGAACAGTGCCTGCTCGGGCGGCACCGTGCTCCACACCCCGCAGGAGTGGGGCGACCTGGCCCGCGGCGCGTACCCCGGCTACGTCGGCCCGCGCCCCCGCATGCAGCTCTGGCACGGCACCGCGGACGACGTCCTGCGCTACCCCAACTTCGGGGAGGAGATCAAACAGTGGACGAACGTCCTCGGCGTCAGCCAGACCCCGGCCGCCACGGACACCCTCGCCACCGGCTGGACCCGCACCCGCTACGGCGGCACCGGTGACCGTGCCCCCGTCGAGGCGATCAGCCTCCAGGGCACCGGCCACAACCTCTACGCCTACGGCATGGCCGCCCGCGTCCTCACCTTCTTCGGCCTGGACGCCGACGGCCCCGCGCCTCAACCCCCGCCGGGCGCCTGCAGAGTCACGGCCACCACCAGCGCCTGGAACACAGGACTGACCGCCGCCGTGACGATCACCAACACCGGCACGACGACGATCGACGGCTGGCACCTCGCCTTCACCCTGCCGTCCGGGCAGGCGATCACCAACGGCTGGAACGCCACGTACGCCCCGGCCTCCGGCTCGGTGACCGCGACGAACGCGTCGTACAACGCGACGATCGCACCGAACGCGAGTGTGTCCCTGGGCTATCAGGCGACGCACACCGGGAACAGTGCGGCGCCGGGTGCCTTCGCGCTCAACGGGACGGTCTGCGCGACGGGTTGACCCGGTCGCGTCCGCCGGTCAGACGGAGCGGTGGTACTGATCCGGCACGTGCACCTCGCCGCCCAACTCCCGTGCCGCGTCCCGTGCCCAGGACGGCGAGCGCAGCAACTCGCGGCCGAGGAGCACCGCGTCGGCGTCGCCGTTCGCCAGGATCTTCTCGGCCTGTCCGGGCTCGGTGATGAGGCCGACCGCCGCGACCGGCATCGGGGTCTCGGAGCGGACGCGGGCCGCGAAGGGGACCTGGTAGCCCGGCCCTGTCGGGATACGGGCCCCGGACGCGTTGCCGCCGGTGGAGACGTCGAGGAGGTCGACGCCGTGGGCGTGCAGGTCGGTGGCGAGGCGGACGGTGTCGTCGGGCGTCCAGCCGTCCGCCTCCAGCCAGTCGGTCGCCGAGACGCGGAAGAACAGCGGCTTGTCGTCCGGCCAGACCTCCCGTACGGCGTCCACGACTTCGAGGGCGAAGCGGGTGCGGTTCTCGTAGGAGCCGCCGTAGGCGTCGGTGCGGTGGTTGGAGTGCGGGGAGAGGAAGGAGTTGATCAGGTAGCCGTGGGCGCCGTGGATCTCGGCGATCTCGAAGCCGGCGTCGAGGGCGCGGCGGGCCGCGTCCGCGAACTGGCGGACGACGTCCTTGATTTGATCGACCGTCAGTTCCGTCGGCACCGGGTGTCCGTCGGCGAACGGAAGCGCGCTCGGTCCCAGCGGCTGCCAGCCGTGCGCCTCCGGTCCGACCGGCGCGCCGCCCTTCCAGGGGCGCTCGGTCGAGGCCTTGCGGCCGCTGTGGGCGAGCTGGATGCCGGGGACCGTGCCCTGGGAGACGAGGAAGCGCGTGATCCGGCGGAACGCCTCGACCTGGGTGTCGTTCCAGATGCCCAGGTCGTACGGCGAGATCCGGCCCTCGGGCGACACCGCGGTGGCCTCGACGATGATCAGGCCCGTGCCGCCGGTCGCGCGGGCGGCGTAGTGCGCGAAGTGCCAGTCGGCGGGAGCGCCCGCGTCCGGACCGTCCGGCGCCGCCGAGTACTGGCACATCGGGGGCATCCAGACCCGGTTCGGGATGGTGACATCGCGCAGGGTGAAGGGCTGGAAGAGGGAGCTCATGGTGAGCTGCTCCGTTCTCGCGGGACCGAGGGACGGTTACTACGATAGGCATCGTAGTACGGGAAGTGTCAAACTACGAGACCTCTCGTACAATGGCTTTCGTGAGTACCGCTACCCCCGCCGCCGGCAGTCGGGATCTGCCGCACCCCGTGCGCGACGACATCCGGTTGGAAGGCGTGCTGCACGCGTTCTCCGACCCGATGCGGCTGAGCATCGTGCGAGAGCTCGCCGCCGACGGCGACGAGCTCTCCTGTTCGCACTTCGACCTGCCCGTCACCAAGTCCACGACCACGCACCACTTCCGGGTGCTGCGCGAGGCCGGGGTGATCCGGCAGGTCTACCGGGGCACGGCCAAGATGAACGGCCTGCGCCGGGACGACCTAGACGACCTCTTCCCGGGACTTCTCGACGCCCTCCTCGCGGCCGCCGCCAGCCAGTCCCTCCGGCTCGGGGGCGACTGAACCGCCCTTCGAGGGAAGGTGGTTGAAGAGCAGGTTCAGGACGATCGCCGTCACGCAGCCCGCGCTGATGCCGCTGTTCATCACCGTCTGGAACCAGTCGGGGAACTTCGCGTAGACCGTCGGCACCCCGACCGGCAGCACGCCCACGGCCACCGAGACCGCGACCACCGTGAGGTTGTGGTTGTCCCTGAAGTCGACCTGCGCCAGGGTCCGTACACCGCTCGCGGCGACCGTCCCGAACATCACCAGACCCCCGCCGCCCAGCACCGGCGCCGGTATCGCCGCGACCACCGCGCCCAGCTTGGGCAGCAGACCGAGCAGGACCAGGATGCCGCCGGCGGTGGCCACCACCCAGCGGCTGCGCACCCGGGTCATGCCGACGAGCCCGACGTTCTGCGCGTACGCCGTGTACGGGAAGGTGTTGAAGACGCCGCCGAGGACGGTCGACAGGCCGTCGGCGCGCAGACCGTCCGACAGTGAGCGCGGCTCGACCTTGCGTCCCGTCATCTCGCCGACCGCGATCAGGTCGCCGGTCGTCTCGGTCATCGTCACCAGCGCCACCACCAGCATCGAGATGATCGCCGATGCCTCGAACGTGGGCGCCCCGAAGTGGAACGGCGTGCTGATGCCCAGCCAGTCCGCGTCGCCGACCCCGCCGAAGTCGGTGAAGTCGAAGGGGACCGCCACCGCGAGGCCCACGGCGATGCCGATCAGCACCGCGATCCGGCTCAGGAAGGCCGGCGCGAACCGCTGCACGCCGAGCACCACCGCCAGCACGAATCCGGCCAGGGCGAGGTTCTTCGGCTCCCCGAAGTCCGGCGAACCGGCCCCGCCCGCGGCCCAGTTGCCCGCGACCGGCAGCAGCGAGACACCGATGATCAGGATGACGGTGCCGGTGACCAGCGGTGGGAAGAAGCGCAGCAGCCTGCCGAAGACCGGCGCGAGCAGCACGATCGCGAGTCCCGCCACGATCACCGAACCGTAGATGGCGGGCAGCCCGCCGCCTGTCGTCCCAATCAGCACCATCGGCGACACCGCCGCGAACGTACAGCCCTGCATGATCGGCAGCCGCACGCCGAACCGCCAGAACCCGACGCACTGGATGAGCGTCGCGATGCCGCACACCAGCAGGTCGGCGGTGATCAGATACGCCAGGTCCGCGGGCGACAGCTTCATCGCACCGCCCACGATCAGCGGCACGGCCACAGCTCCCGCGTACATCGCGAGCACATGCTGAAGACCGAAGGCGGCGAGTTGCCGCACGGGCGGGACCTCGTCGACGGGATGGACGGGAGAAGTCGTCGTCATGGGTACTCCAGAGCGCCGGCAGGGGGTGACATCCCAACAGCACGAGACCGTAAGGGCCTTGAACAGTTTGTTGATGTCCGGGTCGTTGCCGATGTGTGTCTGCCCATCCGGCGCCGTCCCATCCCACCAGAAGGGGCGCCGAACCATCCCGCAAGGAGGGCGCCGTCCCGTGCCGCTAGGAGGACGTCGTACGTGCCGCGGCCAGCAGCGATTCCCAGTCGGCGAGCTTGACCACGCTCCGCCCCAGCGACGCCCCGAGCGCGGCCTCGGCCCGCTCGATCGCCAGCCACCCCGGCCACGGGACCGGGTCGACCCCCTCGGCCCGGAGCACGGCGACCGGATCCACCGACAGGCCGTTCGGTACGAGCGTGGCGGCGTCCGCGAGCAGCGAGGTCACCGTCTCCTTCGCGCACGGCCGGTTGGTGCCGATGACGCCCGTCGGGCCGCGCTTGATCCAGCCGGCCACGTACTCGCCGGGGGAGGGGACGCCGTCGCGCAGGACACGGCCCGCGCTGTTCGGGACGGTCGCGCTGCCCGGGTCGAACGGCAGCCCCTCCAGGGGGACTCCGCGATAACCGACCGACCGCAGCACCAACTGGGCCTCGATGTCCACGAGTTCGCCGGTGCCCGTCACTCCGCCGTGTCCGTCCGGCTCCGTCCGCTCGAAACGCACCGCACCCACGCGCCCGCCCAGGGTGAGGAGTTCGACCGGGCGGAGATAGAAGCGGAGCTTGATCCGGCGTGCGGCCCCTTCGTCCGGCCGTGCCGCCCAGCCGCGCAGCACCTCGATGTTGCGACGCTGCGCCGGAGGCAGGGCGGAGGGGTCGACGTAGGCCGGGTCCAGAGCCAACTCGTCTGGATCCACAGTGACTTGGGTGTCGGGCAGGCCACCCAGCTCGCGCAGCTCCTTGGTGGTGAAGCGGCCCTGGGAGGGGCCGCGCCGACCCACCATCTGCACGTCGGTCACCCGGCTCGCGGCCAGCGCGGTGAGCGCCGCCTGCGGTATGTCGGTCGGGCTGAGCTCCGCCGTCGCGCGGGCCAGCATCCGCGCCACGTCCACCGCGACATTGCCCATGCCGATGACCACGGCCGAGCGGGCACCCCGTACGAAACCGTCGTCGGCCGCGTCGGGATGGGCGCTGTACCAGGACACGAACTCCGTCGCCGACCAGCTGCCCGGCAGGTCCTCGCCGGGGATCCCGAGATGCCGGTCGGTGGCGGCGCCGACGCAGTACACCACCGCGTGGTACAGCGCCCGCAGCCGCGCGACCGGCAGTCCGCCGGGGCCGACCTGGATGCCGCCGAGGAACCGCACCCGCTCGTGCTCCAGGACCGTACGGAGGTTGTTCTGGAGGGACTTGATCTTCTCGTGGTCCGGCGCGACTCCGTAGCGCACGAGGCCGTACGGGCAGGGGAGTCGGTCCAGGACGTCGACGAGCACCGCGGAGTCCTGCTGGACGAGACTCTGGGCGGTGTAGACCCCGCTCGGCCCGGAGCCGATGACGGCGACACGCAGCACGGCGGTACTCCTTACGTCTTACGACGGGAGTTCGCTGACGTCTCCAGGATCGCACCGGTGGTGCTCGGCTGACAGGGTGCAGGCGCGGGACGGGCGTGCGTGTCCGTTCGTATGGAATGTGATCATGCGGTTACGTTGCGTATGTGCTAGAAGCATCCTTTTTTAATCTTTCTGATCGTTGTCCGACGGATGGCGCGGTGTCCGTATGGCCCGCGTGGGAAGTGCGGGAGGAGGAGGGCAGCACGTCGTGGTTCAACGTCCGGCTGGAGTTCGCGGACGGCGCCCGGGTCGACGCGCTCGCCGTGGTCGGCGAGGCGGGCGTCTCCGTGGAGGACGTCCGGGCCCAGCCGGCGCTGTCCCTGGACGACCTGGCGGTCCTCGCCGACTGGATCGAGGACCCGCTCTTCGAGGCGTGCGGCCTGCCCGCCGGACCGGCCGACGGATCCGAGGACGCGACCGCCTCCCGTCGCGCCCGTCCGGCCTGGCCGCGCGGCATCGAGGGCCGCTGGCTCATCGCGGAGGAGTACCGCGCGGCCCAGGAGGAGGGCGTCGACCCGGTCCTCGCCGTGATGTCCGCGACGGGTCACAGTCGCCGCAAGTCGCTCAGGCTGATCTCGCAGGCGCGGGACGCGGGCTTCCTGACACCGAGTCACGCCCGCCGCTGACCTGAGGCTCGGGCGACTCGGTCGTCGGTGCCTGCACCCCGGCCGTCAGGTCGTGCGCCCGGGCCGTCAGCCCATGTCCTGCATCCGCGCGATCTCGCTCGTCTGCTGGGCGACCACGTCGTCCGCCATCTCCTCGATCTGGATGTTGTTGCCCTGTGCCTTCACATCCGTGGCCATGGTGATCGCGCCCTGGTGATGGGTGATCATCAAGGTGAGGAAGAGCTGGTCGAACGCCTTGCCGCGGGCCGCGCGCAGATTCTTCAACTGGGCCTCGGTGGCCATGCCCGGCATCGAGGCGTGATCGTGCGCGCCGCCCCTCTCGCTCTTGCCGTGCGTCTTGAGCCACGCCCGCATGGTGGTGATCTCCGGGCCCTGGGACGCGGCGATCCGCGCGGCCAGCTTCTCGACCTGCGTCGACTCGGCCCGGTCGGCGACGAGTTCGGTCATCTCCAGGGCTTGGGAGTGGTGCTGGATCATCATCCGCGCGTAGTCGACGTCGGCCGAGTTGGGCGAGTCGTCCTCGACGCGCTCCTCGGCGGCGTCCGCGGCGGACAGGGTCCGGTTCTCCTCGCCCGGTTTGCCCGGCGCGATCACCGAAGGGCCGCTCGCCGCCGGTGACTTGGCGTCCGAGCCGGAGCCCGAGTCGCAGCCGGCGACCGCGAGCAGGGCCAGGGCGGCCAATGCGGCCGTGACGAGGGACGCTCGGCGCATGGGCACAACGACCTCCTGTGGCGGGTGTGTTGGGGGACACCTCGTGAGTGCTGATGAACGTCCTAGCACGCTTCCGCAGTCGGATGATCAAAAACCTTCATTACGAGTACGTTGCCCACTGTTGATATGTGCATGGTGAAGACGATACTTCGGGGGTGCGTGAACCGTTCCGACACGAACGGAACCAGGGAGGAAACAGTGATCCTGTTCAACGATTCCCGAACGCGGCTCAGACGCGTGGGAGTTGCCACAGCCGCCGCCGGACTGCTCGCGGCGCTGCTGACCGCGGTCCCGGCCGCCGCGACCCCCGACCCCGGGGACGGCACGGCTGCCGGGAAGGAGGTGTCCCGCAGCGCGCAGGCCGAGGCGCGAACCGCCATCGCGAGCGGTGAGATACCCGGCCAGGACGAGATCGTCCACTCGGACAACATCAAGCCCCTTGCGAACATCCCCAAGGAAGCCTTCACCGGCCTCAATTCGGACCTCGCCTTCCAGGGCAAGTACGCCTTCGCCGGCAACTACGACGGCTTCCGCATCTTCGACATCAGCAACCCGAAGGCCCCGAAGACCGTCGCCCAGGTGCTCTGCCCGGGCTCGCAGAACGACATCTCGGTCTCCGGCGACCTGCTCTTCCTCTCCACCGACTCCTCGCGCAGCGACAGCAGTTGCAACAGCACCACGCAGCCCGCGACCGAGAAGTCCTCCTGGGAGGGCATGAAGGTCTTCGACATCAGCGACAAGCGCAACCCGCGCTACGTCGCCGCCGTCGAGACCGCCTGCGGCTCGCACACCCACACGCTGGTGCCCGAGCGCAAGAACGTCTACGTGTACGTCTCCTCGTACTCGCCGAGCGCCACGTACCCCGACTGCCAGCCGCCGCACGACGGCATCTCGGTCATCAAGGTGCCGCGCAAGCACCCCGAGAAGGCGGCGGTCGTCGGCTTCCCGGTGCTCTTCCCCGGTGAGGGACCCGACGGCGGCGGCAACCCGGGCGGCCCCACCAACCCGGGTGTCTCCAAGACCACGGGCTGCCACGACATCACGGTCCTGCCGTCCAAGGACCTCGCCGCCGGCGCCTGCATGGGCGACGGCATCCTGTTCTCCATCAAGGACCCCGAGAACCCGAAGGTGATCGACCGGGTCCAGGACAACGTCAACTTCGCCTTCTGGCACTCGGCCACCTTCAACCAGAAGGCCAACAAGGTCGTCTTCACGGACGAGTTGGGCGGCGGCGGAGCGGCCACCTGCAACGCGGCCATCGGTCCCAACCGCGGCGCGGACGGCATCTACGACATCGTTGGCAAGGGCGACAAGCGCAAGCTGGTCTTCCGCAGCTACTACAAGATCCCGCGGGCCCAGGCCGACACCGAGAACTGCGTGGCCCACAACGGCTCGCTGATCCCGGTCAAGGGCAAGGACCTCATGGTCCAGGCCTGGTACCAGGGCGGCGTCTCCGTCTGGGACTTCACCGACTCGGCCAAGCCGAAGGAGATCGCCTACTTCGAGCGCGGCCCGCTGAGCACGACGACCCTCCAGGTCGGCGGCTCGTGGTCGGCGTACTACTACAACGGCTACATCTACTCCAACGACATCGCCAAGGGCTTCGACGTCCTCAAGCTCAGCGACCGGCGTACGGACCAGGCGGGCCGGGTCAGGCTGGACGAGCTCAACGTCCAGTCGCAGCCGGACTATTTCGACTGACCTGACCGTCGCGACGGGTCGGCCCGCTCGGCCGGCCCGTCGCCGGTAGCGAAGAAGCGTGAAAGATCGGTCTCGCACCTCTCGCCGGACGCCTCCTGGGCGTCCGGCGGGAACCCCATCTCCCAGTCCAGCCGATAGCGCTTGAACAACTCGGCGCGCAGCGTGGTGAGTTGCATCGGCACGTTCGGCAGCACCATCGCGTAGACGGACCCCATGAGCAGGGACCGCAGCATCGGATAGTCCCCCTCGACGTTCTGCGAACCGTGCCGGACGACGGTGTCCCGCAGCAGCTCCGCGAGCCGCTTCTGCTCCGGGCACTGCACGAAACCCTCCGACTGAAGCAGCCCCGCCATGTGCTGGCGCATCAGCACGGGCCGGTCCCGGGCGAGCATCAGCACGGCGTCGATGGCCCGCGCCATCCGTTCGCGCCCGTCCTCGGTGTGCGGCTCGCGCTCCAGTCCCTCCTGCACCGTGCGGTGCATCACCCGGTGCACGGCGGACTGCACGAGCTGGCGCTTGCCCGGGAAGTAGTACGACACCAGACCGCGCGCCGAGCCGGCTCTGTCCGCGATGTCGGCGAGCGTCGTCGCCTCGTACCCGCGCTCGCCCACCACCTCCAGGGCGGCTTGGAGGAGCCGCTCCCGGGAACGCCTCCGCAACTCTTCATTGACCGAGGCGCTGCGCGGAGACATGCTGTAACTCCTGTGTTGACTGGCTACCAGCCAACTATACTCAGCACGTCCCGTCCGGCGCCCCCCATAGGGCCTGGTCAGGGCTGCCGTCCGTCTGGGGCGACGCGGGGGATCGTCTCAGGCGGGCGGCCTCTTCGCTCCGATGGTGTCCTGAGGCGACTTCCGGGACCCGCGGCGACCTGCGGAACTTCTGTCGCAGGGCTGCGGATCCGTCCCTAGAGTGGGCACGAGTGCCGAGCTGAGGAGTGCGGGAAATGGAACAGGACCAGCAGATCCTGGCCAGGATCACGGCGATGGTCGAGGACGAGCACAAGCTCCGCGCCGCGCTGGCGTCCGGCGAGATCGACGACACGACGGAACACCAGCGGCTGGGCGAGCTGGAGCGCGAGCTCGACCGCTGCTGGGACCTGCTGCGGCAGCGGCGCGCGAAGACGGAATACGGCGAGAACCCGGACGAGGCGAGCGCGCGCCCGGCCTCGCAGGTGGAGGGTTACCAGGGCTGACCGTGCGGTCGCGGTCGGGTCCCGCACGGTCCGTGACCGTGCCCGGCCGCGCCGGGCTCAGCCCACCAGCCCCAGCACCGGACGCAGCCCGTCCGGCCGCCGCTCCACCGGCAGGTGCTCCACCAGGTGCACCCGGCAGCCCAGCGCCGCCGCACCCCCGTCGGCCTCCGGGCTGTCGCCGACCATGAGTGTGTCCTCGGGAGCGACGCCGAGCTCGTCGCAGGCGAGGGCGAACAGCCGGGTGTCCGGCTTCTGGATGCCGTGCTCGTACGACAGGACGTACGCGCCCACGTACTGGTCGAGGCCGTGCGCCCGGAACACCGGGCGCAGATCCCACCCGATGTTGCTGACCACACCGACGGCGATGTCACGCTCCCGCAGCGCGCGCAGCACCTCGGCGGCGTCGGGATACGGCGACCAGGCGGCCGGCACCATGTGCCGCTCGTACAGCGCGTCGTACAACCCGGGGGCGGGGAGCGGCACTTGGCGGGCAGCGGCGGTGTACGCGGTCCGGTGCAGCTCGGCGCTCTCGTCCCGGATCCGCCACAACTCGCGCAGTTCCGCGGGCAGTCGTTCCGGCAGCGCACCGCCGGGCTGTGCCCCCGCCACCTCCAGCGCCTTCGCGGCCTGCGCCAACTCCGCTTCCGGGAGCGGGATCCCGGCCTCGTCCAGGACGGCACGCAGCCAGGCGTCGGTGGGTTCGATGCGGAAGAGGGTGCCGGAGAAGTCGAAGAGGACTGCGGTCATGAGTGGATCTTACGGGGCGGGATTCCGGCGCGCGGAAGGATCATCGCCGTGGAACCGGTCGGACCGCGACGGCCCCCACCGCTCATGCACCCCCACCGCGACCGCCACCACCATCGCCCCCAGCAACCACCCGCCCAGCACGTCCGACGGCCAGTGCACGCCGAGCCAGATCCGGGTCAGGCCGACGCCGAGGACGGAGAGCACGGCCGTCGCCAGGGCCGTACGCCACAGGGTGCGGCCGGGGCCGTGGCGGTGCAGGAGCCACAGGAGGAGGCCGCAGGTGATCGCGGCGGTCATGGCGTGGCCCGACGGGTAGGCCGCGTAGTGGGCCGAGTCGACGGGGTCGGGCCAGACGGGGCGCGGACGGTCGACGGCGGCCTTGAGGGACTGCTGCAGGACGGTGCCCAGCGCGCAGGTGGCCGTCAGCCAGAGAGCCGTCCACCAGGCCGAGCGGCGCCACACCAGCCACACCACGACCGCCGCGCACGCGACGCGCATCGTCCAGGGGTCCCAGACCCAGTCCGTGAGGATGCGGAAGGCATGGGTCACGCCCCGTTCGTCGACCGCCCAGCCGTGGGTCGTGCGGGCGATGTCGTCGTCGAGGCCGGTCAGGGGGTGCCACTCGACCGCGACCAGGACCAGCAGCAGCGCGGAGCACAGGGCCAGGGCGGTGGCGCTGCGGACGGCGGTGCTGTGCCGGGGCGGAGAGTCGACGGGCAGGGTGTGCATACAGCGATCCTCGCCGATGAGCGGGGCGGGAGGCCAATGCCGGGGCTGCCCCGGTGTTTGCTCCCGGCGGTGTCCCTGTGTCTGCTGTCGTGGCTATCCGAGCGCCCGCAGCCCCGGTACGAACGCCACCAGTACCGGCACCACAGGCACCAGCGCCGCCGTCGCCGTCAGGCCCAGGCGGCGGGCCGCGGTGAGGCGGTCGGGCGGGGCGAGGAGTCGGTTGACGCGGTGCGGGACGTGGGTCTGCGGGGTGGGGGAGGGGCCGAACACGCCCCGGTCCTCGTTGAGTTCGACGAGGGCGAGCGCGGTCGTGAGGCGGCCGTGGCGGCGGGAGGCCATGTCGTCGGCGGAGAGTTCGACCAGGCGGTGCATCTCGTCGCGGAACGCGGCGAACACCGGCACCTGCGGGAACCCGCCCGCCAGCGCCCCCGAACAGTGCAACAGCCAGTCGTGCCGGGCCAGTTCGTGCCACCGCTCGTGCGCGAGGACGGCGTCCAACTGCCGCCCCTTGAGCCGACGCAGCGCCTCGGTGGTCACGACGAGCCCCGGTGTCGTGCCCGGCAACCACCACGCGTCCGCGCGCTCGGCCTCCAGCACCACCAGCCGACCCCGCATCGGCTCCTCGCCCGGCAACAGCGGTGCCCGCACGAGGAGTTCGGCCCGGTGTCGCCGACGGCGCGCCCGCGCCCGTACGACCTCGCGGACCAGCATCGCCCCGCTCCACGCCCCGGCACACGCCAGCGTGACCGCGGTCGCCGCGGCCCAGGGACCCGTGGCCCCCGGTGCGTACGCCTCCATCACACCCCGCGGCGCGCCGGCGAACACATGGCCGCGCACGGCCTGCCAGGCCGCCGCCGCGCTGAGCGTCATCGACAGCGCGCAGCAGAGCAGGACGGCCGCCACCACGCACTGCCACGCCCACAGGGCGACCACGGGTTCACGGTCCGGCCAGTCGGCCCGGGCGAGCAGCCTCGGGGCGACCACGGCGGCGAGAGCGCCGAGCAGCAACAGTGCTGCGGGGACCATCATGACGATCACCCTATGAGCGGGGGGCCGCTCGGCACACGGTTCCGTACGCCGAAGTGACGCAGGCAACGGTTCCGTGTCCCTTGAGGTACCGCGCGTCAGAGGGTGAGCAGCATCGCCACCATCCCGATCCCCATCGACAGCCGGCACGCCCGCGCCAACTCCGGCCGGTCGCCCCAGCCGACGCTGCCGCCACCGGCGGTCACGGGTATCAGACGGACGCCGGAGAGCAGGACGTACCCCGTGAAGTAGAGGAGCAACACCCCGGTCACCAGAGGGACTCCGGACGAGACGCCGTGCTCGGCGTGGTGTCCGGGGGAGACGGCCATCACGACCGCCATGTAGACCATGGCCGAGACGCCCACCAGATGATGCAGATGGTGCGGACTCGTACGCGCCGCCCACAGCGCGCGCAACGCGGCGGCGCCGAACAGGGCGGCGTAACCGGGCCAGGCCCAGGACGGCGGGCTGAACACCGCCGCCGGTACGGCCATCGCGGCCATCCCGAAGCCCATCAGCGCCTCGCCGCCTGCGGCCCTGCGCTGCTCCTCGACCCTGCTGCGCATCCGCAGCAGACAGTAGGCCCCGGTCGCCGCGCACAGCGCGACCAGCAGCCAGCCGGGCGAAGCCGGTCCGTGCACGCGCACCTCCCCGCTCGACGGTGTCGGACAGTCCGTCGATGCCCACGACACGCGGCGCGCACGCGAGCGCAAGGGTGTACACGGGGAGCATTCGACGGAGCGCGACAATTATCGTTTACGAGTAAAACACCTGCTAAAGTAATTTCCATGAGCAGTGCGACCCCCGCCCCCGTCACCCCCCGCGTCCGCCGTCTCCCGCTGGTCGGTGTGCTGCGCATGGGCCGTCCCTCGGACATCTGGTTCAAGCCCGCGCTGAGCGTTGTCGTCTCGACGGCCCCGCCCAACCTGACCCTGCTGGTGCTCGGCCGGCTCGATCTGGCGATGTACACGATGGCCGGCTCGCTCTGCGCCCTGTACGCCCACAACCGCCCCTACGCCGCCCGGGCCCGCGCCCTGGCCTGGGTCGTGCTCGGCATGGTCGCGGGCCTCGCCGTCGCCCTCACCACGGCCTCCCTCGCCGGCAGCGCCGTCGTGCTGGTCGCCGTCGGCGCCCTGCTGGCCGCCGCGCAGAAGGCGGTGTGCGACGCGACCCGCATCGGCCCGCCCGCCCATGTGATCTTCACCTTCATCACCTCGGCCGCCCTCTTCGCCCCGCAGACCCTCGGCCAGGTCCCCGGTCACCTGGCCCTGGCCGCCGCGGCCGGTGCCTGGGCCTGGCTCGTCGGCATGGCACCGGTCCTGCTGCGCCCGCACGGACCGGAACGCCGGGCCACGGCACAGGCGCTCGACGCGGCCGCCGCGTACGTCGACGCCCACGCCACCGGTGCCACGGGCGAAGGCCACGACCGCCCCCGAGCCGCAGCGGCCGCCGCCGTCCAGGCCGCATGGCAGTCCCTCCTCGCCACCGGCCCCCGCTCCGCCCGCACCCGGCGCGCCCTCGAACGCCTCCTCGTCCGCGCCGAGATCGCCCTCGCCGCGCCCGCCGACACCGACCCGCAGCGGCTGCGCACCTGGGCACGCGACCTGTGCGGCAGCGGACCCGTACCCGCGGTCGAGACCCCCGAAGCCGCCGACGAACTCCTCGGCGCCGAAGTCGAACTCGCCGTCCCCGCCCGCCCGTTGTGGCACCGCCTCGGCCCCCTCGCCCCGCTCGCCATGCGCACCGCACTCGGCTGCGCCCTGGCCGGTTACGTCTCCCTGGCCCTCGGCGTCGGCCGCCCCTACTGGGCGCTGGTGACCGCAGCCTCCCTCTATCAGGCCAACATCGCCCTCACCTGGACGCGCGGTGTCCAGCGGGTCGTGGGCAATCTCGCCGGTGTCCTCGTCTTCGCCGCCGTCGTGCCGCTCGCGCACCTCGCCCCGGCCGCCCTCGTCCTGTGCTGCCTGGCCTTCAACTTCGGCGCCGAGGCGCTGATGAGCCGCAACTACTGGCTCGGCAGCGTCTGCGTGACCCCGATGGCGCTGCTCGTCGTCGAGTTCGCCGGATTCCAGGAGCCCGGGCGGCTGATCACCGAGCGGGTCGTCGACACGCTCGTCGGCGCGCTGGTCGGCTTCGCCGCCGCCGTCGCGGTGACCAACCGGCGCGCGGGCGACCGGGTCGAAACGGCGCTGTCCGCAGTGGAGGGCGCCCGCGAACGCACCGCCCGCCTTCTCGCGACGCCGAGCCCGGCCCCCGCGGCCGTGGCATCCGCCCGTCGCGGCCTCGCCGCCGCACTGGTCGACCTGCGCGCCACCTTCGACGCCGCGTCCGGCGAGTGGTGGCAGCGCGCCCTGCCCCAGGAGCGGGTCGTGCGCGCCGAACAGGCCGGACACCGTACCCTCGCCGAGACGGCACGGCGCCCGGGGACGGCACCTGGACGCGCGTAGGAGCACGAGTGCGGAGGACGTACGACCATGACGGCAACCAACCGGGAGACGGACCCTCGCCCGCAGGGCGGCGACACCGTCTCCGCGGTCGTCCGGCAGTGGCAGACCGTCCGTCCCGGCCTCGACACCGGGCCCATGGAGATCATCGGCCGGGTCAACCGCTGCGCCGCCCTCCTCCAGCAGGCCGAGGACGCACCGCTGCGCCGGGCGGGCCTCAGCCGCCCCGAGTTCGACCTGCTCGGCGCGCTGCGCCGCACCGGCCACGAGCTGACCCCCGGCGAACTGGCCCGCGAGACCTTCTCCTCGGGCGCCGCCGTCACCAAACGCCTCAAGCAGCTGACCGAGCGCGGCCTGGTCGAGCGCCGCGGCGACAGCCGGGACCGGCGCGTCGCCCACCTCCGCCTCACCGACGCGGGCCGTGAACTCGTCGACGAGATCATGCCCGAGCAGCTCGCGTACGAGACCGCCGTACTCTCCGTCCTCGACCCCCAGGGTCAGAGCGAACTCGCCGGACTGCTGGGCGAGTTGCTGAGCCGGCTCGAGGGCACCCTGGGCGCGCTGCGGGTCTGAGCGCCCCCGGCGGACCTGGCTTTCGAGGCTTCCGCGGGTCGCCCCACCGTTGACGTGATCGACGCGCTGTCCCTACCTTCGACCAGGCCGGTTCGGAAAATCGACTGGCGTACGAGATGTCGAACAAAGGAGGGGTGCCGTGGCAGTGGACCGGCTCACCGTCGACCTGGGCACGGAGACGGGCCCCTTCCACGGCGGCGCCAGTGGCACGCTCTACGGGCTGTACGGCGACGGAGTGCCGAGCCGCGCCGTCATCGAGGGCATGTACGTCCGCACGGTCACCACCAAGGCCCAGGACGGCGTCCAGCACCCCGGCGCCGACGCCCTGGAGATCCTGCCGTCCTTCGTCGCGGCGGGCGGCCGGGACGTCTACATCTACTTTCCCGACATCCACCGCGGCTTCCCCTACGAATGGCCGGGCGCCACCGGCGCGGAACGGCTCGCCACCTACCTGGCGAGCGTCCGCCGTCAGGTCGAACAGGTGCTGACGCTGGGCGCGCTCAAGTCCCATGTCGTGTACGTCCCGTTCAACGAGCCCGAGGGCAACATGTTCGGCACGGAGGAGTGGAGCTACGACCAGGTCTCCTGGCGGACCGAGCCGGGCCCCTACTTCGCCGCCTGGCAGCAGATCCACCACCTCATCAAGGGCCTGGACCCCGAGGCGCGCATCGCGGGACCCAACACCTGTGAGCTGTATCCCGAGATACGCGGCTTCCTGGAGTTCGCCAAGGAACAGGGCGTGCTCCCCGACGTGATGACCTGGCACGAGCTGTCCTCGCCGGACGAGGTCCGCACGAACGTCGCCAAGTACCGCGAGCTGGAACGGGAGTTGGGCATCGGCCCGCTGCCGGTCAACCTCAACGAGTACGCGCACAACTACCACTTGTCCGTCCCCGGGCAGATGATCCAGTGGATCGCCGCCGTCGAGGAGTCCAAGGTCGACGCCGACATGGCGTACTGGAACATCGCCGGCAACCTCAACGACTCTGCCGTCGAGGCGAACAAGGGCAACGGCCAGTGGTGGCTGTTCAACGCCTACGGGCAGTTCACCGGGAACACCGTGCGCGTGACCGCGCCGCATCCCAACGTGCAGTACACGCTCCAGGGCGTCGCCGTACTCGACCGGGAGAAGCGGCAGTCCAGGGTGGTCTTCGGCGGCGCGGCGGGCGCGGCCGACCTGGTCGTCGAGGGGGTCGACGCCGACGTCTTCGGGGCGACGGTCCACGCGCGGCTGCTGGAGATCCCCTGGAGCGGTCAAGTCGGCGCCTCCGAAGGGCCGTTGCACCTGCTGGACGGTGAACTGCCCGTCGTGGACGGCACGGTGGCCCTGTCTCTGACCGACCTCGACGCGATGTCCGCCTACCAACTGATCCTGGCACCCGGCGGCAACGGAGCCGAGCCGCTGCCGCCCTCACTGGTCTGGCGGCGGACGTACGAGGCCGAGGACGCGACGTACACGGGCTCCGGCTACTCCAGGAACGGTCCCGAAGGATCCCCGTCCGACGTCGACAAGTTCGCCACGTCGGGCGGCTTCCACGTGGGCGGCCTGCGCACCGGCTCCGACGGCGTGCTGAGCTTCGACGTCGAGGTCCCGCGGGACGGCACGTACGAGGTGCGCGTCTTCGCCAACTCCCACAACCTGGCCGACCTGGTCCGGGAGCACGGGCCCACCAACGTCTTCCTGCGCGTGGACGGCGAACGGCCGCGCGAGCTGCTGCTGCCCCTCGGCTACAAGTGGGCGGTCTGGGGCCACACGGACACTCAGGTCGACCTCACGGCAGGCCCGCACCGCATCACGCTCGCGGCCCGGGACCCCGAACTCGGCACGACCGAGGGCGATGCCTTCATCGACAAACTCGACCTGATCCTGCGCGAGGACCAGGACTCGGAGGCGTACGACGCCGAGTACGCGGCGCTCGGCGCGGGCGCCCGCATCGACTACTGCCACCTCGGCGCTTCGGGCCCCGGCACCGCCGTACTCCCGCGCGGCGGCACCGCCACCTTCTGGGTGCACGCGGCCGACGACGGCGAGGCGACCGTGACCGTCGACCTGCTCGGCCCCGGCGAGGGCCTGCTCGCGGTCAACGGCGAGGAGTTGGGGTCGGTGGAGCGCGGCTCGGTCCCGCTCTTCCTGGCCGGAGGGATCAACAAGGTGACGGTCACCGGGAGTTCGGAGAACCTGGTCGTCGACCGGCTCCGGGTCGGCCCCTCGCGCGGGCTGCTGCCCACCTCTGTGTACGCGGCCGAGGAGGGCGTCCTCACCGGCACTGCGAAGACGGCCGCACACTCCCGCGCGACCGGCGGCAAGGCGGTCGACGGCATCGGCGCGGGACCGGGCAACGCGCTCACACTGACCGTGACGGCCGCGCGCGCCGGTCGGCACGCCCTCACGATCCGGTACTCCAACGGCGAACAGGGCCCCGCGACCCACTACAACCCGGACCCGATCTGCCGCCACGCCGACATCGCCGTCAACGGGGTGGCCGCGCACCGCGCCCTGTTCCCCACCACCTTCCACTTCAACGACTTCCGGCACCTCTCCGTCCCCGTCACTCTCGACGAAGGAACCAACACCGTCACCTTCACCGCCGACGAACTCCCGGACTTCGACGGCCGATCGACCAACCCGTACGGCCAACGCTCGGCCCACGCCCCGGTCATCGACCAGGTCACGGTGACACCGCTCGCCCGACCGGCGTAGCCTCGCTCCCGTACCGCATCGCATGGCGGCCTCCAGTCCAGCACCACGCCCCGGAGGTCCCGCATGCCCGCGCCCACCGTGCGCCCGTTCCACCGCGCCGACCGCGACCAGCTCACCGATCTGGTCAACGCCCATGTCTCCGCCGTCCTGCCCGGTGTCTCCGTCTCGGTGAACACCGTGCTCAGCGGACTGGAACGGCAGCCAGGCGAGTTCATCACCGATCCGTGGGTGAGCGAGCGGGTGACGCTCGTCGTCGAGTCGCGGCGCCATGTCGTGGGCGCCGCGCACCTGTTGCGCTACCGCGCCGACGACGAGGTCGGCGAGACCTACCGGGACGCCGGCGAGATCGACTGGTTCGTCTGCCATCCGCCGGCCTCCTTCCGTCCGGACGCGGAGCGGGCCGCCGACCAGCTGATGACCGCGTGTCTGGCCCAACTGGCCAGGTGGGGTGTGCGCGTTCGGTACGCCGACGGTTCCGTGCCCGCGCCCGCCGTCTACGGGCTGCCGCGCAACTGGCCGCACATCAGGGCCGTATACGAGCGGGCGGGCTTCCGGCACGTCGGCGACACGGAGGTCGTCCTGATCGCCCACGTGGCCGACCTGCCGGCGTCCGCGCCCGAGCCCGGGACGACGTACGAGCGCACCCTGGGGGAGTGCGGCACCCGCATCACGGCCTGCGCCGACGACCGCGCGCTCGGTTTCGTCGAGGTCGACACGGTCCTCGCCCGCCCCGAGCGGCATGCGCGCGTGGCGGGTCTCGCCGACATCGGCAATCTGTACGTCGTACCGGGCGCGCAGGGCACGGGTCTGGAGCACCGACTGCTGGGCGAGGCCGCCGACTGGCTCCGGCTGAGCGGTGTGGACCGTCTTCTCGCCTATGAGGCGGCCACCGACCGGGCGGCGCTCGACCGGCTGCGTACCGCCGGATTCCGGGAGCTCACCCGTACCGACCGGCGCTGGGAGCACAGGCCCGGGTGAGGTCAGATCCCGGGGCGGGAACGGATCGGGTGGTCGGCCGGTACCTCCACCAGCACGATCGGTGTCCCGTCCGGGTCCTCGATCCACATCTCGATCAGCCCCCAGGGCTCCTTCACCGGCGGCCGTACAACGGCGACCCCCTTGGCCCGCAGCTCCTCGTGCGCCGCCGCGGCGTCCGCGATCTGGAGCCAGAGCCGCACGGCGGGGGAGGGCGGGGTCTCGGAGCGGCCCGAGACCTCCAGGAAGCCGCCGCCGAGGAAGTAGACGGTGCCGCGCTCGGGGCCCGTGCCGAACTCGCGGTAGACGGCCAGGCCCAGCTGATCGCCGTAGAAGACCCGGGTGCGCTCGGGGTCGGTGGGGCGGAGGAGGATTCTGCTGCTCAGTACATGCACCATGCACCCTGACCCTAGCGGCGGAGTTAGGCTCGGCCTTGCTCGTGCCACGCCATTGATCGGAGCCGCCCCCATGGACACCGCCGCCACCGGACTGACCTTCCGTGATGCCACGGACGACGACGTCGACGCGTTGGTCGCGCTGATCGAGTCGGCATACCGAGGCGACGAGAGCCGGGCCGGGTGGACCACCGAGGCGGACATCCTGGAGGGGCGGCGCACCGACCCGGAGGGCGTGCTAGCCGTCATCGAGAAGCCCGACGGCCGGTTGCTCGCGGTCGAGCGCGACGGCGTGATCGTCGCGTGCTGCCAGCTCGAACACCGCGGTGACCATGCCTACTTCGGGATGTTCGCGGTCAGCCCGAAACAGCAGGGCGGCGGTCTCGGCAAGGTGATCATCGCCGAGGCGGAGCGCGTGGCGCGCGAGATGTGGGGTGTCACGGAGATGCACATGACCGTGATCTCCGTACGCAACGACCTGATCGCCTGGTACGAGCGGCGCGGCTACCGCCGTACGGGACGGATGACGCCGTTCCCGTACGGCGACGAGCGCTTCGGTGTGCCGCAGCGTGCGGATCTTCAGTTCGAGCTGCTGGTCAAGGAGTTGGCGTGACGTTCATGCGGTGAGGACGTTCATGCGGTGAAGCGGCCGGTGCGCTTGATCTCGGGGTAGTCGGTGGTCGCGCCGTCCAGCTCCAGGGCGCGCACCAGCCGCAGGTGATCCTGCGTGTTCACCACCCAGCCGATGATCCTCAGGTCCGCCTTGCGGGCCTCCTCGACGACCTCCAGGGTGACCCGGCGGATGTTGAGGCAGAGGGTCGTCGCTCCCGCGTCGACGGCCCGGGTGACGATGTCGGGGCCGAAGCGGCTGCCGATCAGGGCCGTGCGTACACCCGGCACCAGCCGCCCGATCTCGGCGACGGCCTCGTCGTGGAACGAGGACACCTCGACGCGGCCGGCCAGATCCCGCGCCAGCAGCACCTCGGCCAGCGCCCGCGCCGCCGCCACGTCCTTGATCTCGGCTTGCAGCGGCGCCTTCACGGCGTCCAGGACTTCCTCGAAGACCGGTACGCGCTCGCCGCGGCCCGCGTCGAGGGTGCGCAGCTCGGCAAGGGTCTTCTCGGCGATCGGACCGGTGCCGTCGGTCGTGCGGTCGACATCGGTGTCGTGCATGACGACGAGGGCGCCGTCCTTGCTCAGGTGCAGGTCGAGTTCGATGACGTCGAGACCGCCCTGTTGGGCGGCGACGAAGGAACGAAGGGTGTTCTCGGGTTCCACACCCATGATCCCGCGGTGACCGATGGTAAGGAAGTTCAAGGTTCAACTCGCTTCCGTCGACGGCGGCTCGAAGCCCGCGCGGACCGGAGCGGACGGCCGCGCGGGCAGATCCGCAGCCTAATGGCCACGCCCCGCGATGTACCCGTGCGTACACAGGGGATCGGGGTGACGGCTTGAGGCGCGGATCGACCGATGGCCGGTTTCGGCACCCGGCTCCCCGGGTAGCGGCGCGATGTTCCTTTGGTGGCCTGCGAGGCTTCCGGCGGGAAAAAGTTTCGTTACGAACAGGCGCGGCAGGATAATCTCCCAAGATCCCCCTTGCTGGAAGGAAGCTCGTATGTATACGGTTTCCATACGCGAGGTTCTCCTGTGGAGGGTGGGACATGACGGAAATTCTTGTGCGGTCGGCTGAGGGAGAGCGGATCGCTCCCGCGACCAGGGTGGTCGAGCACCCGGCGTGGCCGGTGCTCAAGGATGCCGTGGAACGGATCCGGCCATGGCAGTCCAAGGACGGGTCGATCGACTTCGAGGCCGAGGGCGCGCCGGACCGCGCGGACGCGGAGGACGTCGTACGACGTGTCGTGTCCGCGGTGGACGAGCTGTCCCCGTTGCTTCCGCACGACCGCGCCTACCACGAGGCTCTCGCCGCCGACCTGCGCCGCTGGGCCGACGGCGGCTTCCAGGTGCCCGACTTCCTCGACTCGCTGCTGGCCTTCCAGCCCGCCGCCAACCGCGCGGACGGCCTCCAGCACCTGGTCGTCTTCCCGATGTACACGCAGAACGGCAACCCGGACCGCAACCTGGAAGCGGTCGTGCTGCGCATGGTCTGGCCGGACTGGCTGGCCGAGCTGGAGGCGACCCGCTACGACAACCCGCTGTTCTGCGGCATCACCTTCGAGGACTTCACGGCCGGCTACGACACCAACTCCGCCGTCCTCTTCCCGGAGACGATCGCCGTGCGCCAGGCGCCGGAACGGTTCTCCTGGGGCGGCATCTTCTGCGACCGCGAGGCCGCCCGCTTCCGCCGGGTCACCGCGGCCGCCGTCGACATCCTGGGCGTCGAACTGCCCGCCGACGTCGCCGCGATGGTCCACGACCAGAAGCGCTGCGAGGAGGCCTTCGTCCTGTGGGACATGGTCCACGACCGCACCCACAGCCACGGGGACCTGCCCTTCGACCCGTTCATGATCAAGCAACGCCAGCCGTTCTGGATGTACGGCCTCGAAGAGCTGCGCTGTGACCTCACCGCCTTCAAGGAGGCCGTCAAGCTGTCGGCCGACGGCGTCCCGCAGGCCCGTGACGTGCAGTACGCCGTCCTCTTCGACCGCATGTTCCGCTTCCCCGTCACCGGCGAGCGCGTGCGCAACTACGACGGCCTCGGCGGCCAGCTCCTCTTCGCCTACCTGCACAAGCACGACGTCGTCCGCTGGACCGACAACAAGCTGCACATCGACTGGCAGCGCGCCCCCGAGGTCACCAACCAGCTGTGCGCCGAGATCGAGGACCTCTACCGCGCCGGCATCGACCGCCCCAAGCTCGTCCACTGGTTCAAGGCCTACGAGCTGGTCGCGACCTATCTCGCCCCGCACCCGGGCTCCCGCTGGGCCAAGGGCCCCGACGCCCTGGACCTGAGCCTGCCGCCGCGGAAACTCGTGGATGACGTGCTTCCGGACGAGTTTCCCCTGAGCATGTTCTATGAGGCCCTCTCCAAGAAGCTGAAGAACGTGATCGCCGAGACCAAGGGCATCACGGCGGAGAGCGCCGAGCGGATCGCCGCGTGAGCGACCGCACCACCAGGACCACTGCTCAGGAGGCGAAGAACATGGGGAACGGCGCTCTCAGCGGTGCGGTGATCGCGGTGGCAGGCGCGGGCGGACCCGCGGGCAGGGCGGCACTGCTGCGCCTGGCCGAGGCCGGCGCGACCGTCGTCGGCGCGGACAACGACCCGGAGCGGCTCGCGGAGGCCGTGGACGCGGCCCGCTACGCCTCGGGCGGCGCCACCGTCACCGGCGAGCCGGTCGACCTGCTGAGCCTGGAGTCCACCCGCGACTGGGCCGACCACATCGAGAAGGAGTTCGGGCGGGTCGACGGCCTGGTCCACCTCGTCGGCGGCTGGCGCGGCAGCGAGACCTTCACCAAGACCAGCCTCGACGACTGGGACTTCCTCGAACTGCTGCTGATCCGCACGGTCCAGCACACCTCGCTGGCCTTCTACGAGGGCCTCCAGCGCAGCGACCGCGGCCGGTACGTGCTGATCAGCGCCGCCGGCGCGACCAACCCGACCGCGGGCAACGCCTCGTACGCCGCCGCCAAGGCCGCCGCCGAGGCCTGGACGCTCGCGCTCGCCGACGCCTTCCGCAAGGCGGGGGGCACCGACGGGCTGGACTCCGCGGCTGCGATCCTGGTGGTCAAGGCGTTGGTGCACGAGGCGATGCGCGCCGAGCGGCCCAACGCGAAGTTCGCGGGCTTCACGGACGTCAAGGACCTGGCCGACGCCATCGTCGGCGTCTGGCGCGAGCCCGCCGCCGAAGTGAACGGAAAGCGCCTGTGGCTGACCGAGCAGCCGTGAACCCTCCCCGGACCGACGCCCGTCGCCGTCACGACCCGGAGCTCCGCGGCTTCGCCAGCGACAACTACGCCGGCGCCCACCCGGAGGTGCTGGCCGCCCTGGCCCTGGCCAACGGCGGCCACCAGGTCGCGTACGGCGAGGACGACTACACGGACAACCTCCAGGGCATCATCCGCAGCCACTTCGGTGCCACGGCCGAGGCCTTCCCGGTCTTCAACGGCACCGGTGCCAACGTCGTCGCGCTCCAGGCGGTCACCGACCGCTGGGGCGCGGTGATCTGCGCCGAGAGCGCGCACATCAACGTCGACGAGGGCGGCGCCCCCGAGCGCATGGGCGGGCTGAAGCTGCTGACGGTGGCCACACCGGACGGCAAGCTCACTCCCGAACTCATCGACCGGCAGGCGTACGGCTGGGACGACGAGCACCGGGCGATGCCGCAGGTCGTCTCGATCACCCAGAGCACCGAACTCGGCACGCTCTACACGCCGGACGAGATCCGCGCCATCTGCGACCACGCCCACGCGCACGGCATGAAGGTGCACCTGGACGGCTCGCGGATAGCCAACGCGGCGGCCTCCCTGGACGTCCCGATGCGGACGTTCACCAACGCGGTCGGCGTCGACATCCTCTCGCTCGGCGGGACGAAGAACGGCGCGATCTTCGGCGAGGCGGTCGTCGTCATCAACCAGGACGCCGTCAGCCACATGAAGCACCTGCGCAAGCTGTCCATGCAGCTCGCCTCCAAGATGCGCTTCGTCTCAGTGCAGTTGGAGGCGCTGCTCGCCAAGGACCTCTGGCTGCGCAACGCCCGCCACGCCAACGAGATGGCCCAGCGCCTCGCCGAGGGCGTCCGCTCGGTGCACGGCGTGGAGATCCTCTACCCGGTGCAGGCCAACGGCGTCTTCGCCCAGCTCCCGCACGACGTGAGCGAGCGGCTCCAGCAGCGGTTCCGGTTCTACTTCTGGGACGAGGCGGCGGGGGTCGTGCGCTGGATGTGCGCGTTCGACACGACGGAGGACGACGTGGACGCGTTCCTGGCGGCGCTCAAGGAGGAGATGGCCCGGTAGCCGTACCGAGGATCTCGATGAATAGATATGCGGTCGCCTGAAAAGTCATTGACGTTCGGGTGATCGCATTTCTATGCTCTGCAGGCATGGAGCTGATCCAGAACACGCCCGACCTGTCCGCGTACCTGGCCGCTGACGAGGCCATCGATCATGAGCACCCGCTGGTACGGGAGACGGCCGCACGCCTGGCCCGAGATGCGGCGGACTCGTATGCCTATGCACGGCTCGCGTTCGAGTTCGTGCGCGACACCATTCCGCACTCGCAGGACTCCGGCGACCCGCGCGTCACCTGGCGCGCCTCCGACGTCCTGGAGCAGGGCACCGGCATCTGCTACGCCAAGGCGCACGCCCTGACCGCGCTGCTGCGGGCCGAGGACATCCCGACGGCGTTGTGCTACCAGAAGTTCGACGTGGTCCACGGTCTGGTCGCCGTCCGCTTCAACGGCGCCTGGCACCGGCAGGACCCTCGGGGCAACAAACCGGGCGTCGACGCGCAGTTCTCCCTCGACGGTGAACGGCTGGCCTTCGCACCCGACCCCGAGTTCAATGAGCTGGACTATCCGGTACTGTACGCTGAACCACATCCGGTCGTGCTGAACGCCCTCAAGGCCGCACCCGACCGGCCCCACCTGTGGAAGACGCTCCCGACCGCACTCTGAGGCAAGCCATGACCCTCTCGCTGACCGTGTCCCCCGACGTCCGCGCCATCGCCCCCGGCTTCACCCATGTCGCGATCGAGGCCCACGGACTCGTCAACGGCCCCAGCACCGAGGAGAGTTCGGCCCTCCTCGACGACGCGGCCCGCCGCCTCGCCGCCCGCCTGGACGGCCGCGCCCCGCACGAGGACCCGCACATGGCCGCCTGGCGCGAGGTCTACACGGCGTTCGGCTCGAAGCCCTCACGCACCCGCAACTCGGCGGAGGCGCTGGCCAAGCGGGCCCTCTCGGAGGCCGGCCTGCCCCGGATCAACGTGCTCGTCGACCTCTACAACGCCATCAGCGTCGCCCACCTGATCCCCGTCGGCGGCGAGGACCTCGACCGGATCCAGGGCGGCATGCACCTCGTACGGGCCACCGGCGACGAGGACTTCGTGACCGTGGCCGGGGGCGAGGAGACCGTCGAGCACCCGGACGCGGGCGAGGTGGTGTGGCGCGACGAGAAGGGCGTGACCTGCCGCCGCTGGAACTGGCGCCAGGGCCCCCGCACCCGCCTCACCGAGAACACGGTCTCGGCGCTCTTCCTGCTGGAGAGCCTGGCCCCCATGCCGGTCAAGGAAGTTGAGTCGGCCGGTGCCGAACTGGCCGAACTGTTGGGGAAGTTCAGCCCAGGGGCGCGGATCGACGTGCGTCCGGCGTGCGGCGCCTGAAATCGGGCCGATCGGCGGAGGCGGGCCGACAGAAGTGGGACCGACGGTCCTACGTCAGCGGGCCTCGGCCGCCTTCACCTCTTCCGGCGTAGGAGCCGTGCCGCCCAGGTGGGCCGGCATCCACCAGGTGTCGTTGGCGTCCTTCGGGCGGACGGGGTAGGCGCGCTGGGCGGCCTCCAGGAGTTCCTGGACGCGCTCGCGCAGTTGGCGGGTGATGGCGCCCGCGTACTTGTCGCGGGAGGCCTCGATCGCCTCGCCCACGCGGATCGTGATCGGGATGTGGCTGCGCTTGAAGTTGCGCGGCTGCCCCTTGGTCCACAGGCGCTGCGTGCCCCAGACCGCCATCGGGATCAGCGGTACGCCGGCTTCCTGCGCCATGCGCGCGGCACCCGACTTGAAGCTCTTGAGCGTGAACGACGGCGAGATCGTGGCCTCCGGGAAGACCCCGATGACCTCGCCGGACTTCAACGACTCCAGCGCGTGCGCGTAGGCCGTCTCACCCTGCTTGCGGTCCACCGGGATGTGCTTCATGCCGCGCATCAGCGGGCCGGAGATCTTGTGCCGGAAGACCGACTCCTTCGCCATGAAGCGAACAAGACGTTTCTGCGGGAGGGCCGCCAAGCCGTCGAAGACGAAGTCCAGGTAGCTGATGTGGTTGCTCACCAGCACGGCGCCGCCCGAGCGCGGGATGTTCTCCGAACCCTGGCAGTCGATCTTCAGGTCCCACGCCTTGAACAAGGCCTGGGCGAAACCAACGACGGGACGGTAGACAAGCTCTGCCATGGACGGAGTGGGCCCTTCCTTCTCGGCCAGGGAAGGGAGCTCCCGGCGGGAAAGCTACGCGGCCGTAGGTTTACGGCATCTCGCAGATCGTGCCCGAAGAACGGCTGGGGAGCCACCCCAAGTGCCTGTGAACGGCGAGATCCTCGTCACGTCGGCGCCCAGTGATCCACCTCGGGCTTTTAAGTGCCCTTTACTTCCCGATCACTCCGCGCGGGCGGTCGCGCGGCGCAGGACCAGGTACATCTCGCACCCCAGGCAGTACCCGAACGCGCTGTTGAGGAAAGCGGCCGCGAGCGCGGCCCCCGTCGCCGCCAGTCCGAGCCACTCGGGACCCACCGTGAAACCGACGAGTCCGACGACCGCGAAGGCCAGTCCGACCGCCTGCGCGAACCGCGGCGGCTCCGGCGGCTCGAACTCGGTCGGCGGCCCGATCCGGGGACGTACGGCCGCGCGGAACAGCCAGCCGTACGGCGACCGTCCCACTCCGCCCGCCGCACCCAGCGCGAACGCGAGCGTCTGCCAGGCGAGCAGCCAGACGTTCCCGGTGATCAGTACGACCGCCAGCACCACGGTCGTCAGGGCCGCTCCGAAGCGGGGGCCCCGCACATCGATGTCCATGAATCAAGCATTCCGCACGGGGAACGATTTCGGCCGACGGGAATCTTTGCAGTCTCGTGAATGCTTGGACCTGAGATGACTGGACTCGTGGTGTGCGTGGCGGTGCTCGCGATGGCGAGCGCCTACGGAGTGCTGCACCGGCGGCGGAGCGGGAGGGTACGGGTGCGCGGGCGCGACGACGGAAAGCGGCTCGGCGCGGGCGAGTTGGGCGCGGAACTCGGCGAGCGCGCCACGCTCGTCCAGTTCTCCAGCGCCTTCTGCGCGCCCTGCCGCGCGACCCGACGGGTCCTCGGCGAGGTCGCCGGACTGGTCCCGGGCGTGACCCACGTCGAGATCGACGCCGAGGAGCACCTGGACCTCGTCCGAGAATTGGACATCCTCAAGACCCCGACCGTCCTGGTCCTGGACGCCGACGGCCGGGTCGTGCGGCGTGCCACCGGTCAGCCGCGCAAGGCCGACGTCATCGCGGCGCTGGGGGAGGCGGTTTGACGACTGTGTCGCGGACGGTGAGGCATCTCCCATATGCCGGAACGTACTTGACTGTGCGCACCACCTATCGTCAGCCTGACCGTATGCCTTCGGAACTCCTTCTCTTCGAGCGGGTCCATGTGGACCTCGCCCGCACCGCGAGTGCGCGTTGTCCGGGCTGCTGAGCAGCCACGGACCCGCTCGCCCCTCTTCCCAGAAGGAACAACTCCATGACGGCCACGCCCGACCTCGGCGCCCGTGCCCCTCAACTCGCCTCTCCCGACCTGCTGCGTTCCGTCTTCCGCCGGCACGCGGCGGGCGTCGCCGTGATCACCGCCGGGGGTGAGACCGGCCCGGTCGGCTTCACCGCCACCTCCCTCTCCTCCGTGTCCGCCGAGCCCCCGCTCCTCTCCTTCGGCATCAGCACCGGCGCCTCCAGCTGGCCGGCGATATCGGCCACCGAGCACATCGGCGTCCACATACTCGGGGAGCACCAGCAGGAGTTGGCCGCCACGTTCGCCAGAAGCGGCGCCGACCGCTTCGGCGCACCCACTGCCTGGCGCGAGGGTCCCGAAGGAGTTCCCGTCCTGGACGACGTCCTCGCCTGGATGGTGTGCCGGGTGCACGCGCGCGTGCCCGCGGGGGACCACCGGGTCGTCCTGGCCGAGGTCGTGCTCGGGGATCCCGCCGGTCCCGGCCGTCCGCTCCTCTACCACCAAGGGCGCTTCAGCGGTCTGCGGGACTGAGGTCCACGCTGTCGCTCGGCCGTCGTTCCGCCGCTGTTCTGCGAAGCCGTCGAGTTCCGATTACGCTGCGTTGCACAGGTCACAGTTCAAAGCGCTTGCTTAGCGGGCAGGAACTGGGTGTACTGGCGAGTAATATTTCGTTCGGAGCGCAGCCCGCCCCGACCGGGATCGGCCGCTTGGGGCGCCTATGCTGCCTGCAAGAGGCAGCCGAAAAAAAGACGAAGCAGTAGGAGAGCCGGCGTGAGCTTGAGGATCGTTGTCACTGTGAAGTACGTGCCCGACGCCACTGGCGACCGGCACTTCGCCGATGACCTGACCGTCGACCGGGACGACGTGGACGGTCTGCTCTCCGAACTGGACGAGTACGCGGTCGAACAGGCGCTGCAGATCTCGGAGAACTCCGACGACGACGTGGAGATCACCGTCCTGACGGTGGGTCCCGAGGACGCCAAGGACGCGCTGCGCAAGGCGCTTTCCATGGGTGCGGACAAGGCGATCCACGTCGAGGACGACGACTTGCACGGCACGGACGCGATCGGTACCTCGCTGGTGCTGGCGAAGGCGATCGAGAAGGCAGGCTTCGACCTGGTCGTCTCGGGCATGGCCTCCACCGACGGCACCGCGGGCATCGTCCCGGCCCTCCTCGCCGAGCGCCTGGGTGTGCCGCAGGTGACCCTGCTGTCCGAGGTCACGGTCGAGGACGGCGTGGTCAAGGGCCGCCGTGACGGCGACACCGCCTCCGAGCAGCTGGAGGCCTCCCTCCCCGCGGTCGTGTCGGTCACCGACCAGTCGGGCGAGGCGCGTTACCCCTCCTTCAAGGGCATCATGGCCGCGAAGAAGAAGCCGGTCGCGGCCTGGGACCTGTCCGACCTGGAGATCGAGGCGGACGAGGTCGGCCTCGAAGGCGCCTGGACCGCCGTGAACTCCGCGGCCGAGCGCCCCGCGCGCACCGCCGGCACGATCGTCAAGGACGAGGGCGAGGGCGGCAAGCAGCTCGCCGAGTTCCTCGCGGGCCAGAAGTTCATCTAAGGCCCCAGGCCCGACTCGCTCACCTCCCCTCAGACTTCGCAAGCACGCAGGAGACCATTCCCATGGCTGAAGTTCTCGTCTACGTCGATCACGTGGACGGTGCCGTCCGCAAGCCCACCCTGGAGCTGCTGACCCTGGCCCGCCGTATCGGCGAGCCCGTCGCGGTCGCGCTCGGCGCGGGTGCCGCCGACACCGCCGCCACGCTCGCCGAGCACGGCGCGGTGAAGGTCCTCACCCACGACGCGTCGGAGTACGCCGACTACCTGGTCGTCCCGAAGGTGGACGCCCTCCAGGCCGCCGTCGCGGCCGTCTCCCCGGCCGCGGTGCTGGTGCCGTCCTCCGCGGAGGGCAAGGAGATCGCCGCCCGTCTCGCGCTGCGCATCAAGTCCGGCATCCTCACCGACGCCACCGACCTCGAAGCCGGTGACGAGGGCCCGGTGGCCACCCAGTCGGTGTTCGCCGCCTCCTTCACCACCAAGACCCGCGTCTCCCAGGGGATCCCGGTCATCACCGTCAAGCCCAACTCCGCCCCGGTGGAGCCCGCTTCGGCCGCGGGCGCGGTCGAAGCCCTGGACGTGACCTTCTCTGAGCAGGCGACCGGCACCAAGGTCACCGCCCGCACGCCGCGCGAGTCGACCGGGCGTCCGGAGCTGACCGAGGCCGCGATCGTGGTCTCCGGCGGCCGCGGTGTCAACGGCGCCGACAACTTCGCCGTCATCGAGGCCCTCGCCGACTCCCTCGGCGCGGCCGTGGGCGCCTCGCGTGCCGCGGTGGACGCGGGCTGGTACCCGCACACCAACCAGGTCGGCCAGACCGGCAAGTCCGTGTCCCCGCAGCTGTACATCGCCAACGGCATCTCGGGCGCGATCCAGCACCGGGCCGGCATGCAGACCTCGAAGACGATCGTGGCCGTCAACAAGGACGCCGAGGCCCCGATCTTCGACCTCGTCGACTACGGCGTAGTCGGCGACCTCTTCGACGTCGTCCCCCAGCTCACCGAAGAGATCAACACCCGCAAGGGCTGAGCCGGTTGGGGGGCTGCCCCCGATCCGTGCGACGGCTGTACGAGGCCCCCGCGACCGTACCGACGGTCGCGGGGGCCTCTGCTCATCGCAGGGTGAGGGACGCCTGTACGGGCAGGTGGTCGCTGGGGAACTGGCCGTTCACGGCGAAGGTGTCGATCGTCGCCCTGCTCGTCCGTACCCCCGGCGAGGTCAGGATCCAGTCGATGCGGTCGCCGTTCGGCGTCGGCGGCCGGTAACTGTGGAACGTCCCGTACAGAGCGCTGCGTTGTTCCGCCACGTCCCAGGTGTCGACGAGCCCCGAGCGCACCAGGGTGTCGTAGGCCGGGTTCTTGTGCGCGGCGACGTTGAAGTCGCCGGTCACCACGACGGGCAGGGTGCGGTCGAGCTGCGCGATCCGCTGGGTCATCAGCGTGGCGCTGCGCTCGCGCGCGTACTGGCTCACGTGGTCGAAGTGGGTGTTGAGGACGTAGAACTCCTGTCCGGCGTCGGCGAGATCGCGGAAGCGGACCCAGGTGACGATGCGGGGGAAGGCGGCGCCCCAGGTGTTGGAGCGGATGGTCTCCGGGGTGTCGGAGAGCCAGAAGGTGTAGTGCTCGATGGGCAGCAGGCGCCGCAGGTCGTAGTAGATCGCCGTGGACTCGTCGCGGCTGCCTCCCTCGCGGCCGGTGCCGACCCAGTCGTAGTCCGGTCCGAGATCGGCGTCGATGTCGCGCAGTTGCTGGTAGAGGCCCTCCTGGGTGCCGATGATCTGGGGGCGCGCACGGCGCAGCAGTTCGCGCATCACCGGTCGGCGGTCGTGCCAGCTGTTGGGCTCGGTGGTGCTGGCGAAGCGCAGGTTGAAGGTCATGACATCGAGGAGGGGTGCTGTGCCCGCTCGGCGCAACTGCGGTCCCGCGGTGGAGGGCGATGCGGTCGACGAGGCCGATGACGGGGGGATCGCGGCGCTGGAGAGGGGCACGGTGACCGCCGCGGCCAGCACGGCTTTCAGGCCCAGACGGCGGGTGACTCGGCGGGGGCTCGGCACGGAGGCTCCTTCGGTGGCAAAAGCCGGACGAGTCGTGCGTACGGCGAGTCCTGCGGGTGCGGGGTCGCGTGTGCGGTGCGTCGTGCGTGCGGTGGGTCGTGCGTGCACAAGGGTGGTACCCGGGGGTGATACCCCCGGATGAGATCAGCGTGAACATGTCGGGATGACCGTGTGGCTCCCCGTGGACACGGTGTTGACCATCCCGAAGGTGCCCCGATAACTTCATTCAACGGATTGTTGATTCCGTACAGTGGAAAACAGGAGGGTGCGGGATGGGTCAGGGCCAGCAGGAGAACGTGTCGACGAGCCTCGCGGGCGCCGTCAGCGAGGAGATCAGCGCCTCCCTCGCCCCGGTCGACGCCGAACTGGAGCGCCGCTACCCCGGAGACCCCGGCACCCGCCAGCCCGTCCACACCGTGTACGTGCCCGGTGACGTCTTCGCCGCCGACACCGTCCGCTCCTGGGGCGACCGGGCGCTCGCCGCCCTCGACGAACACGCCCCCGACGCCGCCTCCTTCGCCGCCGTCCTCGGCCTGAGCGACGACCTCGCCGAGCCCGTCCACGCGCGCGTGCGGGCCAAGTTGGAGCGCGAGCCCATCGAGGACCTGCGCGTCGACTTCGAGGACGGCTACGGCCCCCGCCCGGACGCCGAGGAGGACGAGGCGGCGGCCCGCGCGGCGCGGCTGATCGCGGAGGCGTACGAGAAGGGGACCGCGGCGCCGTACATGGGCATCCGCATGAAGTGCATGGAGGCGCCGGTGCGGGACCGGGGCATCCGCACCCTCGACATCTTCCTCACCGGCCTGATCGAGGCCGGCGGCCTGCCCGACGGGCTGGTGCTCACGCTGCCCAAGGTGACGCACCCGGAGCAGGTCACCGCCATGGTGCGGCTCCTGGAGGCCTTCGAGAAGGCGCGCGGTCTCGAACCCGGGCGGATCGGCTTCGAGATCCAGATCGAGACCAGCCAGTCCATCCTCGCCACCGACGGCACCGCCACCGTCGCCCGCATGATCCAGGCCGCCGAGGGCCGCGCCACCGGGCTGCACTACGGCACCTTCGACTACAGCGCCTGCCTCGGAGTCTCCGCCGCCTACCAGGCCAGCGACCACCCGGCAGCCGACCACGCCAAGGCGGTCATGCAGGTCGCGGCGGCGGGCACGGGCGTGCGGGTGTCGGACGGGTCGACCAACGTGCTGCCCGTGGGCTCGACCGAGAAGGTCCACGACGCCTGGCGGCTGCACTACGGGCTGACCCGGCGGGCCCTGGCCCGCGCGTACTACCAGGGCTGGGACATGCACCCCGGCCACATCCCGACCCGCTACGCCGCCGTCTTCGCCTTCTACCGCGAGGGCTTCGAACAGGCCGCCCTGCGGCTCACCCGGTACGTCAACCGGGCCGGCGGTGACGTCATGGACGAGCCCGCGACCGCCAAGGCCCTCGGCGGCTATCTGCTGCGCGGTCTGGACTGCGGCGCCCTCGACATCGCCGAGGTGTCCCGCGCCACCGGGCTGACCCGGGCCGACCTGGAAGGCTTCGCGGCGCCGCGCCGCGGCGACCTCACGGTCTCGGCGAAGTAGCGGCCCTGTCACAGCCGTCACCGGCGGCTGGTGTTGTCACCCGCGCCCCGTAGTCTGTACCGCACGCATTGACGTGTCACAGGAACGGGGCAGCGGTGTCTTCGGGGGACTCCTTCAACGGAAATGGCCAGACGGACGGGATAGGCCGGCTGCTCGCCGGGCGCTATCGCATCGTCGCCCAGCTCGGGCGCGGCGGCATGGGCGTCGTCTGGCGGGCGATCGACGAGGTCCTCGGCCGCGAGGTCGCGGTCAAGGAACTGCGCACGTACAGCGACGCGGACGCGCCCGAACTCGCCGATCTGCGGCTGCGGATGCAGCGCGAGGCCCGTGCGGCGGCCCGGATGCGGCATCCGGGAGTCATCGCGGTGCACGACGTGGCGGAGGTCGACGGGCGCCCGCTGATCGTCATGGAGCTGGTGGACGGCCCGTCCCTGGACGACGTACTGCGCGAGCGCGGCACCCTCGAGCCGCGCGAGGCGGCCGGGATCGGCGCCAAGGTGATGGACGCGCTGGCCGCCGCCCACCGCGCGGGCGTCCTGCACCGCGACGTGAAGCCCGGCAACATCCTGCTCGAGCGCTCGGGCCGCGTCGTGCTCACCGACTTCGGCATCGCGACCATGGACGACCCGGGCGACGGCTCGGCCACCCACCTCACCCGCAGCGGCGAACTCGTGGGCTCCCTCGACTACTTGGCCCCCGAGCGCGCCCAGGGCGCCGACCCGGGTCCGGCGTCCGACGTGTGGGCCCTGGGCGCCACGCTGTACGCGGCGGTCGAGGGCGCCTCGCCCTTCCGCCGTACGTCGACGTACTCGACGCTCACCGCCATAGTCGACGAGCCGCTTCCCGAGTCCCGTGCCGCGGGCCCGCTGAGGCCCGTGCTGCGACGGCTCATGGACAAGCGACCCGAGGACCGCCCGACCGCCGAGGCGGCCCGTGTCCTGCTCCAGGCGGTGGCGGACACGGTCCCCACGGACGTCCAGACCACGACCCTGCGGGGGAGCGACAAGCCCACGACACCGCCGCGCGCGGAGACCGAGGTCAGTCTTCCCTCGGTGCCGCCTGGATTCGGGCCGGTCGAGCCGGTGGCGGGGCAGGACGTCGGCCCGGCCGCCGCGACGGACTCCGGGACGCACGGCCAAGTGGGCCCGGAAGCAGGGCAGTTCGGCCCGGCCGCCGCAGGATTCGGCACCGCCGAGCAGCCCGCCCAGGGCTTCGGATCACCGGAGACGGGGTCGGCGCGGACTCCGGCGGTCGGCGGTGCGGCCGTGCACGGCTTCGGTCCCGCGGTTCCGGGATCCCCGGACTCCTCCCTCACCGGCCCCATGACCCCCGCATCCAACAGGCGCCGCAAGGGCAAGGTCCTGCTCGCGGCCGTCGCCGTCACGCTCGTCGTCGCGGCGGCCGGCACCTCCGTCGCCCTGTTGAACAACAAGAGCGACGCCACGAAGCGGACCGGGTCCGGCGCGTCCGTCGACGCCGGTGGCACCCCCGCGTCGGCCGTGACCGGCAGCCCCGACACCGCCCGCTCGGCCGACGACAAGCCCAGCGAGCAGGGCGACAAGGAGTCGCCGACCGCGTCCAAGGGACCTGGCAAGAAGAGCGACGACGCTCCCACCCACTCCGGCACTCCTTCCCCGGGCAAGACCTCCGGGAGCGGCGGCACCACGGGCGGCACCGGTGGTGGCGGGACCACGGGCGGCGGCTCCGGCGACGGCGGTACGACGGGCACGGGCGGCACGACCGGCGGGAGCGAGCCCTCCCAGGACCCGGCCTGCACCTCCATAGGTGGCGGCAAGTACAACTGCACGGTCTGGCGCACCGCCAAGTCCTACACGGCCTCCGGCACCGAGGTCGGCGTACTGGGCTCGGGCACCAACTATTTCTTCTGCCAGGCGAACCTGGGCCGCCGCGAGACGTACGGCGAGTGGACCAACGTCTGGTGGGCGAAGACGGACGACGACAGCGGCAACGCGAACGTGTACGTGAGCGACGTCTACATCAAGGGCGGGGACAACGACGCTCCGGTCCCGGGGCTCCCGATCTGCTAGTTCCGGACGAACCTCTCCAGACCGGAAGCCGTCACCCGCTTCTCCCGCGCGAACAGGCGCGTGCCCCGCTCGCACAACCGGCGGTCGGCACGCGCCCGTTCGCAGAACTCCTCCGGCGTGACACCGAACAGCTCCCGCAACCGCGCTGATCCCACGAGGAGTTCGGTGAGCAGCTCCCGCTGGCCCGGGTGCGGGCGCGGCGCGCCGGTGCCGTCGTGCAGGACCCCGCGCCGGTTGACGTAGGCGTACGCACCGGCCAGTTCCGTGCCGTCCGGCTGCTCGATCCGTACCGTCGGCGAAGGCAGCCAGGCCCGGCGGTAGTTGCCGTCGATCAGCGGCACGCCCTCGCTGGCGTCGATGACCGAGAGCTGCTCGCCGTCGAGCCAGATCACGAACAACTCCCGTACCGTGCCCGGGGCTTCGACCGGTGACGCCGACACGTAGCCCATGCGGCTGACGTGCGCGGAGACGCCCACGTCGAGGCCGGTGACCAGGGTCTGCACCATCGGGATGGGCGAGGTGATCCCGTACGCGGCCATCTTGTGCCGGAGTTGACCCGGGCAGGCGTTGGAGCCGACGGCGAGGACAGGAGCGCGGTTCTCGTCCACGAGGCGGTGGAGGGGGAAGAAGCGGTCGTCCTCGATCGGCAGGAACCGGTCGCCGTCGAGCACGCCCGACTCCGTCGGCCACGCCCCCGGGTAGAGCAGCGGATGGTCGCGCGGGGCCTGAGCCAGGCCCAGCGCCTCCAGTGTGCGGTCGGGCATGTGCGCCTCAGGCCGACGGGGGTACTTCGCCCGAGCCGCGGGCGATCAGGCGGGTCGGCAGTTCGATGCGCTCGGGGGCGATGAGGGTGCCGTCCAGTTGCCGGAAGAGGCGTTCCGCGGCCGTGCGGCCGAGGGCGGCCGCGTCCTGGGCGATGACGGTGACGCCCGGCTGGAGCAGGTCGGCGAGCTCGAAGTCGTCGAAGCCGACCAGGGCGACCGGACGGCTGTGCTCGGCGAGCACGCGGACCACGGTGACCGTCACACGGTTGTTGCCCGCGAAGATCGCGGTGACGGGGTCGGGACCGGAGAGCATCTCCTCGGCCGCCCGGCGCACCCGCTGCGGGTCCGTGACGCCCAGGGACATCCACGCGTCCTCGACCTGGGTCCCGGCGTCCTCCAGGGCCGCCCGGTAGCCGCGCAGGCGCTCCGCGGCCGTGTGGATGCGGGGCATGTCGCCGATGAAGCCGATCCGGCGGTGGCCGTGGGCGATGAGGTGGGCGACGCCGTCGCGGGCGCCGCCGAAGTTGTCGGACAGGACCACGTCGGCGTCGATCCGCCCGGCCGGCCGGTCCACGAAGACCGTGGCGACGCCCGCCTTGAGCTCGGGCTCCAGATAGCGGTGGTCGTCACCGGCCGGGATCACCACCAGGCCGTCCACCCGCCGCGCGCACAGCGCGAGCGCCAACTCCTGCTCGCGGTCCGGGTCCTCCGCGCTGGAGCCGTTGATCAGGAGGGCGCCGTGCGCGCGGGCCACCTCCTCGACCGCGCGGCTGAGCGGGCCGTAGAACGGGTCCGCGAGGTCCTCCAGGACGAGACCGATGCTCGCGGTGCGGCCCTTGCGCAGCACGCGCGCGCTGTCGTTGCGCCGGAAGCCCAGCGCGTCGATGGCCTCCTGGACCCGGCGCTCGGTCTCCGGGGTGACGCCGGGCTCGCCGTTGACCACGCGGGACACGGTCTTCAGGCCGACGCCGGCCCGTGCGGCCACGTCCTTCATCGTGGGACGATTGCCGTAACGAGTGGCGTTGAGGTGGGCTGAACGACGGGCGGTCTCTGGCACGATGCGCTGTCCTGTCCTGTCTCGTCCCATGGGGATGCGTCGGACCATGAGGTTGTATGAGGATGTGGCGTCGAGCATAGAGCCTGGACAACGTTGTCATATGCGAGAGAGACTGTCCACCGCAATCTCCGGCCTGCGCCCCCACCGCGAGACCGGCCCGCACTTCTCCGTGGTTGAAGGGGGAACCCCCTCCTTGCCGACGGGGACACTATTGGTTTACGGGGAGATCCGACACTGATGCACACCGACTTCGTGGCCGCGCTCGACATCGGCGGCACCAAGATCGCCGGGGCGCTGGTGGACGGCCACGGCCGGATCGCGGTGCGTGCCCAGCGCGCGACGCCCGCGCAGGACGACGGCGAGACCGTGATGGGAGCCGTGGCGGAGGTGCTCGGCGAACTCACCGCCGCACCCGAGTGGGCACGCGCCACGGCGCTCGGCATCGGCAGCGCAGGGCCGGTGGACGCCAAGGCGGGCACGGTCAGCCCGGTGAACGTGCCGGGCTGGCGGGACTTCCCGCTCGTCCGTCGGGTCCAGGAGGCGGCCGGCGGGCTGCCGGTCGAGCTGATCGGCGACGGTGTGGCGATCACGGCGGCCGAGCACTGGCAGGGCGCGGCCCGCGGCCACGACAACGCGCTGTGCATGGTGGTCTCCACCGGCGTCGGCGGCGGCCTCGTCCTCAACGGCCAGCTGCACCCCGGCCCGACCGGCAACGCGGGCCACATCGGCCACATCAGCGTCGACCTCGACGGCGACCTGTGCCCGTGCGGCTCGCGCGGCTGCGTGGAGCGCATCGCGAGCGGGCCCAACATCGCGCGGCGGGCCCTGGAGAACGGCTGGCGGCCGGGCCCCGACGGCGACACCTCCGCCGCCGCGGTGGCCGCCGCCGCCCGCACCGGCGACCCGGTCGCGGTGGCCTCCTTCGACCGGGCCGCCCAGGCGCTGGCCGCCGGCATCGCGGCCACGGCGACCCTGGTGGAGATCGACATCGCGGTGATCGGCGGGGGCGTGGGCAAGGCGGGCGACGTGCTGTTCACGCCTCTGCGCAAGGCCCTGGGCGACTACGCGACGCTGTCCTTCGTGCAGGGCCTGGAGATCACGCCGGCCCAGATGGGCACGGACGCCGGTCTGGTGGGAGCGGCCGCGGCCGCGCTCGCCCGGCGGGCGGACGCGGCCACGGTCTGAAGGGGCTCTGAGCAGGAACGTTCCCCTGAGCTGCTGAGCCCCGAGCGGGCTCAGCAGCTCAGCTGCGCCCCCGCCCAGTCCGCGTGGTCCGAGTCGTACCCGTCCCCGCCGTTGGTGACGACCAGGTGGATCACCTCGGCGCCGGTCACGTCCGCGGTGATCGACTGGGCCGGCATCGCGTTGGTGAGCGTGCCGGTCGAGGCGACCTTGGTGCCGTCGGCCCAGATCTCGAAGGCGACGGAGCCGTTGGCGCCCTTCTCGTCGTCGACGCCGACGTCCGCGGTGACCTTCTCGCACGCCTTGCCGGTGTAGAACTCGACGTCGCTGTCGGCGTGCACACCAAGGCCCTTGGCGTACACGACACCGCCGATGGTGATCGGATTCCCGTCACCGGCGTCGCTCTCGCCGTTGCTGGTGTTGCGCTCCGCCGGTCCCCAGCCGCTGGTGGCCGACAGCCACGGCAGATCCCCGAGCCCGGAGACACCCGCGGGCGGCGCCACGACCACGGTCGTGGTCAGCGGCAGGACGCTGTCGACGCGTTTGCCGGTCGGTGAGCGGTAACTCGCCTTCAGTTTCAGGTCGTACGACCCTGTCGGCGTCCCCTTCGGCGCGGTGAGCGACCACTTGCTGCGCAGCGAGCGGCCTGTCCTGAGTTCCTTGGCCTTGGTCGACGAAGTCGCCTTGATCTTCCAGCCCTTGGGTCCGGTCAGTGCCACCGAGACGTGCTCGGCCGACGTGCGGCCGAGGTCGGTGACCGTGGAGGTCAGGGAGACCTTCTTGCCGGCTTCGACCAACGGGCTGCCGTTCAGGCCGAGTTCGACGGCCGGCGGGTTGGTGGCCCACTTGCGGTCGGCGGAGATGCGCAGCAGGACCGTGCCGTGCGCCGGGACGGTCGCCGCGATGGTGCCCGCGGTGTTGAAGCTCTTGTGCTGCCACAGGTCGCGCTGCGTGTAGGCGTGGGCGCGCGGCAGGCCGACGGCGGTGGCGGTCGTGGCGATGCGCTGGGCGCTGCCCGACTCGTTGAAGAGCGCGACAGCGCGGCTGCCGTCCTTCATCTGCTTGCTGACGACCCAGCGTCCGCCCTCGGAGGAGACGACCGTGCCCTGCTTGCCCAGCGGGTCCTGGTCGACCGCGACGACCTCCTTGTTGTCGAGGATGTCGAAGGTCGCCTGGGTGGCCTTGCGCAGGTCGGAGCCTATGAGCAGCGGGGCCGCCATGATCGACCACATGGAGAAGTGCGAGCGGTACTCGGTGTCGGTCATGCCGCCGTTGCCGACCTCCAGCATGTCCGGGTCGTTCCAGTGCCCCGGTCCCGCGTACTGCGCGAGCGGCAGGTTCTGCTTGAGGATCGACACCATCGAGCCCCAGTTGTCGCTGATGTCACCGGTCGTGCGCCACAGATGGCCGACGTCCGCCGCCCACTCCCAGGGCTTGTTCTCGCCCCACTCGCAGAGGCTGTAGACGATGGGCCGGCCGGTCGCCTTCAGCGCGTCGCGCATGGTGTTGTAGCGCAACTTGGCGTCCACGCCCTGGTTGTTGCAGTTGTCGTACTTGAGGTAGTCCACGCCCCAGTCGGCGAACTGCTGGGCGTCGCTGTACTCATGGCCCAGCGCACCGGGGAATCCCGCGTCGTTGCACGTCTTCGTGCCCGCGCTGGTGTAGATCCCGAGCTTGAGGCCCTTGGAGTGGACATAGTCCGCAACGGCCTTGATCCCATGGGGGAACCGCACCGGATCCGGTACGAGCTTGCCGTTCGCGTCCCTGCTCGGCAGTGCCCAGCAGTCGTCGAGGTTGATGTACTGGTAGCCGGCGTCCTTGAGACCCTTCGCGACGAAGAGGTCGGCGATTCCCTCCACCATGGCCTCGTTGAACTCCGGACGGCAGTTCGTGGAGTTCCAGTTGTTGAAGCCCATCGGCGGGGTGAGGGCGAGACCGTCGGCGAGGGCCGGCGCGGCGGGCTGGGCCGGAGGCTCGGCGGTGGGCGCGGCCATGGCCGGCGCGGCGAGTCCGGCCGCGCACAGGAGGCCCGCCGTGAGTGTTCCGACCAGTCTTCGGCGGGTGGTGCGGGTGTCGAGGTGATGCATCGTTGCAGTCCTCCGAACGCGCGAAAGATGGGATGACAGCATGTCCGCGTCACCCCTGAGCGTTTACGGTAGGACGTGTCGGACTCTGTTGGAAGACATGCGGTAGTGGTGTTCGATATCCCGTCATAGCCCTTGACAACGACGTCAGACGGGGATTCGATCCGATGTGACGTTCGGTTGTGTTGGGTCGGCCCTTGCGTCGGATCGTCCTGACAGTCAGGTCACAGGCATCGGAGGGCTGACCGCTCGGAGGTGCGCTCAGCCCTCCGCGAACCTCCGTGCCAGGTCGCGATGGTGTGCCGAGGCCCGTCGCACCCGGTCCTCCTCGACATGCACCCCGGGCGTACCGACCAGCCCTTCCAACTGTGCGGCCAGGCGCCGGTGTTCACGGCCGGCGTGTTCGCGGCACGGCAGGCAGGTGACGCTCTCCGGGCGTCCGGACGTCATCGCGTACGGCACCCGGAGGCCGCAGCCCGCGGTGACAGTGCTCGGCGCGTCGCCGACGAGACCGAAGGTGGCCGCCGGCGCGCCCCGTACCGCGGCGTTGTCGCGGAGCAGTTTCGAGTCGACGTGGATGTGTCCGTCGCCCGCGTCCATCCGCCCGCCTCCCTGGTCCGCCCGGTCGCCCGTACCAGGATGCCCGCTCGGGCACCGGCCGCAACGGGTGCGTGACCCCTGCCCGGTCCGCGCAGTTGAACCGGGCATGAAGAAGCGCAGCATGCTCGCCATCGCCTCCCTCGCCACCGGGTTCGTCGTCGCCGCGATCAGCCCGACCCACGGAGGCGACCACCAGGTACTCGGTGACCAACAGGCACTGGGCGGCCTGAGCGTCGACGACACCCTCGGCGTGGTCACCGACACCATCAGCAAGGACAGCTTCGCCGACGCCGGCAAGACCCTGGGGCAGAACGGCTGACGTCACTCTCCGTCCCGACAGGGCGCCGGTGTCCCCGCCGTTGCGGTGGGCATCGGCGCCCCTCTTCGTGCGCCCTCAACTGGGGCTGGTTTCCGTGGCAGGGTGAAACGGGCAAGCCTCAGGGGGCCAATAGAAGAGGGGGAACTGTCCGTGATCGTCTGGATCAACGGAGCGTTCGGTGCCGGGAAGACCGCCACCGCACGGGAACTGATCGACCTGATCCCGAACAGCACGCTCTTCGACCCCGAGGTCATCGGCGCGGCGATGACGCATCTGCTGCCGCCCAAGCACCTCGCCGAGGTCGGCGACTTCCAGGACCTGCCGATCTGGCGACGCCTCGTGATCGACACGGCGGCCGCGATGCTCGCCGAACTCGGCGGCACCCTCGTGGTCCCGATGACCCTCCTGCGCCAGGAGTACCGCGACGAGATCTTCGGCGGTCTGGCCGCGCGCCGCATCGCCGTCCAGCACGTCCTGCTGGCTCCGGCGGAAACGATCCTGCGGGAGCGAATAGCCCGCCGGGAGGTCCCACCCGACCTCCCCGACGGCGAACTGCGGCAACGGCAGTGGGCCTACGACCACATCGAGCCGTACCGCGCCGCCCTCGCCTCCTGGCTCACCGCCGACGCCCACCCCGTCGACACCGGCGCCCTCACCCCGTACGAGAGCGCCGTGCGGATCGCGGAGGCCTGCGGGCGGGGTGAGGTGCCGGTCTGCGACATCGTGCAGACGCCCGAGCCCACCGCCGAGACGCTCGCCGCCGGTGTGCTGCTCTTCGACGAACAGGACCGGGTGCTGCTCGTCGACCCCACCTACAAGGCCGGCTGGGAGTTCCCCGGCGGTGTCGTCGAACCCGGCGAGGCCCCCGCCCGCGCCGGCATGCGCGAGGTCACCGAGGAGACCGGCATCCGCCTCACCGACGTACCGCATCTGCTCGTCGTCGACTGGGAGGCCCCCGCACCGCCCGGCTACGGCGGACTGCGGCTCCTCTACGACGGCGGCCGGCTCGACTCCACCGAGGCCGCCCGGCTGCTGCTGCCCGGACCCGAACTGCGCGAGTGGCGCTTCGTCACCGAGGAGGAGGCGGCGGACCTGCTCCCGCCGGTCCGCTACGAGCGGCTGCGCTGGGCGCTGCGGGCCCGGGAGCGGGGCGCCGCGCTCTATCTGGAGCGCGGCATCCCCACGCCGTGACGTCCGCCGACCTGCCGGAATCCGAAGGGAGTCAGCTCGCCGCGTAGTTCCGCAGGAACAGCGCCTCCGTCACCGACAGACGCTCCAACTCCTCCGGAGACACGCTCTCGTTGACCGCGTGGATCTGCGCCTCCGGCTCGCTCAGGCCGATCAGGAGGATCTCCGCGCTCGGGTAGAGCGAGGCGAGGGTGTTGCACAGCGGGATGGAGCCGCCCTGGCCGGCGTACTGCATCTCCTGGCCGGGGTAGGCCACCGCCATCGCCTCGGCCATCGCCGTGTACGCCGGGCTGGTCGTGTCGGCGCTGAACGGCTGGCCCTGGCCGGTCTGTTCGATGTGCACCCGGGCGCCCCACGGCGTGTGCGCCTCCAGGTGGGCCTCCAGCAGCTTGGTCGCCTCGGCGGCGTCCACGCCCGGCGGCACCCGCAGGCTCACCAGCGCACGCGCGCTCGCCTGCACCGACGGCGTGGCACCGACGACCGGCGGGCAGTCGATGCCGAGGACGGTGACGGCGGGGCGCGCCCAGATCCGGTCGGCGACCGTGCCCGAACCGATCAGCCGCACACCGTCCAGCACCTTGGCGTCCTGCCGGAACTGCTCCTCCTCGTACTGAAGACCCTCCCAACCGGCCGCCGGGGCAAGCCCGTCCACGGTCGTGGAGCCGTCCTCGGCGCGCAGCGAGTCCAGTACGCGGATCAGGGCGCCCAGCGCGTCGGGGGCGGCGCCGCCGAACTGGCCGGAGTGGAGGTTGCCTTCGAGGGTGTCGATCCGCAGGCGCAGGAGGGTCATGCCGCGCAGCGTGGAGGTGACCGTGGGCAGACCGACGCGGAAGTTGCCCGCGTCACCGATGACGATGGTGTCGGCCGTCAGCAGCTCCGGGTGCTCCTCGGCGTACCGCTCCAGACCGCCGGTGCCCTGCTCCTCCGAGCCCTCGGCGATGAACTTGACGTGGACCGGGACACCGCCGTCCGCCTTCAGGGCGCGCAGCGCGAGCAGGTGCATGATGACCCCGCCCTTGCAGTCGGCCGCGCCGCGCCCGTACCAGCGGCCGTCGCGCTCGGTCAGCTCGAAGGGCGGAGTGGTCCAGTCGGTCTCGTCGAGCGGGGGCTGCACGTCGTAGTGGGCGTAGAGCAGGACCGTCTTCGCGCCCTCGGGGCCGGGCAGATATCCGTAGACCGACTGCGTGCCGTCGGGGGTGTCGAGCAGGGCCACGTCCTGGAAGCCCTCGACGCGCAGGGCGTCGGCGACCCAGTTCGCGGCGCCCTCGCTCTCGCTCCTGGGGAACTGCTCGAAGTCGGCCACCGATTTGAACGCCACCAGTTCGGCGAGTTCCGCCTGGGCCCTCGGCATCAGCGAGGCGACGGTCTCGGCGACCGGATTCGACGACATGGGCACGCTCCTTGTGGGTGCGACGTTGTACTGGTGAAGTGCTGTGATCCTCCCACAGCGGTCCGCGGCGACGCCCGCCGTAGGATGCGGGAGACAGGTGCGGCAGGCGGCGTGATCGGGAGTAACGGACCATCGTGAGCAGCGAGAACTCTTCGGCGGACGACGGACAGCGGGTGTGGGACGTCGTCGTGGTGGGTGCGGGGCCCGCGGGGGCCTCCGCCGCGTACGCGGCCGCGGTGGCGGGGCGGAGCGTGCTGTTGCTGGAGAAGGCGGAGCTGCCCCGGTACAAAACGTGCGGCGGGGGCATCATCGGACCCTCCCGCGACTCCCTGCCACCGGGCTTCGAACTCCCGCTGCGCGACCGCGTGCACGCGGTGACGTTCTCCAACAACGGGCGCTTCACGCGCACGCGCCGCTCCCGGCAGATGATGTTCGGGCTGATCAACCGGCCCGAGTTCGACCAGCAGTTGGTCGAGCACGCGCAGAAGGCGGGCGCCGAGCTGCGTACGGGCGCCACCGTGCAGCGCGTCGAGCAGCACGGCTCGTCCGTGCCCGACCGGCGCACGGTCGCCGTGGTGCTCCAGGGCGGCGAGACGCTCCTCGCCCGTGCCGTGGTCGGCGCGGACGGCAGCGCCAGCCGCATAGGAGCGCACGTCGGCGTGAAGCTCGACCAGGTGGACCTCGGCCTGGAGGCGGAGATCCCGGTGCCGGAGACCGTCGCCGAGGACTGGAAGGGGCGGGTGCTCATCGACTGGGGCCCGATGCCCGGCAGTTACGGCTGGGTCTTCCCCAAGGGCGACACCCTGACGGTCGGCGTGATCTCGGCGCGCGGTGAAGGCGCGGCCACCAAGCGGTACTTGGAGGACTTCGTCGCCCGGCTCGGTCTCGCGGGCTTCGAACCGAGCATCTCCTCCGGGCACTTGACCCGCTGCCGGGCCGACGACTCGCCGCTCTCACGCGGACGGGTGCTGGTCTGCGGGGACGCGGCGGGACTGCTGGAGCCGTGGACGCGCGAGGGCATCTCGTTCGCGCTGCGCTCGGGGCGGCTCGCGGGGGAGTGGGCCGTGCGGATCGGTGAGGCGCACGACGCGGTGGACGCCCGGCGCCAGGCGCTGAACTATGCGTTCGCGATCAAGGCGGGGCTCGGGGTCGAGATGAGCGTCGGCAAGCGGATGCTGGCGATCTTCGAGCGCCGTCCCGGCCTGTTCCACGCGGCGCTCACCGGCTTCCGGCCGGCGTGGAACGCGTTCCGGGAGATCACCCAGGGCAAGACCTCGCTCGCCGAGCTCATGCGCTCCCACCCCATGGCCCAGCGCGCCCTGACCGCGCTCGACCGGCGTCCTGTGGAGGGCGGCGCGGTCGACGCGGACGGGGAGGCGGGGGCGGTGGGAGAGGCCGGTGCGGCCGGTGGGAGCGGTGCGGCCGGTGGAACAGGTGCGGTCGGCGAGGGCGGTTCCTCCTGACCGTGCGGTGAGGTCATGAGCCGGCCGTGACGCCGGCCGGGCCGCCGAGGACCGGGGTCACTTCGTGACCGTGATGCGGAAGACGGGGTGGTCCGGCGCCGCCGCGATGATCTCCTCGTCGGTGGACTTCGCGGTGACGCCCTGGAAGTACTGGTTGACCTCCCAGCCCCACTTCTCCAGGTAGGTCCGCAGGATCGGGAGCTTCTCGGTGTCGGGAAGCTCCTGCGCGGTGAAGGTGCGGACCTTGCGTCCGACGCGGAGTTCGCCGCCGCCGGCGACCCGCATGTTGCGCACCCACTGGGAGTGGCCGCGGGCGGAGACGATGAACTGCGTGCCCTCGTAGGTGTGCGGGTTGACCGGGATGCGCTGCATCCGGCCGCTCTTGCGACCGCGCACCGACATCTCGGCGGAGCCCATGAGGCTGATGCCGTGCCGGGCCATCCAGCCCAGGACGCTGTTGAAGCGGACGGTCAGCGGGCTGCCCTTGAGGTAGTACGGCGCTGACCCGGACGGGGACGAGGACTCGGACATGCTGCTCTCCAACCAGTGAGAGAGAGCGCCGCTCACTTTTGTGAGCACTGCTCTCGCTTGCGTTGTCAGTCTGCATGAGAGCGGCGATCCAAAGCAAGATCAGTGCTCTCTTTTTAGTGCGGCGCTCATGTCTGTGTGCACTGCTCTCGTTTCGTGGCACACTCGCTCTCATGAGCACCGCACACGGCGCCCGTGCCCGGGCCAGGATCGAAGTCACCGCGGCCATTAAGGACGAAGCCCGCAGACAGCTCGCCGCCGAGGGCGCCGCCAAGCTGTCGTTGCGCGCCGTGGCCCGCGAGCTGGGCATGGTCTCGTCCGCGCTCTACCGCTACTTCCCCAGCCGCGACGACCTGCTCACCGCGCTCATCATCGACGCGTACGACTCCGTCGGGGAAGTGGCGGAGGCGGCGCGCGACGCGGCGGACAAGGCGGGGGGCGAGGCGGCCGCTCCCGTGCGGCGGTGGGTCGCGGCGTGCGAGGCCGTGCGCCGCTGGGCGCTCGCGCATCCGCACGAGTACGCGCTGATCTACGGTTCGCCGGTCCCCGGGTACGTCGCCCCCGACACCACCGTCCCGCCCGCCTCCCGGGTCGGCCTCGTCCTGATCGGCATCGTCCGCGACGCCATCCGCGGCCCGGGCGTCACCATGCCCCCGCTGTCCGCGGAACTGCGCCCCGAGGCCGAGCGGCTGACCGCCGACATCGCCCCCGACCTCCCGCCGGCCGTGGCGACGGCCCTGGTCGCGGCCTGGGCGCAGATGTTCGGGCTGATCGGGTTCGAGCTGTTCGGCCAGTTCCACCGGGTGGTGGAGGACCGGGAGGCGTTCTTCCGGCACGGGGCGGGCCGGCTCGCCGCGAGCGTGGGCCTGCGGTGACCTCGGACCGGGTCCTCGGCGACACCTCGGCTGCCGAGGGCTGACGTGCTTCCCCTTCGCCGGGGCTGACGTGCTTCCCCTTCGTCAGGGCTGACGTACTTCCCCGGGAGTACGCGTGATCACCACGCCCGGCGGACGCCGGGCCGGCCCGGTGACGTCTAGCGTGGCGGTCATGGAAGAGCAGCGTGTGCGCGGGGGCGGCCCGCGCCAGTGGTGGCGGCACGGGCCGCCGTGGCCGAACCGCTGGAACGAGGAGGAGCGCGGCGCCCGCTGGCCGTGGCGCTCCACCCTGGTGCTCACCGTCTTCGTGCTGGCCGGCTCGAACTACGCGGCTCACCAGCAGGTGCACGAGCGGGCCGAACTCAACGCCTTCGCGCGCGTGCTGCTGATCGTCGGGTCGGGACTGCTGCTGTGGCGGCAGCGGCATCCCGTGGCCGTCGTCTTCGGCACGTCCGCCGCCGCCATGGTCTACCTGGGCGCCGGCTTCCCGTACGGGCCGGTCTTCCTCACCGTCGCCCTGGCCTGCTTCAGTGCCGTCGTCGCCGGACATCGACGGGCCGCCTGGGGCGCGGTCGGGATGCTGTGGGCGGGGCACGTGCTCATGACCCACTGGCTCTACCGCTGGCTCCCGCCGTCCGGAGACGCGGCGGCGCCCTGGAACCAGGAGGTCGTCATCGCCACCTGGGTGGTGGCGATCGTTGCGGTCGCCGAGCTGGCCAGGACCCGGCGCGAGCAGTGGGTCCGCGACCGCGCCGAGCGAACGTTGGCGGCGAAACGCCGGGCCGACGAGGAGCGGCTGAGGATGGCCCGGGAACTGCACGACGTCCTCGCGCACAGCATCTCCGTCATCAACGTCCAGGCGGGCGTGGGACTTGCCCTGCTCGACACCGACCCCGAGCAGGCGCGCACCGCGCTGACCACCATCAAGGCGGCGAGCAAGGAGGCGCTCGGCGAGGTCCGCCAGGTGCTCGACACGCTCCGCACGCCCGGGGACGCGCCGCGCACACCGGCGCCCGGCCTCAGCCGCCTGCCCGAACTGGTCGAGCAGGCCGGGAGCGCGGGCTTGACGGTCGACGTCGAGGGCGAACCGCCCCGCCTCGCCCCCGGCACGGACCTGGCCGCCTTCCGCATCGTCCAGGAGGCGCTCACCAACGTCGTACGCCACTCGGGCTCGCGCCACGCGCGCGTGCACCTCACGCACGACACGCGGGAGCTACGGCTGCGGATCGACGACGACGGGCCCGCGACCGGCGCCGACGCGGGCGGCAGCGGCAACGGGCTGGCCGGAATGCGGGAGCGGGCCGGCGCTCTGGGTGGCACGATCGAGGCGGGCCCGCGCCCTGACGGAGGCTTCCGGGTGCTCGCCGTACTGCCGTTGAAGGTGAAGGCCAAGGAGGACGACCGGTGATCCGCGTACTGCTCGCCGACGACCAGTCACTCGTGCGGGCCGGCTTCCGGGCGTTGCTCGACGCACAGCCGGACATCGAGGTGGCCGGGGAGGCCTCCGACGGCGAGGAGGCGGTGCGGAAGGTGCGCGAACTGCGCCCCGACGTCGTCCTGATGGACATCCGTATGCCGCTGCTCGACGGGCTGGCGGCGACCCGCCGCATCACCGACGACGGCGCTCTCGAAGGCGTCAAGGTGGTCATGCTGACCACCTTCGAACTCGACGAGTACGTCTTCGAAGCGATCCGTGCGGGCGCCTCCGGCTTTCTCGTGAAGGACACCGAGCCGGAGGAACTCCTGCGCGCGGTACGGGCGGTGGTCGAGGGCGACGCGCTCCTGTCGCCCGGCGTCACCCGCCGCCTGATCGCCGAGTTCGCGGCCCGCTCCAAGGAACCCGCCACCGCGGACGCGCTCGGTCAACTCACCGAGCGGGAGCGGGAGGTGATGGCCCTGGTCGGCATCGGCCTCTCCAACGAGGAGATCGCCCGCCGCCTGGTCGTCAGCCCTCTCACCGCGAAGACCCACGTCAGCCGCACGATGGTCAAGCTGGGCGCCCGAGACAGGGCCCAACTGGTCGTCCTGGCCTACGAGTCGGGGCTGGTGCGCCCGGGCTGGCTCGGCTGACCATTTTCCCGGAAACAGGCGCCGGCCGAAAGCCTTTGTCCGACTGTCCAAGTGTCCATCTCCGGCACTTGGACAGTGCTCCGGAAATCATTTCCCGCACCCTTTGACCGCGATCCCAATGCCCTTTGCGTGCCCCGTAATTCGTGACGCGCGACCTCGGTTTGTCCAACCTTGTGTGCCCTGTGACCCGCGACTATCTTGAGCGAGTCCAGGCAGGCCCCAATTGATTGGGAGTGGTCATGGCAAACCCGTTCGACAATGAGGACGGATCGTTCTTCGTGCTGGTGAACGACGAGAACCAGCATTCCCTCTGGCCCGCTTTCGCCGAGGTGCCTAAGGGCTGGCGGGTGGTGTTCGGTGAGAGTCCGCGGAAGGACTGCATCGATTACGTCGAGAAGAACTGGACGGACCTGCGTCCCCAAAGTCTCATCGACGCCATGAACAAGGACGCCGCGAACAAGCAGGACGCCGCGGACAAGCAGAGCACCGCGAACACCCAGGACGTCGAGTCCGCTCAAGCCGCCCGTTGACGGCGCGGAACAAGAGGAGATTCCCGTGGCCATGATCGGCGGCTCCGGGCCGGTGACTTTCGGCGGAGTGGGGCCGGACCCGTCCGGAGCCAAACAACGCGTCAAACCCGGCACGGCCAAACGCATTCTGCCCTACACCCGGCCGTACCGCTTCAGCATCGGCCTGCTCCTGGTCATCACGACCCTGAACGCCGCCATCACCGTGGCTCCCCCCGTGATGTTCAAGTACCTCATCGACGACGGCATCGCCAAGCGAGACACCTCCCTTGTGATGTGGCTCGCCGTCGCGATCGGTGCGCTCGCGGTGGTCGGACTGGTCGTGGGCTGGGCGGAGACCTGGTACTCGGCCCGGGTCAGCGAGGGCCTCATCTACGAACTGCGCACCGAGGTCTTCGACCATGTGCAGCGCCAGCCGCTGGCGTTCTTCACCCGGGCCCAGACCGGCGCCCTGGTCAGCCGGCTCAACACCGACGTCGTCGGAGCCCAACGAGCCCTGACCACCCTGCTGTCGACCGTCGTCTCCGCCGGACTGACCCTGGCGTTCGTCCTGGTGACGATGTTCCTGCTGTCCTGGAAGATCACCCTGATCGGCCTGGTGATCGTCCCGCTGTTCATCCTCCCCGGCAAGATCATCGGGCGCAGGCTGCAGCGCCTCATGCGAGCCCACATGCAGGTCAACGCCGAGATGGGCTCGTTGATGAACGAGCGGTTCAACGTGACCGGGGCCCTGCTGGCCAAGCTCTACGGCCGCCCCGCCACCGAGGCCGGCCTCTACGCGGAGCAGGCGGGCCGGGGCCGTGACCTCGGCATCCAGACCGCGGTCCACGGCAAGATGCTCTTCCTGTCGATGATGCTCCTGGGCTCACTGGCCACGGCCGCGGTCTACGGCGTAGGCGGAAAGCTCGTCATCGAAGGGTCCTTCTACATCGGCACCCTCGTGGCCCTAGCGACGCTGCTCACCCGTCTGATGACCCCGATCACCCAACTCTCCAACGCGCAGGCCGACGTGATGACCGCTCTGGTCAGCTTCGACCGGCTGTTCGAGGTCCTCGACCTCGAGCCGCTCATCTCCGAGAAGCCGGGAGCCAAGGCACTGCCCACCTTCAGTACGGGCACCGGCAACGGCACCGCGCCGGACATCGAGTTCGAGGACGTCTCCTTCCGCTATCCCCGTGCCCGCGAGGTCTCCCTCGCCTCGCTGGAGTCGATCGCCCTGCCCTCGCCGGAACGCGTGGACGACTCCTGGACCCTGCGGAACCTCAGCTTCACCGTGCCGGCCGGCAAACTCACCGCGCTGGTCGGACCCTCCGGCGCGGGCAAGACCACGATCACGCACCTGGTGCCGCGCCTGTACGACCCCGTCGAAGGGACCGTCCGCATCGGCGGCCAGGACCTGCGCGACCTCACCCTGGCATCGCTGCACGAGACCGTCGGCATGGTCACCCAGGACGCGCACCTGTTCCACATGACCATCCGTCAGAACCTGCTCTACGCCCGCCCCGACGCCACCGAGGCGATGCTCGTCGAGGCATGCCGGGCCGCACAGATCTGGGAACTGATCCAGGCGCTGCCCGACGGATTCGACACCGTCGTCGGCGACCGCGGATACCGTCTCTCCGGCGGCGAGAAGCAGCGCATGGCGATGGCCAGGCTGCTGCTCAAGGCCCCGCCCGTCGTCGTCCTGGACGAGGCCACCGCACACCTCGACTCGGAGTCGGAGGCCGCCCTGCAACGGGCCCTGAAGACCGCGCTCATCGGCCGGACCTCCCTGGTCATCGCCCACCGGCTCTCCACGATCCGCGACGCCGACCAGATCCTCGTCATCGACAAGGGCCGGGTCCAGGAACAGGGCAACCACGAGGAACTCCTGGAGCGCGGCGGACTCTACGCGGAGCTCTACCGCACCCAGTTCGCGGGCCACGGACGCACCAACGGGCACACCAAGCCGGTCCCGCAGCCGGCGGTCGGGCCGCAGTCCTTCGGCGGCGGAGGCGGCGACCCCCTCCCGCCCCTCCCGCCCCCGGGGTCCGGCCCCGCCCCGATGATCCTCGGCGGGCCACCCCCGGCGCAGCGGTGACCCCAGCGGCACCGGCAACCCTGCCGCGCCCGCCCGCGGGAACCGTGTCCGGAACGCGCCCGTCGCGTTCCGGACACGGTGTCGTGACCCGGCCCTTCCTTCCGTGACGGTCCGTTCACGGCAGGAAAAGCCGGGCCACCGCACCGGCCCCGGCAGTACGCTGAACGACGTACGGGCCGGCCACACACACGGACGTGGCCACGCACACAGGACCACACAGGGACGACTGTGTGGGTACGACCGCGCAGACCACGTGGATACGACCACGCAGACACGACACGCGGACGCTGTGACCGGGGTGTGACCACGGTCCGGGCAGGCTGACCGGCATGAACAGCCTGTCCCGCCCGGCTCTCCGGTCATGAAGTGCCGCGCCGGGGGTGAAGAGTTGAGGGTTCTCGTCGTCGAAGACCATGCCGAACTCGCGGAATCGGTGGCACGCGTGCTGCGTCGCGAAGGGATGGCGGTCGACGTCTCCTACGACGGAGCCGACGCACTGGAGCGCGCGACGGTCGTCGACTACGACGTCGTCGTACTGGACCGGGACCTCCCGAAAGTCCACGGCGACGCGGTGTGCGGCGTGCTCGTGGAACAGGAGCACCGGGCCCGCGTCCTGATGCTGACGGCGTCCGCCACGATCGCCGACCGGGTGGAGGGCCTCACCCGCGGCGCGGACGACTACCTGCCCAAGCCCTTCGCCTACGCCGAGTTGGTCGCGCGGATCCGCGCCGTCGCCCGGCGCCCCGAGCAGGCACTGCCTCCCGTCCTGGTCCACGGCGACCTGCGGCTGGATCCGGCCCGCCGGGTGGCCACCCGCGCGGGCAGCCAACTGCGGCTCACGCCCAAGGAGTTCGCGGTGCTCGAATGCCTGCTGGCCGCACAGGGCCGGCCCGTCTCCGCGGAGGAACTCCTCGAACGCGTCTGGGACGAAGCCGCGGACCCCTTCACCAACACCGTCAAGACCACCGTGAACCGGCTGCGGCCGAAGCTCGGGTCACCGCCCCTGATCGAGACCGTCCCCCGCGGCGGCTACCGGATCTGAGATGCCGATGCGCCTGCCCAGCCCACTCCGTCCGATCACCGCAGGCGTCCCGGCACGCCTCCTGCCCCGACGCGTCCGCATGCGTCTGACGGTGCTGTTCGGCCTGCTCTTCGTCGCTTCCGGCGCCGTCCTGCTCGCCATCACCTACTTCCTCGTCTCCCGCCGCAAGGGCAACATCACCATCTTCAATCAGGGCGTCGGCGGACTGCCCATGCCCGACGGCGGCAGGGGCGGCATGGAGGTCATGCCCGGCCAGTCACCTCCCCCCTGGGCCGAGGGTGTCGCCCGGGAACTGCGCGAACAGGCCGTACGGCAGCACGCGTTGGAGATGCACCACCTCCTGGTGCAGTCCGGCATCTCCCTGGCGATGATGGTCGGCATCTCCATCGTGCTCAGCTGGCTCGTGGCCGGCCGTATCGTGCGGCCCCTGCGCACGATGACCTCCACCATCCGGCAGATCTCCGCGCGCAACGTCCACGAACGCCTCGACGCCAAGGGTCCCTCCGACGAACTCAAGGACCTCGCCGACACCGTCGACGGGCTCCTGGGCCGCCTCCAGACCGCCCTGGAGTCCCACAAACGCTTCGTCGCCAACGCGGCTCACGAACTGCGCACCCCGCTCACCCTGGAACACGCGCTGCTCGAAGAAGCCCTCATGGACGACGACACCGACACCTTCCGAACCACCTTCGACCGCCTGCTCGTCATCAGCAGGCAGCAGGCCCGCCTGCTGGAGTCACTGCTCACCCTCGCCAGCAGCGAACGCGGTGTCGAACACCCCGAACCACTGGACCTGGCCGCACTCGCCGAGGACGTCCTGCTGTCCTTCGACGCGGAGATCGACCGGCGCGGACTGACACTGGAGACCGACATCCGGCCGACCGGCATCTCCGGGGACCCCGCCCTCATCCAGCGCCTGGTCGCCAACCTCCTCGACAACGCCATCGACTACAACGTGCCCGTCGGCCGCGTCGAGATCGCCACCGGCACCGACCCCGCCGGCCGCCCCTTCGTCTCCGTCTCCAACTCCGGCAACGACATCCCGCCCGAACAGGTCGACCGACTCCTGGAACCCTTCCAACGCCTCGCCCGCACCCCGGACGACGGCCATCACGGCCTCGGCCTCTCCATAGTCCGCGCCATCGTCACCGCCCACGGAGCCGAACTCGTCGCCCGCGCCCGCCCCGGAGGCGGCCTGGTCATGGAGACGTACTTCCCAGGACGCGTACCCGCCCCGCCGACCGGCATCGGCCAACACCCGGTCCGCAAAGTGGTCGCCCGCCTGTAGGAGACCTGAACCGGAGAATCCCTTTCCGGCATACGCGCCCGGCCCGCGAACCCTCGCGGACCGGGCGCTTTCTCATGTGTCCAACTGAGTAAAACAGCTTGTTGGACACACTCCTCCGTCCCGAATCCGCACACACTGTCGCCAATCAAATGTCCGTGAGAGCATGAACGCGGGCTGGATCATGCCCGTTGTCGATACCCGATATCGATTGCTCATCCGCGAAACACGAATCGCGCCCTGCTCGGATTTTCAGGCCCGGGGGAATGATGAACGGTCAGGCTGATTACGAACTGCCTCTCTTCGATTCTCAAGAGGGAATTCTGCTGGCGCAGCGCATGGAAGAATCGCGCCGGCTCTACAACGTCGGCCAGTACGTCGAAATCGCCGGGGCCGTGGATCCGCATCTCTTCGAACGCTCCGTACGACAGGCCGTCGCCGAGGCGGAGATCCTGCGCGTGAAACTCGTGACGGACGGCGATCGGGTCACCCAACGGTTCAGTGCCGAGCCACAAACACGGGCGGGACACGAGCCGCTGCACCAAGAAGCCCTGCACCACGTGGATCTGAGCGCGGAAAGCGCCCCCGACGAAGCCGCCGAAGCGTGGATACGCGCCGAACTGCACCAGGTCGGCGACCCCACCGAGAGCCGGCTCTTCTCCCACACCCTCCTCCGCCTCGCCCCCGAGCGGTACGGCTGGTTCCAGCGCTACAACCACCTCCTCATGGACGCCTACGGCTGCTCCCTAATCGGCCGCCGCGTGGCGAAGATCTACACGGCCCTCCTGACCGGCGACACCTGCCCGCCCCCCAGCCACGCCCCCCTCCGCGAACTGCGCCGCCAGGAATCCGCGTACCGCGCCTCCGAGGAGTACCGCGGCGATCTCCGGTACTGGACCGACCACTTCGCGGACCGGCCCGAACCCGCGAGCATCCCCGGACGGCGCTCCGACGGCTCCGACGGAGTGCTGCGACAGACCGGCCACCTCCCTCCCGCCGCCGTCGAGGCGCTGCACCGGGCGGCCGCTCTCACCGACGTCAGCTGGCCACGCCTCGTCGTGGCCGCGGTGGCCGCCTTCACGAGCCGACTCGCCGACACCGACGAGGCGCTCCTCAGCCTCCCGGTGTCCGTCCGCACCACCGCGCAGGCCCGACGGACCCCGGTGACGACGGCCAACGTGCTCCCGTTGCGCCTGCCCGTGACCGCCGACACCACGTTCGCGGAACTCGCCCGCCGTGCCGAGAGGGAGGTCGACGGAGCCGTCGAGCACCAGCGCTTCCGCGGCGAATGGCTCCGCCGCAGCGCCGGCTGGCCCACGGGCAGCCGTTGGCAGTTCGGCCCGTACGTCAACATCATGCCGATCGGCGAGACCCTCCGCTTCGGCGAGCACCGCGCTGTCGTGCACGAGCGGTCCAGCCGACGCGTGGAGGAGTTCGGCGTCCTGGTCAGCGGTTGGTCGGACGCCGAGGGAATGCGGGTCACCTTCGAGGCCAACTCGTCCCTCTACGACGCCCAGTGGCTCCGCTCCGCCCACGCCTCGTTCCTGCATTTCCTCGAGCGCGTCGTGGCGGACCCGTCGTCGCCGGTGGGCCGGGTCGAGACGTTGGCGGAGCGTGAACGCGAGCTGGTGGTGGGGGAGTTCAACGAGACGCGGCGACCCGTGGTCGGGGGTTCGCTGCTGGATCTGTTCGGTTCTCATGTGCGGGCGACGCCGGGGGCGGTGGCAGTTCGCTCGGGCGACGAGGTGTTGTCGTATGCGGAGTTGGAGTCGCGGTCGGATCGTCTTGCGCGGTTCCTGGTGGGTGCTGGTGTAGGTCGTGAGCGGGTGGTGGGTCTGTGCCTGCCACGCGGTGTGGACATGGTGGTCGCGGAGTTGGCGGTGTGGAAGGCCGGGGGCGCCTTCGTACCCCTTGACGCTGACTATCCCTCGGACCGGCTTCGGTACATGGTCGAGAACAGTGGTGCGGGTGTGGTCCTGGCCACGGCGGAGACCCTCGCCCGGGTGCCGGCCGGCCCGGCTCGTGTCGTTCTGCTCGAAGAGGTGCCTGAGGCACCCCGTGCGAGTGCACTGCCGGGTGTGACGGATCCGAGTCAACTGGCCTACGTCATCTACACGTCGGGCTCGACGGGCCGTCCCAAGGGTGTGGCGGTCGCCCATCGTGGTGTGGTGAACCTGGTGCAGGCGATGGCGCCTGCTCTGGGTGCGGGTCCTGGTGTGGTGACGTTGCAGTTCGCATCGTTCAGTTTCGATGCGGCGATCCTGGACGTGGCGGTGGTGCTGGGTTCGGGTGGCACGCTGGCGATCGCCACCAGCGAAGAGCGGGCGGAGCCCGGCGCGCTGGCCGGGATGATCGCCGCGCATGGGGTGAGCACGGCCAGTGTCGTGCCGTCGTTGCTGGGAGTTCTCGACCCGGAGCAGGTCTCCGGCATGAAGTCCTGGGTGTTGGGCGCGGAGCGCCTCAGTGCCGACCTGGCCGCCAAGTGGGCGCCCACGGCGAAGATATGGAACACCTACGGGCCCACCGAAGCCACGGTCATGGTGACGGCCGGTGCAGTGGCCGGGACCGTCACGTCTTCCGCTGAGGCACCGGCCATCGGCCGTCCGTTGTCCAACTCCCGTGTGTACGTGCTGGATTCCTTCCTGCGTCCAGTGCCTCCGGGGATCACCGGCGAGGTGTATGTCACGGGTGCGGGTCTGGCCCGCGGCTATATCGCCCGTGCCGATCTGACGTCGGAGCGGTTTGTGGCCTGCCCGTTCGCGGACGGGGGGCGCATGTACCGCTCGGGGGATCTGGCCCGCTGGAACACCGACGGCGAGCTGTCGTTCATCGGCCGGGCGGACGCCCAGGTGAAGGTGCGGGGTTTCCGTATCGAACTCGGCGAGATCGAGGCCGTGTTGACCGCCCACCCGGCCATTGCCCAAGCCGCGGTCGTCGCACGTGAGGACGGCCCCGGCGACAAACAACTCGTCGCTTACGTCGTCCCACAGACGCACGGTGCCGAGGTGCCGGAGCTCCGCGAGTACGTCGGTGCGACCCTGCCCGAGTACATGGTGCCGGCGGCCTTCGTGTCGTTGGACGCGCTGCCTCTGACGCCGAACGGCAAGGTCGATCGGGCTGCTCTGCCGGCTCCCGATCGCGGTGAGGGAGGTGGCGCCGGTCGTGCGCCGCAGGGCGTGGTCGAGGAGCTGCTCTGCGCGCTGTTCGCCGAGGTTCTCGGGCTGGAGCGGGTGGGTGCGGACGACGGGTTCTTCGAGTTGGGCGGGGACTCGATCATGTCGATGATGCTGGTGTCGGCGGCTCAGCGGGCCGGGGTGGCCATCACTGCCCGGCAGGTTTTCGAGTGCCGTACTCCGACGTCTCTGGCCGCCGTGGCCGTCCTCGCGCCGGACGTCCACGTGGGCGGCGGGGACCCCGGTGTGGGCGAGATACCGCTGACCCCGGTCATGCGGGAACTGATCGACCGGGTCGGCCTCGACCGACTGAGCGGGGTCGTGCAGTCCGGCGCGGTGTCCACTCCGCCCGGCCTGCGGTACGACACGTTGGTTCGCGCGGTCCAGACGATGGTGGACCACCACGACGTACTCCGTGCCCGGCTGGAGACCGAGCCGCAGCGGCTGGTCGTGGCCGAGCCGGGCGCGGTGTCGGCCGCTGAGTGGGTCCGCCGTGTCGATGCGACAGCTGCCGACCTGACCCACCTGATGGAAAGTCAGATACGAGACGCCGTGAGCCGGTTGGACCCGCTCTCCGGAACCGTCGCGCAGGTGGTGTGGCTCGACTGCGGGCCGGACGCTCCCGGGCGCCTGCTGCTGACCGCGCACCATCTCGTGGTGGACTCCGTGTCCTGGCGCGTGCTGCTGCCCGATCTCGCCCATGCCTACGCGGAGTTGGCGGCCGGACGCGAGCCCGTGCCGACACCGGTGCCCACGTCGTTCCGGCACTGGGCGCGCCGACTGACGGAACAGGCCGCCGGGGAGGCCCGGTCGGCGGAACTGCCGCAGTGGACGCGGCTGCTCGGCACGGCGGAGCCGCTCCTCACCGAGCGGCCCGTCGACCCCGGCCGCGATCTCGTCAACACCGTACGGCGGGTCTCCGTGACCGTGCCGGCCGAGGTGACGACCGCGCTGCTGACCGCCGTACCGACCGCCTTCCACGCCGGCGTCGACGACGTGCTGCTGACCGCGTTGGGCGCGGCCGTCGCCGAGTGGCGTGGTGCGCCGGAGGACGGCGGACTGCTGGTGGACGTCGAGGGCCACGGGCGGGAGCCGCTGACCGAGGGGATGGATCTGTCGCGCACCGTCGGATGGTTCACCGGTGTGCATCCGGTCCGGCTCGACCTCGGCACGACCGATCCGGCCGAGCTGCGGTCTGGCGGTCCGGCGGCCGGGCAGGCGCTCAAGCGGGTCAAGGAGCAGCTGCGGGCGATACCCGGCGACGGCCTCGGCCACGGCCTGCTCCGGTACCTCAACCCCGAGACCGCGGCCGTACTGGCGGAGCTGCCGTCGGCCCAGATCGGCTTCAACTACCTGGGCCGTTCCACGGCAGCCACGCGGACGCCCACGGGAACACCCGCACAGGCACAGGCGTCCTCCGATGCGACCGCCTGGACGCCGACCGGTGAACTCGCGCTCACCGCGGGTTCCGACGGGGAGTTTCCCGTGATGCACGCGGTCGAGGCGCTCGGCGAGGTGCACGACCGCGCCGACGGACCCGAGCTCACTCTCACCGTCGCCGCGCCGGGACGGCTGCTCAACGAAGCGGCGGCACGCGCCCTGGCGGACGGCTGGGCGGCGATGCTGGCCGGTCTGGCCGCGCATGTGACCCGCTCCGGCGGCGGCGGCCGTACCCCGTCCGACTTCCCGCTGGTCGCACTCGGGCAGCATCAGGTCGAGGCGCTGGAGTCCGACGTCGAAGGGCTCACCGACGTCTGGCCGCTCGCGCCGCTTCAAGAGGGCCTGCTGTTCCATGCCCTGTACGACGAACAGGCCGCGGACGTCTACGTCGAGCAGATGGTCCTCGGCCTCGAGGGCCCACTGGACGCCGAGGTCCTGCGGGCCTCCTGGCAGGCCCTGCTGGGCCGGCACCCGAGCCTGCGGGCCGGATTCCGGCAGGTCGCCGGGTCGGAGCGTCCGGTGCGGGTCGTGGTGGACGAGGTCGTGCTGCCCTGGCGACAGGAGGACCTCTCCGGACGGGACGAGGCCGACGCCTGGGCGGAGTCGGAGCGTCTCGCGATCGAGGAACGTGCCCGCCGCTTCGACGTGACACGGCCGCCGCTGCTGAAGGTGCTCCTGGTCAGGACGGGACCCGATCGCCACCGCATGCTGGTGACGCTGCATCACCTGGTGCTCGACGGCTGGTCCCTGCCCGTGCTGCGCCGGGAGCTGTGGGCCTGCTACGCGGCGGGCGGCAGCGCGGCGGACCTGCCCCCGGTGACCTCCGAGCGGACCTATCTGTCCTGGCTGGCCGGGCAGGACGAGGAAGCGGCCCGGGAGGCATGGCGCGCGGAACTGGCCGGACTCGAGGAGCCCACCCGGATCGCGCCCGCGGACCGCGACCCGGGTGCCACGTCCGAGACCGTGTCCCGCAAGGCCTCGTACCACCTCGTAGAATCCCTCGGCGAGTTGACCCGCGGCCGGGGCGTGACGCTGAACACCGTCGTCCAGACCGCGTGGGCTCTGGTGGTCGGCCAGTTGACCGGCCGCGACGACGTGGTCTTCGGCGCCTCCGTGGCGGGCCGGCCCGCCGACCTGCCGGGCATGCAGACCATGCTCGGCCTGTTCATCAACACCGTCCCGGTCCGCGTGCGCCTCGACCCGCGACAGACCGTCGCCGACACCCTTGCCGCCCTCCAGGCGCACCAGTCGGCCCTGCTCGACCACCAGACTCTCCGCCTCAGCGAGATCCACCGCCTCGCCGGACCGGGCGCCGCCTTCGACACGCTGCTGGCCTTCGAGAACTACCCCTCCCGCATGAACCCCGCCACGGCCACGGGCACCGACGGACAGGCCCCCGACGGCGTGTCCCTCACCGAGGCCTGGATGCGCGAGTCGGTCAACTACCCGCTCGGCCTGGTGGTGGACCCGCTCGACGGACTCCGCGCACGCCTGACCTACTGGACGGACGTCCTCGACCACCCCACCGCGACCTCCCTGCTCGACCGCTTCCTGCACGCTCTGGAACAACTCGCCGCCCACCCGGACGCACCCGTCGGCCGCCTCACGCTCATGGACGACGACGAACGGCACACGCTCACGGGGGAGTTGAACACCACAACCCGGCCGATCCCCTCGTACTCCCTGCCGGAGCTGTTCCGCGCGCGAGCGGCGGAAACTCCGGACGCGGTGGCCGTGACCGGTTCGGACCGCGACTGGACGTACGCGGAACTCGCCACGACGGCACAGCGGGTGGCCCGCGGACTCACCGCGCGAGGGGTGCGCCGCGGCGACCTGGTCGGGGTGGCACTGGAGCGCTCACCCGCCTTCATGGCCGTGGTGCTGGGCGTCCTCCAGGCAGGGGCGGCCTACGTACCCGTGGACTCGGACTGGCCGGAGCAGCGCCTGCGGCTGATGCTGCGGGACACGGTCCTGACCGTGACGGAGACGGACCCGGCGGACGCGTACACCCACGAGGACGTGGACGTCGTACCGGCCGCAACGCTGCTCGCGGAAACCGACGCGATCACCCGAACCGGAACCAGTGACATACGCCTGACCGCTCAGGACGCGGCGTACGTGATGTACACGTCCGGATCGACCGGTGTTCCCAAGGGAGTTGTGGTCACGCACGGCGATGTGGTGGCCCTCGCACACGACCGCCGATTCACACACGGGCACGAGACCGTCCTGATCCATTCCGCGCGGACCTTCGACGCCTCCACATACGAACTGTGGGTACCCGTCCTCAACGGCGGACGTGCGGTGATCGCCCCGCCCGGTGTCCTCACCCCGGCGCTCGCACGCGAGTGGATCGACCGGTACGGGATCACCGCGATGTGGCTCACCGCCGCCCTGTTTCACCTGTTCGCCCAGGACGACCCCGGCTGCCTGCGCGGACTGCGCGAGGTGTGGACCGGAGGGGACGCCGTGCGGTCCGAAGCGGTCCGACGGGTGCGCGAGGCCTGCCCCGGCCTGGTCGTCGTGGACGGCTACGGCCCCACCGAGACCACGACCTTCGCCACCTCCCACCGCCTGGACCCGATGGCACCGGTGCCGCCGGCCATGCCCATCGGACGTCCGCTGGACAACATGCGCGCCTTCGTCCTGGACACGTTCCTGCGACCGGTTCCCGCCGGCGTGTCAGGGGAGTTGTACGTCGCCGGCGCGGGGGTCGCGCGCGGCTACCTGGGGCGCGGGGCGCTGACCGCGGAACGCTATGTGGCCTGCCCGTTCGTCCCCGGCGAGCGCATGTACCGCACCGGAGACCAGGTGCGCCGGACCACCGGCGGCGAGCTGGTCTTCGTCGGCCGGGTGGACGCGCAGGTGAAGGTGCGCGGCTTCCGGGTGGAACTCGGTGAGGTGGAAGCGGTGTTGACCGCTCATCCGTCCGTGGGCCAGGCCGTGGTCGTGGCCTGGGAGGACCGTCCCGGAGAGAAGCGGCTCGTCGGTTACCTGGTCCCCGAGGACCCGGACGTCGAGCCGGCGGAGGTACGGGGGTATGTGGCCCAAGCCCTCCCGGAGTACATGGTCCCGGCGCTACTGGTCGTCCTGGACGCCTTGCCGCTGACCGTGAACGGGAAGGTGGACCGCGCGGCTCTGCCCGTGCCGGACTTCGCGAGCCAGGTGTCCGGGCGGACGCCGGTGGGCCCCGTCGAGGACCTGCTGTCCGGCCTGTTCGCCGAGATCCTCGGGCTGGAGCGGGTGGGCGCCGACGACGGGTTCTTCGAGTTGGGCGGCGACTCGATCATGTCGATGCAGTTGGCGTCGAGGGCACGCCGCGCGGGGCTGGTGATCACACCCCGGCAGGTGTTCGAGGAGAAGACCGTCGAGCGACTGGCGACCGTCGCGGAGTCTCTGGTCAGTGGTGACGGCGAACCCACGGGAGACACGGGTGTGGGCGACGTGCCCTGGACGCCTGTCATGCGCGCCCTGGGCGAACGGATCGTCGGACCGCACTTCACCCAGTGGGTGGTGGCCGGTGCACCGGCGGACCTCGACCTGGCGGTGCTGGGCCGGGCTGTGGGAGCGGTGGTCGACGGTCACGGCATGTTGCGGGCGCGGGTGGCCGGCGATGACTTGAAGCTGCTGGTGAGCGAGCCGGGTTCGGTGGATGCGGCGGGTTTGATCACCCGGGTTGATGCGGCTGCTGCCGAGGATCTGGACGCGGTGGCGGGGCGTGCGGCTCGTGAGGCGGTGGGGCGGCTGGATCCCGCGGCCGGGGTCATGCTCCAGGTGGTGTGGGTGGACGCCGGTACTGGCCGGGTGGGTCGACTGGTGTTGGTGGTGCACCACTTGGTGGTCGATGGGGTGTCGTGGCGGATTCTGCTGCCGGATCTGCAGGGCGCGTACGAGGCTCTGGTGGCCGGGCGGGAGGCGACGCTCGACCCGGTGGGGACGTCGTTCCGCCGCTGGGCCGGGGCTCTCGCCGAGCAGGCCGTCAGCCCCGAGCGGACCACCGAACTCGACGGCTGGTTGCGAGTGTTGGGCGAAGAGCACCCGGCACTGGGCCGTCGGTCGCTTGATCCGGTGGTGGATGTGGCCGGCACGTTGCGACGCCGGGAGTGGGTGGTGCCCGCCGACACGGCGGCGACGGTGGTGGGCCGGACTCCAGTGGCGTTCCACTGCGGTGTGCACGAGGTGTTGCTGTCGACGCTGGCCGGGGCGGTGGGCCGGTGGCGACCGGAGGCCGCGGACCTGCTGGTGGACGTGGAAGGACATGGCCGCGAGCCGGTCGGGAATCTCGATCTGTCGCGCACGGTGGGGTGGTTCACGAAGATCCATCCGGTACGGCTCGACGTCACCGGAGTCGATCTGGCGGACGCCGCCGCGGGAGGCGTCGCGGCCGGCGACCTGGTGAAGGCGGTCAAGGAGCAGTCTCGCGCCGTTCCCGGCGACGGACTCGGGTTCGGCCTGCTCCGTCACCTCAACCCGGAGACGGCGGCTGTCCTGGCCGACGCGCCGGCTCCGCAGATCGGCTTCAACTACCTGGGCCGATTCACGGCCGGCACCGGCACCGACAGGGAGTCGGTGGGGGCGTGGGAGATGGCCGGAGAGACGGCTGTCGCCGGTTCCTCCAATCCCGACATGCCGGTGGCCCACGTACTGGAGGTACGGGCCGTCGTACGCGACACCGCCGATGGTCCCGAGCTGACCCTGACGCTGAGTTGGCCGGTAGGAGTCCTGTCCGACGTCGAGGCGGCGGCACTGGGCGAGACCTGGGTGCGGATGCTGACGGGCTTGGCCGCCCACTCGGAGGCCGCCGGTGCGGGTGGTCATACGCCGTCGGACTTCCCGTTGGTGGAGGTTTCGCAGGCGGGTGTGGTGGAGCTTGAGGCTGCGGTTTCGGACTTGGTGGATGTGTGGCCGTTGTCGCCGTTGCAGGAGGGGCTGCTGTTCCACGCTGCTTTTGATCAGGACGGTCCTGATGTGTATGAGGGGCAGCGTTCGCTGATCGTTGAAGGGCCTCTGGACGTGGCCAGGTTGCGGTCGGCGTGGGGGGTGGTCGTTGAGCGCCATCCGGTGTTGAGGGCGAGTTTCCATGCGGGTGTGGCGGTGTCGGGTGGTGCGGTCCAGGCGGTGTCGGGGCGGGTCGCGGTGCCGTGGACCGAGGCCGACGTATCCGAGCTGACCGAACCCGAGGCGACGGCCGAGATACGACGCCTGGCCGCCTTCGAGCAAGCCGAACACTTCGATCTGACCAGGCCGCCGATGCTCAGGCTGCTGCTGATCCGGGTTGCCCATGACCAGCACCGCTTGGTGATCACGAGTCATCACATCGTGCTGGATGGTTGGTCGTTGCCGGTGTTGGTGGGTGAGGTGTCGGCGGTTTATGAGGCGGGTGGCAGTGGGCGTGGGCTGCCTGCGGTGGGGTCGTATCGGGAGTATCTGGCGTGGCTTGCGGTGCAGGACAAGGAGGCCGCGCGGGCAGCGTGGGAGAGGGAGTTGGCGGGTGTCGAGGGGCCGACGTTGGTGGTGTCGGCGGAGTCGGTGCGGTCGGTGGTGGTGGTGCCGGAGCGGGTGCGGTTCTCGCTGGAGGACGAACTGTCGCGGGGGCTGGTGGAGGTGGCTCGGGCGCATGGGCTGACGGTGAACACGGTGGTGCAGGGTGCGTGGGCGTTGGTGCTTGCGCGGCTCGCTGGGCGGGAGGACGTCGTCTTCGGGGCGACGGTCGCCGGCCGGCCTCCGGAGCTGCCGGGCGTGGAGTCGATGATCGGTCTGTTCATCAACACGCTTCCGGTGCGGGTGAGTTTGGACGGTGCTCAGTCCTTGCTCGATCTGCTGGCGGATCTCCAGGAGCGTCAGTCGGCGTTGATGTCGCATCAGCATGTGGGGTTGCAGGAGATCAATCAGTGGGTGGGTGAGGGGGCGTCCTTCGACACGTTGGTGGTGTACGAGAACTACCCGCGCGCCACCAGCGAGCCCTCGACCGGGCCTGACGCCATCACCATGCGGTCCGCCGGCATCCCGCTCGACGCGGGGCACTACCCCCTGAGCCTTGTCGTGGATCCGGGCCACTCACGTCTTCACGCCGAACTCGTCTACCGGCCGGATGTGTTGAGTGGGGCGCGAGCGGGTGAGGTGTTGGCGTCGTTCGTGGGTGTGTTGGAGCAGTTCGTCGCGGACTCGTCCCGGTTGGTGGGGCGGGTGGGTGTGGTGGGTGCGGTTGGTCGTGAGCTGGTGGTGGAGGGGTGGAACCGTACGGCGGTGGCGTGGGTGCCTGAGGTGTTGCCGGAGTTGTTCGCTGCTCGGGTGGCGGTGTCTCGGGATGCGGTGGCCGTGGTGGGCGGCAGCGAGGCGTTGTCGTATGGGGAGTTGGAGGTGGAGGCGGCTCGGTTGGGTCGTTTGTTGGTGGGGTTGGGTGTGGGTCCTGAGTCTCGGGTGGGGGTGGTGGTGGAGCGGTCGGTGGCGATGGTGGTGTCGTTGCTGGGTGTGTCGGTGGCGGGTGGTTGTTTTGTTCCGGTGGATGTGGGTTATCCGGCGGAGCGGGTGGCGTTCGTGCTGGGGGACGCGGATCCGGCGGTGGTGGTGTGCACGTCGGGAACGCGGGGTGTGGTGCCGGCCGGGTTCGCGGGCCGGGTGGTGGTGCTGGACGATCCGGCGGTGCAGGCCCAGTTGGCCGACCTGCCCGGTGCTCCGGTCGCTGACGGGGAGCGCTTGGCCGGGTTGCGGCCGGATCATGCGGCGTACGTGATCTACACGTCCGGTTCCACGGGCACTCCCAAGGGCGTCGTCGTCCCCCACGCAGGGCTGAGCAACCTCGTCGCGGACCGCGTCCGCCGCTACCGGATCGGGACGGACAGCGGGGTGTTCCAGCTCGTCTCACCCAGCTTCGACGTCTCCATGGCCGACATCTGGCCCGTTCTGTGCGCCGGGGGTCGGCTCGTACTCGCCCCGGAACGGCTGCACGACACCTCCGGCGACGAACTGACCGACCTGATGCGCCGCCACCGCGTCACCCATGTCGCCGCGACCCCCACCGTGCTCGCGCAGTTGCAGACGGAGCGACTGCCCGAACTGCGCTCCGTCGTCATCGGCGGCGAGCCCGGATCCGAAGACCTGCGGCGCCGTCTGTCGCAGGGGCGTGAGCTGGTCAACGAGTACGGCCTCACCGAGGCGACGGTCGCCTCGACCGTGAGCCGTCCACTGAACGGAGCCGGGACACCGCCGATCGGCCGGCCCATCGACAACACCCGCGTGTACGTCCTCGACTCCTTCCTTCAGCCCGTACCGCCGGGTGTGGCAGGGGAGTTGTACATCGCGGGCGTCGGGCTCGCGCGTGGCTACCTGGAGCGGGCGGGGCTCACGGCGAACCGGTTCGTGGCTTCTCAGTTCGCGCAGGGCGAGCGGATGTACCGCACCGGGGACGTGGTCCGCTGGACCGACGACGGACAGTTGCTCTTCGTCGGCCGCGTGGACCACCAGGTCAAGGTCCGCGGTCACCGCATCGAACTGGGCGAGATCGAAGCCGCCCTCGCCGACAGCCCTGGGGTGGCGCAAGCCGTCGCCCTCGTCCAGGAGGAACGACCGGGCCAGCGCCGCCTCATCGGCTACGTGGCCCGGAGCGGTTCGGAGCTGGATGGCGGTGCGGTGCGCGAGCACGTCGCGAAGACGCTGCCGGAGTACATGGTGCCGGCGGTGGTGGTTGTTCTGGACACCCTGCCGTTGACGTCGAACGGCAAGGTGGACCGGGCCGCGCTGCCCGCTCCCGACTTCGCGGAACGGGCCGTGGGACGAGCGCCTGTGGGTGAGTTGGAGGAGTTGCTGTGCACGCTGTTCGCCGAGTCCCTGGGGCTTGAGCGGGTCGGCGCGGACGACAGCTTCTTCGAGTTGGGCGGGGACTCGATCATGTCGATGCAGTTGGCGTCGCGTGCTCGTAAGGCCGGTCTGGTGGTCACTCCCCGGCAGGTCTTCGAGGAGAAGACCGTCGAGCGGCTCGCGGAGACGATTGCCGCAACAGGCGCTCCCAGTAGTGCACTTGCAGCCGATGTGGGTGTGGGCGAGGTGCCCTGGACCCCTGTCATGCGGGTGCTCGGCGAGCGTGTGGTGGGCTCGGCGTTCGCACAGTGGATGGTCGTCGGGGCCCCGGCGGATCTGGATGCCGATGTGTTGAGTCGGGCCTTGGGTGCGCTGCTGAACGGTCACGACATGTTGCGGGCGCGGGTGGTCGGGGATGAGTTGAAGCTGGTAGTGGGTGAGCCGGGTTCGGTGGATGCGGCGAGCTTGATCACTCGGGTTGATGCGGGTGTTGCTGAGGATCTGGACGCGGTGGCGGGGCGTGTCGCCCGTGAGGCGGTGGGGCGGCTGAATCCTGCGGCCGGGGTCATGGTTCAGGTGGTGTGGGTGGATGCCGGTGCTGGTCGGGTGGGTCGACTGGTGTTGGTGGTGCACCACTTGGCGGTGGACGGAGTCTCGTGGCGGATTCTGCTGCCGGATCTGGAGGGCGCGTACGAGGATCTGCTGGGCGGGCGTGAGGTGGTGCTCGATCCGGTGGGTACGTCGTTCCGCCGCTGGGCCGGGGTTCTCGCCGAGCAGGCCGTCAGTCCCGAGCGCGTCGCTGAACTCGACGGCTGGCTACGGGTGTTGGGGCAAGCAGATCCCACCTTGGGCCATCGCCCGTTGGATCCGGCTGTAGACGTGGCCCGTACGTTGCGGCGCCGGGAGTGGGTGATGCCCGCCAGGCAGGCGGCCATCCTCGTCGGTCGTACGCCGACGGCGTTCCACTGCGGTGTGCATGAGGTGTTGTTGTCGACGTTGGCCGGGGCGGTGGGCCGGTGGCGGCCGGATGCGGCGAGCGTTCTGGTGGATGTGGAGGGTCATGGTCGCGAGCCGGTCGGTGACGTGGATCTGTCGCGGACGGTGGGCTGGTTCACGAGCGTCCAGCCGGTACGGGTCGACGTGACCGGCATCGATCTGGCGGACGCGGCCGGAGGAGGTGCCGCGGCCGGCGACTTGGTGAAGGTGGTCAAGGAGCAGGTCCGTGCCGTACCCGGTGACGGGATGGGCTACGAACTGCTGCGCCACCTCAACCCGGAGACGGAGGCCGTCCTTGGCGCCGCACCGCGGGCGCAGATCGGCTTCAACTATCTGGGCCGGTTTGCCGCGGCCGCGGCCTCGGCGGACGCGGGTCCGGCTCGGCCCTGGCAGCTGGCGGGGGAGAGCGCGGTGGGCGGTTCCGCCGACCCCGACATGTCGGCGGCGTACACGCTGGGTGCCGGTGCCGTCATCCGCGACACCGCCCGGGGGCCGGAGCTGACTCTGAGCCTGAGCTGGCCGGAACGGCTGCTCACCGAAGCCGAAGTGGAGGCGCTGGGCCGGGCCTGGGTGGACCTGCTCTCCGGCCTCGCCGCGCAGACGGACGTTCCTGCCGCCGGCGGGCACACCCCCTCCGACTTCGGCCTCCTGGACCTCGCGCAGGACGAGGTCGACGAGTTCGAAGCGATTGCCGCACACCTCGAAGGAGGGCTGTCCCAGTGACATCAACCCGTGGCACCCAAGGGTCGGCGCTCGCCGAGGTGTGGCCTCTCTCGCCGTTGCAGGAGGGCCTGCTGTTCCACGCCGGCTACGACGACCGAGGGCCGGACATCTACGGTGTGCAGTTCGTGCTGGCCGTCGACGGCCCTCTCGACACGGCGCGCTTCCGGGTGTCATGGGAGGCGTTGGTCAGGCGTCACGCGACTCTGCGGGCCGGCTTCCACCGCCGGGCCTCGGGCGAGCCGGTGCAGCTCATCATGCGCGAGGCCGCCCTGCCCTGGCACGAGACGGACCTCTCCGCCCTGTCCGAGTCCGAGGTCGCGGCAAGGCTTGAGGAACTCGCCGCAGCGGAACGCGCCCGGCGACTCGACCTGGCCGTGCCCCCGCTGCTGCGCCTGGTCCTGGTCAGGTTGGCCGACGAACGCCACCGCCTGATCATGACCACCCATCACATCCTCATGGACGGCTGGTCGATGCCCGTCCTGATGAGCGAACTGTCCGCGATCTACGCCGCTGGCGGTGCCACCACCGGACTCGGACGAGCGCATTCGTACGGCGAGTACCTGGCGTGGCTCGACCACCAGGACAAGGAAGCCGCGCGGGCGGCCTGGCGCACGGAACTGGCCGGCACCGACGAGTCGACCCTCGTCGCCCCCTCCGATGCCACCCGGATCGCCGTACTGCCGGACGAGGTGGCGGTCGACCTCGGCCCTCAAAGCAGCGCCGCTGTCGGCGAGTTGGCCCGCACGCATGGTCTGACGGTGAACACGGTGGTGCAGGGTGCGTGGGCGTTGGTGTTGGCGCGGTTGGCGGGGCGGGAGGACGTCGTCTTCGGGGCAACGGTGGCCGGTCGGCCTCCGGAGTTGCCGGGTGTGGAGTCGATGATCGGGTTGTTCATCAACACGCTTCCGGTGCGGGTGCGGTTGGACGGCGCACGGTCGGTGCTGGAGACGTTGACCGACCTCCAGGACCGGCAGACGCGGCTCATGTCCCACCAGCACCTGGGCCTGGCCGAGATCCAGAAGCTCACGGGCGTCGGAAGCGTCTTCGACACCCTTGTGGTCTTCGAGAGCTACCCCCATGTGTCCGTCGACGCGCCAGGTCCGGAGTCCCTCTCCGTCGCCATCCTCGAAGGACACCAGTCGACCAACTACCCGCTCACTCTCGGCGTTCTGCCCGGCGACTCCCTCCAGTTCCATGTCACCTATCGCCCGGATCTGTTCTCCCGGGCGGAGGCGGGTGCTGTGGGGCGGCGGTTGGTGCGGGTGTTGGAGCAGGTCGTTGCTGATCCATCTTTGCGGGTTGCCTCTGTCGATGTGACGGACGTGAGCGAACTGGCGTCGGTGGTCGGGGAGTTCAACGACACGCGGCAATTCGTGGACGGTGACTCGCTGCTGGATCTGTTTGGTTCTCATGCGCGGGCGACGCCGGGCGCGGTGGCGGTTCGTTGCGGCAACGAGGTGTTGTCGTATGCGGAGTTGGATGCGCGGTCGGATCGTCTGGCGCGGTTCTTGGCGGGTGCTGGTGTAGGTCGTGAGCAGGTGGTGGGTCTGTGCCTGCCACGCGGTGTGGACATGGTGGTCGCGGAGTTGGCGGTGTGGAAGGCCGGGGGCGCCTTCGTACCTCTGGATCCCGACTATCCCTCGGACCGGCTGCGGTTCATGGTCGAAAACAGTGGTGCGGGTGTGGTGCTGGCTACGGCGGAGACTCTTGCCCGGGTGCCGGCCGGTCCGGCCCGTGTGGTCCTGCTTGAAGAGGTGCCGGCTGAGACCGGGGACGAAGATCTCTCTGGAGTCGCGGATCCGGGTCAACTGGCCTACGTCATCTACACGTCGGGCTCGACGGGTCGTCCCAAGGGTGTGGCGGTTGCTCATCGTGGTGTGGTGAACCTCGTCCAGGCGATGGCGCCCGCCCTGGGTGCGGGCCCTGGTGTGGCGACGCTCCAGTTCGCCTCGTTCAGTTTTGACGCGGCGATCCTGGACGTGGCCGTCGTCCTGGGTTCGGGTGGCACGTTGGCGATCGCCACCAGCGAAGAGCGGGCGGAGCCTGGTGCGTTGGCCGGGATGATCGCCGCGCACGGGGTGAGCACGGCCAGTGTCGTGCCGTCCCTCCTCGGGGTCCTCGACCCCGAGCAGGTCCCCGGCATGAAGTCCTGGGTGTTGGGTGCGGAGCGCCTCAGTGCCGACCTGGCCGCCAAGTGGGCGCCCACGGCGAGGATTTGGAACACCTACGGGCCTACCGAAGCCACCGTCATGGTCACCGCCGGCCCCGTCGCCGACGACATCAAGGCGACCCACGATGCGCCGGCCATCGGTCGTCCGTTGTCCAACTCGCGTGTGTTCGTGCTGGATTCCTTCCTGCGTCCGGTGCCGCCGGGGATCGCGGGCGAGGTGTATGTGACGGGTGCGGGTCTGGCCCGCGGCTACATCGCGCGCGCCGATCTGACGTCGGAGCGTTTCGTGGCCTGCCCGTTCGCGGACGGCGGGCGCATGTACCGCTCGGGGGACCTGGCCCGCTGGAACACTGACGGCGAGCTGTCCTTCATCGGCCGCGCGGACGCCCAGGTGAAGGTGCGGGGTTTCCGTATCGAACTCGGCGAGATCGAGGCCGTGTTGACCGCGCACCCGGCCGTTGCCCAAGCCGCGGTCGTCGCACGTGAGGACGGCCCCGGCGACAAGCAACTCGTCGCGTATGTGGTCGAGGTCGGCGGAGCAGGCCCGTCCGGCGGGGATCTGCGGGCGTTCGCCGCCCAGCGGTTGCCTGACTACATGGTCCCGGCGGCCTTCGTGTCGTTGGACGCGCTGCCCCTGACGCCCAACGGCAAGGTCGACCGGGCCGCCCTGCCCGCTCCCGATCGCGGTGAGGGAGGTGCCGCCAGTCGCGCGCCCCAGGGCGTGGTGGAGGAACTTCTCTGCGCGTTGTTCGCCGAGATCCTCGGGTTGAAGCGGGTGGGTGCGGACGACGGGTTCTTCGAGTTGGGCGGCGACTCGATCATGTCGATGCAGTTGGCGTCGAGGGCGCGTAGGGCGGGTCTGGTGATCACGCCTCGGCAGGTCTTCGAGGAGAGGACAGTCGAGCGGCTGGCGCTGGTCGCGGAGGCGACAGGCGCGAGTGGCTCTGCGCGTACCGGTGATGTGGGCGTCGGCGAAGTGCCCTGGACGCCCGCCATGCGAGCGGTGGGTGAACGATCCGCTCGCCCGGGATTCGCGCAGTGGGTGGTGGCCGGTGCGCCGGCGGACCTGGACCCGGATGTACTGAGCGGAGCTGTGGGCGAACTGCTGAACAGGCATGACATGTTGCGAGCCCGGGTGCTCGGCAGCGAGCCGAAACTGATCGTGGACGAGCCCGGTTCCGTCGATCCGGCGGGCCTGATCACTCGGGTCGCAGCGAGCGTCGACGAAGTGGACGCGGTGGCGGGGCGTGCGGCTCGTGAGGCGGTCGGCCGTCTCGATCCGGCGGCCGGGGTCATGGTGCAAGTCGTATGGGTGGACGCGGGTCCGAGCCGCGTGGGCCGACTGGCTCTGGTGGTCCATCACTTGGTGGTGGACGGAGTCTCCTGGCGGATCCTGCTGCCCGATCTGCAGAGGGCGTACGAGGATCTGGCCGCCGGCCGGACCCCCGTACTCGATCCGGTGGGGACGTCCTTCCGTCGCTGGGCCGGAGTACTGGCCGAGCAGGCCGTCAGCCCTGAGCGGAACGCCGAACTTGGCGACTGGCTTGCCCTGTTGGGACAGGACGACCTCACCCTGGGCCGTCGGCCGCTGGACCACACGACGGACGTCACCCGTACGTTGCGGCACCGCGACTGGGTGGTGCCCGCCGAACAGGCGGCCACGTTGGCCGGCCGGACCCCGGCGGTCTTCCACTGCGGTGTGCACGAGGTGCTGCTGTCGACGCTCGCCGGGGCGGTGGGCCGCTGGCGGCCGGATACGACCAGCGTGTTGGTCGATGTGGAGGGCCATGGCCGCGAGCCGATCGGTGACGTCGATCTGTCGCGGACGGTCGGCTGGTTCACCAGCGTGCGGCCGGTACGGCTGGACGTGGGCGACGTCGATCTCGTGGACGCGGTCAAGGGCGGGCCCGCGGCGGGCGACTTGGTGAAGACGGTCAAGGAACAGTCCACCCAAGTCCCCGGTGACGGTCACGGATACGAACTCCTCCGCCACCTCAACCCGGACACCCGTACCGCCCTCGAAGCCGCCTCCAGTGCCCAGATCGGGTTCAACTACCTGGGCCGGTTTGCCGCGGCCTCGGCGGACGCGGGTCCGGCTCGGCCCTGGCAGATGGCGGGGGAGAGCGCGGTCGGCGGTTCTGCCGACCCCGACATGCCCGTGGCGCACGTACTGGAAGCGGGTGCCGTCATCCGTGACACGGCCGAGGGACCGGAGTTGACGCTCACCCTCAGCTGGCCCGAGGGCGCGCTGGACACCGCTGATGCGGAAGCGCTAGGCGCGGCTTGGACGGATCAACTCGCCGGACTCGCCGCACACACAGACGCACCCGCCGCCGGCGGACACACCCCCTCGGACTTCGGGCTCCTGAACCTCGCCCAGGACGAAGTGGACGAACTCGAGGCCGAGTTCGCAGACGACACCGACTTCTAGACATCTCGACGCAAGCCGCTGAGGAGACAAGCGATGACCCGATCCCGTGTCGAAGATGTCTGGCCGCTCTCGCCTTTGCAGGAGGGGATGCTCTTCCACGCCGCGTTCGACGACCAGGGCCCCGACGTCTACCAGGGACAACGGAACTTCGATCTGATCGGCCCGCTCGACGCGGACCGACTGCGCCGGGCGTGGGAGGCGCTGCTCGCCCGGCACGCGGCGCTCCGCGCGGGTTTCCGGCGGCGTAAGTCGGGTGAAGCCGTCCAGGTCATCGCGCAGAAGGTCGTACTGCCGTGGCAGGAGGCCGATGTCTCCGGGTTGCCGACGGCCGAGGCAGCCGCCGAGGCCGAGCGGTTGGTGGCCCAGGAGCATGCGCGGCGCTTCGATCTCGCTACCGCCCCGCTGCTGCGCGTGCTGCTGATCAAGCTCGGCGCGGACCGGCATCGCATGGTCCTGACGAGCCATCACGTGGTGATGGACGGCTGGTCGATACCCGTGCTCATCAATGAACTGACGACGATCTACGAGGCCACCGCCACCCCCACTGCCTTGCCCACGGGCACCGACACCGACACCGGCACGATCGCCGGGCTCCCTCGGGTTACCCCTTACCGCGACTATCTGGCCTGGCTGGCGACACAGGACAAAGAAGCCGCGCGCGCCGCATGGCGGGCGGAACTGGCGGGCACCGACGAGCCGACGCTGGTGGCGCCGGCCGATCCGGGCAGGACGTCGGTGACCCCCGAGAGCCTGATCACCGAGATCCCCGCGGACGTGGCGCAGGGCATGGTGCGCCTGGCCCGCGCGCACGGGCTGACCGTCAACACGGTGGTGCAGGGTGCGTGGGCGTTGGTCCTGGCGAGGCTCGCCGGGCGGGAGGACGTCGTCTTCGGGGCGACGGTGGCCGGCCGGCCACCGGAGTTGCCGGGTGTGGAGTCGATGATCGGCCTGTTCATCAACACCCTTCCGGTGCGGGTGCGCCTCGACGGAACTCAGCCCGTCCTCGACCTGCTGACGGATCTCCAGGCGCGCCAGTCGGCGTTGATGTCCCACCAGCACGTGGGGCTCACCGAGATCCAGCGCCTGGCCGGTCCCGGCGCGGTCTTCGACACCCTCGTGGTCTACGAGAACTACCCCCTGCCCTCCGCACGGCCGGCCGGCCCGGACCGGTTCGCGATCCGTCTCGCCGGCGGCCAGGAGGCGGCGCACTACCCGTTCACGCTGGTCGTGGCACCCGGCGACACGATGCGTGTCAAGCTCGACCACCGGCCGGACCTCTTCGACGGCGATGCCGCACAGTCGGTCTTCGACCGGCTCGTGCGGGTGCTGACGCAGATGGTGGCCGATCCCTCGCTTCCGGTCGGCCGGCTCGGCGTGGTGACCGGGTCCGAGCACCGACAGGTCGTCGACGACTGGAACGCCACGGCGGCCCCGACCTCCGGCGACTCCGTGCCGGAGCTGTTCGTCGCTCAGGTGCGCCGAGCGCCGACCGCAACGGCTGTCGTGGACGGTCGGACGCACCTGTCGTACGAGGAGTTGGACACGGCCTCCGCGCGGCTGGCCGCGTACCTGACGGGTACGGGCGTCGGTCGCGGCGACCGTGTGGCCGTACTGATGGACCGGTCCGCCGACCTGTTGGTGACCCTCCTGGCGATCTGGAAGGCCGGGGCCGCGTACGTACCCGTCGACACGGGCTATCCCGCCGAGCGGATCGCGTTCCTCCTGACCGACTCCGCCCCGGTGGCAGTGGTCTGCACCGAACAGACCCGGCACGCGCTCCCCGCACACCTCGCCCCGGACGCGCTGGTGCTGGACGCCCCGGCGGTGGCGGCGGCCGTGCTGGCGACCCCGCCGCAGGGGGACGACCCGCACGTGCGCGGCACGCACCTGCCGACGGCGGACGACCTGGCCTACGTGATGTACACCTCCGGCTCGACCGGTGTGCCGAAGGGCGTCGCCGTGCCGCACGGCAGCGTCGCCGCTCTCGTCGGAGAACGCGGCTGGTCGGTCGGCCCGGGCGACGCCGTGCTGATGCACGCCCCGCACGCCTTCGACGTCTCGCTGTTCGAGGTATGGGTACCGCTCGCCGCGGGCGGCCGCGTGGTCGTCGCCGGACCCGGTGCGGTCGACGCACAACGACTGCGCCAGGCCGTGGCCGAAGGCGTGACGGCCGCGCACGTCACCGCCGGACTGTTCCGGGTGCTCGCCGAGGAGTCCCCGGAGAGCCTCTCCGGCCTGCGCGAAGTACTGACCGGCGGCGACGTGGTGCCCGCCACCTCCGTACGCCGTGTGCGGGAGGTGAACCCGGACATCGCGGTCAGGCATCTGTACGGCCCGACCGAGATCACCCTCTGCGCCACCTCCCACGTCCTGCACCCCGGCGACGCATCGCCGGACCTGCTCCCCATCGGCCGCCCGCTCGGCAACCGGCGGACCTACGTCCTGGACTCCTTCCTCCAGCCCGTACCGCCGGGTGTGGCAGGGGAGTTGTACATCGCAGGCGCCGGCCTCGCACGTGGCTACCTGGGGCGCGCGGGGCTCACGGCGGACCGCTTCGTCGCCTCCCCGTTCGCCTCGGGCGAGCGCATGTACCGCACCGGCGACCTCGTGCGCTGGACCCACGACGGTGAACTGCTCTTCGTGGGCCGCGCCGACGAGCAGGTGAAGATCCGCGGCTTCCGGGTCGAACTCGGCGAGGTGGAGGCGGTGTTGTCCGCCCACCCGTCCGTGGGCCAGGCCGTCGTCGTCGCCCGCCAGGACCGACCCGGCGAGAAGCGGCTCGTCGGCTACGTGGTCCCCGAAGGCCTCGACGCCGATCCCGCACTGATACGGCAGCACGTGGCCGAAGCCCTGCCGGAGTACATGGTGCCGGCGGTGGTGGTCGTCCTGGACGCCCTGCCGTTGACGTCGAACGGCAAGGTGGACCGGGCCGCGCTGCCCGCCCCGGACTTCGCCGGCCAGGTGTCCGGACGGACGCCGGTGGGCGCCGTCGAGGAGCTGCTGTGCGGGCTGTTCGGGGAGGTTCTCGGGCTGGAGCGGGTGGGTGCGGATGACGGGTTCTTCGAGTTGGGCGGGGACTCGATCATGTCGATGCAGTTGGCGTCGAGGGCGCGTAGGGCGGGTCTGGTGATCACGCCTCGGCAGGTCTTCGAGGAGAAGACTGTCGAGCGGTTGGCGCTGGTCGCGGAGGCGACGGGCGCAAGTGGCTCTGCGCGTACCGGTGATGTGGGCGTCGGCGAAGTGCCGTGGACGCCTGTCATGCGGGCGCTGGGCGAGCGGGGCACACGCCCCGGGTTCGCGCAGTGGGTGACAGCCGGTGCGCCGGCGGATCTGGACCTGGCCGTGCTGGGCCGGGCTGTGGGTGCGCTGCTGAACGGTCACGACATGTTGCGGGCGCGGGTGGTCGGAGACGAGTTGAAGCTGGTGGTGGGCGAGCCGGGTTCCGTGGAGGGAGCCGGCTTGATCACTCGAGTTGAGGCGGACACCGAGGATCTGGACGCGGTAGCGGGGCGTGCGGCTCGTGCGGCGGTGGGCCGTCTCGATCCGGCAGCCGGAGTGATGGTTCAGGTCGTGTGGGTGGATGCGGGTTCGAGCCGGGTGGGCCGACTGGCTCTGGTGGTGCATCACTTGGTGGTGGACGGGGTGTCGTCGCGGATCCTGCTGCCGGATCTTCAGGCTGCGTACGAGGATCTGGCCGCCGGTCGGACCCCCGTACTCGATCCGGTGGGTACGTCCTTCCGACGCTGGGCCGGGGTTCTCGCCGAGCAGGCCGTCAGCCCCGAGCGGACCGCCGAACTCGACTACTGGCTCGCCCTGTTGGGCGAGGAGAGCCCGACGCTGGGCCGTCGGTCGCTGGATCCGGTGGTGGATGTGGCCGGCACGTTGCGGCGCCGGGAGTGGGTGGTGCCCGCCGAACAAGCGGCCATGTTGGCCGGTCGTACACCGGTGGCGTTCCACTGCGGTGTACACGAGGTGTTGCTGTCGACATTGGCCGGGGCGGTGGGCCGGTGGCGGCCGGATGCGGCGAGCGTGTTGGTGGATGTGGAGGGTCACGGTCGCGAGCCGGTCGGTGACGTCGATCTGTCACGGACGGTGGGCTGGTTCACGAGTGTGCAGCCGGTACGGCTGGACGTGACCGGCATCGATCTGGACGCGGTCTCCCAGGGCGGAGCGGCGGCCGGTGACCTGGTGAAGGTGGTCAAGGAGCAGGCCCGCGCCATACCCGGCGACGGGATGGGTTATGAACTCCTGCGCCATCTCAACCCGGAGACCGCGCAGGTGCTCTCGGCGGCCCCGTCCCCGCAGATCGGCTTCAACTACCTGGGCCGGTTTGCCGCGGCCTCGGCGGACGCGGGTCCGGCTCGGCCCTGGCAGATGGCCGGGGAGCGCGCGGTCGGCGGTTCCGCGGACCAGGACATGCCCCTGGCGCACGCTCTGGAAGCCGGCGCCGTCATCCGCGACACCGCATCCGGTCCGGAACTGACGGTCAGTCTGAGCTGGCCCGAGGGTGTTCTCGACGCGGCGGACGCCGAGGCGCTCGGCGAGGCATGGACGTCCCTGCTGGCCGGTCTCGCCGCGCACACCGCCACCCCCACCGCGGGCGGACACACCCCCTCCGACTTCCCGCTGGTGGAGTTGGCCCGCACGACGCTGGACGAGCTGGAACAGGCGGTCCCGGACCTCGTCGACATCTGGCCGCTCTCGCCGTTGCAGGAGGGGATGCTCTTCCACGCCGCCTACGACGACGAAGGACCGGACGTCTACCAGAGCCGGCGGACGTTGGCCCTCGACGGTCCACTGGACACACGTCGGCTGCGGGCCTCGTGGGAGGCGCTGGTGGCACGGCACGCCGTCCTTCGCGCGAGCTTCCACGAGTGCGCGACCGGAGAGTCGGTCCAGGTAGTGGCCAAGAGCGCGGTACTGCCCTGGCACGAGGTCGACCTCTCCGGCCTGCCGGAGACCGAAGCGGAGGCCGAGGCCGAACGACTGGCGGAGGCGGAGTCGGCTCAACGCTTCGACCTGACCCGGGCGCCCCTGCTCCGGCTGCTGCTCATCCGCCTCGCCGACGACCGACACCGGCTGGTCGTCACCAGCCACCACATCGTCCTGGACGGCTGGTCGACACCGATCGTCCTCAACGAGGTGGCGGCCGTCTACGCCGCTCAAGGCGACGCCTCCGGACTTCAGCGGACGCAGTCGTACGGCGAGTACCTGGCGTGGCTGGCCCGTCAGGACAGGACGGCGGCCCGGGAGGCCTGGCGCGCGGAACTGGCCGGGGTCGAGGAGTCGACGCTGGTGGCGCCCGCCGACCCGGGCAAGGTGTCCGTCGTTCCCGAACAGACCTCGGTCGACCTCTCACGGGAGGCCACTCGCGGCCTCGCGGCGCTTGCCCGCGCGCATGGTCTGACGGTGAACACGGTGGTGCAGGGTGCGTGGGCGTTGGTGTTGGCGCGGTTGGCGGGGCGGGAGGACGTCGTCTTCGGGGCGACGGTGGCCGGTCGGCCTCCGGAGTTGCCGGGTGTGGAGTCGATGATCGGCTTGTTCATCAACACGCTTCCGGTGCGGGTGCGGTTGGACGGCGCACGGTCGGTCCTGGAGACGTTGACCGACCTCCAGGACCGACAGACCAAGCTGATGGCTCATCAGCACATGGGTCTGGCCGAGATCCAAGGCGTGGCAGGCCCCGGCGCCTCCTTCGACACCATGCTCATGTTCGAGAACTACCCCCGGAACTCGGTCGACCTCTCCTCCACCGACCGGGACGACGACGCCGTATCCATCCACCAGTTGGACACCCTGGCCGGCACGCACTACCCCCTGGCCGTGGGAATCGCCCCGACGGAACGCCTCCAGGTCCGCCTCACCTATCGCCCGGATCTGTTCTCCCGGGCGGAGGCGGATGCTGTGGGGCGGCGGTTGGTGCGGGTGTTGGAGCAGGTCGTCGCTGATCCTTCGTTGCGGGTTGCCTCTGTCGATGTGACGGAGGTGAGCGAACTGGCGTCGGTGGTCGGAGAGTTCAACGACACGCGGCAATCCGTGGACGGTGACTCGCTGCTGGATCTGTTTGCTTCTTATGTGCGGGCGACGCCGGAGGCGGTGGCGGTTCGTTGCGGCGACGAGGTTTTGTCGTATGCGGAGTTGGATGAGCGGTCGGATCGTCTGGCGCGGTTCTTGGTGGGTGCCGGTGTAGGCCGTGAGCGGGTGGTGGGTCTGTGCCTGCCACGCGGTGTCGACATGGTGGTCGCGGAGTTGGCGGTGTGGAAGGCCGGGGGTGCCTTCGTGCCGCTGGATGCTGACTATCCGTCGGACCGGCTGCGGTTCATGGTGGAGGACAGTGGTGCGGGTGTGGTGCTGGCTACGGCGGAGACTCTTGCCCGGGTGCCGGCCGGCCCGGCCCGTGTCGTTCTCCTCGAAGAGGTGCCGGCTGAGACCGGGGACGAGGATCTCCCTGGAGTCGCAGAGGCAGGTCAACTGGCCTACGTCATCTACACGTCGGGCTCAACGGGCCGCCCCAAGGGTGTCGCGGTTGGCCATCGTGGTGTGGTGAACCTGGTGCAGGCGATGGCGCCTGCTCTGGGTGCGGGTCCTGGTGTGGTGACGTTGCAGTTCGCGTCGTTCAGTTTTGATGCGGCGATTCTGGATGTGGCGGTGGTGTTGGGTTCGGGTGGGACGCTGGCGATCGCCACCAGCGAAGAGCGGGCGGAGCCAGGCGCGCTGGCCGGGATGATCGCCGCGCACGGCGTAAGCACGGCCAGTGTCGTGCCGTCTCTGCTGGGAGTCCTCGACCCCGAGCAGGTCTCCGGCATGAAGTCCTGGGTGCTGGGTGCGGAGCGCCTCACCTCGGATCTGGCGGCGCGTTGGGCGCCGACGGCGAGGGTGTGGAACACGTATGGCCCCACCGAGGCCACGGTCATGGTCACGGCTGGTCGGGTCGATGCCCGGATCGCGGCAGCGGACGAGGCGCCGTCTATTGGCCGTCCGTTGTCCAACTCGCGTGTGTTCGTGCTGGATTCTTTCCTGCGTCCGGTGCCTCCGGGGATCACGGGCGAGGTGTATGTGACGGGTGCGGGTCTGGCCCGTGGCTATGTCTCGCGTGCCGATCTGACGTCGGAGCGGTTTGTGGCTTGCCCGTTCGCGGACGGCGGGCGTATGTACCGCTCGGGGGATCTGGCCCGCTGGAACGCCGACGGTGAGCTGTCGTTCATCGGCCGCGCGGACGCGCAGGTGAAGGTGCGGGGTTTCCGTATCGAACTCGGCGAGATCGAAGCTGTGTTGACCGCTCACCCGGCTGTTGCCCAGGCTGCGGTCGTCGCACGTGAGGACGGTCCCGGCGACAAGCAACTCGTCGCTTACGTCGTCCCACAGACGCACGGCGCCGAGGTCCCGGAGCTCCGCGAGTACGTCGGTGAAGCCCTGCCCGAGTACATGGTCCCGACGGCCTTCGTGTCGTTGGACGCACTGCCCCTCACCGTCAACGGCAAGATCGACCGGGCCGCCTTGCCTGCCCCCGAACTCAGCGCAGGGGCCTCGGGCCGGGCGCCCGTGGGAGAGACGGAAGAGAAGCTGTCCGGCCTGTTCGCCGAGATCCTCGGGCTGGAGCGGGTGGGTGCGGACGACGGGTTCTTCGAGTTGGGCGGGGACTCGATCATGTCGATGCAGTTGGCGTCGAGGGCACGCCGCGCGGGGCTGGTGATCACGCCCCGACAGATCTTCGAGGAGAAGACGGTCGAACGACTCGCGCGGGTGGTCGAGTCCGCCGAAGACGCCGAGATCGTCGACGAGGACGACGTGGCCGTGGGGGACGTTCCCTGGACGCCCGCCATGCGTGCGATAGGGGAGCGGGCCGCTCTTCCGAGGAACGCGCAGTGGGTGGTGACGGGCGCCCCGGCAGACCTGGACCTTCAGGTCTTGGCCCGAGCTGTAGGCGTGCTCCTGGACGCGCACGGCATGTTGCGGGCACGGGTGGCCGGCAGTGAGTCGAAGCTGATCGTGGACGAGCCGGGTTCGGTGGATCCGTCGGTCCTGATCACTCGGGTTGGGGCAGGCGCCGAGGAGTTGGACGCGGTGGCGGGGCGTGCGGCTCGTGCGGCGGCGGGTCGTCTTGATCCGGCGGCTGGGGTGATGGTTCAGGTCGTATGGGTGGACGCGGGTCCGGATCAGGTGGGCCGACTTGCATTCGTGGTCCATCACTTGGTGGTGGACGGGGTGTCCTGGCGGATCCTGCTGCCGGATCTTCAGGCTTCGTACGAGGAACTGGCCGCCGGCCGGACCCCCGTACTCGATCCGGTGGGGACGTCCTTCCGTCGCTGGGCCGGGGTTCTCGCCAAGCAGGCCGTCAGCCCCGAGCGGACCGCCGAACTCGACGCCTGGCTTGCCCTGTTGGGCGAGGAGAGTCCGACGCTGGGCCGTCGGTCGCTGGATCCGGCCGTGGATGTGGCCGGCACGTTGCGGCGCCGTGAGTGGGTGGTGCCTGCCGGGCAGGCGGCGATGCTCGCCGGTCGTACGCCGGTGGCGTTCCACTGCGGTGTGCATGAGGTGCTGTTGTCCACGCTGGCCGGTGCGGTGGCCAGTCGGCGGCCGGACCTGAGCAGCGTGCTCGTGGACATCGAGGGCCACGGTCGTGAGCCGTTGGAAGGGACCGAACTGTCGCGCACCGTCGGCTGGTTCACCAGCGTGCGGCCAGTCCGTCTCGACGTGACCGGCATCGACCTGGCCGACGCCGTCGCTGGTGGTGTCGCGGCAGGCCAGATCCTCAAGACGGTCAAGGAGCAGACCCATGCCGTACCCGGTGACGGGATGGGTCACGACCTGCTGCGCCATCTCAACCCGGAGACCGCGCAGGTGCTCTCGGCTGCCCCGGCTCCGCAGATCGGCTTCAACTACCTGGGCCGGTTCGCGGCGGCCTCGGCGGACGCGGGTCCGGCTCGACCCTGGCAGATGGCGGGGGAGAGCGCGGTCGGCGGTTCTGCCGACCCCGACATGCCGGTGACGCACGTACTGGAAGCGGGTGCCGTCATCCGTGACACGGCCGAGGGGCCTGAGCTGACGCTCACCCTCAGCTGGCCCGACGGAGCGCTGGACACAGCCGACGCGGACGCCCTCGGCGCGGCTTGGACCGACCAACTCGCCGGACTCGCCGCACACACCACCACTCATGGTGCGGGTGGTCATACGCCGTCGGACTTCCCGTTGGTGGAGGTTGCGCAGGCGGGTGTGGTGGAGCTTGAGGCTGTGGTTCCGGACTTGGTGGATGTGTGGCCGTTGTCGCCGTTGCAGGAGGGGCTGCTGTTCCACGCTGCTTTTGATCAGGACGGTCCTGATGTGTATGAGGGGCAGCGTTCGCTGATCGTCGAAGGACCCCTGGACGTGGCCCGGTTGCGGTCGGCGTGGGGGGTCGTCGTTGTGCGGCATCCGGTGTTGAGGGCGAGTTTCCATCCAGGTGTCGCGGTGTCGGGCGGCGCTGTCCAAGCGGTGTCGGGCCTGGCGGTAGTCCCCTGGACCGAGGCCGACGTCTCCATGCTCACCGAAACCGAAGCGAGGGCCGAGGTCGAGCGGTTGTCCGCGCGAGAGCGTGCTGAACGCTTCGACTTGACCCAGGCGCCGTTGGTACGCGTGCTGGTCGTGCGGCTGGCGGCGGAGCGATACCGGATGACGGTGACGAGTCATCACATCGTGCTGGATGGGTGGTCGTTGCCGGTGTTGGTGGGTGAGGTGTCGGCGGCGTATGCGGCCGGTGGCAGTGGGCGTGGGCTGCCTGCAGTGGGGTCGTATCGGGAGTATCTGGCGTGGCTGGCGGTGCAGGACAAGGAGGCCGCGCGGGCGGCGTGGGAAAGGGAGTTGGCGGGCGTCGACGGGCCGACGTTGGTGGTGTCGGCGGAGTCGGTGCGGTCGGTGGTGGTGCCGGAGCGGGTGCGGTTCTCGCTGGAGGACGAACTGTCGCGGGGACTTGCTGAGCTGGCGCGAACCCATGGCCTCACGGTGAACACGGTGGTGCAGGGTGCGTGGGCGTTGGTGCTTGCGCGACTGGCCGGGCGGGAGGACGTCGTCTTCGGAGCGACGGTGGCCGGCCGGCCTCCCGAACTGCCCGGTGTGGAGTCCATGATCGGCCTCTTCATCAACACCCTGCCGGTCCGGATTCGCCTCGACGGCGCTCAGCCCCTCCTCGATCTGCTGGCGGATCTCCAGGAGCGCCAGTCGGCGTTGATGTCGCATCAGCATGTGGGGTTGCAGGAGATCAATCAGTGGGTGGGTGAGGGGGCGTCCTTCGACACGTTGGTGGTCTACGAGAACTACCCGCGCGCCACCAGCGAACCCCACACCGGGGCCGATGCGATCACCATCCGCCCGGCCGACGTACCGGAGGACACAGGCCACTACCCCCTCACGCTGATCGTCGCCCCCGGCGACCCCATGCAGGGCGACCTGATCTATCGGCCGGATGTGCTGGGTCGGGCGCGGGCGGATGAGGTGTTGGCGTCGTTCGTGGGTGTGTTGGAGCAGTTCGTCGCGGACTCTTCCCAGTTGGTGGGACGGGTGGGTACGGCTGGTCGTGAGCTGGTGGTGGAGGGGTGGAACCGTACGGCGGTGCCGTGGGTGCCTGAGGTGTTGCCGGAGCTGTTCGCTGCTCAGGTGTCGGTGTCGCGGGACGCGGTGGCCGTGGTGGGCGGCAACGAGGCGTTGTCGTATGGGGAGTTGGAGGTGGAGGCGGCTCGGTTGGGTCGTTTGTTGGTGGGGTTGGGTGTGGGTCCTGAGTCTCGGGTGGGGGTGGTGGTGGAGCGGTCGGTGGCGATGGTCGTGTCGTTGCTGGGCGTGTCGATGGCGGGTGGTTGTTTTGTTCCGGTGGATGTGGGTTATCCGGCGGAGCGGGTGGCGTTCGTGCTGGGGGACGCGGATCCGTCGGTGGTGGTGTGCACGTCGGGGACGCGGGGTGTGGTGCCGGCCGGGTTCGCGGGCCGGGTAGTGGTGCTGGATGATCCGGCGGTGCAGGCCCAGTTGGCCGGTCTGCCCGGTGGTCCCGTGGCTGACGGGGAGCGGTTGGCCGGTTTGCGGCCGGATCATGCGGCGTACGTGATCTACACGTCGGGTTCCACGGGCACGCCCAAGGGCGTCATCGTCCCCCACGCCGGACTCGGCAATCTCGCGCAGGCACAGATCGAGCGCTTCGCCGTGGGACCGGAGTCCCGCGTGCTGCAGTTCGCGTCGGTCAGCTTCGACGCGGCCGTCTCCGAACTGTGCATGGCCCTGCTGTCAGGCGCGTCGGTCGCTGTTGCCGCACCGGACCGGCTGCCACCACAGGTGTCCCTGTCCGAAGCGCTGCGCGAAACCGGCGCCACCCATGTCACCGTGCCCCCGACCGTCCTCGCCGTGGAGGACGAACTGCCTCCTGAACTCAGGACAGTTGTCGTGGCCGGAGAGGCCTGCCCCGTCGGAGTCGTGGACCGTTGGTCACGGGACCGGCGCATGGTGAACGCGTACGGCCCGACGGAAGTGACCGTCTGCGCCACCATGAGCGAGCCGCTGACGCCGGGTGCGGACCTGGTGCCCGTGGGGCGCCCGATCTCCAACGTCCGTACCTTCGTCCTCGACCCGTTCCTGCTGCCGGTGCCGCCCGGCACGGCTGGCGAACTCTATGTGACCGGCGCCGGGTTGACGCGGGGCTACCTCGGCCGACCGGCACTGACATCGGGGCGGTTCGTGGCTTCTCCGTTCGCCTCGGGCGAGCGGATGTACCGCACCGGAGACGTGGTCCGCTGGACCGACGACGGTGAACTCCTCTTCGTGGGCCGGGCCGACGACCAGGTCAAGGTCCGCGGCCACCGCGTCGAACCGGGTGAGATCGAGACGGTCCTGGCCACCCACCCGTTCGTCGCCCAGGCCGCGGTCACCGTACGCCGGGACCACCCAGGAGACGACCGGTTGATCGCCTACGCGGTGGCCGACCCCACCACGGACGCCGCACGGCGGAAGGACGAACTGCCCGCCGTCCTGCGCGACTTCCTGCGGGACCGCCTGCCGGAGTACATGGTGCCGACGGCCGTGATGGTTCTCGACACCCTCCCCCTGACCCCGAACGGCAAGGTGGACCGGGCCGCGCTGCCCGCTCCCGACTTCGCGGAACGGGCCGTGGGACGAGCGCCTGTGGGTGAGTTGGAGGAGTTGCTGTGCGCGCTGTTCGCCGAGTCCTTGGGGCTGGAGCGGGTCGGCGCGGACGACAGCTTCTTCGAGTTGGGTGGGGACTCGATCATGTCGATGCAGTTGGCGTCGCGTGCTCGTAAGGCCGGTCTGGTGATCACTCCCCGGCAGATCTTCGAGGAGAAGACCGTCGAGCGACTTGCCGACGTCGTCGAATCCGCGGACTCGCAGGCGAACATCGCCGTAGAAGACGTGGCCGAAGGGGAAGTGCCGTGGACGCCCGTCATGCGGATACTCGGCGACCGAGTCGTACGCCCTGACTTCGCGCAGTGGGTGGTGGTCGGTGCGCCGGCGGACCTGGACCCGGACGCGCTGGGCCAGGCGTTGGGCGTCCTGCTGAACACGCACGGCATGTTGCGGGCGCGGGTGGCCGGCGGAGAGTCGAAGCTGATCGTGGACGAGCCCGGTTCCGTTGATCCGTCGGTCCTGATCACCCGGGTCGAGGCGGGCGCCGAGGAGTTGGACGCGGTGGCGGGGCGTGCGGCTCGTGCGGCAGTGGGCCGGCTCGATCCGGCGGCCGGGGTCATGGTCCAGGTCGTATGGGTGGACGCGGGTCCGGGCCAGGTGGGCCGACTGACTCTGGTGGTGCACCACTTGGCGGTGGACGGAGTCTCGTGGCGGATTCTGCTGCCGGATCTGCAGGGTGCGTATGAGGATCTGGTGGCCGGTCGTTCGGCTGCGGTCGATCCGGTGGGGACGTCGTTCCGTCGCTGGGCCGGGGTTCTCGCCGAACAGGCCCTCAGCTCCGAGCGGACCGCCGAACTCGACGCCTGGCTTGCCCTGTTGGGACAGGACAAGCCCACCCTGGGTCGGCGTCCGTTGGATCCGGTCGTGGATGTGGCCCGTACGTTGCGGCGGCGGGAGTGGGTGGTGCCTGCTGGGCAGGCGTCGACGCTCGCCGGCCGTACGCCTGCGGCGTTCCACTGCGGTGTCCATGAGGTGTTGTTGTCGACGCTGGTCGGCGCGGTGGCCAGTCGGCGGCCGGACCTGAGCAGCGTGCTCGTGGACATCGAGGGCCATGGCCGTGAGCCGTTGGAAGGTACCGAACTGTCGCGCACCGTCGGTTGGTTCACCAGCGTGCAGCCGGTCCGGTTGGACGTGACCGAGATCGATCTGGAAGAGGTGTCCCAGGGCGGAGCCGCGGCCGGTGACCTGGTGAAGGCGGTCAAGGAGCAGGCCCGCGCAGTACCCGGTGACGGGATGGGCTACGAACTCCTGCGCCATCTCAACCCGGAGACCGCGCAGGTGCTTTCGGCGGCTCCGGCTCCGCAGATCGGCTTCAACTACCTGGGCCGGTTTGCCGCGGCCTCGGCGGACGCGGGTCCGGCTCGACCCTGGCAGATGGCCGGGGACAGCGCCGTGGGTGGTTCCGCCGATGCCGACATGCCCGTGGCGCACGTACTGGAAGCGGGTGCCGTCATCCGTGACACGGCCGAGGGACCGGAGCTGACGCTCACCCTGAGCTGGCCCGAAGGAGCGCTGGACACAGCCGACGCGGAAGCGCTCGGCGCGGCCTGGACGGATCAACTCGCCGGACTTGCCGCACACACCGACGTGCCCGCCGCCGGCGGCCACACCCCCTCCGATTTCCCCCTCCTGAGCCTGGCGCAGAGCCAGATCGAGGAACTCGAAGCCGGTCTCGCCGGCGAACAGCAGTAGCCACAGTCGCAAGACTCTGTGAGGAGAGAGTGCAATGACCCGATCCCTTGTCGAAGACGTGTGGCCGCTGTCGCCGTTGCAGGAAGGCATGCTGTTCCACGCCGCCTTCGACGGAGGCCCCGACGTCTACACGGTGCAGTCCGCCCTGGACGTCGACGGACCCGTCGACGCGGCCCGGTTCAGGGACTCCTGGCAGGCGCTCGCCGCCCGCCACGCGGCCCTGCGTGCCTGCTTCCGTCAGGTCAGCGGCGGCCAGATGGTCCAGGTCGTCGCCCGCGAGGTGAAGCTGCCCTGGCGCGAGACGGACGTCTCGCAGCTGACCGCGGGCGAGGCGGCGGCCGAGGTGGAGCGGCTGGCGGCGGAGGAACTCGCCGAGCGGTTCGACCTGGCGACCGCACCCTTGTTGCGGCTGCTGTTCATCCGGCTCGGAGAGAACCGGCACCGTCTGATCATGACGTTCCATCACGTCCTGATGGACGGCTGGTCCATGCCTGTCCTGCTCGGCGAACTGTCCGCGATCTACGCGGCCGACGGCGACGCCTCACGCCTGCGTCGGGCCCCGTCCTACGGCCAGTACATGAGCTGGCTGGCACGCCAGGACAAGGAGGAGGCGAGGACCGCCTGGCGAACGGAGTTGTCCGGCGCCGACGAACCGACCCTGGTCGCACCGGCGGACCCCACCCGGGCCCCCGTCTTCCCTGACCATGTCTTCGGCGAACTCCCCGAGGACACCACGCGTGCCCTCGGGGACCTCGCCCGCGCCCACGGCCTCACCATGAACACGGTGGTGCAGGGAGCGTGGGCACTCGTGCTGGCGCGGCTGGCCGGACGCGACGACGTCGTCTTCGGAGCGACGGTGGCCGGTCGGCCCGCCGAACTGCCGGGCGTGGAATCGATGGTGGGACTCCTCATCAACACACTCCCGGTACGGGTCGCCCTCGACGGCACGCAGTCGGTGCTCGACCTGCTGCAACGGCTGCAGGAACGACAGACCGGGCTCATGTCCTACCAGTACATGGGACTTTCGGAGATCCAGAAGCTGTCCGGCCCCGGAGCCGTGTTCGACTCGCTCGTCCTGTACGAGAGCTTCCCGGCCCCGCCTGCCGCACCGGCCCTCCCCGACGCCGTGTCCATCAGGCCGTCGGGCATGGCGCGCGACGCGTCCCACTATCCGATCACCCTGGTCGTCACCCCGGGTCCGCGGCTGCGCTTCAAACTGGACTACCGTCCCGACCTCTTCGACGAGACCACCGCGGAGTCGATCTTCCGGCGAGTGGTCCGGGTGCTGGAGCAGGTGGTCGCTGATCCTGCGACGCGGGTCGCCTCCATCGACGTACTGGACGAGCGTGAACGCGCTTCTGTGGTGGGGGAGTTCAACGACACGCGGCGGTCGTTCCCGGACGGGACCTTGCTGGATCTGTTTGGTTCTCATGTGCGGGCGACGCCGGGGGCGGTGGCGGTTCGCTCGGGTGTCGAGGCGTTGTCGTATGCGGAGTTGGATGAGCGGTCGGATCGGCTTGCTCGGTTCCTGGCGGGTGCTGGTGTAGGTCGTGAACGCGTGGTGGGTCTGTGCCTGCCACGCGGTGTCGACATGGTGGTCGCGGAGCTGGCGGTGTGGAAGGCCGGCGGCGCCTTCGTACCCCTTGACGCTGGCTATCCCTCGGACCGGCTGCGGTACATGGTCGAAAACAGTGGTGCGGCTGTGGTCCTGGCCACGGCAGAGACCCTCGCCCGGGTGCCGGCCGGCCCGGCCCGTGTCGTTCTCCTCGAAGAGGTCCCGGCCATCACCGGAGACGAGGATCTCCCTGGAGTCGCGGATCCGACTCAACTGGCCTACGTCATCTACACGTCGGGCTCGACGGGCCGCCCCAAGGGTGTCGCGGTCGCCCATCGCGGTGTGGTGAACCTCGTCCAGGCGATGGCGCCCGCCCTGGGCGCGGGCCCTGGCGTGGCGACGCTCCAGTTCGCCTCGTTCAGCTTCGATGCGGCGATCCTGGACGTGGCGGTGGTCCTGGGTTCGGGTGGCACGCTGGCGATCGCCACCGGTGAAGAGCGGGCCCAGCCCGGCGCACTGGCCGGGATGATCGCCGCGCACGGGGTGAGCACGGCCAGCGTGGTCCCGTCCCTCCTCGGAGTCCTCGACCCGGAGCAGGTCTCCGGCATGAAGTCCTGGGTGCTGGGTGCGGAGCGCCTCAGTGCCGACCTCGCTGCGAAGTGGGCGCCGACGGCGAAGATATGGAACACCTACGGGCCCACCGAAGCCACCGTCATGGTCACCGCCGGTCCTGTCGCCGACGACATCCAATCGACCCGCGAGGCGCCGGCTATTGGTCGTCCGTTGTCCAACTCCCGTGTGTTCGTGCTGGATTCCTTTCTGCGTCCGGTGCCGCCCGGGATCACGGGTGAGGTGTATGTCACGGGTGCGGGTCTGGCCCGCGGCTACATCGGCCGTGCCGATCTGACGTCGGAGAGGTTTGTGGCCTGCCCGTTCGCGGACGGCGGGCGCATGTACCGCTCGGGTGACCTGGCCCGCTGGAACACCGACGGCGAACTGTCGTTCATCGGCCGCGCGGACGCCCAGGTGAAGGTACGAGGCTTCCGTATCGAACTCGGCGAGATCGAAGCCGTGTTGACCGCCCACCCATCCGTTGCCCAAGCCGCGGTCGTCGCGCGTGAGGACGGCCCCGGCGACAAACAACTGGTCGGCTACCTCGTCCCGCAGAGCCGGGCCGAGAGCCAAGGGCAGGACATCGACATGCGCCAGGTCCGCGCGCATCTCGCCGATCGCCTCCCGGAGTACATGGTCCCGGCCGCGCTCCTCGTCCTCGACGCTCTGCCTCTTACTCCCAACGGCAAGATCGACCGGGCCGCCCTGCCCGCCCCCGACTTCGCGGGACGGGTCTCGGACAGTGCGCCGGTCGGGGAGACGGAGGAGAAGCTGTGCGCGCTCTTCGCTGAGGTGCTGGAACTGGAGCGGGTCGGCGTCGACGACAACTTCTTCGACCTGGGCGGTGATTCGGGGCTGGCGATGCGGCTCGCCGCGCGTATCCGGGAGGAACTCGGTTCCGACCTGAGCATGCGGCAGTTCTTCGGCGCGTCGACGCCCGTGGGTGTGGCCCGCATGCTCGCGGCGAAGGCACGGCCGGAGCTCGGGCCGGCCGAGCGGCCGGAGGAGATACCGGTCTCGGTGGAACAACAGCGCACCTGGCTAATGGCCGGCCTGGCCGAGGAGGCAGGTGGTGCCCATCGGAGTTCGGTCGCCCTGCGGCTCAGTGGCGCTCTGGACCGGTCGGCACTGGAGGCGGCGCTCGGGGACGTCGCCGTGCGGCACGAGATTCTGCGCACGCGGTTCACCGGCGGGCGAGCCGACGACCTGCGTCAGCAGGTCCTGGACGCCGACGACGTCGCGGCCAGGCCCGCGCTGTCCGTGACCCGCGCCGGCGAGGAGGAACTCGCCGGACTGCTCGCCGAACGCTCGGGTCGCGAGTTCGATCTGGCGCGTCAACTGCCCTGGGCGGCCGACCTGTTCGAACTGTCCGACACGGAGCACGTGCTGTTGCTGGTCGTGCACCGGATCGCCGCCGACGACGCCTCGCTGGAGATCGTCGTCCGTGACCTGGCCGCCGCCTACGGTGCCCGCCGGACGGGGCGCAAGCCTGAACGGGCCGCGCTGTCGCTCCAGTTCGCCGACTACGCGCTGTGGGAGCGGGAGCTGCTGCGGGGCGCGGAGGAACCGGACAGTCTCGTCAGCGACCAGCTCACCTACTGGAAGGAACGGCTGGCCGATCTGGAGCCGGAGCTGCCGCTGCCGTTCGACCGGCCGCGACCGGTGCTGGCCGACCACCGGACCGGGTCCGTGCCGCTGAGCCTCGACGCGGACGCGCACGACCGGCTGGTGGAGACCGCCGAAGCCGAGGACGCCTCGGCCTCCATGGCCGTACAGGCAGCCCTGGCGCTGCTGTTGACGCGGCTCGGTGCCGGTGACGACATCGTGCTCGGAACCCGGCTCTCGCGGCGTTACGAGGAGGGTGACCTGGAGGGCGTGGTCGGGCCGCTGACCCACCCGCTGGTGCTGCGGACCGACACGTCCGGTGATCCGACGTACCGGGAACTGCTGCGCCGGGTGCGGGAGGTGAACCAGGAGGCTCTGCGGCACGCGGACGTGCCGTTCGAGCGGCTCGTGGACGTGCTCGGGCAGCCGGCCTCGGCGGCCCGCCACCCGGTGTTCCAGGTACTGGTGGAGGTCAGCGACCTGAGCGTGGACGAACTGGACGCGGCGGACCTGCCCGGACTGCGCACCACGAGGCTGGACGGCGTAGGTGGCGACACCGAGCTGGATCTGTGGTTCGCGCTGAACGAGCGCACCCACGGGGACGGCACGCCCGACGGCATCGAGGGACTGCTGCGGTACGCCACCGAGCTCTTCGACGCCTCGACCGCGACCGCGCTCGCGGAGCGGCTCGTTCGGGTGCTGGAGCAGGTCGCGGCCGATCCGGAGGCGAGGCTGAGCGAGGTGGACGTGCTGCTCGGGGAGGAGGAGCGGCGCCGGCTCGTCGGAGAGGCCGTGGACCCCGCGGGGGACCTCGCCCACGACACCGTGCTCGGTCTGCTCGCCGAGCAGGTGGCACGGACGCCGGAGGACGTCGCGGTGAAGGGGCAGGACGGGGTGCTGAGTTACCGGGCGCTGGACTCGGTGACCGACCTGCTCGCGCGCCGGCTGTCCCGGCGGGGCGTGGGTGCGGAGCAGCGGGTCATCGTGATGCTGCCGCCCGGGGTGGGCTTCACCGTCGCCCTGATCGGCGTACTGAAGGCCGGTGGTGTGTGCTCCTTCGTCGATCCGACCCGGCCGTTCATCGGCGGCGCGGACGGTCCGGGGCCGCGCAGTCGGCCCGCCGCGCTGGTCTGCACGGCGGCCATGGCGGGGCGGATGAACGCGGACAGCAGGATCCCGGTGCTGTGGATCGACGACCTGACTCAGGAGGGCGCGGAGTTCCCTGCCCTGGTGGCGAGTGAGGGGGCCGTGCCGGCGTCCTCCCGGCCCGGTCAGGCTGCCGTCGTTCTCGACGCGCCGGTGGCGGACGGCTCCGTTCCCGGCTCGGTCGTCGACCACCGGGCGCTGCTGCACCAGACGGCGCACCGGTTGCGTACCGCGGTCACCGGCACCGCACCCGCACTGCTGGACGCGCGCGCTCCCGTCGGCGCGTTCCTCGTACCGCTGCTCGCGTCGCTGAGCGCGGGCGGTGGCGTCCGGTTCGTCGTGCCGGGAGAGGACGCGGTGGCCCTGGCCGACGGGCAGGACACGACCCTCGTCACCACCCGCGAGCGGCTGCGGAAGGTCATCGGGCCGGAGGCGGGACACCGTCCGTTCGCCGAGGTCACGGTGGTGGAGAACGGTCGGCCGGTCGTCGACGACGAGGCCCGCGAGTGGCTGGACCTGCATCCGCGGACCCCGCTGGTGAGCAGCCTCGCCGGGGTCGGGACGGCGGGGCCGTGGCTCGAACACCGGCCGCTGCCCGGCGACTCGGCGCCGGCGCGCCTTCCGGCGGGCAGGCCCGTGCACGGCAGCCGGGCACTCGTCCTGGACGACCTGCTGCGCCCGGTTCCGCCGGGGGTCGCGGGCGACGTCTATGTGACCGGCACCCCGCTGTCCCGCGGACTCACGGGCGGCGCCTCCCTGACCGCCGAACGCTTCGTCGCCTCCCCTTACGGACGGCCGGGCGAGCGGATGCTGCGGACCGGGGAACGGGCGCGGCGGAGTTCGGCCGGGCTGCTCGTACTGCGCGACCCCGGCGAGGAGCGGGACAGGACATCCCGGGCCCGGCGCACGGTCACCGACAGCCGGGAGCTGGAAGTGCTGCTCCCCCTGCGCGCCACGGGCGACCGCCCGCCGCTGTTCTGCCTGCACGAGACGACCGGCCTGAGCTGGATCTACGCCGCCCTCCTCCAGTACCTGCCGCAGGACCTGCCGGTCTACGGCGTCCAGGCACGCGGTCTGACCGGCGCCGAACCGCCGGCGGACAGCATCGAGGAGATGGCGGCGGACTACGCCGAGCAGATCCGCTCGGTGCAGACCACCGGCCCCTACCACCTGCTCGGTTGGTCACTCGGCGGGGTCCTCGCCCACGCCGTGGCCGCCCGGCTGGAGGAACTGGGCGAGGAAGTGGCCCTCCTCGCGATGCTCGACGCCTATCCCCGGAACGGCGTCGGCACGTCCCTGTACACCTACGACGACGAGGAGACACCCGAAGGACGGGACAGCGGGCGGCGGATGCAGCGCGGCCCCGGCGGCCAGGACATCACCGGTGTGAGCGGCCCGGCGCTGGAGAACGTCAGGAAGGTCATCCAGAACACGGCCGGATTCATGCCGGACCACACACCGGGTCACATCCGCGGCGACCTGCTGGTCTTCGTCGCGACGCAGGACCGCCCCGAGGACAAGCCCGTACGGGAGGCCGTCGCGAGCTGGGCGCCGTACGTCGGCGGAGACGTCGAGTCGCACGAGATCGCCGCCCGCCACAAGGAGATGCTCAAGCCCACCCCGGCCGCGCACATCGGACGCGTCCTCACCGAGAAACTCGGGAAATACGTCCGCGCCGAAAAGGAGTGAGATTCCGGCACCCCCGTATTTCCCCCCGGAATTGGTCAGTTGGACATTCGTTGACGCCCACGCCGTGCGATTTCACACTCGGACAGTGGGCCACGGAACCCGCGGTGAGAACTGAGAAAGGGAATCGCCGATGCCGAAACCCCCGGAAATACCCCTGCACAACCGCCGGGCCGGACTCGATCCGCTGCCCGAACTGGGTCGTACGAGCCGGGAGTGCCCCTTCACGGAGACCGCCGCACCGAGCACCTCGGCGCGGGCCTGGCTCGCCTCCGGCAACGAGACGGTCCGCACGGTCCTCGGCGACGCCGAGCGGTTCAGCACCCTGCCCCCGGCGGACAGCAAGGAGGACTCCCGCCGTCTCATCCAGCCCGGCAACCTCCTCCAGTACGACCCGCCCGAGCACACCAGGCTCCGCCAGCTCCTCACTCCGGAATTCACCCTGCGCCGTATGCGACGGCTGGAACCCCTCATCGCGGACATCGTCGCGGACCGGCTCGACGCCCTCGAACTGGCCGGTCCGCCCGCCGACTTCATGCGCCACTTCGCCTGGCCCGTGCCCGGTCTGGTCAGCTGCGCGCTGCTCGGCATCCCGCAGGACGACCACGCCGAACTGGCCCGAAACCTCGACATCACGCGCGCCACCAACCGCAGCCGGCAGCAGCAACAGGCCGCCGGAAAGGCCTACATGGCGTACATGCACAAGCTGATCGGGAACAAGCGGCGCGACCCCGGCGAGGACCTGCTCGGCAGGCTGATCCGGGAGCACGGCGACGACATCACCGACGACGAACTGGTCGGCACCGCGGCCACCACCATGGCCGCCGGGTTCGAGAACGTCGCGGGCACCCTTGGCCTGGGAGCCCTGGCGCTGATGCGGCATCCCGACCAACTCGCCCTGTTCCAGGACCGGCCCGAGGTGGTCGACCGGGCCGTCGAGGAGCTGATCCGGTACGTCTCGGTCATCGCGACGGCTTCCCCGCGCACCGCACTGACGGACCTGACCATCGAGGGGCACGAGGTCAAGGCGGGGGAGACCGTGGTGTGTTCACTGATGGCCGTCAACCGCTTCCAGGCCGTGCCGTCCCCGCAGGCCCCCCGCGAGGAACTCGACATCACCCGGGAGATCACCTCCCACCTGGCCTTCGGACACGGCATCCACTACTGCCTGGGCGCCCCGCTGACCCGGCTGACCCTCCGGATCGCCTTCCCGGCCCTGCTCGCCCGCTTCCCCAAACTGCGGCCCGCGGTGCCGCCGGAGGAACTGCGCTACCGCACGCTGGCTCCCAACTACGGCGTCGACGCGCTGCCGGTCACCTGGTAGGGGACGAGATGCCACGCGAGACGACCGCCGTGCCCGTGCACACCCGCCGGACCCGCTTCGACCCCTCGGACGACCTGCGCACACTCACCGGCGGCCGCCCCGTCGTGCGCCTGCCCGTGGGCCCCGGCACGGACGGCCGGCCCGTCTGGCTGGTCACCGGGTACGAGGAGGTGCGCCAGGTCCTGGGTGACCACACGCGCTTCTCCACCCGCCGGCGCACCGGCACCCCGCACGGGCCGGCGGCACCCGACACCGGTCGGCCGGAGCAGTCCGTCGGTCAGCTCATGGACTACGACCCGCCCGAGCACACCCGGCTGCGCCGTCTGCTGACGCCGGAGTTCACCCTCCGCCGACTGCGCGGGATGGAGCCGTACATCACCGAGACCGTGACCGAACGCCTCGACGCCATGGAGGGGTTGGGGCCGCCGGCCGACCTGGTGGAGCGGTTCGCGTCGCCCGTGCCGGGGGCGGTGCTGTGCGAGCTGATCGGAGTGCCCCGCGACGACCGCGACGACTTCCTGCGCCGGGGCCACGCGCACCTGTCGGCCGCACGGGGACGGCAACGCCGGGCCGGCGCGGGGGAGTCGTTCCTGCGGTACCTCACCGGCCTGGTGGAACGGCAGCGCAAGGAGCCCGACGACGGTTTCCTCGGCGCCCTCGTGCGCGACCACGGCGACGAGCTGACCGACGAGGAACTGCGCGGCCTGTGCGTCCTGTTGATGCTCGCCGGACTGGACAACATCTCCGGCATGATCGGCCTGGGCACACTCGTCCTGCTGGAACACCCCGCCGAACTGGCCGCCCTGCGCGCGGATCCGAAGACCGCGGACCGGGTGATCGACGAGCTGCTGCGCTATCTGTCCGTCCCGCACGCCCCCACACCCCGGATCGCCCTGGAGGACGTCCTGATCGGCGGGGAGCTGGTCCACGCGGGCGAGAACGTCGTCTGCTCGCTGCCGATGGCCAACCGCGATCCCGCGCTCACCCCGGACCCCGACCGCTTCGACCCCGGCCGCGCCCCGGTGCCCCACGTCGCCTTCGGACACGGCATCCACCACTGCCTGGGCGCCGCGCTGGCCCGCGTCGAGCTACGCGTCGCGCTCACCGCGCTGCTGACCCGCTTCCCTTCGCTGCGCCCGGCCGTACCCGCCGACGAGGTGCGCTTCCGAGTCCGGTCGCCCGCCTACGGGCTGGAGCGGCTGCCGGTGGCCTGGTGAGAGGAGAACGCGTGGACGGGGAGCTGGAGATCGAGGTCGACCGCGACAGATGCGTGGGCGGCGGCATGTGCGCGCTGTTCGTGCCCGCGGTCTTCGACCAGTCGGACGACGACGGCAAGGTCCTGCTCAAGATCCCGGCGCCGGGTGCCGGGCTGACCGGATCGGTGCGGGGGGCCGCGACGCGGTGTCCCTCGGGCGCGATCACACTCCATGAACGGCGAGAGGACACCATGGAACACGGGGAAGACACCATGAGCACGAGGGGGGCACCATGAACGAGGACACCGCCGGCCGGGCCGGCCCGGGGGAACTGCGCCGGTTCGTGGTCTCCCTGTGGTGTGCCGAACTCGGCGTACCGGACGTGGGAGACACGGACGACTTCTTCGCCCTCGGCGGTCACTCGCTGGCGGCGCTGAACGTCCTGACCGACGTCGAGGACGCCTACCAGGTCGAGTTGGACACCCGGGCCGTCGCCGAGCATCCGACCCTGTCGGACTTCATCTCGATGCTGGCCTCGCTGATCGGCGTCGCCCCCGCGACCCCCGACGGCGCCCGTACGGCGGCCTCCGGGAGCGCCGCCTGACCGACCACCGCACGCCGACCCACGGCCCGGTGGGCTGCGGGACGAGAGACCCTCGTCCCGCAGCCCACCGGGCCTCTTCGTGTCCCGATGTCATGGGTGTTGCTGGTGCCGCCTTTTGTGTCCGTCGTGTGACCGGCCGCTGCGTAGAACTGGGCGCATGTTCACTCCGAAGAAGCGAGCTCTCTCGCACACCGCACTGGCCGCGTCGGCACTCGCTGTCGCCCTCTTCGTGACCGGCTGCTCCGACGACCCCAAGACCGAGGCGTCGACCGACGTCGGCGCCGGCGCCTCGGCCTCGCCGACCAGCCCCTTCGAGAAGGCCCTGGACTACGCGCAGTGCATGCGCTCCAACGGCGTCCCGAGCTTCCCCGACCCACAGCAGGACACCGGTGGGGTCCGGATCAGCCCGGGTGACGTCGACCCGAACTCCAGCGAGTACCAGAAGGCCGAGGAGGCCTGCCGCGACAAGATGCCGCAGGGCGGGGGCGGCGCGGCCGCCGGCGGCGGCCAGCTCGACTCGGCCAAGGTCGCCGAATGGGCCAAGTGCCTGCGGGAGAACGGGCTCACCAAGCTGCCCGACCCGGAGATCAACGGCGGCAACATGACCATCGACCCCAAGGCCGCGGGGATCACGCCCGAGCAGTTCCAGAAGGCGCAGCAGGCCTGCCAGGACAAGTACCCGGGCGGCGGCCTGATGCTGGGACCGGGGCCGGGCCAGTGACGACCTCCGACGAGACCGAACTCGCCGTGCGCGGCGAGGAACCGAACGCACTGGAGCGCAGGGCACCGGACACCGTGGCGGACACCCGGGCCGGCGAGGGTGCCGAGCCGCCCGCCACCACGGGCGGCGACGGCGGATCGGACGCCGACGACCAGGCACCCGCCCGCGGCGGCCGCAGGCGCCGTCCGCTGCGCACCGCGCTGCTCGTGGTGATCGCCATCGCGGTGGCCGCGGCCGCCGGGATGGCCGCGTCCGGAACGTTCGGCAGCGACGGCGAGGGCTCCGCGAACACCGCGCCGTCCGGGCCGCCCGCCACGACCAAGGTGCAGCGCACCACGCTGACCGCCACCGAGACGGTGAACGGCAACCTCAGCTACGGCGACGCGACCGACGTACAGGCCCCGGCCGCCTCGGCCGGCACCGGCTCGGGCACGGGTCAGCAGGGCTCCGGCGGGAGCGCCGCCGCCGGCGTCATCACCTGGCTGCCGACCGACGGCGTCGTTCTCAAGCGGGGCGACACCGTCTACCGCGTCGGACAGGAGAAGGTTCCGCTGCTGTACGGCTCCATCCCCCTGTACCGCACCCTGGAGACCGGGGACGAGGGCGAGGACGTCAAGATCCTCGAGAAGAACCTCAAGGCCCTCGGCTACACGGGCTTCACCGTCGACGACACCTACACGTCCGGCACGGCCGACGCCGTCGAGGAGTGGCAGGAGGACCTCGACCGGCCCGAGACCGGCACCGTCCAGGTGGGCGACGCCGTCGTGGCGTCGAGCGCCCGCCGCGTCGCCGAGGTCAAGTCGGTCCCCGGCGCCCTCCTCAGCGGCAGCCTGCTGTCCTGGACGGGCACCGCGCGGGTCGTGAACGTCGACCTCGACCCGCAGTACGAGGACCTCGTCAAGAAGGGCACCAAGGCGACCGTCACCCTCCCCGACGACACCACCGTCGAGGCCGTGGTGACCGACGTCGGCACCCCGCCGCCCACCCAGAGCGGCTCCGGCAGCGACTCGGGCCAGCAGTCCGGCAGCGGCGGCAGCGACGAGGCCACCATCCCCGTACAGCTGGAGATCAAGGACCAGAAGAAGCTGGGCCGTTACCAGGCCGCCCAGGTCGACGTGGTCCTCAAGGCCGAGACCCGCGAGAACGTCCTCGCCGTACCCGTCAACGCGCTCACCGCGCAACGCGGCGGCTACGCCCTGGAGGCCGTCACCGACAAGGGCGTCGCGTACGTCCCGGTCAAGCTCGGCATGTTCGCGGGCAACCTGGTCGAGGTGACCGGGACGGGTATCAAGGCCGGCATGGTCGTGGGGGTTCCCAAGTGACCGGTCCGTCCCACCCCGTCGTCCATCTGAGCGGGGTCACCAAGACCTACGGCGATGTCCACGCCCTCAAGGGCGCCGACCTCGTCATCCGGCGCGGCGAACTGCTCGCCATCGTCGGGCCGTCCGGCTCGGGCAAGTCGACGATGCTCAACATCATGGGCACCCTCGACCGGCCCACCGCCGGCACGGTGAGCATCGCCGGACATCTCACGGATGAGCTCTCCGACCGTGAACTGTCCGCACTGCGGGCCGGCACCATCGGCTTCGTCTTCCAGCAGTTCCATCTCGCCCCCGGCGTGGCGTCGGTGGACAGCGTCGCGGACGGGCTGCTCTACAGCGGCAGGCCGCGCGCCTGGCGGCGCCGGAAGGCCGAGACCGCGCTGCGCCGGGTCGGCCTCGGCCACCGGCTCGACCACCAGCCGCACCAGCTGTCCGGCGGTGAGAAACAGCGCGTCGCCATCGCCCGCGCCGTACTCGGCGATCCGCCGCTGCTGCTCGCCGACGAACCGACCGGCGCGCTGGACTCCCGCTCGGGCGCCGTGGTGATGGAACTGCTGCACGAACTGCACGAGGCGGGCACGACGGTGGTGGTCATCACCCACGACCGGGACATCGCCGGGTCCCTGCCCCGTGAGGTCCGGGTCAGGGACGGCCTGATCGAGTACGACTCCGGCCGCCCGGCGGAACTCGCCGACCGAGTCCCCCAGGAGATCACCTCATGAGCACGCTCCACACCGAGCCGGACACGGTGGAACGGGACTGGGCGGCGCTGCCGCCGCCGACCCGCCCCAAGCCGGCCAGGATGGGCCCGGCCGACGTGGTCCGCGTGGGCGGTTCCGGTCTGCGGTCCCGGCCGATGCGGGTCTTCCTGTCCGCGCTGGGCATCGCGATCGGCATCGCCGCCATGGTCTCGGTGGTCGGCATCTCCAGTTCGTCCACCGAGGGACTCAACCGCAGGCTCGCGTCCCTCGGCACGAACCTGCTCACCGTGACCCCGGGGCAGTCCATCAGCGGCGACACCGCGCATCTGCCCGACGAGGCGGTCGGCATGATCGGCAACATCGACGCCGTCGAGTCGGTCTCCGCCATCGGCAAGACGAGCGCGAAGATCTACCGCAACGACCACATACCCAAGGAGGAGACCGGCGGCCTCACCGTCGACGCGGCCCGCACGGACCTGCCGAAGAGCATCGGGGCCGAGCTCGTCGACGGACGGTGGCTGAACGGCGCCAACAGCCGTTATCCGGCGGTCGTGCTCGGCGCCAAGGCGGCGCAGCAGGTCGGCGTGCACCAGGCGGGCGAGGACGTCCAGGTGTGGATCGGCGGACGGTGGTTCACCGTGGTCGGCCTGCTCGCCCCCAACGAACTCCTGCCGGAGCTGGACTCCGCGGCGCTCGTGGGATGGCCGGTCGCCGAGCAGCTCCTGGACTTCGACGGGTACCCCACGGCCGTCTACACACGGACCGACGACTCGGCCGTCAACGACGTGCAGGCCGTCCTCGGCGCCACCGCCAACCCGGAGAACCCCAGCGGCGTCAACGTCTCGCGGCCCTCCGACGCGCTGGCCGCCAAGGAGGCCACCGACGACGCGCTCAGCGGACTGCTGCTGGGCCTGGGCGGTGTGGCCCTGCTGGTGGGCGGTGTCGGCGTCGCCAACACGATGGTGATCTCCGTACTGGAACGGCGCTCCGAGATCGGGCTGCGCCGTTCGCTGGGCGCCACCCGCGGACAGATCCGCACCCAATTCCTGTCCGAGGCACTGTTGTTGTCCGCACTCGGCGGACTCGGCGGCGTGCTCCTGGGCATCGGAGTCACGGCCGGTTACGCCGCCTACCAGGGGCTGCCGTCCGTTGTGCCCCTGTGGGCGATGGTCGGTGGCGTCGGTGCCACCCTCGCCATCGGCGGCCTCGCCGGCTTCTACCCGGCCGTCCGTGCGGCCCGGCTGCCGCCCACCGAGGCCCTGGCCACCACCTGATACGGCGACACCCCCGCCGGTGATCCCCCGCACGGAGGGGGTGTCGCTGCCCACCCCGCGCATGTCGTCCGCGTCGTGCAGCAGTCAGCAGACAGAGGAGAAGTCATGGTCGTGGTGATGGCCCCGGAAGCCACCCAGGAAGACATAGAGGCCGTCGTCGAACTCGTGCGCGCGGCAGGCGGGGACGCCTTCGTCAGTCGCGGAGTCTCCCGCACCATCGTCGGACTCGTCGGTGACGTCGAGGACTTCGAGGCACTCAACCTGGGCGGTCGCCGTGGCGTCCTCCAGGTCATGCGTGTGTCCGCCCCGTACAAGCTGGTCAGTCGGGAGCATCATGCGGCGCGCTCCGTGGTCAGGGTCGGCGGGGTGCCGATCGGGCCCGGCACGCTCAGCCTGATCGCCGGGCCCTGTGCGGTGGAGAGCGCCGAACAGACCCTCGAGGCCGCTCTGTTGGCCCGGAAGGCGGGCGCCTCGTTGCTGCGCGGCGGCGCGTTCAAGCCGCGCACCTCGCCCTACTCCTACCAGGGACTGGGCGAGGCCGGTCTGCGGATCCTCGCCGAGGTCCGCGCGGAGACGGGACTTCCGGTGGTCACGGAGGTCATCGACCCCGGCGACGTCGACATGGTCGCCTCCTACGCCGACATGCTTCAGGTCGGTGCCCGCAACATGCAGAACTTCGCGCTGCTCCAGGCGGTCGGCCGGTCGGGCCGACCGGTCCTGCTCAAGCGTGGTCTGAGCGCCACCATCGACGAATGGCTCAGTGCCGCCGAGTACATCGCCCAGCGCGGCAACCTCGACATCGTGCTGTGCGAGCGCGGCATCCGCACCTTCGAGAGCGCCACCCGCAACACCCTGGACATCAGCGCCGTCCCGGTCGTCCAGCGGCTGTCGCACCTGCCCGTCATCGTGGACCCCTCGCACTCGGGGGGCCGCCGCGACCTGGTCGTACCTCTGGCCCGGGCCGCGCTCGCGGCCGGCGCGGACGGTGTCATCGTCGATGTACACCCGCGGCCCGAACAGGCGCTGTGCGACGGCGAACAGGCACTCACCGGAGACGACATCCGGGAGATCGCCGACGCCGTCACCATCCTGTCGCCGCTGATGGGCCGTTCCCTCGCCATGCCGCTGGCCGCCCGTCCCGGCGCCCGCCGGGTCGCCCGCGCGAACTGACCTCCCACGGCACCTCCTGCTCCTCCGAGGAACGTGCCATTCCCGCCGTTTACCCGGCTCTCGAAACCCCTAGGAAACAGGGGGTGTAAGGGTTGTCCGGGCGCTGCGAGCAGGGGTTTCGATGTGGATTCGATGCTGTTAATTTCGGACACATACGCGGAAGCACGACAACCGCTGAGATCTTTTGCTCAACATCGTCCGGGGGGAGTCGAGGGCATTGGAAACAGGGTGGTTCCCGCAATCCCAGGCAAAGCGAGGCGCCGGGACGGAACCCGAGGAGGAAGAACTCGATCAACAGCCGGTCGTGGAAGTCGAAATCGACACGCTCGATCTCTCGGGTTCGCCACGACTGGCCGGAGAACGGCCCGAACACATTCAAATACTCGCCGCGATCCAGGATCCGCTGCCGCCCATCACGGTGCACCGGTCGACGATGCGTGTCATCGACGGCTTCCACCGGCTGAAGGCGACCCGCCTTCGGGGCGGACACACCATCACCGCCAGGTTCTTCGACGGGGACGAGGCGGCGGCCTTCGTCCTGGCGGTGAGACTGAACGTCGCCCACGGTCTGCCACTGGCCCTGTCGGACCGTAAACGCGCCGCCGACCGCATCATCGTGACGCACCCTCAGTGGTCGGACCGGCGGGTCGCCTCCGTCACCGGGATCTCCCCGGGGACCGTCGGTGACCTGCGGCGCCGGATGAGCTCGGACGCCGGGTCGACCGGGCACCGCCTGGGTCAGGACGGCCGGCTGCGACCGGTCGACGGCAGCGTGGGGCGGCTGCACGCACAGGAGTTGCTCACCGAGGACCCGAGCCTGTCACTGCGTCAGGTGGCCCGGGCGGCGGGCATCTCCCCGGAGACGGCCCGCGACGTACGCAACCGGCTGCGCAACGGCGAGGACCCGCTGCCGCGCAGGCGCCGAGGCGGGACCGACACCCGGACCGACCGGTCCGAGGTCACCGCACTGGGGCTCGCCCGCACGGGCGGCCGTTCCCGCGGGGAGCCGGTGCTGGACCGGGCCGCGCTCGTGAAACGTCTGACGGCCGACCCGGCCCTGCGGTTCACGGAGACGGGACGCAACCTGCTGCGCCTGCTCGCGCTGCACACGGTGCGCAAGGAGGAGTGGGACGCCATCATCAACAACGTCCCTCCGCACTGCACCGACATCGTTGCCGACCTGGCCCGTCAGTTCGCCGACCTGTGGTCGGAGTTCGCGGTGCGGGTCAGCGACGAGGTGCCGCAGATCGGCTGAGCGCCGACGAGGCCGGGCGTCCGAGTGTCGAAAGCGGACGGTTGGACGCCCGGTTTCCGGTACCAGGGTTTCGGCCGTGCACGACGCGGTCCGCCCGATCACGATGATCACCTACTTCGGCCTGTCCCTGCTGGGCGGCCTGTGGATGCCCGCGACGACGTTCCCGCAGTGGCTCC
>NZ_JBSFXO010000018.1:0-276779 GCF_053595415.1 Streptomyces sp. NPDC002499
GGGGGGGCCCCGGTGCTGATCAGCACCGGGGCCCCCGTCGTCGTAGAAGATCCGCGGTCTACGCGATGTGGTCTTCCTGGAGTTCCGCCGTGTGGCGGTTGGTGAAGCGGTTGACCATGCGGTCGGCCTCGCGCTGCGGGAGCGTGATGCCGTACGTGGCCTCTACGTCGCCGCGGAACTGGCCGCCGGTCGGGTAGCTGCCGTCTATCGACTTCTTGAAGATGAGGTAGTAGTCGTCCTCGCTCGGCTCCGTGCCGCCTCCCGCGCCCATCTCACGGGTACGGCCAGGTCCTGCCGGGATCGGGAACGTGCCGGTGTCCTCAGGCGAGGGCTCCGGCATCTGCGGCTCCTCGTACTGCTGAGGAATCGTCTGCTGCTCGAAGAGCCGGCGCTCCTGGAACCGCTGCTGCTCCTCGAAGCGGCGCTGCTCCTCGTACTGCTGCTGGGACTGGTACTCCTGCTGGGCCTGGAACTGCTGGGCCTGCTCCTGCTCGTACCACTGGGCGTCCGCGATGTCCGGGTCGAAGTTCGGGTCGTAGCCGCCCTGGTACGCGATGGACTGCGGGTCGCGCGAATGCAGCCAGGGGTTCTGCTGTTCGGGGGCGACCTCTTCGGCGTGGGCCTGCTGCGGCGGTTCCGGCGCGGGGAGTTCTTCCCGGACCGGCGCCTGGTTGGTCTGGACGACGGCTGGGGCCGCCTCCAACTGCGGGGCCGGGGGCAGGAGTACGGGCTCGATGCCCGCGGCGGCCAGACCCGCGGGGGCGGTCTCGGCCAGCGGGACGCCGTAGCGGGCCAGGCGCAGGGGCATCAGGGACTCGACCGGGGCCTTGCGGCGCCAGGCGCGGCCGAAGCGGGAGTTGAGGCGGGCCTGGTAGACGAGGCGGTCCTGCTCCAGCTTGATGACCTGCTCGTAGGAGCGCAGCTCCCACAGCTTCATCCGGCGCCAGAGGAGGAAGGTCGGGATGGGGGAGAGCAGCCAGCGGGTGAGGCGGACGCCCTCCATGTGCTTGTCGGCCGTGATGTCGGCGATGCGGCCGATCGCGTGCCGGGCCGCCTCGACCGAGACGACGAACAGCACCGGGATGACCGCGTGCATGCCCACGCCCAGCGGGTCGGGCCAGGCCGCCGCGCCGTTGAAGGCGATCGTGGCGACCGTCAGCAGCCATGCCGTCTGGCGCAGCAGCGGGAACGGTATGCGGATCCAGGTCAGCAGGAGGTCGAGGGCGAGCAGGACGCAGATGCCCGCGTCGATGCCGATCGGGAACACGTACGCGAAGTTCCCGAAGCCCTTCTTGAGTGCCAACTCGCGGACCGCCGCGTACGAACCGGCGAAGCCGATGCCGGCGATGATCACAGCGCCGAACACGACCACGCCGATGAGAACGCGGTGCATCCGAGTCAGCTGCATTGGCGCGGCCACCCGTACTCCCCTCCCAGTGCGTGTTGTTGCGCGCAACAGAGTGGCACATGTGTGCGGCGCACGGGTTGCCGGTGGCCCCCGTCAGCTCTTCTTCGCAGCAGACTTGGACGGGGTTGCGGACTTCGCGGTGGACGGAGAGGCCGAGGTGGACGCGGACTTGGAGGGAGCCGGGGTCGTCGTTGCAGAACCGGAATCTGAGCCGGAGCCCGATCCCGTGCTCGACCCCGTGCCCGAACCGGTGCCCGTGCCCGCGCCGTTGGCCGCCGACACCGCGCCGACCGCCTCCGCGGCCGCCTTCTGCGCCAGCTTGGCGAGCGTGTCCGCGTTCGGCGTCTTCTCGCCGGCCAGACCCGCGCCGTTGTAGTCGAGCGTGACGACGACGTTCTCGACGCGCGTCACGATCGTCTGCTGCTTGAAGGCGCCTTCCTTCTTCTTCAGGTCGTAGCGCACGAGGGTCGCCGCGTCACCGATCCCGGTCACCGGCTGCGCCTTCGTGTTCTTCGCGCCCGGTGTCGCCTGGGCGTCCTTGACCTGCTTGTCGAAGTACGTCTGCGCCAGCTTGTCGCCCTCGCCGCGCGTGACGTCCGACTCGAAGCGCAGCAGCGAGACGTTCAGCCAGCGGAACTGCGAGCCCTTCACGCCGTTGTTGTCCAGGCTGTTCCAGGAGCAGCTCGCCCGCGTGCCCGTGTCGCTCGACGTGCCCTCCTTGCCGGACTTCGCGCCCTTGGGCACGAGCGAGGTCAACGTCTTCTTCGACAGTACGGCGCAGGAGTCCGGCAGCTTCTGGTACGCCGCCGCCTGCACGGTCGGTGCCGCGCTCGCGGAGGCCGAGCCGTCCCCGCCGGCCGCGCTGCTGCCGCCGCCGTCACCGGAGTCGGAGTCGGAGGAGCAGCCGGCGGCGAGCAGCAGTGCGGGGAGGGCGGCCGCGCCGACAAGGACGCGGTGGCGCCGCTTCCCCCGTCGGTCTCGCTCGTTCCGTCGGACTGGCTGTGCTGGTCGCTGCATGGTTCCTTCACTCATGACGCTTGTGGTTCCTGCCGTCGGATCGGGTCCGAGGGGCCACGGTAGTCGGTGAAGAAGCTGTGCGGTTCGGCTTCATCCGCTTTGCGAACGGGCACGTGGAGGCGCCCGGAGGGGGTCAGCCGCTCAGTGTGTCGGCCAGTTGAGAGGCCAGTTTCCGGGCCTTGTCCTGCATTTCCTTGCTGTCCGGGGTGCTGCCGCCACCGGCCGGCTGCTCCTCGTACTCGATCGTCACGATGACGTTGGACGTGCGGAACACCACAGTCACCGTGCGCGGCTGGGCCGCGGAGGCGGAGCCGCTCAACGCGTCGTCGAGGTACGCCTCGTCGCCGAGGCCGTCCAGGACGCGGGGCTGGAGATCGGAGGGCGTGACGGAGCCGGAGGGCGAGCCCGAGGCGGAATCCGAGGGGTCGGCGGTGGCGGAGGCGGAGGAACTCGCCGTGGGGGACGCGGTGTCGCTCGCGCTGTTCTCGGCATCCGGGCTGGAGGTGGCCGGTTCCGGGAGGTCGGCGGCGACCTCCTTCTCCGCGAAGACCTCCTTCGCGGATGTGTCGTCGCTCACGGCGTTGTCGTAGGAGACGACCCGCTCGAAGTCGACGTGGAGGTGGTCGGTGGCGTCCGCGGACTCGACCTTCCAACGGCAGCCCACCTTGCGGTCGGTGTCGAAGGTCTGCGTGGCCTCGCCCGCGTAGGACTTGGTCCGCTGGTCCTCGTCGGTGATCTCCTTGGCGCCCGGCAGCAGCGAGTCGAGGTTGCCCTGGCTGACCGCGCCGCAGGCCTCCGGGAGGCTGTTGTACCGGCCCGGCTGGGCCGAGACGGTCGGCGCGTTGGGGTCACCCGGGTTGGAGTTGTCCGTGGAACCCGTGTCCCCGGACCCGCCGGTGCAGCCGGCCAGCAGCGCCGCGAGTAGCGCGGCGGCGCCGGGTACGTATGCCTTCCGCTGCACGGACGGGCTCCTCTCGACGGCGGCCCGGTGGCCGTAGACATGCCAGGTCTTCCAGTGTCCCCGCTGGTTAATCGCTTGCCGCACCGGGGCGTCCCCTGGAGACAATGTCTATCGCACGCATGGCCGTGGACGCCGGTCCGTTGTCTCTTTTGGCCCACCTGGCGTCGCTAATGCGATTCAAGACTTTCACTTGCTTTGTTGCTGTTCCGGGGGAATGAGGACGAGATGTCGTACGTAGAGCTGCCGGGGGCGAAGGTTCCCATCCGTATGTGGACCGACCCCGCGTCGGTCGACGAGGGCGCGCTCCAGCAGCTGCGCAACGTCGCGACCCTCCCGTGGATCAAGGGCCTCGCGGTCATGCCGGACGTCCACTACGGCAAGGGTGCGACGGTCGGCTCCGTCATCGCGATGCACGGGGCCGTGTGCCCGGCCGCGGTGGGCGTGGACATCGGCTGCGGGATGTCGGCGGTACGGACCTCACTGACGGCGAACGACCTTCCCGGGGACCTGTCGCGGCTGCGGTCGAAGATCGAGCAGGCGATTCCGGTGGGGCGGGGGATGCACGACGATCCGGTCAAGCCGGGGAGCTTCCACGGGTTCGCCACCGCGGGGTGGGACGACTTCTGGGAGCGGTTCGACGGAATCGCCGACACGGTCAAGTTCCGTCACGAGCGCGCCGGAAAGCAGATGGGAACGCTCGGATCCGGAAATCACTTCATCGAGGTGTGCACGGATACGACCGGTTCTGTCTGGCTGATGCTGCACTCCGGTTCCCGGAACATCGGCAAGGAACTGGCCGAGCACCACATCGGCATCGCCCAGAAGCTCCCGCACAACCAGGGCCTGGTCGACCGCGACCTCGCCGTCTTCGTCGCGGACACCCCGCAGATGGCGGCGTACCGCAACGACCTGTTCTGGGCGCAGGAGTACGCCAAGCGCAACCGCTCGATCATGATGGCGCTCCTGAAGGACGTGATCCACAAGGAGTTCCGGAAGGCGAAGCCGACCTTCGAGCCCGAGATCAGCGCGCACCACAACTACGTGGCGGAAGAGCGCTACGAGGGCATGGACCTGCTCGTCACCCGCAAGGGCGCGATCCGGGCCGGCTCCGGCGAGTTCGGGATCATCCCCGGCTCCATGGGCACCGGCTCGTACATCGTGAAGGGCCTCGGCAACGCGAAGGCCTTCAACTCGGCGTCTCACGGCGCCGGTCGGCGCATGAGCCGTACGGCGGCCAAGCGGCGGTTCTCCACGAAGGACCTGGAGGAGCAGACGCGGGGCGTGGAGTGCCGTAAGGACTCCGGCGTCGTGGACGAGATCCCGGGCGCCTACAAGCCGATCGAGCAGGTCATCGAGCAGCAGCGGGACCTGGTGGAGGTCGTGGCGAAGCTGAAGCAGGTCGTGTGCGTGAAGGGCTGACGAGCCGGAGGCCCGGGGGCCGGTGGCTCAAGGCTGAACTGCGCGGTGCCGCACGCCGGTCGGCGTGCGGCACCGCGCGTCACAGTTCCCGGTGGACCTTGGTGTTGGAGGCCTGGGCGCGGGGGCGCAGGACCAGGAGGTCCACGTTGACGTGGCTGGGGCGGGTGACGGCCCAGGTGATCGTCTCGGCCACGTCGTCCGCGGTGAGGGGCTCGGCGACGCCCTGGTAGACCTTCGCCGCGCGCTCCTCGTCGCCGTTGAAGCGGGTCAGCGCGAACTCGTCCGTGCGGACCATGCCGGGTGCGATCTCGATGACGCGGACCGGCTGGCCGACGATCTCCAGGCGCAGGGTCTCGGCGAGGACGTGGGCGCCGTGCTTGGCGGCTACATAGCCACCGCCGCCCTCGTACGTGCCGTGGCCCGCGGTGGAGGAGATGACGACCACCGTGCCGTCGCCGCTCGCGACGAGCTTGGGGAGCAGGGCCTGGGTGAGGTTCAGGGTGCCGATGACGTTCGTCTCGTACATCGTGCGCCAGTCGGCGGGGTCGCCGGTGGCGACGGGGTCGGCGCCGAGGGCTCCGCCGGCGTTGTTGACCAGTACGCCGATCGACTTGAAGGCCGTCGCGAACTCGTCCACCGCGGCTCGGTCCGTCACGTCCAGCTGGTACGCCGTCGCCGCGTGGCCTGCCTGGGTGATCTCTTCCGCCAGTGCCTCGATGCGGTCCTTGCGGCGGGCGGTGAGGACTACGCGGTAGCCGGCGGCGGCGAGCTGTCGGGCCGTTGCCGCGCCGATGCCGCTGCTTGCGCCCGTGACGATCGCGATTCGGGACATGGGTGCTCCTTGGGCAACGGTGCGGGTGGCTATCGCCAGGATAGGAGGGGTGTGTGGGGGCCCGCCGTGGTGGGTGGCTGTTGTGTGCCGGGTGCGGGTTGTCCGTGGCTGGTCGCGCCCACGCGGCGGAGCCGCAAATCGATACAGCCCCGCGCCCCTAAAGGCGGGTCGGCCGACTCGCCCCTAGTTTCTAGGGGCCCACATGATGACCGCCATTCCCGCCAGGCAGATCAGCGCGCCCCCGATGTCCCAGCGGTCCGGCCGATAACCGTCCGCCACCGCGCCCCATGCCAATGAACCCGCCACGAAGATGCCGCCGTATGCCGCGAGGATGCGGCCGAAGTGGGCGTCGGGCTGGAAGGTGGCCACGAAGCCGTAGGCGCCGAGGGCGAGGATGCCGCCGGTGATCCACAGCCAGCCGCGGTGTTCGCGTACGCCCTGCCAGACCAGCCAGGCGCCGCCGATCTCGAAGACGGCGGCGACGACGAAGAGGGCCGCGGAACGGACGATCAGCATGTCCGCCAGCTTGGCACGGGCGCTGTCACCTGTTGGACGGCGCCTGCCGATGGCGTGGCGGGGGATACATGCGTACGTCCGTGGCGAGTGAGGAGTGGGTATGCGCAGGGTTCTCGCGGTGGGGTTGGCCGCGCTGGCGGCGGTGGGAGCGGGGGGCGTACCCGCTGGTGCGGTGGGTGGGCCCGAGGCCGATCTCGCCTATCACGGGGCCGCCTCCATGGCCGACGGGCGCGTCGACGTCCGGTTCACCCCGCGCAATCACGGGCCGTCCGCCGTGCCGGACGCGACCGTGCGGCTGCGCTGGTCGGCGCCGCTCGCCAATGGGCAGGTGCTGCCGGACGGGTGTGCGCGGTCGGGGCCGCGGGTGGTGTTGTGCCGGGTGGGGGCCCTGGCCGCGGACGATCTCGGGGCGCCGATCAGCATGCGGGTACGGCTGCGGGGGGCGCCGAGCGAGGTGCTGCTGGAGCTGGACACCGTCTGGAGCGGGGGCGCGGTGGACCACAACCGGGCCAATGACCAGCAGCGGGTGCTCGTGCTGGACAGTGGGGACGAGTACTACTTCTGACGCCCCGTCTCCTTCTGACGCGCCGTCTCCTTCGGGCTCTCCGCCTCGGCGTCGTAGCGGTCCCGTGCCTCGTGGACCTCCTCGATGTGCGTCTCCGCCCAGGCCTTCACCGCGGTCATCAACTGGGCCAGGCTGGCGCCCAGTTCGGTGAGTTCGTAGTCGACGCGGACCGGGACGGACGGGGTGACGGTGCGGGTGAGGATGCCGTCGCGTTCCAGTGAGCGGAGGGTCTGGGTCAGCATCTTGGGGCTGACGCCGGCGAGTTTGCGGCCGAGGTCGCTGTAGCGCATGGGGCCGGTCGAGAGGGCGGCGACGACGAGGCTGACCCATTTGTCGCTGAGCCGGTCCAGGAGCTGGTTGGTGGGGCAGGACCGGATGAACGCGTCGTACTGGACGCGGGCCTGCTCGCGTCGCTGAGCTGCGGTCGTGGTCGGCATGGCGGGCTCTCGCTCACTTCCGGGGTAGGTAGGCACTTTCAGGTAACTACTTACGAATCGATAGTAGCTCTTCCTAGGGTTGCTGACAGCTGCGGGGATACCCGGGCTGACCAGTAGGTATAGGGAGACAGTCGTCATGCGTGCAGTAGTCGTGAACCGTTTTGGTGGGCCCGAGGTCGTGGAGGTCGTGGAGACGGACGTGCCCGAGCCGGCGGCGGGGCAGGTGCGGATCAAGGTGGCCGCGGCCACGCTGAACCAGGTGGACGAGGGGGTGCGGGGCGGTTTCTTCGGGGGCGAGGGGGAGCGGATCGGGCTCGGGTGGGACGTGGCCGGGACGGTGGACGCCATCGGCGACGGCGGCGGCGAGTGGAGCGTGGGTGACCAGGTGGTCGCGATGACCCCCGGCATGGTGCGACCGCTCGGCGCCCACGCCGAGTACGTCGTCGCGGCGGCCGGCGCGCTCGCGAAGGCGCCGGTGACGGTCGACGCCGTGCACGCCGCGACCCTGCCGCTGAACGGCCTGACCGCCGTACAGGCCCTGGATCTGCTGGAGTTGGAGCAGGGCCAGTCCCTCCTCGTCACCGGTGCGGCGGGTGCGGTCGGTGGGTACGCCGTCCAACTCGCCACGCACCGGGGTGTGTTGGTGACCGGACTCGCCCGGGAGGGCGACGCGGAGCTCGTACGGTCGCTGGGGGCCGCGCACTTCACGAGCGGTTCCGTCGAGAACGGGAGCTTCGACGCCGTACTGGACGCGGCGATCCTCGGTGAGACGGCGCTGGCGACGGTGCGGGACGGGGGCGCCTACGTCGGGTTCCGGCCGGGCGGGCAGCCGGCCTCCGTGCGCGGGGTGCGGACCACCGCCGTGGAGGTCGCCGCCGACGGGGCGCGGCTCGCGGAGTTGGTGGCGCTGGTCGACGCGGAGGTGTTGAGTCTTCGGGTGGCCGAGACGTTCCCGCTGGCGGAGGCCGCCAAGGCGCACGCCCGGCTCGCGGAGGGCGGGGTGCGGGGGCGGTTGGTGCTGGTCCCGTGAGGGGCACGGGGAGTGGGGCGTCGATCAGGTCGGCGGTTGTGCGTCCGTCGTCTGGGCGTACGTCTTCGGCGGGACGCCCACCGTCGCCGTGAAGTCCCGCACCAGGTGGGCCTGGTCGGCGTAGCCGAGGTCGGCGGCGAGTGCGGCCCAGTCGACCTCGCGTCGGGTGCCGGCGAGTTCGAGGGCCTCGTGGATGCGGTAACGGAGGATGACCCATTTCGGGGCGACACCGACGTACGCCGAGAAGAGCCGTTGCAGCGCCCGTACGGAGAGGCCGGCGACCTGGGCGAAGTCGTCGACGCGGCGGATCGTGCGGTCGGTGCGGGCGCGTTCGACGAGGTCCACGGCGAGGTCGGCCTGGGGGTCCGGGGGAGGGGCGAGGGGGAGCAGGAAGGCGTCCAGGGCGGCGATGCGGGTGGCATCGTCGGCCGGGTCCACGACGGCGCGGGCGGTGGCCGGCGAGGCCTGTGCGAAGACGTCCCGGGCGTCGAGGACGCGGCCCGTCCAGTGCGAGGCGGGCAGTTCGGGGGTGTACGGCCGGAAGCCGCCGGGGCGGAACTTCACCCCGCACACCCGGCCCTCGCCGGTGATCTTCCTGGTGTAGAGGCCGTGCGGGATGCCGGTCAGTTCGGCGTAGGGCGGGGTGTCGTCCGTGTCGATGCCGTCCCACTGGAAGGTGAGGTTGACGGACGGGTGCGCGACGACGTGGGAGGCGTAGGGCTCGGGCAGGTCCCAGTCGATGAACCAGTACCGCTCGACGTACCGGCGCAGCGGCTCGGCGGGCTCGTGGCGGCGGAACCTCACCCGGGTCAGCAGCCCGGAGGGGTCGACGATCCCGCGGGTGTCGCGGCGGCGGGGGGCGGCCATGGCCGGATCGTACGACGCGCTGCGCTGGGCGGCGCGGGTCCTCGGGCGTCGCGTTTCTTCAAGAAGGGCCGGCCCCGGCGTCCGTACGGTCGAGGCATGGACACGAAGAGTGTGGCTACGTACGGCATCGGTGAGCTGCTGGCCATGGCGCGTGGGCCGGCGGTGGCGGTGGTGGTCGGCATCTCCGACGCGTCGCTCGTCGCGCCCACGCCCTGCGCGGAGTACGACGTGAAGGCCCTGGTCAATCACCTCTTCCAGGTGGTCGTGCAGTTCCAGCGGCTGGCCGTGAAGGAGGCGTCGGACTTCGGCGAGACGCCCGACCGGGTCGGCGAGGGGCCGGACTGGCGCGAGCGGTTCGCGGGCGAGGCGGACCGGCTGGTGGCGGCCTGGTCCGCGCCCGGCGCCGAGGAGGGCACCACCGGCGCGATGGACATGCCCGCGCGGCTGGTGGGCTCGATGGCGTTGCTCGATCTCACGGTGCATGTGTGGGACCTGGCACGGGCGACGGGCCAGGAGTACCCGGACGCCGACGACGCGATCGTGGCCCAACTGACGGACACGGTGGCCGAGTTGGCACCGACAGCCAAGAAGATGGGCGTCTTCGGGGAGCCGGTACGGGCGCCGGAGGGTGCGTCGGCGTTCGAGCGGTTGCTGGCGGGGACGGGACGGGATCCGGGGTGGGGTGGAGGCTCGGTCGCCGGGTAAGGGGAGCCCCCGGTCCCTCGGCCCTTGGCCCCCGGTCCCTCGGCCCTTGGCCCCCGGTCCTCGGTCCCCGGCTCCCGGTCCCCGACTCTCGGCTCCCGGTCCCCGGCTCCCGGTCCCCGACTCCCGGCTCCCGGTCCCCGGCTCCCGGTCCCCGGTCCCCGGTCCTCGGCTCCCGGTCCCCGGTCCTCGGCCCCGGCTCCCGGCCCCTGGTCCCCGCTCCCGGTCCCCTGGCCCTCGGCCCCTGGCCCTCGGCCCCTGGCCCTCGGCCCCTGGCCCTCGGCCCCTGGCCCTCGGCCCCTGGCCCTCGGCCCCGGGCCCCCGCCCCCGGGCCCGACGTCAGGCCGTCGGCACAGGCGCGTCCGGTGCGATCAGGTCCTCCCCGCGCAGGTCCGTCCAGAACGCCGCCGGGATCGGCTCGCTCAGCGCCGCCACGTCCTCGGCTATGCGGCTGGGCCTGGTGGCGCCGGGTATCGCGGCTGCCGTCGCCGGGTGGGCGAGGGAGAACTGGAGGGCGGCCGACTTGATGCCGATGCCGTGCCGGTCGGCGAGCGCCTTGATGCGCGCGACCTTGTCGATGATGTGCGCGGGTGCCTGCTGGTACTCGAAGTGCGTGCCGCCGGCGAGGATGCCCGAGCTGTAGGGCCCGCCGACCACGATGTCGACGTCCTGCGCGGCGGCGGCCGGCAGCAGGCGCTGGAGGGCGCGGTCGTGGTCGAGGAGCGTGTACCGACCGGCGAGGAGGAAGGCGTCGGGCTTCGGTTCGTCCAGGTCGAGGGTGAGTTCCAGGGGCTCCACGCGGTTGACGCCCAGGCCCCAGGCCTTGATGACCCCCTCCTCGCGCAGCCGCTGCAGCACGCGGAACGCGCCGGTGCGGGCGCTCTCGTACACCGCCAGCCACTCGTCGCCGTAGAAGTCCTGGGCCACGTCGTGCACCCACACGATGTCGAGGCGGTCGGTCCGCAGGCGCTCGAGGCTGTCCTCGACGGAGCGGAGGGTGGCGTCGGCGGAGTAGTCGTTGACCATCTTGTTCGGGCGTCCGTGTTCGAAGAGGCCGCCCTTCTCGCCGAGGTCGCGCGCGGCCGGGTCCTCGATCTCGTCGAGGATGACGCGGCCGACCTTCGTGCTGAGGACGAACGCGTCGCGCGGGTGCCGCGCCAGAACCTCGCCCAGCCGGATCTCGGCGAGCCCGGCGCCGTAGAAGGGCGCGGTGTCGAAGTACCGGATGCCCTGGTCCCAGGCGGCTTCGACGGTGGCCGCGGCCTCCTCGTCGGGGATCGCGCGGAACATGTTGCCGAGGGGCGCGGTGCCGAAGCCGAGGGTGCCGGGGCGGACGCCGGGGGAGTGGGTGCCGGGAGTGCTGGGGGCGCCGGGGAGGGCGCCGAGGGTGCTGGGCAGGAGGTTCTTGATGCTCATGGTTCGAGGCTAGGATCCAGGGATGAGACTGTCCAAGACTCACTCGGACACACTTGAGTCCTTCGAGGTCCTACATGCTTGACCTGCGCCAACTCCGCTACTTCGTCGCCGTCGCCGAGGTCGAACACGTCGGCCGGGCCGCCGAGCAGCTGCACATCTCCCAGTCGCCGCTCAGCCGGCAGATCGCCCAACTGGAGAAGAACCTCGGCCTGACCCTCTTCGAACGCAGCCAGCAGCGCATCCGGCTGACCTCCGACGGCCGCGTCTTCCTGACCGAGGCGCACGCCCTGCTGCGGCACGCGGACCGCCTGGAGAACCTGGGCCGCCGGCTCGGCCGGGGCGAGGAGGGCGGCCTGTGCATCGGTTACGTCGCCGACGCGATGCACACGGGCGTCCTGCCCACCGCCCTGCGCACCCTGCGCGATCAACACCCGGGCATCCACGTCGCGTTGTACGACCAGGAGTCGGCCGACCAGTTCGAGGGTCTGCGCCAACGCAGCCTGGACATCGCGCTGGTACGGACGCCTCCGTCGGAGGACGACCCGGACCTGGACGCGGCCCCGTTGCTGAGCGACCCCCTGCTGCTCGCGCTGCCGGCCGGGCATCCCCTCGTAGGGCAAAGGGAGTTGACCCCTGCCGCCCTGGACGGTCAGCCCTGGATCGCCGTGGGCGACGACTCCCGGGACCCGGCCTGGCGGGACACGTTCGTCGCGTCCTGCGTGGCCTCGGGCTTCACCCCGGACATCCGTCTCGACGCGGCCGATCCCCTCACCGCCCTGGGCCTGGTCGCCTCCGGCCTCGGCCTCGCGCTGATCCAGAAGAGCATGCTGCGCGGCACGACGGACGGCGTCGCGGTGCGCGAGCTGCCCTGGTACGGCGGGTCGGTCCAGCTGTGGGCGGCCTGGCACCGGGTGGATCTCCGCCCGGTGGTGGCGTCGTTCCGCGAAACGGTCCTCGCGGGCCGCGAAACGGTCGTCGAGGGCCGCGAAACGGTCGTCGAGGGCCGGGGCGCCACCCCGGACCACTGACGGGAATAGCCGTACGCGGGCGACCGTTCCGTGGGTATAGTTGAACAGTCAACAACATGGAGGATGAGCGACCATGCAGTTCGGGATCTTCAGCGTCGGCGACGTCACGCCGGACCCGACGACGGGCCGGACGCCGACCGAGCGCGAGCGCATCAAGGCCATGGTCGCCATCGCGCTGAAGGCGGAAGAGGTCGGCCTCGACGTTTTCGCGACCGGCGAGCACCACAACCCGCCCTTCGTGCCGTCGTCCCCGACGACAATGCTCGGCTTCATCGCCGCGCAGACGGAGAAGCTGATCCTCTCCACGTCCACCACGCTCATCACCACGAACGACCCGGTGAAGATCGCCGAGGACTTCGCGATGCTCCAGCAGCTGGCCGACGGCCGCGTCGACCTGATGATGGGCCGCGGCAACACCGGCCCGGTCTACCCCTGGTTCGGCCAGGACATCCGCCAGGGCATCAACCTCGCCATCGAGAACTACGCCCTGCTGCACCGGCTGTGGCGCGAGGACGTCGTGGACTGGGAGGGCAAGTTCCGCACGCCGCTCCAGAGCTTCACGTCCACCCCCCGCCCGCTGGACGACGTACCGCCCTTCGTCTGGCACGGCTCGATCCGCTCGCCGGAGATCGCCGAGCAGGCCGCGTACTACGGCGACGGCTTCTTCCACAACAACATCTTCTGGCCGGCCGACCACACCAAGCGGATGGTCGAGCTGTACCGGGCGCGGTACGCCCACTACGGGCACGGCACGCCGGAACAGGCGATCGTCGGGCTGGGCGGCCAGGTCTTCATGCGGAAGAACTCGCAGGACGCGGTGCGCGAGTTCCGCCCGTACTTCGACAACGCGCCGGTCTACGGCCACGGGCCGTCCCTGGAGGACTTCACCGACCAGACCCCGCTGACCGTCGGCTCCCCGCAGGAGGTCATCGAGAAGACCCTCGCGTTCCAGGACTACGCCGGTGACTACCAGCGCCAGCTCTTCCTGCTGGACCACGCCGGACTCCCGCTGAAGACCGTCCTGGAGCAGCTCGACCTGCTCGGCGAGGAGGTCGTGCCGGTGCTCCGCGAGGAGTTCGCGAAGGGCCGTCCGGCGGATGTACCGGAGGCTCCGACGCACGCGTCCCTGCTGGCCGCCGCGCAGAAGCCGCGTACGGAGAACGAGACGGAGAAGGAGACCGTGGCATGAAGCTCGTAGTCGTCTCGGCGGGGCTGAGCGTGCCGTCCTCGACGAGGTTGCTGGCGGATCGGTTGGCGGCGGCCACGGCGGGTCGTACGTCGGCGGAGATACAGGTGGTGGAGCTGCGCGACCTCGCTGTGGAGATCGCGCACAACTTCACCAACGGTTTTCCCGGCAAGGCGCTCTCCGCCGCCCAGCAGGCGGTGACCGACGCCGACGGCCTGATCGTCGTCACGCCGGTCTTCTCGGGCTCGTACAGCGGACTCTTCAAGTCCTTCTTCGACGTGCTGGAGAAGGACGCGCTGGTGGGCAAGCCCGTACTGATCGCCGCGACGGGTGGCACGGCCCGGCACTCACTGGTCCTGGACCACGCCCTGCGTCCCCTCTTCTCCTACCTCCGTGCCGTGGTCGTCCCGACCGGGGTGTACGCGGCTTCGGAGGACTGGGGATCGGAGGGACTGCCGGAGCGGATCGAGCGGGCGGCGGGGGAGCTGGCAGCTCTGATGACGGGCCTGTCGGCGACACGGACGGAGAAGCGGGACGACTTCGAGGTGATCCCCTTCGCTGATCAGCTTGCAGCGCTCGCGCCAACCAGCCCGTCCGGCGTTTGAGGACGAGGCCGTCCAGGCCGACAGCGGGGGTCTGGGGGCGGCAGCCCCCAGAGGACGGCGCCCCCAAGGGTGAGATCCGGGTAAAAAGGCTGATCGTAGGCCCACACACTCCGCCGATCCGCCGGAGGCATTGGCAGACTGGGGGACGTGTCCCAAACTGTGCTGCTCGCCGAAGACGACCGCGCCATCCGTCACGCCCTGGAGCGCGCCCTGAGCCTGGAGGGCTACCAGGTCACGGCGGTCGCCGACGGCGTGGAGGCGCTGGCGCAGGCCCACCGCACCCCACCGGACGTGCTGGTGCTGGACGTGATGATGCCCGGCATCGACGGCCTCCAGGTCTGCCGGGTGCTGCGCGCCGAGGGCGACCGCACCCCGATCCTCATGCTGACGGCTCTCGTGGAGACCGCCGACCGCATCGCGGGCCTCGACGCGGGCGCCGACGACTATGTGGTGAAGCCCTTCGACGTGGAGGAGGTCTTCGCGAGGTTGCGCGCCCTGCTGCGCCGGACCAGTTCGGGCAACGGCGCCCTGGTCGACGTACCGAAGGAGCCGCAGCACAGTGACCGGCAGATCGAGGCGGCCGGGCTGCGGATGGACATGCAGGCGCGGCGGGCCTGGCGGGGCGGGCGTGAGCTGGAGCTGACGCGGACCGAGTTCGAACTGCTGGAGCTGCTGGTCCGCAACGCGGGGATCGTGCTCGACCACTCCACGATCTACGACCGGATCTGGGGCTACGACTTCGGGCCCGGTTCCAAGAACCTGGCCGTGTACGTCGGCTACCTGCGCCGCAAGCTCGACGATCCGGGGGCACCCGCGCTGATCCACACGGTGCGCGGTGTGGGTTACGTGCTGCGGGAGGACTGAGTGGGGCGGCTGCGGCGCCTGCTGGTCAGACGGCGGCCCGGCCTGGTCTCCCTGCGCACCACGTTCGCGGTGTCCTTCGCGGCGGTGACCGCGGCCGTCACGGTGCTGGTCGGCGTGCTGTCGTACAGCGCCGCCGCGCGGCTGGTCCGGGTCGACCAGGAGTCGGTGTTCGACCAGGTCGTGCAGGATCTGCGCGACGAGGTGCGCCAGCACAAGATGACCCCGGCCGACTTCTCCTCCTCGGCGCCGGGGCACGACATCGTGCGCCCGGCCCGGACCGATGTGCAGGTGCTGGGGGCGGACGGTTCGGTCGTCGACTCCGGCAGTCCTGCGCTGCCGGTCACGGCCGCCGACCGGGGGATCGCGGCCGACCGGGTGGCCGGGACGATCGCCGAGCACAAGGAGGTCGACGTCGGCGCCGACGTCTACCGTGTCGCGACCGTCTCGCTGGGCGAGCGGCAGGGCGCGGTGCAGGTGGCGCAGGAGTTCAGCGACACCGAGGACCTGCTGCGGGCGTTGCAGCAGCGGACGCTGATCCTGATGGCCGCGGTGGTGACCGGCGCGGGTCTGGTCGGCTGGTGGCTGGCCCGGCGCATCACCCGCCGCCTGATCGTCCTCACCTCGGCGGCGGAGGACGTGGCCCGCACGCGCCGGCTCGGCATCGTCGTACCCGTCGCCGGCTACGACGAGGTGGGCCGCCTCGGCCGCGCCTTCGACCGCATGCTGGGCCGCCTGGCCCAGTCCGAGGAGGACCAGCGCCGGCTGGTCCAGGACGCGGGCCACGAACTCCGCACCCCTCTCACCTCGCTCCGTACGAACATCTCCCTGCTCCGCCGCATCGACGAACTGCCCCCCGCCACGCGCCTCGAACTGGTCGCCGACCTCTCCCAGGAGGCGCGCGAACTGACCGACCTGGTCAACGAACTCGTCGACCTCGCGGCCGGTCAGTCCGACACCGAGCCGCCGCAGCGGGTGGACCTCGCCGACATCGCCGAGGACGTCGCAGGCCTGGCCCGGCGCCGCACCGGCCGCGAGATCACGGTCCGCGCGAGCGGCGACACGACCACCGACGGCCGCCCCGGCGCGTTGACCCGGGCGATCTCCAACCTCGCGGAGAACGCGGCGAAGTTCGACCGCGACGGCACGGAACCGATCGAGATCAACGTCGCCGGCCCCGCGCGCCCCGGCACGGTCCGCGTCGAGATCCTCGACCGCGGTCCGGGAGTCGCCGAGGCGGACCTCATCCGCATCTTCGACCGCTTCTACCGAGCCGCCGACGCCCGCTCCCTCCCCGGCTCGGGCCTCGGCCTTTCCATCGTCCGAGAGGTGGCGATGGCCCACGCGGGCGCACCGTTCGCCTACCGGCGGGAGGGCGGGGGATCGGTGATCGGGTTCACGGTGGGCGGGGCACCGACGGGTCTCACGAGGTGACCGACGGGTCTTACGAGGTGAGCCACGGGTCCTACGAGGTGGGTGACGGCGTCCGCGAAGAAGCCGACGGGGCCTGCGAGTTGGCCGACGGGCACCTGATCTGGGCCGCCCAGTTCCGTCCCGACGGTTCCCCGCCCGCCGGTGTCCGCACCTTCCGCCACGGCTCCGCTACGGCGGTGGCGAGCCCCGGCCTCTCGGGACGGGACCGGATCGCGGTGGCCGGGACGGAGGGCGACGCGCTGACCCTCGTACGGGATGTGCTGCGGGAGGTCGGGCCGACGTATCGGCCTTTCGGCGAGGCGGAGTTGATCGACGCGCTGATCCGCGGGATTCCCGAACTCGGGCGCGGGGGCGGCCCGTTCCTGTGGATGGAGACCAAGGAGCGGCCGGTCTCGCGCGGCTCGGCGGGCGTGAACTGGCTGGACGCACGCGGCGAACGGGAGGCCGGGCACCTCTTCGCCCAGCACTTTCCCGACTCCTACGCCCAACCGGGCCGCCCTGGCGTACGCCGCTGGGCGGGGGCACGTGACGGGTCCGACGGAAGGCTCCTCGCCGTCGCCGCGGACGCGTGGTCGGGGGCCGGATGCGGGTTCCTGGCCGGAGTGGTCACGCATCCGGGGGCGCGGGGGCGGGGGTTGGGCGGCGCGGTGTCGGGGTTCGTGGTGGGGGCGCTCGTACGGGACTACGGGCGGGCCGCGTTGATGGTGGACGCGGGGAACGCGGGCGCGGTCGGGGTGTATGAGCGGGTCGGGATGAGGGGGCGGGTGTTCGGGGCGGCGGGGGTGGGGTGACCGGGCGGGTCAGGACCGGTGGTGCACGGTGCACGTGGTGCTTCTCGGGGGCGGGACGAAGCTCGGGGCCGCGGCCGTGGGGGAGTCGGGCAGATCCCAGGCCAGTCGGATGCCGTCGATCAACTTCCTTGCGCTGTAAGGGGATACGGCCAGTTCGAGGCGGGCCTCGGCGAGAAGTTCGGGATCGCCGTCCGGGCCTCGGCTGTGCGCCGCGGCCATACGGCTGTTGAACTCGGGGCGCGCGAAGACGCCGAGCAGCGTGAGGGAGAAGTAGGCGTAGGCGGCGGCCTCGTCGATGAGGAGGCGGGCCTCGCTGGGGACCACGTCCCCGGTGGAGCGGTCCTGTTGCCGTGGCGCGTGGACGGCGAAGTGTTCGAGGGCCAGCAGGAGTTGCTCCTCTCGCTCACGGCACGGGCAGGCGGTCCGCAGATGACCCACCAGACCGCGGAAGGAGCCGAGGATCTCGCTGGTGTCCTCGGACCACTGGTACTTGGCCAGGAGGGTGCGGAAGCCGGCGAGGGTCTCGGAGAGTTCCTCCAGGATCACCGTCCTGGAGATGACGGTGAGTTTCAGATCGTCGGTCGTGTCCCGTACTTCCATCAGGCGCCGCCCGTAGCGGATCAGGTCGCGCGGGATGCCGCCGGACAGGGCGTGGGAGAGCAGGACGAACGGCGGTGAGATGTCGTCGGCGCGTTCGCGCAGGACGCTGGTGGACTCCGCGAGTACGTGCGCCTGTACGTGCAGGACGTCGTCGAAGGAACTGTCCGTCACATCGCGATGAGGCAGGCCCCGCCGTACGAACGCGGCACCCACGTCCTCGGCGACGGAGATCAGGAAGTGCACCCGGGGCACCCCGAGGACGGCCTTGATCTCGCGGAGGAAGTCCAGTGCCTCCGCGTCGGTGCCCAGTCGGTCCACCTCGTCGATGGCGATGATGAACCGCTGCTGACGGGAGTGGACGTCGTCGGCGATGTCGGCCAGGAGGGTGCGGAAGTCGGCGACCAGGGAGGGGTAGTTGGGCGGGATCGTCGACAACGAGGTCGTGTGCGAGGTGCCGAGGCTGAGCAACTGGGTCGCACCGGTGGTGACGGCGGCCGACGAACTCTGGGTCGTCTGTAGGCGGTAGAGGCGTCTGCGGCAGGCCGCGACCAGTTTGGGTTCGGGCCGGATCAACGTCCAGGAGCGGTACTGGAACTTCCCCAGCCCGATGCCCAGCAGCCAGATCAGAATGCGTTCGGGATTCTCCGAGTCGGTGAGGATGGCCCGGCCCCCTCGTGAGGCGAACAGCACGGCGAGCGCGGCGATCGGAACGAGCCGTACGAGTGGGTCGTAGAACCAGCGCTTCTTCACCTCCCACTCGCCGATCCGCACCACCGCACCGCGGGCTGGGTACTTGGCGAGCAGGACCATCAAGACGATGAAGAGCAGCAGCCACCAGGCCACGGTCCCGTCGTCGATCAGGGACGACGCGTTGCTCCGGACCTCGGGGTCGAAGGCGAGGGACACGAACGGTCCGCAGCACAGCGCGACGACCGCGACCTGGTACACCACGCGCCCTGTCGTGCGCAGGACCACGCCGAGGGCCGGGGAGCGCCGGATCATCCAGACGGCGACGCCGACGCAGGTCACCGCCAACCCCGCGGCCACCGCCCGCCCGTGCCACAGGTCCAGCGCGTGATCCCGTACGGTGTCGGCCAGTTCGGCGACGTAGCCGCGCACTTCGTCGTCGTGCTCGCTCTGGAGGGAACGTGCCGTGGCGAACAGGCCGAGGGTGATGAGGGCGGCGGCCGGCAGGGCGAAGGCGAGCCAGCGGACCAGTCGTTGGAGCGGCAGAGCGAGCCGGCCCAGCACCCGGTGCAGATGGGGAAGGCGCGTGAACTCCGGGACGTGGTGGCCGGCGTCGCGGATGTAGGTCTCGCAGACCTGGACGAAGAGCGAGGTCAGGAAGTCGTGCGGGGCGTAGGCCGCGGGTGCCTCCGCGAAGACGGAGAAGGCCGGCGGGGCCGTGCACTGGCGCAGCAGGGAGGTCTTGCCGACGCCGCGCGGGCCGCTGATGGCGATGGTGCCGCCGTCTATCTGCTTGATCTTCCGCCGGAGTTGGCGGTACGCGACGTTGTTGATCAGCCACTGGGGGTCCCTGGGCGAACGCAGGCCCTCGTAGTCGGTGGCCAGGAGCAGCGAGTCGTGGTCGTCGCCGAGCAGGCCGTCCACCGCCTTCTGCACCACGGGCCCGACCGCGCGCTGGACCAGCTCCCGATGCCAGCGGCGGCCCGTGAACAGGGCCACGGGCGCGAGCACCAGCCAGGTGAACAGGAGCGCGACGGTCCTGACTGCCCAGACCCAGACCTGATGTCGGGAGTGCGCGGCTTCGAGGGCGAGGGCCAGCGCGCCGACGGTGAGGGTGAGCGGCACGGCGAGGGTGTACAGGAACGGGGCTCCGCCGAACCAGAGCAGTACGGTGAGCGCGGCGGCCGCGTAGAAGGCCGCGGTACGGCTGTCCCACTCGGCCACGTCCGCGAGGTCCCGGAGCAGTTCCTGAGCCTTCTCCCGTCGGCCGGCGAACTTGTGGAACGAGGCGTACGAGCGGTGGCTCTCGGCGAGTACGTCGGCGATGTTGTCCGGCGAGGACATGGCCTCGACGATGCCGTCCGCCGTCAGGGTCGGGTCGGCGCGGAGCTGCCCGCGGATGCGGGGGACGTCCAGACTCGCGCGGACGGCGCGCCGGTAGACGGCATCCTCGGCGACGGTGTCCCAGGACACGGCTCCCCCGAACCTCACAGCGACGGACACGGTGACGGACAGGAAAGTATGGGGTCGGCATCCGCCCTGGTCCAGAGAAAGCGGGAAAAATCGGGCCCGGCCGCCGTGCATCGTGTAAGGGCGAGTGACGCGGATCACGGGAACTCGGCGCTCCGGCCGGTCAGTTGAGAACGTGACCACAGATATGCGAACCCGGATACGGGCCGGAGATCCGGACGCCTTCGCGGAACTCTTCGACGACTGTGCCCGCGCGGTGTACAACCACGCCTTTCGGCTGACCGCCGACTGGTCGGTGGCCGAGGACGTCATGTCGGCGACGTTCATGGAGGCTTGGCGGCGGCATGCGTCGATCGAGGCCGAAGGGGGCTCCCTGCGGCCGTGGTTGCTGGGCATCGCCACCAACGTCGCCCGCTCCCACTACCGCAGCAACCGGCGGTACCGGGCCGCGGCCACCGCCGCCGCGGCGGCGGGCGTGGGGGAGACACAGGTCGCCGACCACGCCGAGGAGACCGCCGGGCGGCTGGACGACCGGCACCGGATCACCGCCACGCTGACCGCCCTAGGTGCCCTCAGACGCCCCGAACGCGAGGTGTTGGTGCTCTGCCTGTGGGAGGGCATGGAGTACGCCGACGCGGCCCGCGCCCTCGGCATCCCGATCGGAACGGTCCGCTCCCGCCTGTCCCGCGCCCGCGGCAAGCTGCGCAAGCTCGCGGACGCCGAGCTGAAGAGGAAAGGCAGGGAGGGCCGGGACGGCTGGGAGGGCAGGGACGGTCGGGAAGGTCGAGCGAGAAAAGAAGGTCGGGAAAATCGGGAACTCGGCTCCACGAACCGGCAGATAACAGGTGATCGCGGATACGCGGTCCGGTCCGCACAGGAAGGAAACCGATGAACGCCAGCCCCTCCCAGCCGCACCCGGCTGAGTGGACGGAGACCCAGGACCTCCTGCCCTCCGTCGAACGGGATCTGCCGGCGGGCCGCCACCAGTTCCACAAGGAGCAGATGATGGCCCAGATCCACGAGGACCTCCGCACCGCCGCCGACGCGCGTCCGGCCGCCCCGACGGCCGCCCCGCAGCGCCGCAACCCGTTCCTGCGCCGCGCGATCCTGCTGCCCGCCATGGCCTGCGCGTTGGCAGGCGCGGTCGTCGGCGGGCTCGCCCTGGCCGGCGGGAACGGCGACGGCAAGATGCCCCTCGCCACCGGCCCCGCGCTGACCACCACGATCGGCGCCGCCGACGCCAAGGGCGCCCCGCAACTGCTCGACCGCATCTCGCTCGCCGCCGCCGACACCTCGGGACAGGCGGTGCACGAGGGCCAGTTCGTCTACATCGCCTCGAAGGTGGCGAACACCCACACCAAGACCGTCGACGACAAGACCACGATCGTCAGCCAGGAACTGCACGACCGGCAGACCTGGATGTCCGCCGACGGCAAGGACGGCTGGCTGATCGAGGCGGGCGAGACGAGCGACGAGGGCATGACCCTGGCCAGCAAGATCCCGTCGAGCGGTGCGTACGACGCCCTGGTCAAGCTGCCCACCGACCCCGACGTGCTGCTGCGGCAGATCTACAAGGAGTCGGACGCCGTCCGGGACCCCGAAGTCCCGAGCGACCAGGCGGCGTTCGTGGCCATCGGCGATCTGCTGACCGAGAGCTACCCGCCCGCGGACGTCGCCGCCGCCCTCTACAAGGCCGCCGCCAAGATCCCGGGGGTCGTCGCGGTGGACGACGCGGTCGACGCCGAGGGGCGCCACGGGATCGCCATCGCACGGCAGGACAACACCGGCGAGCGCACCGAGTGGATCTTCGACAAGAAGAGCCTGCGGCTGCTCGGCGAGCGCGTCGTGGTGGTCGAGCCGCTGGCGGACAGCGAGTTCAAGGCCGGCACCGTCCTCTTCACCAGCGCGATCACGCAGCGCGCGGTGGTGGACGGGATGAAGGAGACGCCGGGCGGCACGGCGAGCTGAGCGACGAGGAGGGCGCCGGGTCCCGGACTCCGGGGCCCGGCGGGCTCGTTGCCTCGGCTCGGCAGGCGCATTGTGCGGGGCCGGTGTGAGCGAGAGGCTGGGCAGATGAATCATGCGCACCCTCGTAGACACCCGGCCAGGCGTCCTCGTAGACACCCCGGCAGGCACCTCCGTTGATACCGGACCCGCCGCCCGAGCCCCTCGGTCCGTCGTCGTTGGTGTGGCGCTACTTCAGCGACTGGCGAAGCCTGCTGCTGAGCCTGTGGGCCGGGTCGATGCAGAACATGCACCCCGGTCTCGGCGCGGGCGTCCAGGAGCACTCGCACTTCTTCGAGGAGCGCTGGCAGCGGCTGTTCCGCTCGCTCTACCCGATCGCCGGGGTGGTCTACGACGGCCCGGACGCGGCCCGTACCGCCCGCCAGGTCCGCGACTACCACATCGGCGTCAAGGGCGTGGACCGCCACGGCCGCCCCTACCACGCTCTCGACCCCGACATCTTCTTCTGGGCCCACGCGACCTTCGTCATGATCCCGGTGCTCGTGTGCCAGTACTTCGGCCGCCCCCTGACGACGGAACAGAAGGAACAGCTCTACGCCGAGAGCCTCCAGTGGTACCGCCTGTACGGCGTCAGCGACCGCCCCGCCCCCGCCGACTGGCCGGACTTCTGCGCCTACTTCGACCGCATGTGCACCGAGGTCCTCGAGGACAACTGGCCGACCCGCGCGGTCCTGGACATCCGCCACATAGCGAAACCTCCCGCCCTACGCCGCCTGCCGGACCCCCTCTGGAAGCTCCTGCGCGTCCCGGTCACCCGCCCCATGGTCTGGCTCACCATCGGGATGTACCCACCGACGATCCGAGCCCGACTGGGCTACCGCTGGTCCCGCCGCAGCGCAGTCGCCCTGTGGCTTCTGGGCCGCACGGTCGCCCTCGGCTGGCATCTGGTGCCGTTCGAACGGCGCTACCACCCACGGGCGCGGGCGGCGTGGCGTCGTACCCGCGGACTGTCGGTGACGAGAGTGGAGACACCCCGCCGGAACCTGCCTAGTTGAGGTCGTCGGAGCCGCCAGAGCCGTCGGAGTCGTCAGAGTCATCGAGGTCGGTCAACAGGCCGTCGAGAGCGGTGTTGAGGGCGTCGACGTTGGCCCGGTCGAACCAGGTCGTACGGATGCGTTCGTTGCTCCCCTTCGGCGTCTCGTGATCGGCGGCGAGTTGGTGGAGAGTGCGGGTCTCGTCGCTCAGGGATCGCCCAACTCCCTGGAAGAGACTGCGGATGTAGGCGTCCGCCTCCTCGGAGGGGATGCCGTGGGCGACGGCCCATGACGTGAGCGTGGCGAGATACCAGTAGTGCGTGGTCAGGGTCCCCGTCAGCGCGGAGAAGACGTTGAAGGCCGCCTCGTCCGCGACCGGGAGCACCCCGCCGAGGCGCTCGAACAGGGCGTCCACCGCCGGGTGCGAGGGGTACGTCACGGTGACGGAACGACGTTCGCGTACGGCGGGCAGGGGGATGGCCCGTACGAAGGGGGCGTCGGTGGTCGCCAGCGTCGCGCGCAGGTCGTCATTGCCGACGCCCGCCATCACGTTGACCACGACCTTGTCCCCGCCCACCCGCAGACCGGCGAGCGCCTCGCGCCGATCCTGCCGCCGCACGGCGATGATCACCAACTCCGAGCGGTCGACGACCTGTTGGTTGTCGGCGCAGACGTGCACGCCGTCGTAGCGCGAGGCCAGCTCGCCGGCGACACGGGCGCCCCGGGGCGAGAGGAAAACCTCCGGCGCCCCACCCTCCCGCTCACACAGACCCGTCACGAGGGCGCGCCCGATCTCACCTACTCCGATGACACCGACGCGCTTCACAGCAGCGACCTCACTCATACCGTCTCCCTACCCGTTGCCGTCGAAGGGGTCTTCCAGCTGCGGGACACACGGAGACAGCAGCCCCTCCGTGTGCTCGGTGACCGCGCCCCGAGCGAGCCTGAATACCCGTACCTCGTTCTCATGGCCCAGGTCCTCGTCATCGCGGACGTGGAGGAGCCCGTAGGAGCCGGGAGCGACCTCCGCCACATGCTCGAACAGACCGACGACATCAGGCGATGAGCGGTGATTCGAGTGGCCTCCCAGGTGGATGAAGGGCTCGCCGTTCATCCACCTGAGGTCAAGGAGGTAGGGACTGGCCATCTGGGCGATGCGAAGCCGAAGGTCATCGACGACCTGCCGCAGTCGGCTCTCGTCGTCGTCATCGACCGCGGTTTCCCTAAGGGTGATCCAGCCGTGGTACTCGAACACATCGCGATCTTAGTGAGGTTGGTCGTCTGGTCGTCTGCCAAAGCAGCTTCGTACCCAGCACCGAAGTCCGCATGGCCGACGGCTCGTCCAAACCGATCAGCAAGATCAAGGCCGGCGACACGGTCCTGGCGACGGACCCACAGACGGGGGTCACGGCACCTGAGAAGGTCCAGAACGTCATCGTCACGAAGACGGACAGGGACTTCACGACACTGACGTTGGACACGGCGCCGGGGCGGGGTCCGCCGCAGCACGGGAAGACCAACATCCAGACCCTGACGACCACTTGGCACCACCCGTTCTGGGACGCGACGCGGCATCGGTGGACGGACGCGCGCGACCTCACCACCGGCACCAAGCTTCGTCAGCCGGACGGTACGACGGTTGTCGTTCGGGAGGTGCGCAATTTCCATCAGCAGAGCACTACGTACGACCTCACCGTCGGGACTCTCCATACGTACTATGTGCTGGCGGGGACCACGCCGATCCTTGTTCACAACTGCGATGGTGCGGTTACAGGGCATCCGGCAACTTGTACATGTGCCGATGGCGGTGTACCGAAGGTGCGTAATGGGAAGCTGGCGGGAGATGTTCACCCGAGGACGAATGTTCCATTCGATGAAAACGGCTTCCCCGACTTTTCTGCATGGCGCCATCCGGATGTGTCTGATGTCCGGATCGAACTTTCTGGTAGTCGCGGCACGGATTTCGCGAGAGCTAACCGTGAAGCAGGACTGAGTGAGACGCCAGATGGCTATACATGGCACCATCATCAAGAACCTGGCCTCATGCAGCTGATCGAGACAGAGGCCCATAAGCGGACGGCTCACACGGGTGGATTCTCCGGAGGGAGGTAGCGATGAGTCTACTGTTTGAGGATGGAGACTTTTATACGGGCCCACCGCTGAGCGGTGACATGGTCAGTCGGGCGGAGGAGACCCTGGGACTGCGGCTTCCGTCAAGCTATGTAGCGGTGTTGTCGGAGAAGAACGGCGGAGCATTGAAGCGGCGTTGCTTCCCCACGGAGTTCGCCACATCTTGGGCTGCCGACCATTTTGAGATTCGTGCACTTCTCGGAATCGGGGGGAAGTGGGGGATTGATTCCCTTTCTGGGCTGGGGAGCGCTGACCTGATCGCCGAGTGGGCGTATCCGGATATTGGCGTGGTCATCTGCGACATGCCTTCAGGTGGACATGATGCGGTAATGCTCGATTACTCTGAGTCCGGCCCGGATGGTGAGCCCTCCGTCGCCTACATCGACGAGGACCGCGTCCCTCGTAAAGTAGCGGGATCGTTTGAGGATTTCTTGTCCCGACTGGTTGCGTGTAGTCCACCGGTTTAACGCCGCCGTGATCCGCGCGGCTGTGCATCTGCCGCCCACCGCCATCGAGGACGGCCGGACCCGTCCTCGATGGGCGGCGGCAAGGCTGACACCGTCTAGGCAGTGGCGTCGGCCCGGCGGTCCGGCCCTACTTCAGATGCCGGGCGAAGAACTCCGCCGCCGCGTCCCCCGCGTACTGCGGAACCCCGGTGTGCCCGCCCATGTTCGCGTGCAGCGTCTTCTCCTTCGAGCCGAACGCGTCGAACAGGTCCAGGGCCACCTGGCGGTCGTTCCCCTCGTCGTCCCACTGGAGCAGGACGTGCAGCGGGATGGTGACCTGGCGGGCCTCCTCAAGGATCGTGCGCGGTACGAAACTGCCCGCGAACAGGACCGCCGCCGAGATGCGCGGTTCGATCGCCGCCAGGCGGGTCCCGATGGCGATCACTCCTCCCGAGTATCCGACCGGGCCGCCGATCCCGGGCAGCGCAAGCAGCGCGTCCAGGGTGGTTCGCCATTCCGGGACCGACTGTTCGACCAGCGGGAGGACGAGGCGGTCCACGATGTCGTCGGTGACCGGTTCGCCGGCCTGCAGTGCGCGGCGCATGTCGGTGCGGGCCTGTTCGACGCCGGGGAGGCGGGGTCGGTCACCGCCGCCGGGGAGCTCGATGGTGGCCGAGGCGTAGCCCTGGGACGCGGAGTGCCGGGCCCGTCCCGCCAGGCGGGAGTACATCTTCTGCAGTCCGCCGGGGTGGCCGAGAAGGATCAGCGGTGCCGGGACGGATGCCGAGGCGGAGGCAGGTGTCCACAACGTGCCCGGGATCTCGCCGAGGGTGAAGTCGCGTTCCAGGACGCCGTCTTCGAGGTGTCGTTCGGAGGTGAAGTGCATGGTCGTGCCCTTTCGGGAGTGCGCAGAACGGCGCTCCCGGACGACCTATCGCCCGACCGTGACCCCGGAGGAGAGCACCCACGTCGATACTGTGATCACGGGTACCACCTCCTCGTTCTCTCGCACGGCCTCCGGCAAAGTAGCAGGGGGTGCCGTGGGCCGCCAACGGGTTTTGCGGAGGCGACGGGTGGCGGTCGAGGTCGGTTGCCGGCTCATGCGCCGACCCGTGCCGCCTCCGGCTCCGGTGTCGGCTCCGTCATGAGCGCCTCGGCGTCCTCGAAGTGCTCCGCCGCCGCGGTGGCATAGGTGGCGTACTCCACCGGGCGTCGTTCGGTGCGGTTGAGGAGGAGGCGGGTGACGTCGGGGCGGGCGTAGTGGCCGACCGGGTCGGCGGCGGCCTTGGCGAAGGGGATCGCGGTCAGATCGATGTCGGCGTACAGGATGCCCTCGGTGTCCTCGGGGAGCGGGTCGGCCAGTGGGCGGCCGTCGGGGCCGTAGATCCGGGCGAAGCCGCCGCCGGGCTGGAGCAGTTGCTGCTTGACGGGGGTGTCGCAGAACAGGTCGATGGCCGCCTCGCCGACCACGGCGCACGGGGCGAGCACGAAGACCTGGCCCTCGGCTGCGTAGATCTGCGAGGCGGCGGTGTTGACCTCCGGGCCGAGCGCGTAGGCCGCTCCCTTGTACACGGAGAAGCTGGGCCAGGCGGCCACGTGGACCTGCTCGTGCTGGCTGAACATGGCGTACTTGGACAGTGGTTGGAGGTGTTCCCAGCAGCACAGGGCACCGACGCGGCCGAGTTCGGTGTCGTGGACCACCAGGTCGGAGCCGTCGCCCTCGCCGAACATGGTGCGTTCGACGTGGGTGGGCTTGAGCTTGCGGCGGGCGCCGACGAGTTTGCCGTCGGCGGAGATGAGCGCCTGGCCCATGTACAGGCTGCCGCCGCCGCGTTCGCTGAATCCGAGGGCCACCGCGATGGAGTTCGCGCGTGCGGTGTCGAGGAGGCGGTGGAAGCGCGGGCCTTCCAGGGTGAGGGAGTTCTCGTGGTAGCGGCCGACGAACTGCATGCCTGCGGCGGGGGAGTCCAGCCACAGCCACCAGGGGTAGCCGGGGACGAAGGTCTCGGGGAACGCGATGAGTTGCGCCCCCGCACGGGCGGCCTCCTCGATCAGGCCGATGCTCTTGTCGATCGTGGCGTCGGCGTCGAGCCATACCGGCTCGGCCTGGACGGCGGCCGCCTTGAACGCCCCTGTGTACTCGACCATGGTCAACTCTCCTCTGTCGTCAGGTGGTTGGGGACAGCGGCAGAAAGCCGGTGCGCGGGTCGCAGTTGATGTACTCGGCGGTCACCGAGCCGCTCGGCAGTACGGAGACCTCGTGCCAGAAGGCGACGTCCAGCGGGCCCTCGCCGCCGCCGACCATCCGGAAGAAGCTGGCGTAGATGTCCAGGTGCGTGCGGTGCGACCGGCACCAGGTCATCAGGTGCTCGAGCGAGGCGAACCAGGCGATGGTGCAGGCGCGGTCGAGCGGCGAGCCGTCGGCCGCCTCCTCGGTGAGGTTGCGGGCGGCGATACAGCCGGATCCGGCGTTCTCCGCCAGGAAGTCGACGCCCCGGTCCTTGACCGGCTTGACGTCGGCCAAATACGTCTCGCGGTAGAGCGTGCTGGCCGACCAGTCCTGCGCGGTGCGGATCAGCGCCACGTTTCGGGGTACGTCGACGCCGACGCGGCGGCCACGGGTCTCCCGGGTCGCGGGATGCTGTGGCTCGAAGGCCGGCAGCTCGGGCTCCAGCGTCTCGGTGGCCGACGCCGCGATGCGGTCACGGGCGGCGCCCCAGTAGTCGTGCACCTGCGTCTCGGGGAGTTCGAGGGCGCCGGACTGCGAAAGACCGCTGGTCGCGTAGTCCTCACGGCGGTGGGTGTGCAGCGTCTCGTTCCGCTCGACGGGGATCACCGACTCCTCGCGCCAGTGCCCGACCGGGCCCTGCACGGGCAGGCCGTCCCAGGTGGCGCGGACGGCCTCCGACTCCCGCCAGCGCCGGTGGCGGCCCGGGTCGTACCAGTACGCCAGCAACGCGACGTTGTGCGCTCCGGCGGTGTCGTAGAACGATCCGCGGTCGACCAGGTCGGGTCCGTCCGGCCCGATGAACAGCGCGGCGAGGCCCGCCGCGCCCCGCTCGGCCTCCTCCCGGGACGGCGCCTGGCAGCCGTACTGCGCGAAGACGAAGGCGTCCGTGCCCTGCGGGAACCGGGCGCTGTAGGCGGTGAAACGAGGGGTGTGCCCCGGCGGGGCCGTTCTCGGCATGGCGCGCTCCATCGACGGATTCGACGAACCGGACGAACTGTCCGTGACTCGAAGCGTGGGCCGCCCGGCGGCCGCGACTTGACCGCCAGCGCACCGGAACTTGCCCGAGAGGGAACTCGCGGGTTCGCGGGATCCGGGGTTCGTGGGTTCGTAGGTTCGCGGGCCGGTGGGTCACAAAACCGATACGCGCACGTGACCTCGGAGAAGCGCTGGGCGAGGCTATATAGGACGAGCAAATCGGTCATCCGGTGGAGGAGGCGCCGTGAGCCTTGTCCTTTCCACGGACTCCGTGCCCGCGGGCGAGCGGCGGGCCTATTGGCACGATGCCGTCTGGCGCACGTTCGTACCCCTGGACGTCTCCACCCCGAAGGACCCCGCGGACGCGCCCTTCTCCGGAGCGGTCAGGACCGACCGCCTCGGCCACCTCCAGATCTCCACCGTGGACGCCGACCCGGAGCGGGTCTTCCGTACTCCGCGGCTGATCGCCCGGGACAGCGCCGAGTACATGCTCATCGGCCTGCAGGGGTACGGCCCCGCCGTCATCACCCAGGACGGCCGGGACGCCGTCCTGCGGCCGGGTGACTTCGCCTTCTACGACACGACCCGGCCGTACACGCTGAGCTTCCCCGACCGCTTCCAGATGAAGGTCTTCCAGCTGCCCCGACAGGCGCTCGGGCTCCGGGAGTCCGACCTGCGGCGCATCACCGGCGTCACCCTCCGCGGCGACGAGGGACCGGCCGCCCTGGTGGCCCTCTTCCTGGCCGGTCTCGCCGCCGGAGCCACCTCCTGCCGCCCCCCGGTCGGCGACATGCTCGCGCGCAACGCCGTGGACCTGCTCACCACCCTCATCGCCGAGCACCTCGGCCGGGACACCGCCGATACGGACGCCGCCCATCGCGCCCTGCTGGTGCGGATCCGGGCCCACATCGACCACCACCTCGCCGATCCCGACCTCTCGCCGGAGTCCATCGCCGCCGCCCACCGCATCTCCGTCCGCTACCTGCACCGGCTCTTCCAGGACGAAGGCCCCACCGTCAGCCGCTGGATCCAGCACCGCCGCCTGGAGGAATGCCGGCGCGAACTGAGCCGCCCCGGCCGCATGAGCCCGACCGTGACCGCCGTCGCCCACCGCTGGGGCTTCGCCAACCCCGCGCACTTCAGCCGGGTGTTCCGGGCGGCGTACGGGATGTCCCCGCGGGAGTGGCAGGGGAGGAGTGGCGGCGCCTGATACGTCGGCCGGCGCCGCCCAGTTCCACGACGTACCGCCCATGCGACCGGCAACCGTCAAGTGGCGGAAGGCAGGGGGGCGTTGCCGGTAGCGTCCCGTATCGACCGGGTCAATCGGGTCAATGGGCATGGTAAACGATCAATGATCGTGGAAGTCGGATCACGGGGGCGGGAGCACATGACAAACCAGCCGGTGTTCGTCCTGGGCGACGAACTACAGGCCCTGGAGCGGGCCGAGTTCGAGACCGAGGCGGAGTTCCAGGAGCTGCTCGCGCGTCATCCACGGGTGCTGGACTTCGGCTCGCTGGCCGATGGCCGACCGCTGCGGCTGGTGCTGGTGGCCCGGGAGATGGGGGTGCCGACGAGCACGGACAGTGCCCCGGCGTACTGGCTGGATCATCTCTTCGTCGACGCCGACGGCGTACCGACCCTGGTCGAGGTCAAGCGGGCCACGGACACCCGCATCCGGCGTGCGGTCGTCGGTCAGATGCTCGACTACGCGGCGAACGCCGCCCGTTACTGGCCGGCCGCGCTGCTCCGGCGTTCCTTCGAGGACACCTGTGCCAAGGACGGCCGGTCGCCGGCGGAGGCGTACGGGGAACTCCTCGGTGACCAGGGCGACCGGTCCGCGGAGGAGTTCTGGACGACGGTCGAGGAGCGCTTGGCCGCCGGGCAGATGCGGCTGCTGTTCGTCGCCGACCAGATTCCGCTGGAACTGCGGGCGATCGTCGAGTTCCTGAACCGGCAGCTGCGGCAGACCGAGGTGTACGCGGTCGAGTTGACCCAGTACCGCGGTGGCGGCGACCTCCGCGTCCTCGTCCCCCGTGTGCACGGCGAGGTCGCCACCGCGGCGAAGTCCCCCTCGGGCCACCGCACCACGCAGCGGACCACCCGCGCCGACATGGACGAGGCGATCGCGTCGCGTCCCGACCCGGACGTACGGCGGACCGCGACCGCCCTGCTCGATCACGCGGCGGCCGCGGGACGGCTGGAGTGCGGTACGGCCAAGTACCGGAGCATGCGCATCTACTACCGCGTCTCCGGACGGGACGTACCGGTCGCGACGCTCTCCCTGCGCGAGGACCCGGCGAAGGACGACCTCTCCTTCGCCTTCGGCTCGATCACCTATCACCTCGGTCATGAGCGGGCGGCGGCGTTCGCCGCGTCCCTGCCGACGCTCCCCGGCCTGGGGGAGAGGCTGGAGGCGCTGCCGGCGAAGGGCTACAACGGCTGGCCGTCCGTCTTGCTGACCGCCCTCGCCGCCGAGCCCACCGCCGTCGAGGAAATCCTCTCCGCGATTCAGCAGCTCACCGACGGTCAGGAGTCGTCCGTCTGATTGCGCAGGGCGCCGCCCGGGAGGAACGCCCGCTTGTTCAGCCCGAGTTGCCCAGAAGTCGCTGCGCGGACCGAGCGACTCGGATGTTCACTCGGCGGCAGGGCAGCCGCCAAGTCTCCGCTGGTTCTGTCGTGTTGGTCGTGGCACCGGTCAGCCGAGCCGGCCCTCAGCCGAGCAACGCCGGATGTTCCTCGACGACCAGTCCCGCAGGCCCCGAAACCGACTCGATCCGCCCGTCGGAGCCGATGGCGACATCTAGTCGTTCTCCCGCGACCGTGAGCCCTGCGACGGTGAGCGCGCCGACGGGCAGTACGCCTGTTGGCCGGAGGCGGAGGCGGAGGCGGCCGGCGGGTACGTCGGGCTCCAGTCCGGTCAGGGCCGTCAGGAGGGCGATGGCCGCTGCCGCCGACCAGGCTTGTGGCCGGCAGGCGGCCGGGTAGGGGACGGGCGCGGGAGTGTCCGCGCGGGCGTCGCCGCCCCATAGCTCCGGCAGCCGGTAGTCGAAGGCCGGTGCCGCGTCGAGGATGCCCTCGATGAGACGGGTGGCGGCCTCGTGGTGTCCGGTGCGGGCGAGGCCGGCGACGGCGATCGCGGTGTCGTGGGGCCAGACGGCGCCGCAGTGGTAGCGCAGCGGGCCGAAGCCGCCGGCCTTGGACGACATCGTGCGCAGTCCGTAGGCGTCGGACATGTCCGGGGCGGCGAGCCGTGCCGCGACGATGGCGGTCTCGTCGGCGTCGAGTATGCCCGTGGCCAGGAGGTGGCCCATGTTGCTCGCGACGGCGTCGACGGGGCGGCCCGAGCCGTCAAGTGCCATGGCGGGATAGGGGCCTTGCCGGTCGGAGACCCAGAACCGGGCGCGGAAGCGGTCCGCGAGGGCGGCGGCGAAGGTGCGCCAGCGGTCGCCGTCCGGCAGCTCGAAGGCGTCGAGGAGTGCCGCTCCGGCGAGGGCGGCCTCGTAGGCGTAACCCTGCACTTCGGCGAGCGCCAGGGGCGCTTCGGCGAGGCTGCCGTCGGCGAACCGGGCGGCGTCCCCGGAGTCCTTCCAGCCCTGGTTGGCGAGTCCGGTGCCGCTGCGGTCGATGTAGGAGAGGAACCCGTCTCCGGCCCGGGCGGCGGTGTCGATCCAGCCGAGTGCCGCCTTGAGGGCGGGCAGCAGCGGTTCGATGTCGGCGGCGGGCAGGCCCCAGCGCCATGCGTCGTGGAGCAGGCAGATCCACAGGGGGGTCGCGTCGACCGTGCCGTAGTAGACCGGCGGGAGGCGCAGGCCCATCCCGTCGTCGAAGACTCCGCGCCGGACCTCGTGGAGGATCTTGCCGGGCTCTTCCTCCGCCGTCGGATCGGTGCGGGTGCCCTGCTGGGCGGCCAGGGTGCGCAAGGTGCCCAGGGCGAGGTCGGTGCCCAGCGGCAGAAGCATCCGTGCGGCCCACAGGCTGTCCCGGCCGAAGAGCGTGAAGAACCAGGGGACGCCCGCGGCCAGGAACGTGTCACCGGGTGACGCGGCCATGGCCATGCGCAGCGAGTGGAGGTCGTCCAGGCTCTGCGCGACGAGGGCGGGCAGGCGGCGGTCGTCGGCGGTGACATCCGGGCGTCGCCAGGTGGGCCGGGGGTCGGCTGCCGTGACGGCCGCGGCCGTGTCGGAGACCTCGACGGCCAGGTGCAGGTCGACGTTCTCGCCGGGCTTGACCGTGAGGGTCCAGGTGAGCGTGGACCGCTCGGCGTCGGGCGACGCGCCGGGGGCGCTGACGGTGACCGCGACGTCCTCGTCGCCCCAACGCAACACGCCGTCTCCGGAGGCGAGTTCGCCCTCAGGTTCAAGAGAGGACCGGGGCGCCAGGCCCGCCTTCGCGTGCTCGAGCGTCGCGAGGTCCCCGGCGATCTCGACCCGGACGGCGAGGTGCACCGGCGTCGTCGCGGTGGAGCGCACGGTCAGCCGTTCGGCGAGCCGGCCCGGGGTGACGGTGCGCCGTCGGTCGATCCGGACGGTCGGGTCGGCGATGGCGTCCCCGATCTCCTGCGTCAGGCCGACGAAACGGCTGCGGCCGGGTCCGTCCGTGGCGTTCATGACGGCGACGACCGGCAGCCACCCCTCCTCCGCGCTCCCGGACACCCCATCGCCCGCAGGTCGCAGCGTCACGCGCAGCAGACTCACCGCGCGTACGTCGGCGTGGAAGAGCCCGTGCACGGCGGCTCCGGGAGCGGCGGCGTCGAGGTTGCCGTCCGGCCGGGACAGGACGACCGTCGGGGCGGCGAGGGTGACCGCGAGGTCGTGCAGGAGCGGCTGCCGCTCGGGTGAGGTCATGGAAGCTCCGTCCGGTGCCCTGGTGTGGTGTGGGCGGTATGTGAGGTGGTTCGTGGGGGCGTTCTGTGACCGCGCCGACTCTTGACAGCCCGCGCCGGGATCGCCACAGTAACCGATTGGAACGCTAAATTTAACGTTCAAATCCAACTGGGACGTCGTGACACCGCGGTGCCACGACGGCGATACGCTGCGGCGCAGTGAACTTTGTGGAGGTGGCTTCGCGATGGCGCGAGTAACACTCGAGAGCGTGGCCCGGCATGCCTCCGTGTCGACACAGACCGTGTCCAACGTGATCAACGCGCCGCATCGGGTGCGCCCCGAGACCCTGGCCCGGGTGCAGGCCGCCATCAAGGAACTCAACTACCGCCCCAACCAGGCGTCCCGGACGCTGCGGACCCGGCGTTCACGGCTGATCGGCGCCCGCATCGAGCCGCTGCGCGACGGCGTCAACGGTGCCGTCCTCGCCCACTTCCTCCAGTCGCTGACCGCACGTACCCAGGAGGCCGGCTACCGGATCGTGGTGTTCACGGCCACCGACGACGACCACGAGTGCTCCCTGTACGAGCAACTGCTCGACGACCACGACCTCGACGCCTTCGTCCTGCACGCCACGCACGCCGGTGACCGCCGGACGGCGTGGCTCAGCGAGCGCCGGGTGCCGTTCGTGACCTTCGGCCGGCCCTGGGGAGCGGAACCGGATGCCGCCGAGCGGCACGGCTGGGTCGATGTCGACGGCGCGCAGGGGACCCTTGCCGCGACCCGGCACCTCATCGGGACCGGCCACCGGCGGATCGCCTTTCTCGGCTGGCCGGCGAATTTAGAAGTCGGTGACGACCGGCGCAGCGGCTGGTCCTCCCTCCTTGCCGTGTCCGGCATCGACACCCCCGCCGGCTACGACGTGGGTGTTCCCGACGGGCTCGACACCGGCCGCGAGGCCGCCGCGGCGATGCTCGACCTGCCCACTCCGCCGACCGCGATCGTCTGCGCCAGCGACTCGCTGGCGCTCGGGGCCTGGACCGAGATCACCGCACGCGGACTGCGCCCCGGGGCCGACGTCGCGGTGGTCGGCTTCGACGACTCGCCGACCGCGGCGGTCGTCGGCCTGAGCAGTGTGGCGCAGCCCTACGACGAAGCCGCCGCCGCCTGCCTGCGGATGCTCCAGGAGCTGCTGGCGACCTCCGAACCGCCGGCCGTTCCACCCGCCCCGATCCTGCTGTCGCCCCGGCTCGTCGTCCGCGCGAGCGGCTGAGCCGTCCGCGGCACCCGCCTCCCTCCCTCACCCTGCCGAACGGCGCCGTAGGCCGTTCCACCGACACCCGCGATCCCGATCACCGCCCCAGTGCGCCGGCGGGATGCGGCCCCCTCCGCCGCCGGCTGTTCAGGTCGGCCTGCCCTAGGAGATTTGTCATGCGAAATCCTCGTACGCGCTGGGCAGTCGGCGGTGCCGCGCTGCTGTCGCTCAGCCTGTCGGCCTGTGGAGGCAGTGGGTTCGACAGCGGAACCGACAGCCGGCAGTCGTCCGGGCCCGCTTCGATCAAGGTCCTCATCGCCTCCAGCGGCGACGCCGAGACGAAGGCCGTCACGGATGCCGCCGCGGCCTGGGCGACCAAGTCCGGCAACAAGGCCACCGTCACCCCGGCGCAGAACATCGACCAGCAGCTCGGCCAGGGCTTCGCCGCCGGCAACCCGCCGGACGTCTTCTACGTCGACGCCGCCCGCTTCGCGACGTACGCGAGCCAAGGCAGTCTCGACCCGTACGGCGACAGCTTCGCGGGGAAGGACGACTTCTACCCCGCGCTGCGGCAGGCCTTCACCTACAAGAGCAAGCTGTACTGCGTCCCCAAGGACTTCTCCACACTCGGCCTGCAGATCAACACCACGGCATGGGCGAAGGCCGGCCTGACCGACGCCGACATCCCCACCACCTGGCAGCAACTGGCGGCCGTGGCCAAGAAGTTGACGACGGGCAAGCAGGTCGGCCTGGCACTCGGCAACACGCGGGACCGGATCGGTGCCTTCATGGTCCAGGCCGGCGGCTGGGTGACCAACAAGGACGCCACCAAGGTGACCGCGGACTCGCCCGAGAACCTCAAGGCCCTGAAGTTCGTCCAGTCGCTGCTCGCCGACGGCTCGGCCAAGTACCCCAAGCAGCTCGACTCCGGCTGGCCGGGCGAAGCCTTCGGCAAGCAGAAGGCCGCCATGACGATCGAGGGCAACTGGATCGCCGGCGCCATGAAGAGCGACTACCCGGGCGTCACGTACAAGACGGTTCCGCTGCCGGCCGGTCCCACGGGCAAGAAGGGCACGCTCGCCTTCACCCAGTGCTGGGGCATCGCGGCCAAGAGCAGGCACAAGGCCGCGGCCGTCGACTTCGTCAAGGCGATGACCGCGAAGGACGCCGAGCTGGCCTACGCCAAGGCGATCGGAGTGATGCCGTCGCGGCAGTCCGCCGAGGCCGAGTACATCGCCCAGTTCCCGCAGGACAAGGCGTTCATCGACGGCGCCGCGTACGCCCAGGCCCCCGTGAACATCGCGAAGATCGACCAGGTGCTCACCGACTTCGACACCGGCCTCCAGGGGCTGCCCGATGCCGACCCGAAGCAGATCCTCGCGCGACTGCAGAAGAACGCGCAGGCGGTCGTGGGCCAGTGACCCGGACCACCCGGGCGACTCGGTGACACGGACAGGAACAGCCGGACAGAAACAGCCGGACGGGAACAGAACGAGAGTGAACCTGCGATGAGTGAACCGAATCCCGGGCCCGCACAGGGCTCGGGCAGCGGCCCGGAACCGGACCGAACGGCAGCCACCGACAAGGCCGGTGGAAGCCGAGGCCACCGCACCCGAACCCCCCGCGGTGGTGTCCGAGGCCGGGAAGGTCTCGCCGGCTGGCTGTTCGTCTCACCCGTCCTCGTCGTGCTCGGACTCTTCCTGGTCGTGCCGATCCTCATGGCGCTCTGGGTGAGCCTGTCCGACTGGAACGGCCAGGGCAGCCCCTTCTCCTCGGGCGTGCACTTCGTCGGCGCACAGAACTACACGCCGCTGCTCACCAAGTCGGGCCTGGCGCAGAGCGACTTCATGACGAGCCTGCGCAACAACGCCTACTACGTGCTCTTCGTCGTCCCGCTCCAGACCGCGCTCGCGCTGGGCCTGGCGCTCCTGGTCAACGGCAGACGCCTGAAGGGCAAAGGGTTCTTCCGCACCGCGTACTACTTCCCGTCGGTGACGAGCTCGGTCGCGATCTCCGTCGTCTTCCTGTTCGTCTTCTCCTCCAGCGGTGTCGTCAACTCCCTGCTCGCGAAGGTCGGAGTCGACGGACCGGCCTGGTTCGCCGACCCGCGAGGCGTCATCCATCTCGCCCTCGGTGCCTTCGGCGTCGACAACGACGCGCCCCCGTCCACCCTCACGGACACCACCGTCGGCGGCCTCTCCCTGTGGGACTGGATCTCCGGCCCGAGCGTGGCCATGTGCGCGATCATCGCCCTGGTCGTGTGGACGACCGCGGGCACATTCATGCTCATGTTCCTCGCCGCGCTCCAGGACATCCCCCTCGAAGTCGAGGAGGCCGCCGAGATCGACGGCACCGGGCGCTGGCAGCGGTTCCGCCACGTCACCCTGCCCATGCTCAAGCCGACCCTCTTCCTCGTCCTGACCCTCGGACTCATCGGCACCTGGCAGGTCTTCGACCAGATCTACGTCATGACCGCGGGCGAACCGGGAAAGACGACGCTGACCCCCGCGTTCCTGTCGTACCAGACCTCGTTCATCAACAACGAGTGGGGACAGGGCAGCGCCATCGCCTTCATCCTCTTCGCGATCATCGTCGCGATGACGCTCCTTCAGCGGTTCGTCCTGCGCGACAAGGACGAGGCCCGCGCCAAGGCCGCGACGCGGCGCGCGGCGAAAGCGGCACGTTCCGGGTCCGGCCCGACCACGGGGGCCACAGCCGACGTCCACGGAGGCTCGCGATGAGCACACGGCACAAGAACGCGGGCAGCGCGAGCACACGCCACGGCAACCGCTTCACCCGCGTACTCGGCTACACCGCCCTCGTCGTCGTCGCGCTGTGCTACATCTACCCCTTCCTCATCCAGCTCGCGACGAGCTTCAAGACGGACGCGGACGCCACCGGCCACCCGCTGTCGCTGTGGCCGCAGCACTTCACGACAGCGGCCTTCAGCCGGCTCGCCGAAGCGGACTACCCGCGCTGGTTCGCCAACTCCCTCGTCGTCTCGCTGTTCGTCACCGCGGGCCGCGTGTTCTTCGACTCCCTCGCCGGCTACGCCCTGGCCCGGCTGCGCTTCCGCGGCCGGAGCGCACTGTTCGCCGCCGTCATCGCGGTCATGGCCGTGCCCGGTGTCGTCCTGCTCATCCCGAAGTTCCTCGTCCTCAACCAACTGGGGATGTACGACTCCTACTCGGGCATGATCGTTCCGCTCCTGGCCGACGCCGCGGGGGTGTTCATCATGAAGCAGTTCTTCGAGTCGATCCCCGTCAGCGTCGAGGAAGCGGCCCGGATCGACGGCGCGAGCACCTTCCGGATCTTCTGGTCCGTCGTGCTGCCCATGGCCCGGCCGGCCCTGGTCACCCTGACCATCCTGTCGTTCCAGGGATCGTGGAACGAACTCCCGCACTTCATCGTGTCCCGCCAGAGCCCGGACCTGAACACCCTGACCACCGGGGTCGCCTCCCTCGTCTCCGGCCAGCTCGGCCAGGGCAACCAGTACCCGCTCAAGCTCGCGGCGGCCCTGCTCATGACCATCCCCGTGGCCCTGGTGTTCTTCGCCTTCCAGCGGCACTTCGTCCGCGGCGGCACGGACGGCGCGACCAAGGGATGACCGGGCGAGGAACCGGTCCTGCTCATGCGGCAGTCGGTACACACGGAACGCGTCCCGCGACGAGTTCGACGGAGCCGGGGACGCGTTCTCGACATCGGCGCTCGCCTCAGCGCAACGCCCTCCCGTCCGCGTGCAGCGGTGCCGACAGGCGGATGGTGATGAACTCGTCGTTGTCCGGCTGTCCTGGCGTGCGGGCCGAGGAGAACGGGAAGTTGTTGTCGTTCAGGACGGCCAGCGTGCGGTCGTCGAGGAGGACGACGTCCTCGATCGTCTGGAACGGGAAGCGGAACGTCGTACCGAAACCGCCCAGGCCCTTGGGGTTGGCGAGGTTCAGCAGGTCGGCGACCAGGGTCTTGTCGACCACCCCGTCGCCGTCGCGGTCACGGGTGTCGACCAGGTAGATCCGCTTGAACTTGGCGGTGTCGCCCTGTCCGCCGTCGCGCTCGATGACCAGGAAGCGGTGCTTGTCGACGGCGATGGCGTCGCCGATCGCGTTGTCGGTGGACTCCAGGCGGTACACGAAGCGCTTGCCGGTGTAGCTGCCCTTGCGTACGTCGAACTCGCTGAAGCGCAGGTCACCAGGGGTGTCGCCGACGACCGTGCCCTCGGTGAGCGGGTAGAGGTGACGGCCGTCGACGCCTCGGACCAGGCCCTCGAAACCCTTGCTGCTGTTGAGGGTGGGCTGGGCGCCGTTCAGGTACGGGTTCTCCGGCGCCTGGACGCCCGCCAGTGGGATCGGTGCCTGGAGCAGCCGGCCGGACTTGGAGAAGTGCAGCAGGAAGGGGCCGAACTCGTCTCCCGTCCAGTACGTGCCGTCGGCGGTCCGCACGATCGACTCGACGTCGAAGTCGGCGCCGGTGAGCACCCGGTCGGCCCGCGTCAGCGGGAACGCGACGCGGTGGTCCGGGTCGCTCAGGTTGAACCCGCCGACCACGGTGGCCTTGCCGGTGCGGGTGTCCGGCTTGACGCGGTGGACCCGGAGCAGGAAGTCGGCGCTGTTGGCCTTGTTGCCGTAGCCGTTGTCGGACAGCACGTCGTAGGTGCCGTCGTGCCGGTTCACGGCACCGCTGAAGCCCTGCACGGGCTGGTGGGCGAACGGCGCGGTGACCCCGTTGAACGGGCCCGTGCCGATGGCGGAGCCGGACGGCTCGCTGCCCGGTACGAAGGTCGCGGCGGGCAGGGAGGCGAAGCCGGTCAGGGTGGCCTGGCCGTACGTGGGCCGGCCGTACTGGGCCCGGTCATGCTCCGTGGGCTCTCGGTCAGCCATCGCGGGGGAGGCGAGGCCGAGGGTCAGCGCCGTGGCGGTGACCATGATCGAAAGTCTTCTCATGGCGCGCACAGTAGGGATACCGAGTGACGGGGGCGCCAACGGCGGGCGACCGGTCAGTGCCCCGGCTCCGGTTCACGTGTTCTCGACGGCACCAAAAGGGCGAGGCCCGAAGACCCCGCCCGCTACAACCGAAAAACCCTCGCTCAGGGCCACACCAAGCAGTACGGCTGATGCCCCGCCTCGTGCAGGCGATGACTGAAGTCCTGCCATTCGTGCAGCAGTTGGTACACGTTGAACGCGTCCCGCGGACCGCCCCGGTCCGGGACCGTCGACCAGATGAAGGCCGCCGCGCCGACCGCTTCCTCGCCTATGCCGCGCAGCGGGTCGACGACGGTCATCGGGAGTTTGACCACGGCGTAGTCGGGGTGGAGGACGACCAGTTCCAGCGGCGGCACCTTGTTGAGGGGGACGCCCTCGATGCCGGTCAGGACCATCGCCGCCATCGTCTCCGGCTTGATCTTGGTGAACATGCCGTTCATCCCGAGCTCGTCGCCGCCCAGTTCCTCGGGGCGCATCGAGATCGGGACACGGGCCGCGGTCGCACCGTCCGGCGCGCCGAAGTACTTGTACGTCACCCCCACCCGACCACCATTCCTGCTCCCCGCCCTGAGGCGCTCACTGTGTGCCTGACGTGCGTCCGGCAGACGTGCTTCGTTCGAATCCTCCGCCTCGCGTCGGTGCTTTCCCCCTCGGGCACGTCGAGGACCCAGGTCGTCGGTCCCCTCGCCCAGTCCGCCACCGCGATGCATATCTCCACCCGACTGCTTTTCTAGGACGCGTGGCCCCCGCCGCGCAACCCGATCATCGTGTCAGTGACCTCCCCCACGGCCGCTCGCCGAAACGTGCGTTGAAACACCTGTCCGCAGGATCTTCGCAGCCCCCGTACACGATGGCATCTGTGAGCTGTGTGTATCACGTTCCAGTCTCGCAGATGGTCCGGGGGCGGTGGCCTGCCGATGGTCGGGGCATGGTCGGCCGATGGCCGAATAGTGGCCCAAGGGTGGCGGACCGGATCGTCGATCAGGTGGCCTGGCCTGCGGTGCGCGGGCGCGCCCCCGAGGCCCCACGCCCCCTGGCCTACCCTGAGGAGGCCACAGGCAAGCGGAGTCCGTGAAGTCGGAGAAAGACGGAGAAGGTCGGAGAAGTCGCAGGTCATGAGCGAACTGCCCTATTCATACGAAGCGCCTGTCTCACAGGCCCTGTTCGACCGTGCGGCCGTCGTCACACCAGGCGGCGTGAACTCGCCGGTGCGCGCCTTCCGCGCCGTCGGCGGCACGCCCCGGTTCATGGTGTCCGGTACCGGTCCGTACCTGACGGACGCGGACGGGCGGGAGTACGTCGACCTCGTGTGCTCCTGGGGGCCGATGATCCTCGGGCACTCGCACCCCGAAGTGATCGCCGCCGTGCAGCGGGCCGTCTCGCGCGGCACCTCCTTCGGCACGCCCGGTGAGGGCGAGGTCGCGCTCGCCGAGGAGATCGTCGCCCGGGTGGAGCCGGTGGAGCAGGTCCGTCTCGTGAGCAGCGGGACCGAGGCGACCATGAGCGCCATCCGGCTCGCTCGCGGGTTCACCCAGCGGGCCAAGGTCATCAAGTTCGCCGGGTGTTACCACGGTCACGTCGACTCGCTGCTCGCCGCGGCCGGGAGCGGGGTCGCGACCTTCGCCCTGCCCGACACTCCCGGCGTCACCGGTGCCCAGGCCGCCGACACGATCGTGCTGCCGTACAACGACCTCGAAGCCGTCAACGAGGCCTTCCACCGGCACCCCGGCGAGATCGCCTGTGTGATCACCGAGGCCTCGCCCGGCAACATGGGCGTGGTGCCGCCGAAGCCCGGCTTCAACCAGGGGCTGAAGGACGCGTGCGCGAAGAACGGCGCGCTGTTCATCTCCGACGAGGTCATGACCGGGTTCCGGACCAGTCGCAGTGGCTGGTACGGGATCGACGGTGTCCGGCCCGATCTCATGACCTTCGGGAAGGTGATGGGCGGTGGGTTCCCCGCCGCCGCCTTCGGAGGGCGGGAGGACGTCATGGCGCGGCTCGCGCCCGCCGGGCCCGTCTACCAGGCCGGCACCCTCTCCGGAAATCCCGTCGCCACCGCGGCCGGCCTCGCGCAGTTGCGGCTCCTCGACGACGCGGCCTACGTCAAGGTCGACGCCGTGTCCGAGCAGATCCAGGCGCTCGTGACCGAGGCGCTCAGCAAGGAAGGCGTCGCGCACCGCGTGCAGAACGCCTCCAACATGTTCTCCGTCTTCTTCGTGGACCGTTCGGTGCGCGACTACGAGGACGCCAAGGCGCAGGAGTCCTTCCGCTTCACCGCCTTCTTCCACTCGATGCTGGCGCAGGGCGTCTATCTGCCGCCCTCGTCCTTCGAGTCCTGGTTCGTGTCCACGGCCCACGACGAGCGAGCCGTGCAGCGCATCGCCGACGCCCTCCCGGCGGCGGCCCGAGCGGCGGCGGAGGCCACCTCAGCATGAGCGACAGCAACAACACGGCCGGCAGCGACCTCACCGTCGTACACCTGATGCGGCACGGCGAGGTCGCCAACCCCGACGGGGTGCTCTACGGGCGGCTGCCCGGGTACCACCTGTCCGAGCTCGGGCGGCAGATGGCCGACCGGGTCGCCGAGCATCTCGCGCCGCGCGATGTGACGTACGTCGTCGCCTCGCCGTTGGAGCGGGCGCAGGAGACGGCGACGCCGATCGCCAAGGCGCACGGGCTCGACCTCGCGACCGACGAGCGGCTCATCGAGGCCGACAACGTCTTCCAGGGCAAGACGTTCGGGGTCGGGGACGGGGCGCTGCGCAAGCCCGAGAACTGGAAGCACCTGGTCAACCCGTTCCGGCCGTCGTGGGGTGAGCCCTACGTCGACCAGGTGGTGCGGATGATGGGCGCGCTGGACGCCGCCAAGGACCGGGCGCGCGGGCACGAGGCCGTCGTCGTCAGCCACCAGCTGCCGATCTGGATCGTGCGGTCGTACGTCGAGAAGCGGCGGTTGTGGCACGACCCGCGCAAGCGGCAGTGCACGCTCGCCTCGCTGACGACCTTCACCTACCAGGGCGACAAGATCGTCTCCGTCGGCTACAGCGAGCCGGCCCGCGACCTCGTCCCGGCCCATCTGCTCGCCGGCGCCAAGCCGGTGAAGGGGAAGAGCAAGGCCTTCGGCGCCTGACGACCCCCGCGAGTCCCTGTGCGCGGAGACGGTTCCGTGACGTTTGTCTCCGAACACAGAACTTTCCTGACGAACTTTCCCGTCCGACGCGTCCTCTCACAGATTGACCACAGAGGACGCGACGGATGGGGAAGCAATGTCGAATCTCACGCGACGGGGAGTGCTCGGAGCCGGTGCGGGCGCGGCGGCGGCCCTGGGGCTCGCCGGCTGCGGCACCCTCACCTCGGGCGGATCCGGTTCGGGATCCGGGGGAGGCTCCGCGCACGCGGGATCCGGCGGCAGCAAGAAGCCCACGACCCACCCCGTCCGTCCCCTCGGTGACGGTTCGACCTCCTTCACCGGCAAGCAGCCCCACCAGCCGGCCAAGCCCGAGCCGTTGGAGCCCGGCCAGACCCCGCCCCAGTTCGTGATCTTCTCCTGGGACGGCGCCGGCGAGGTCGGCAACGGCCTCTTCCCGCGCTTCCTCGACCTCGCCAAGCAGCACGGCGCGTCGATGACCTTTTTCCTCTCCGGCCTGTATCTGCTGCCCGAGTCGAAGAAGCGCCTCTACAACCCGCCGAACAACCCGCAGGGCGCCTCCGACATCGGCTACCTCACCGACGAGCACGTCAAGGCCACGCTGACCAACGTCCGCCGTGCCTGGCTCGAAGGGCACGAGATCGGCACCCACTTCAACGGCCACTTCTGCGGCGGCAACGGCACCGTCGGCAACTGGACGCCCCAGCAGTGGAAGAGCGAGATAGACCAGGCGAAGTCCTTCGTGAAGGAGTGGCGCACCAACAGCGGGTGGACCGACCTGCCGAGCCTGCCCTTCGACTACGAGAAGGAGCTCGTCGGCGGTCGTACGCCCTGTCTGCTCGGCCAGGACAACCTGCTGCCCACCGCCAAGGAACTCGGCTGGCGCTACGACGCCTCCTCGCCCGGCGGCCGCCAGGTCTGGCCGCAGAAGAAGCAGGGCATCTGGGACCTCCCGTTGCAGGCCGTCCCGTTCCCCGGGCACAGCTTCGAGGTCCTGTCGATGGACTACAACATGCTCGCCAACCAGTCCGTCAACTCGACCAACGCGCCCGCCTACAACTACCCGGGCTGGCGCACCCAGGCCGCGCAGGCGTACATATCGGGCTTCAAGCGGGCCTACGAGAGCAACCGCGCCCCCTTCTTCATCGGCAACCACTTCGAGCAGTGGAACGGCGGCATCTACATGGACGCCGTCGAGGAGGCGTTCAAGCACATCGCCCGGGAGAAGGAGAAGGGCGAGGACGTACGCATGGTCTCCTTCCGGCAGTTCGCCGACTGGATGGACGTGCAGAAGCCCGAGGTGCTGGAGCAGCTGCGCACCCTCGATGTCGGGCAGGCGCCGGCCAGTGGCTGGAAGAACTTCATCACCGCTCCCTCGGGCACCCCGTCCTCGAACAAGGCCGCCTGAAATGCGGGTTTCCGCCCGCAAGGCGCCTGTGAGGGGGGTGGGCAAGATCCCCAGAACGGGCATGCGAAACTTTTCACATGAGTGCCGCCAGCCGCGTCCCCCAGTGCTCGAACCGTAGCCGTGCCGTAGCGATCGGCGCTGTGGCCGCAGCTGCCGCGCTGACCCTGTCCGCGTGCGGTTCCGGCGGCACCTCCGGCGGAGGCGGTGACACCAACTTCGTCATGGGCAAGGACGGCATCTCCACCGCCGAGCAGGGCAAGCGGGCCGACGCGCCCGACCTGTCCGGCAAGACCGTCGACGGCAAGCAGCTCGACGTCGCGTCCTACCAGGGCAAGATCGTCGTACTGAACGTGTGGGGTTCCTGGTGCGCCCCCTGCCGCGCCGAGGCGCCGAACCTGGAGAAGGTCTACCGGGACCTCCAGTCCCAGGGCGTCCAGTTCGTCGGCATCAACACCCGGGACACCAAGACCTCCAGCGCCGCCGCCTTCGAGAAGCAGCAGGGCATCACCTTCCCCAGCCTGTACGACCCGACGGGCAAGCTGATGCTCCGCTTCAAGAAGGGCACGCTCAACCCGCAGGCCATCCCCTCCACGCTCGTCCTCGACCGGGAAGGGAAGATCGCCGCCCGCTCGCTGGCCGCGCTCAGCGAGGACAAGCTGCGCAAGATGATCGACCCGGTCCTCGCGGAGAAGTGACGTGAGCGCGGTCACCTCGGGCGCGAGCGCGGTCAGCACGCTCGCCGCGACCGGATACAACGGCACGGTGCTCAACGGCGCCCTCCTCGTCGCCCTGCCCGTCGCCCTGCTGGGCGGGCTCGTCTCCTTCTTCTCGCCGTGCGTCCTGCCGCTGGTCCCCGGTTATCTGTCGTACGTCACCGGCGTCACCGGCACCGACCTGGCCGAGGCCCGGCGCGGCCGGATGGTCGCCGGCGCCTCCCTGTTCGTCCTCGGCTTCACCGCCGTGTTCGTCTCCAGCGGCGCCCTGTTCGGCTACTTCGGCGACACCCTCCAGGACAACAAGGGCGTCCTGTCGAAGGTGTTGGGCTCGCTCATGATCCTCATGGGCGTCTTCTTCATGGGTCTGATGCCCTGGATGACCCAGCGCGAGTTCCGCTTCCACCGGCGGCCCGTGGCCGGTCTGGCCGGCGCCCCGCTGCTGGGCGCGCTGTTCGGTATCGGCTGGACGCCCTGCATCGGTCCGACCCTCGCCTCCGTGCTCGCGCTGTCCTCGCAGCAGTCGAGCGCCGGCCGCGGCGCCATACTGACCGTCGCCTACTGTCTCGGCCTCGGCGTGCCCTTCGTGCTCGCCGCGGTCGCCTTCCGCAAGGCGCTGGGCGCCTTCGGCTGGGTCAAGCGCCACTATGTCTGGGTGATGCGGATCGGCGGCACGATGATGATCGTGACCGGTCTGCTGCTGCTCACCGGCGCCTGGGACAGCCTCGTGCAGGACATGCAGTCCTGGTCCGCCGGCTTCACTGTGGGGATCTGATCGATGAGCACGCCTTCCAAGACCCGGTCCGGCGCGAGCCCCGAGCGCCCCGACGAGGACCTCGGCGCCGCCGGCTCCCAGCTGTCCACCGCGCCCAAGGAGGAGCTGCCCAACCTGCCCTCCCTCGGCGTCATCGGCTGGGCCCGCTGGTTCTGGCGCCAGCTCACCTCGATGCGGGTCGCGCTGCTGCTGCTCCTGCTGGTGTCGCTTGGCGCGATCCCCGGCTCGCTGATCCCGCAGAGCGGCACCGACGAGACCAAGGTCGCCGACTTCCGCAAGGCGCACACCTTCGTCGCGCCGATCTACGACCGGCTCGGGCTCTTCCACGTCTACAGCTCGGTGTGGTTCTCCGCGATCTACATCCTGCTGTTCGTCTCCCTCATCGGCTGCATCATCCCGCGCACCTGGCAGTTCGTCGGCCAGCTGCGCGGCCGGCCGCCGGGCGCGCCCAAGCGGCTGACCCGGCTGCCCGCCTACACCACCTGGCACACCGAGGCCGAGCCCGAGCAGGTCCGCGAGGCCGCGCTCACCCTGCTGAAGAAGCGCCGCTTCCGCGCCCACCTCGCCGGTGACGCCGTCGCCGCCGAGAAGGGCTATCTGCGCGAGATCGGCAACCTCGCCTTCCACGTCGCCCTCATCGTGATGCTGACCGCCTTCGCCTGGGGCCAGCTCTTCAAGTCCGAGGGCAACAAACTCGTCGTCGAGGGCGACGGCTTCTCCAACACCCTCATCTCCTACGACGACTTCAAGTCCGGCAACCTCTTCAGCTCCGACGACCTGGTGCCGTTCAGCTTCAACCTGGACAAGTTCACCGGCACCTACGAGACCAGCGGCCCCAACAAGGGCACCCCGCGCACCTACCAGGCGGCCATCACCTACAGCGAGGGCGCCTACGGCAAGGACCGCAAGACGCTCGTCAAGGTCAACGAACCGCTGACCATCGGCGACGCCAAGGTCTACCTCACCGCCCACGGCTACGCCCCCGTCATCACCGTCCGCGACGGCAAGGGCAAGGTCGTCTACAACGACGCCGTGGCCATGCTCCCCCTCGACTCCAACGTCACCTCCACCGGTGTGATCAAGGTCCTCGACGGCTACAAGAACGCCAAGGGCGTCACCGAGCAACTGGGTGTCTCGGCCTTCCTCCTGCCCACCTACACCAAGGGCAACGAGACGGCCTCGACGTTCCCGGCGCTGAACAACCCGGTACTGAACCTGACGCCGTACCACGGCGACCTCGGCATCGACTCCGGTATCCCGCAGAGCGTCTACCAGCTCGACAAGTCGCACGTGAAGGAGTTCAAGGACGCCAAGGGCGCCCAGCTCCGGGAGAACCTGAAGCCCGGCGAGACCATGCAACTCCCGGGCGGCGCCGGGTCGATCACCTACACGGGCACCAAGCAGTGGGCCAACTTCCAGGTCGTCCAGCAGCCCGGCACCGACTGGGCGCTCGCCGCCGCCCTCACCGCGATCTTCGGCCTCGCCGCCTCCCTGTTCATCCAGCGCCGCCGGGTCTGGGTGCGGGCCGTGCCGGGCCCCGACGGCGGCACCGTCGTCGAGATGGCCGGGCTCGGCCGCAGCGAGTCCGCCAAGCTGCCCGAGGAACTCGGCGACCTCGCCGGGATCCTGTACGACCGGACCCCGGGCCCGCCCGAGCCCCCGTCCGGCGAGGGCGACAATGCCGTCGCCGACTCCGCAGACCGACAAGACCCCACCACCCCCGAACCCGAAGCCGTACCTGCCGAAGGGGCTGAGACGTGACTCTCGCCGCCGGAACCGAGTTGGCCACCGCGACCAACGAACACCTCGCGAACATCAGCAACACGCTGATCTACTCCGCGATGGCCGTCTACACCCTGGCCTTCTTCGCGTACATCGCCGAATGGCTCTTCGGCAGCCGCAGCCGGGTCGGCCGCACGGCCGCCGCGCTCACGCCGGAGGCCAAGGCCGCCGCCAAGGGCCGCCCGGCCGTGACCGTGCAACAGGCCGGCGGCACCACCGTGCTGGAGCGACCCACCGTCGTCGTACGCTCCGCGGCCGGTGCGCGGGACGTGCCGGACGGGCCCGGGGCGCACGGCGGGGACGCGCAGGGCGATCTCTACGGACGTATCGCCGTATCGCTCACCGTGCTCGCGTTCCTCATCCAGCTCGCCGGGGTGATCGCCCGCGCGGCCTCGGTGGAGCGGGCGCCGTGGGGCAACATGTACGAGTTCAACATCACGTTCTCCACCGTCGCCGTGGCCGTGTACCTCACGCTGCTCGCACTGAAGAAGAACGTCCGCTGGCTCGGCCTGTTCCTGATCACGACGGTCCTCCTCGATCTCGGCATCGCCGTCACTGTCTTGTACACCGCCAGCGACCAGTTGGTTCCCGCCCTTCACTCGTACTGGCTGTACATCCACGTCTCCACCGCCATCCTGTGCGGCGCGGTCTTCTACGTGGGCGCGGTCGGCACGGTCCTCTACCTGTTCAAGGACTCCTACGAGACCAAGCTGGAGAACGGCGGCAAGCCCGGCACCTTCGCCACCTCCGTCATGGAGCGGCTGCCCGCGTCCTCGTCCCTGGACAAGTTCTCCTACCGCGTCAACGCGGCCGTCTTCCCGCTGTGGACGTTCACGATCATCGCGGGCGCGATCTGGGCGGAGTCCGCGTGGGGCCGCTACTGGGGCTGGGACCCGAAGGAGACCTGGGCGTTCATCACCTGGGTCGCCTACGCCTGCTACCTGCACGCCCGCGCCACGGCCGGCTGGAAGGGCCGCAAGGCCGCGTACCTCGCGCTGATCGCGTTCGGCTGCTGGCTGTTCAACTACTACGGCGTCAACATCTTCGTGTCCGGCAAGCACTCGTACGCGGGGGTGTGAGCCGGGGAACGGTCAGGACGGGGGCAGGCACTCCTTGCCGGGAGGCTTGCCCTCGGGCCAGGCGATCTTGACGAACCGTGAGTCGCCCTGGGGCGTGAGTTCCACGATCGGCACGGCCTTGTCGTACGGGTTGCCGTGCACGTCCAGGCAGATCCAACCGCTCGCCCCGCTCACCCGCAGCGAGCCCTTGACCTGCGGCCACTGAAGCCCCACGTCCGCGAGCGGCGGCGCCGTCCGTCCGTCCGGCGTCGCCTCACGGATGCCGTGCACCACCAGGGTCATGGCGTCATAGCCGATGATCAACTGCCCGTCGTCCAGGGCGACCGAGCCGATCGGCCCGACCGGCGCACGCTCGCTCCTGGCCAGCAGATCGCTCAGCACCTTGGCGTCCCGCGCCGAGCCGCCCGTCTTCACGGTGTCCTTCGCCCAGGCGTCCGGGTGGGCGAGGGAGGTGTAGCGGACCGAGAGGTTGGGCCGCAGGGCGCTGCGGTCCAGGGCCTTCTCGCCGGTCAGGTAGGAGCCCTCGTCGCCGGTCAGCAGCGTGAACTTCCGGTCCTGGCAGCCGCGTCCGCCCAGCGCGTTGATGAACTGCCGCAACTGGGTGTGGCGTCCGGCGAACAGGATCGTGTCCGTCTCCTTCGAGGTGTCGCACACGAGGTGGGTGATCTGCCGGAAGGTGTTGGCGGTCGTGCCCTCCTGGGTGCGGTCGGCGGGCGGGGTGAACGGTTGCGGTTCGTAGGGCGAACCCTTGATCAGCTTCGCGAACGACGCCTGGAGCGTGCGGGTGTAGGGGTCGCCCGGCTTGTCGTACACCAGCAGCGCCCGCCCGGCACTGACCTTGGCGAAGGAGGCGAGAGCGCGGGCCTCGTCCGTGTTGGTCGGGGAGACACGGGCCAGCCCGGGGAACGGATCCTTGCCGCCCTGTCCGTTCGCGAGGTCGTCCGCGGTGATCGACGAGCCGACCACCGGGATGCCCCGCCGGGTCAGTTCGGCCACGGCCTTCTTGTTGTTGTCGGTACTCATGCCGACCCCGGCGACCGCCCGCAGCCGGTCGGCACTTCTCGTCATCGGCTCCAACTGGTCCACCAATTGCTTCCAGTGATCACTGGTCGCCCCTGGGTTGGCGAGCACCAACCGGATCGACGGGGACTGCCCGTTGGCGGCGTGATTGGCCTCCCACTGCGCCAAGTAGGCGCCCTGAAGCTCGTGTTGGATGTCGCTCAGCGTGGAAGGGGTGGACGCCGTGTACGGCAGCATCACCGCGACAGTGACGTAGGTGCCCGCCTTGAGCGAGTCGTTCTCCCGGTCGATCGCCCGCACCGCGTCCCGGAGTTGGGGCCGCCCGAAGTCGTACGCCGTCGTCGAGACCCCCACGCAGTCGTCGCTGTCCTCCGGGTGGACCACCCCCGGGGCGCACGCCCGATCGTCGTGCGTGAGCGTCCGGACGGCGAGGACCAGGCCCACCACCAGCGCGGCGCTCACCACCACCGCCAGATACCGCCGCAGCGGAATCTCCCACACACCCTCCCGCAGCCACCTCCCGAAGCCTCCGCCGGCCATCACGCCAGCCCCTCGTCATCGGCATCGGCCTCGTCGTCGTCCGGCACCCGCAGGGCCCGGCCCGCCGCCGCGTCCTCCGCCCAGTCCCGCGAGGCCCGCCACAGCAGCGCGTTGCCGGCCGGGCGCAGGTTGGACAGCTGCTCCAGCTCGAACCGCAGCCGGTCTGCCACCTTCGGGTCGGGCAGCGCGAGCGGGTCGGTCAGCCGCCACACGGCGTGCAGCAACCGCCGTACCCGCAGATGCAGTACGCCGTCCACGCCCGCCGGCGGTGGATGACCCGCGTCCGTGCGGCCGAGCGCCACGTCGGCCCGCCGGTCGTCCCGGCCGGTGAAGTCGTGGCCGTCGGCGTCGTGCGCGTGGAAGTAGGGCGCCGAGGCGATGAAGCGCAGGGAGCGCAGCCAGGTCGCGGCGGACAGGGAGGGGAAGGTGTCCCGCAGGTAGGCGACCGCCGACTCGGCGTCGCCCAGGGCGAGTTCGTGGTGCAGCCGGTAGCGGGCGCGGACGGGATCGTCACCGCCGTCGCCCCCTCCGTCACCGCCGTCGCCCCCTCCGTCACCGTCGTCGCCGGTCTCGGGTGGCGCGTAGTGCGCGATCAGCGTCTCGTGCGCCGTACGCCACTGGCCGTGGTCCGCGTCCCGGTGGTGCAGGGCGAGCAGCAGCAGGGTGCGGACGAAGGCGTCCCCGACGAACTGGCCCGGCACTTCGGGCAGTCCCTCCCGGGCGAGCCGGGTCTGGAGGGAGCGGATGTCCGCCGGTCCGAAGTCGTCCGGGAGCAGGGCCTGCGCGAGCGCGACCGCGGAGTCGTGGTCGTGGGCGGCGGCCAGCACCGTCAACTCCTCGCGGCGGTCGGTGGGGACGAGCCGGTCGAGGAGTTCCAGGTACGTCGGCGCGCCGTCGCTCTCCTCGTGCGGGCGGACGTCCGCCGTGAGCAACTCGCCGAGGGAGGCGGCCTCCGGGAGGTTCTGCGCGGCCGACTCGGCGAGCAGGGTGATGCCGAGCGGGTTGCCGCCGGTCAAGCGGTGCGTGGCGTGCGGGAGTTGGGGCGGCACCGGGAGGTCCGCGCAGGCCGCGCCGACGATGTGCAGAGTGTCGTCCGGGCTGAGCGGCGGCAGCGCCACGAGTAGGGCCCGGGAGGTGGGCGCCGCCGGATCGGGCGTCCAGCCGCTGCGCCGGGTCACCTCGGGCAGCGCCCTGCGCACCGCGTTGCGCAGGGCGGGGCGGCCGTCCCCGCGCAGGGCGCCGACGAAGACGACCTGGTCGGCGATGCCGTCGGCGCGGTCGCGCAGGACGGCGTCGGTGAGCCCGGGGCCCGGCGCGGACTGCGCGTTGTCGAGCAGCACCAGCGGCCGGCCCAGGCGCTGCATCCGCGGCAGCATCCCGGCGTACGCCTCGGTGAGGTCGGCGAGCAGGGCGCGCACCAGGTGGCGCTCGGCGTGCTCGCGGGAGGTGCCGCCGGCCCTGAAGTGGCCGGAGAGCAGCATGAGTCCGCGCCGGGCGTTGCCGGAGGCGTTCGGATAGTCGCGGTACCAGGTCGCGGCCTTGGCGTGCCGCCGGTGCACGAAGCTGTCGGAGAAGGACTCCAGGGTCGCCTCGATGGACGCGGAGACCAGCGGCCCGGTGCCGGTCGCGGCGGCGACCACGTTGGCGGCGACCCGCCCCGCCCACCGCCCGGCGAACCCGGCGATCCACGACCCGCCCTCGTTCAGCAGCAGGATCCGCTCCACCTCGCGCCGGATCCGCTCCGAGTCGGCGTCGCTCCAGCCTCCGGCGGCCACCGCGACCAGGCCCGACATCAACCGCGGGAAGACGATCCGGCCCGCGCCGGTCACCGGCTCCGCCAGCTGCTCCGCGATCACCAGCAGCGCCTGCGACACCGGCGACCAGGCCTCGGCGGGCCGCCCGGCCGACGGCACCGCGAACTCGGCGCTCGCGCAGTCGATCAGCGCGACCGGGGTGTGCCCCTTGTAGGCGGCCCGTAACTCGTCCAGGACCGCGGTCTTGCCGAGCCCGCGCGCACCGGTGAGCAGGACGAACGGGAGCTCGCGCCGATGCTCGTACGGCGTGGTGCGGTGCTGGTGCGGGCGCAGACCCACGAGCCGTGGAACGAGACCGGCCGGATCGGCGTCGAAGAGCGCGCCGCGCCCGTGCAACCGTCTGCCCACCGCACCGCTCCCCCCGGAGGTGTCCCCAACTCAAGAGTAAGGAGGGTGAGTTGGTTCGGACTAGATCGCATGGTGACCGTTGGGTCACAAAAAGTGGCGACCGGTCACTCGCTGAACTCCGCCCGCTCAGTCGACGGTGATCGAGTCCAGCTTCTCCCGCAGGTAGACGTGCGAGTCCACGGCCTCGTACGCCACCCGCCCCACCGGCGCGGGCACGGACTCCACCAGCGTCCCCGGGGTGCACTCTCCGAAGTAGACGAGGGACATCAGCTCCTCGGCCGGCGCGTCCGCGGGCGGCGGCAGCACGCGGTGCCTTCCCGAGCGCCACCGGTCGCCGGTCCAACGGGCCATCAGATCACCGATGTTGATGGTGAAGGCGTCCGGATCGAACGGCGCGTCCTCCCACCCGCCCTCGTCGGTGAAGACCTGCAACCCGCCCTTGCCCGCCTGCCGGTCGAGGATCGTCACCGTCCCGAAGTCGGTGTGCGGCCCGATCCGGAACTGCCCCGGCTCCGGCTCCCCGACGACCTCCACGCCCGGGTACCAGTTGATGTTGAAGCCGTACGTCGGATGGTCCATGTGCCGGGAGAAGAAGTCGGGTTCGAGCCCGAGCGCGTCGCCGAGCAGCACCAACAGCTGCTTCTCCAGCTCGCCCATCCGGTCCAGGTACTCCTCGCACAGCGCCTGCAACCCCGGCACTTCACCCGGCCACACATTGGGCGCGTACCACTCCGCGTTGATCACCGGGTCCGCGAACGGCCGGTGCGTGGCGAAGGTCAGCGACTCCTTCAGATCCGGCGGGGTCTCGGTCCCCTCCGAGTACCCGTTGGCCTCGGCCCCGGGCCCGAGCCACCCTCGCCCGCCGACCTTGGCGGAGTAGGGCTCCTTGACGTCGACGGGAAGAGCGAAGAAGTCCCGCGCGGCCTCCCGGATCCGCGACCGCAGACCGGGGTCCACACCGTGCCCGGTGACCAGCAGGAACCCGGCGGTCTGGAGGGCGCTGTCGACGGTACGGGCGATGTCCTCGCGGGTCTGCTCGTCGCCGTCGAGCCAGGGCCGCAGGTCGATGGTCGGAATACGCGGGGCGGAGGTGTCACTCACCGATGTCCTCGTTCCAGAGTGCCGGGTTGTTCTCGATGAAGTCGCGCATCAGGGAGATGCACTCGGAGTCGTCGAGGACGACGATCTCCACGCCGTGCTCGGCCAGCCAGTCGTGGCCGCCGTGGAAGGTGGCGGCCTCGCCGACCACGACCCGCGAGATGCCGAACTGGCGGACCAGTCCCGAGCAGTACCAGCACGGGGAGAGGGTCGTCACCATGGTGGTGTTCCGGTACGACCGCTGCCGTCCCGCCGCCCGGAAGGCCGCCGTCTCCGCGTGCATCGAGGGGTCGTCGTCCTGGACGCGCAGGTTGTGGCCGCGCCCGAGGAGGGTGCCGTCGGCTCCGTAGAGCGCGGCGCCGATCGGGATGCCGCCCTCGGCGAGCCCCGTACGGGCCTCCTCGACGGCGGTGGCGAGCCAGGTCCGCGCCTGTGCCTGATCCATGAGCTCCATGGTTCTCACTCTCCAGTGGCCGAAACACGAGGGCAACGTGCGGAAAGTACTCTCCGGACATCCCGCCCCCGGACGAACTGTCCACGCCCCTGGAGGAGCCCGTGCCCGCACTCACCCTCCGTGAGGTCCTGGACCTCGATCCCGTACGGGCCGCCGAGCCCGAGCTGCTGGCCGGCGAGAGCGCCCTGGACCGCCCGGTGCGCTGGGTGCATTCGAGTGAGGTCTACGAGGGCGCCAACTTCCTGGACGGCGGCGAACTGCTGCTCACCAACGGTTTCGGTCTGATGGACGCCGAGGAGGAGGACCGGCGGCGGTACGTCCGTGAGGTGGCCGCCCGCGGCGCCGCCGGGCTCGCGGTGGAGATCGGCCGCTCCCTGCCGAGCATGCCGCCGGAGGTGACCGACGAGGCCCGCCGCCTGGGCCTGCCCCTGCTGGCCATGCGCCGGGTGGTGCCCTTCGTGCGCATCACGGAGGCCGCCAACCGGGCGATCGTGGCGCGCGGTCTGTCCGGGCGTTCGGTGGTACGTCCGTGGGGCGACGACCATACGGCGGCCCTGCTCGCCGACCTGGCCGACCGGGCCGCCCTGAACCAGCCCGAGGTGGAGGCGCGGTCGGCACTCGCCGGGTTCCATCCGGGGCCGGGGGCGCGGCTGATCGGCGTATCGCTGCACGGGACGCGCGAGGTGGGGGCCGTGGACCGGGCGGTACGGCTGCTGGGCGGGGCGGGGTCGCTGCGGGCCGCGTTCCCGGGCGACGTGCTGGCCCTGCTGGCCCTCCCCGACACCCGGGCCGGAGACCCCATCCGCGCGGTCCAGGAGGCCTTCCGCACGGCCGCCGAACCGGGGCTCACCGTCGCGGTCGGGCACGCGGTCGCGGGCGGCAGCGGCTGGCTGCGCTGGAGCGACACGCTGCGCGCGGCCCGTACGACCCTTGAGCTGGCGCTCACCGTGCCGGCCGCCGAGCCGGGTGTCCCCGACGGCCCGCTGGTCACCTCCGCCCGCGCGCTCGCCCTGGAACGGGAGCTGACCCGCGGCGGCGTAGACGCCAACCGCGACCGCCTCGCCCGCCTGGTCCAGCACACCCTGGGCCCCCTCCTGGCCTGGGAGGCGGCCCACCCCAGCGACCTCGTCCGCACCCTGGAGGTCCACCTCCGCCACGGCTGCTCCCCGACCCGCACGGCGGCCCTGCTCCACATCGGACGCCAGTCCCTCTACCAACGCCTGGAGCGCATCGAGTCGTTGCTCGGCCTGGAGATCGACGACCCTGATCTGCTGGGGGAGTTGCTGGCGGCCGCCTGCGCGCATCGGGTGGTGCGGGGGATGGGAGCGGGGCAGGTGCGGGGGCTGCGGACGGTGGCCTGATGGCCGGTCAGCGCAGGGTGACGCGGCTCGGGCCGTTGAACGGGGCATAGGACGTCACGGTGTCGGGCGTGCGCAGGCTGTCCTCCTCGGCGAACAGTTCGCGTGCGGCGGTGAAGGAGACGTCACCGCTCACGACCGGGGCGACACGGTCGAAGAACGCTCGGGCGGGTTCCGGGAGCGGCCCCCCGGGCTCGTCCTCTTCGTCCTCCGTTCCCCATACGTCCCACAGGAGCGTCTCCACCTTGTTGAGCGCGGCGAGGTCGAGCCGGATGTTGCCGGCGACGAACCACTCGCCCCAGAAGGGGCCTTCGTGCGGCGGGTGGAGTCCGAAGGTCTCCTGGTCGGCCCTGTTCTCCCGGATCGCCCGCCAGGCCTCGCCCGCGACGAGGAAACGGTCACGGGGTACGTCCATCGGGTCGAAGTCGATCTTCCAGTGGTCGGTGACGAAGGGGTCGGCCAGTTCGGCGTCGGCGAGGAGCCAGCCGCGTTGCTCGTCCCAGTACTCGGTGACGACGTGGTCGTTGTGGAAGGCGCTCGGACCGTTCGGGCCGAAGTAGTCGGCGAAGCCGGAGCGGATGCGGGCGGGGACGCCGATGTGGCGCAGGAACGAGCAGTGCAGGAGGGAGAAGTCCCGGCAGGTCCCGACGAACCGGTCGGCGGGCTCGCGCCGTTGGCCGAGGGGGGCGTCGTTCCGCTCCACGATGATCCGCAGGATGTCGTCGACGTAGCGGGTCTCGGCGTCGTTGTGCAGGCGGTCGGTGGGGTGGGTGTGGGCGAAGAGGTCGCCCTCCATGCGGTGGATCACCAAGTCCCTGGACATGCGCGCGAGTTCGGTGGGGTCGTGCGGCAGGTCGGCGTAGTGGTGGGCCAGTTCGCCGGGGTCGGAGAACGTGCTCTGGGCGGTGTAGAAGTCGAGGGGCATGTCGCGTCACGCTGCCAAAATTCGGGGCGAATTGTCCAGAGGGCGGTCGTGGCCGGGGGGCCGGAGGCCGACGGTGGCCCGGCGGGCGACTAACCTGTGCCGATCACCGTCGCGTGTGCGGCAGTTGAACCCCAGGTGTGGTGTGGAGGAACGGTCATGGTTGCTGCTCCGGTACTGGAGGAGCTGCGGGAGGTCTGCCAGCCGCAGGCCAAGCTGGCTAGCCGCAACGGCGAACACTGGGCGGGCCGGCTGTACATGCGGAGCGTCTCGCTGCGGTTCACCCGGCAGCTGGTGCGCACGCCGGTCACGCCCGACCAGCTCACCTGGACGATGGTGGCGTGCGGGGTGGCCTCTGGGGCCGCGCTGATGATCCCGGGTCTCACCGGTGCCGTACTCGCCGTGATCCTCATGCAGTTGTTCCTGCTCTTCGACTGCGTCGACGGCGAAGTCGCCCGCTGGAAGGGGCAGAACAGCGCGGTCGGCATCTACGTCGACCGGCTGGGCGCCTATCTGGCGGACGCGGCCCTGATGGCCGGCGCCGGCTACCGCGCCGCCGAGTCCGGCGTCGGCGGCTGGCTGTCGATCGGCATCGCCACCGCGCTGGGTGTCGTGCTGCTGAAGGCCTCCACCGACCTGGTGGACGTCGCCCGCGCCCGCCGCGGTCTCGGCGTCGTCGACGACGAGTCCACCCGCCCCCGCTCCCAGGGCGTGGCGAACGTCCGCCGCCTCGCCGCCGCCTTCAAGATCCACCGCGTGACCAACGGCATCGAGGCGTCCCTGGTCCTGCTCGTGGCCGCCGTCGCGGACACCCTGACCGACGGCATCGAACCCACCCGCTGGGCCCTGGGCGCGCTCGCCGTCATCACCTGGGTGATGGTCCCGGCCCACCTGCTGTCGATCCTGTCGTCCTCGCGACTGCGCTGACTCGGCCTCGGGTGGCGGGAGTTCAGCCGGCCACCCGCAGCAACAGCTTGCCCGTGCTGGTGCGCGTCCCCATCAGGCGGTGCACCTCCGCCGCCTCCGCCAGCCCGAACTCGGCGGTGACCGGAAGCACGACCGTCCCGTCCGCCACCTTCGCGAAGGCCCGCCCGGTCAGCTCCCGCAGCGCCGCCGGGTCGGTCTGCGCGAGGGTGAGGATCGAGAAGCCCGCCACCGAGAGGCCGCGCGGGTACAGGTCGGGCTGCCCCACCGTCCAGGCCGGCTCCCCGCCCGCGTTGCCGAAGGAGACCAGCCGGCCGAAGACCCCGAGGGAGGCGAGCGAGGACCGCAGGGTCGCGCCGCCGACGGGGTCCAGGGCGAGGTCGACCCCGCGCCCGCCGGTCGCCTCGCGCACGGCCGCCTCGAAGTCGCCGACGAACACCTCGTCGTAGCCGTACTCCCGCGCGTACGCCGCCTTCGCGCCGCTCGACACCACGCCGTACACCGCACCGGCGCCCGCCGCCTTCGCCAACTGCCCCACCACCGTGCCGATTCCGCCCGCCGCGCCCTGCACGAGCACCGTCTCGCCGGGCTGGAGCCGGCCGACCGCGTGCACGAGGGCGTACGCCGTCGGCAGCACCGTGGGGAGCGTGGCCGCCGTCCGCAGATCGACGCCCGACGGGAGCGGGAAGACGGTCGCCGCGCTCGCGACGGCCACATCCGCGTAGGCGCCGCCCTCGGTCAGGGCCGTCACCTCCTGGCCGACGGCGAGGTCCGTGACGCCCGCGCCGACCGCCCGTACCCGGCCGGAGACCTCGAGGCCCGGCCGGAAGGGCAGCGACGGCACCCGGTACCCCGTCTCCCGCGCCTTGAGGTCGGCGAAGTTGATCCCGGCGTACGCCACGTCGACGCTCACCTGGCCGGGGCCCGGCTCGGGTACCTCCGTCTCCACCACCTTGAGGACCTCGGGACCGCCGTACTCCTGGATCTCGACCGCGCGCATGCCACCACATCCCTCGTTGAGTGTTCGACGGTAGGCGAACACTCGGGAGTGTATGGTTTTCATCGAACACTCGGCAAGCGGATTCAGGGAGACAGGGAGGTGGCGGACGGCATGACCGGCACCAGTCACCGCGCCGCCCCGGAGCACACCCACCCGGACGACGTCTCCGTACCGGCCGCCTTCGCCGCGCTGGCCGATCCCGTACGCCTCACCCTCGTGAGGGAGTTGGCGAACTCGCCGGAATGGGCGCGTAGTTGCGGCAGCTTCGACGTGCCCGTCGGCAAGGCCGCCCTCAGCCACCACTTCGCCGTCCTGCGCGCCGCCGGCCTGGTGGAGCAGCGTGACGAGGGGCCGCGGCGCGTCAACCGGCTGCGCCGCGTCGAGTTCGAGGCCCGTTTCCCGGGGCTGCTCGCGCTGGTCCTGCGCGACGACACCCGGCAGGGCTGAACCTCCTGCCCCCGTCCGGCGTCACAGTGGCGAGCCGGACGGAGTCGGACGGAGGGGGACGGGACATGAGGAATCGTGGGTGGGCGGGCGTGGCCGCCGTGCTGGCGCTGGGCGCGGTCCAGGCCTGTGGCGGCGAGGGGCTGCGGGTCTCGACGGCGCCGGAGGCCGACGACCTCACCGTGTGCGTGGGTCACCGACCCGTGAACAGCCTTCCCGACCGGGACGACGGCACGCCGCTGATGCGGGTCGTCGTGCACGTCGAAGACCTCGCCCAGAAGCGGTACGGCGCCGTCTACACCGGCCTCTCGGTGGACGAGGACGACTCCGCGGCCGACATCTGGCGCATCCCGTCCGACGCCTTCGACACCGCGGTCTGCGAGGCGGCCGTGCGGGGAGTGACCCTCCGGCTGCACGACACCGACGTCAACGGGCGGACGCTGACCAGGCTCGGCGACCGGATCGTCGACGACATGGACCGCTGGGACGGCAGGTTCCAGCTGCGCGAAGTCGGCTCGGACGAAAGGGGGTTCGTCATGGTCGGCGTCGACGACCCCGCCACGGCCGAGCCGATCCTCAAGAAGGCGTACGGGGCGAAGAACGCCCCGTACATCAGGGTCGAGTACGCCGATCAGGCCGAACTGTTCGACGAGGGCTGAGACTTCGGCCGCCGCAGCACCGCGTACAGCCCGGCGTACACCGCCGCGCTCAGCACGAAGCCGACGACCGGCGTGATGTCACCGAAGGACGGCCAGTGCTTCGGTACGTAGCCGACGTAGTCCTCCTGGTTGGAGAAGAGCGGGACGGACACCGCGACGCCGATCAACAGGGCTGCCACACCGGGCCAGTTGGTGAAGGAGCGGTCGGTGAGGCGGGGGGCCAGTTCGGCGTCCGGGGTGCCGGAGCGGAGCCGGCGTTCCACCAGGACCACGCCCAGCCAGGGCGCCACCCAGTACGCGATGACCAGGAGAAACGCCTCGTAGGCGGCGCCCGCGTCCGACAGCGACGCCCATGCCGCCGCCGTACCGGCGATGCCGGAGACCACGACCAGGACGCTGCGGCTCAGCCACGGCGGGAGGTTCAGGCCGAGCGCGGTGATGGAGATCGCGCCGGAGTAGACGTTCAGGGCGTTGGCCGAGACCGCCCCCAGGATGATGGCGATCAGCACCAAGTCGCCGAGCCAGCCCGGGAGATGGCCGGTGAACGCGGCCGTCGGGGTGGCGTCCTTCGGGGCGATCAGGGTCGCCGAGGCCGCGCCGATCACCGCGACGAGGGTGACGGACACGAAGAGCCCGACCGCCGGGTAGAGGACGGTCTTCAGCCTGTTCGCCGTGCGCGGGAGGTAGCGGGAGTAGTCCGTGGCGTACGGGTTCCAGCCGGCCGCGTAACCCCAGGCCGCGCTGAACGCGAGCAGGAAGCCGCCGATGCCGCCGCCCGTGCCGCCCCCGGTGAGATCCGCGTCCTTGAACGTCCACACGCCCGCGAGCAGGAAGATCAACGCGAGCGCGGGGAAGGCGTACTTCTCGAAGGTGTGCACGAAGTTGTGGCCGATGAAGCCGATCAGGATCTCGGCGACGACCACGAGGAGCAGCGAGGGCAACGGGCGCAGTCCGGTGAGGGTGTTGAGCGCGAAGGCCGCGCTCACGCTGTTCACCGCGAACCAGCCCACGCCCGCGACCAGGCCGTTGGCCGCCGACGGCAGGATGTTGCCGCGGAAGCCGAAGGAGAAGCGGCCGATCACCATCTGCGGGACGCCGAACCGCGGCCCGTCCAGGGAGAGGAAACCCTGCGTGATCGCGCCGAGCGCGGTGCCGAGCACGATCGCGCCGGTGGCCTGCCAGAAGCTGAGCCCGAAGAAGAGGACCGCGATCACGCCGATGTAGACCGTCGCGAACTCGATGTTCGGGGAGGCCCAGGTCCACAGCAACTGGAGCGGGCCGCCGTGGCGTTCGGCGTCGGGGATCGGTTCGGAGCCCGCCGTCTCGACGGCGATGACCTTGTCACCGTATTCGGGGGCGAGGGTGCCGGTGGAGTCGGCGGGTGCTGTCGTCATGCGAGGTAAGTGTCCGGTTCCGACCGGTCCGGGCACAGGGGCGCATTGTCCGCTTCGAGGGGCTCGGCGGCGTACAACCTGTAGGTCAGTCCGTCCGGCGGTCGTCCTTCTTCTGGTCGTCCTCGTCGAGCGACTTCAGGAACTCCGGGTTGTCGTCCGGCGCCACCCAGCGGCCCTGCGCGGGGCCCGCGCCCGGCGCGGTGCGCTTCTTGCCGGCCACCAGCCAGGCGACCGGGCCGACCAGGACCTCGCCGAAGAGCAGGATGACGATCACCCACGCGACCTTCGGCAGCGGCTTGCGGATCTGGTCCTCGGGCGTGTTCAGACAGTCGATGAAGGCGTAGATCCAGAGCGCCAGGACCAGCAGGAAGGGCAGATACCTGAGCATGTTCGAGCGTTCTCCCTACAGGTGGGGCGGCCCCGGTGACGGGGTCAGGGTAGCGGGTGGCCGATACTGGGACGCATGGCTTACGACGATCTTCGCTCCCTGCTCAGGGCACTGGAACGCGAGGGCGACCTCAAGCGCGTCAAGGTCGAGGTCGACCCGTACCTGGAGGTCGGGGAGATCGTCGACCGGGTGCAGAAGGCGGGCGGCCCCGCGCTGCTCTTCGAGAACGTGAAGGGCTCCGACCTGCCCCTCGCGATGAACGTCTTCGGGACCGACCGGCGCCTCCTGAAGGCGCTCGGGCTGAAGTCGTACGCGGAGATCAGCGACAGGATCGGCGGACTGCTGCGGCCCGAACTGCCGCACGGGTTCGTCGGGGTGCGCGAGGCCTTCGGGAAGCTCGGCGCGATGGCGCACGTACCGCCGAAGAAGGTGAAGGACGCGCCGGTGCAGGAGGTCGTCCTGACCGGTGACGACGTGGACCTCGACCGGCTGCCCGCTCTCTTCACCTGGCCGCAGGACGGCGGGTCCTTCTTCAACCTCGGGCTCACCCACACCAAGGACCCCGAGTCCGGGATCCGCAACCTCGGCCTCTACCGCCTCCAGCGCCACGACAAGCGCACCATCGGCATGCACTGGCAGATCCACAAGGACAGCCGCAACCACTACCAGGTCGCGGCCCGGCGCGGCGAGCGGCTGCCGGTCGCGATCGCCTTCGGCTGCCCGCCGGCGGTGACGTACGCCTCCACGGCCCCGCTGCCCGGTGACATCGACGAGTACCTGTTCGCCGGGTTCATCGCGGGCAAGCGGATCGAGATGGTCGACTGCAAGACCGTGCCGCTCCAGGTGCCTGCGCAGGCGGAGGTCGTGATCGAGGGCTGGCTGGAGCCGGGGGAGATGCTGCCGGAGGGGCCGTTCGGCGACCACACCGGTTTCTACACCCCGCAGGAACCCTTCCCCGCCCTGAAGATCGACTGCGTGACGATGCGGAAGCGCCCGCTCCTTCAGTCGATCGTCGTAGGCCGCCCTCCGACGGAGGACGGACCGCTGGGGCGCGCCACGGAGCGCTTCTTCCTCCCCCTCCTCAAGATCATCGTGCCGGACATCGTGGACTACCACCTGCCGGAAGCGGGCGGTTTCCATAACTGCGCGATCGTCTCGATCGACAAGAAATACCCCAAGCACGCCCAAAAGGTGATGCACGCTGTCTGGGGGGCCCACATGATGTCCCTGACGAAGCTGATCGTGGTCGTGGACTCCGACTGCGACGTCCACGACCTGCACGAGGTCGCCTGGCGGGCCCTCGGCAACACGGACTACGCCCGCGACCTCTCGGTCGTGGAAGGCCCCGTCGACCACCTCGACCACGCCTCCTACCAGCAGTTCTGGGGCGGCAAGGCGGGGATCGACGCGACCAGGAAGTGGCCCGAGGAGGGCTACACGCGCGACGGGGGTTGGCCCGAGATGGTGGTGTCCGACCCCGAGACGGCGGCGACGGTCGACCGCCGGTGGAAGGAGTACGGCCTGTGAGCAGCGCCTCCGCCGCGATCCCGCAGCCAGGACGCACGAAAGCCTTTCTGCGGCTGGTGATGATCGAGCACTCGGTCTTCGCCCTGCCCTTCGCCTACATCGCCGCGCTCACCGCGATGTTCGAGATGGACGGCAACATCCACTGGGGCCGGCTGCTGCTGGTGACCATCTGCATGGTGGGTCTGCGGACCTTCGCGATGGCGGTGAACCGGATCATCGACCGGGAGATCGACGCCCGGAACCCGCGCACGGCACACCGCGAGCTGGTGACCGGTGCGATGTCGGTGAAGCACGCGTGGACGGGCGCGCTGGTCGCGGTCGTGGTCTTCCTGGGCTCGGCCGCTCTCCTCAACCCCCTCTGCCTGGCCCTCGCCCCCATCGCGGTCGTGCCGATGGTGATCTACCCCTACGGCAAGCGGTTCACGAACTTCCCGCAGGCCATCCTCGGTCTCGCCCAGGCCATGGGCCCGATCGGCGGCTGGCTCGCGATCACCGGCGAGTGGTCCTGGGACGCGGTGATCCTGGGCCTGGCCGTCGGCATCTGGATCGGCGGCTTCGACCTGATCTACGCCTGCCAGGACGTCGAGACGGACCGCGAGATCGGCGTCATGTCGGTCCCGGCCCGGTTCGGCATCCCGGCCGCGATCCACGGCGCCCGCGTCTGCCACGCCCTCACCACCGGCCTCCTCATCTGGTACGCCGTCGCCACCGAAGCCGGCGCGTTCTTCTGGATCGGCCTGATGATCGTCGCCGGCGCGTTCGTCTACGAGCACTCGATCGTGCGCCCGCACGACCTGTCCCGCCTGAACAGGGCGTTCTTCAGCGTCAACGGGTTCATCGGGATCGCGCTGTTCGTGTGCGCGCTGCTGGATCTCCTGGTGCGCGGGCTCACCGTATAAGCGCTGGAGTGGTCCGGGCGCGGCGGCCCAGCCAGAATGCCGTGCCCACCCCCGACACCAGCCCGATCAGGTGTGCCTGCCAGCTGACGCCCGACTGGGTCGGGGCCAGGCCCAGCAGGATCGACGTGCCCCAGATCGCGCCTATGACCAGGCCGACCAGGATGCCCAGGGGCTTGCGTTCCACGAAGCCGGTGACCAGCAGGAAGCCGAAGAGGCCGAAGATCAGGCCGGAGGCGCCCGCGGTGTTGGTGTGGGCCGGGGCCACCAGCCAGACGCCGAGGCCGTCGGCCACGATGATCACCGCGCAGATCGCGGCGAACCGGCGCAGGCCGCCCAGCGCGGCGAGGAAGCCGAAGACCAGCAGCGGCACACTGTTCGCCGCCACGTGGGCGAAGCCGAAGTGGATGAACGCGGCGGGGACGACGTCGATCAGTTCGGAGGGCTCACGCGGCGTGATGCCCAGGCCGTCCAGGGCGTGGCCGCTGGCCACGTCGATCACTTCGAGCAGCCACAGCAGCGCGATCCAGCCGACCATCAGCTTGGCCGCGGTCTTCGCGCGGTCGCCGCGTGACCAGCCAGGCGATCCGCCTCGCGACCTGTCGAGCTCGGTATCCATGACACCCCCCACTGCCCGCCCGTCACCCACCTGTTCCGCTTACAAGAACGGTCGGACCCCCTTGGCCGGTTCCCGACCCGCGGTGCCGGATAGGCTCGGGGACGTGAACCCAGTCAAGCCAGGAGAAGCGCCGCGTACGCCTTGGATCGTAGGGGTGTCCGGCGCCTCCGGCACCCCGTATGCCGCGTCCGTGCTGCGCGCACTCCTCGCGGCCGGCGAGAGCGTCGACCTGGTGGTCAGCCGGGCCTCGCGGCTCACGCTCCTGGACGAGACCGGGATCGCCTTCCGGGACGCGCACTGGCGGGACGACCTGCGGGAATGGCTGGCGCGGGGGGCCGACGGGAAGCCGGACACCTTCGCGGTCGACCTGGACGCGGTGCGGTACTGGCCCGCCGGGGACCTCGCCGCCGGGCCGTCCTCGGGCTCGTACCCGGTCAAGGGGATGCTCATCGTGCCCGCCTCCACCGCGTGCGTCGCCGGTGTCGCGCTGGGGCTCTCCAAGGACCTGCTCCAGCGGGCGGCGAGCGTCACGCTGAAGGAGCGCCGGCCGCTCGTCGTCGCCGTACGGGAGACTCCTCTGAACGGGCAGACCCTGCGTCATCTGGTGACCCTGGACGACCTGGGCGCCGTCGTGGTCCCCACCTCGCCCGCCTTCTACGCGGGCGCCACCCACATCCAGGACCTGGTGGACTTCGTGGCCGGACGGGTGCTCGACGCGGCGGGCGTCGGACACCAGCTGTACCGCCGTTGGGAAGGCGAGCTGGGCGGCGGGGGCCGTACCGGCTGAGCGACCCGCGGCGCGCACGTGGCAGTACCTCTCATCACTTCAGGAACTTTTCAGTGGAAGGCTTCGATCGCATGGACGCGGTGGACAGGCAGCTCATCCAGGCCCTGAGGGAGAACGGCCGGGCCTCGTACGCGGAGCTGGGGCGCCTCGTCGGACTGTCGGGACCCAGCGTCACCGACCGCATCAACCGGCTGGAGGCGGCCGGCGTCATCACCGGCTACCGCGCCACCGTCGACGCCGCCTCGCTCGGCCTCGGCGTGATCGCGCTGATCGGCATCTCGCTGTCCGACGCGGCCGACCACGAGGACGTGGCCCGGCGGCTGAAGGACCTCTCCGAGATCGAGGACTGCTGGTTCATCGCGGGCGACGACTCGTTCATGCTCAAGGTGCGCTCCACCAACGTGGACGGCCTGGAGAAGACCATCCGGCGGCTCAGCGGGACCAAGGGCGTCTCCCGCACCCGTACCACCATCGTGCTCTCCACCAAGTGGGAGAACCGGGTCGGAGAGCTGCCCGAAGAGGTGTGAGCGAGGGCGTGATCGGGGTGGGCGTACGGTTGGTTCGGGATTCTGAGAAAGGTGTGGGTATGGACGTCGGGCTCAAGCGCGAGCTGGAGGAGAAGGTCCGCTCCGGCGAGCGGCTGTCCCGCGAGGACGGCATCGCGCTGTACGAGTCGGACGACCTGGCATGGCTGGGCGGCCTCGCGCACGAGGTGCGGACGCGGAAGAACGGCGACGTCGTCCACTTCAACGTCAACCGCCACCTCAACATGACCAACGTGTGCACGGCGTCCTGCGCCTACTGCTCCTTCCAGCGCAAGCCGGGCGAGAAGGACGCGTACACGATGCGCATCGAGGAGGCGGTGAAGCTCGCCAAGTCGATGGAGGGCGAGAACCTCACCGAGCTGCACATCGTCAACGGCCTGCACCCGAACCTGCCGTGGCGCTACTACCCGCGCTCCCTGCGGGAGTTGAAGGCCGCGCTGCCGGAGGTGTCGCTCAAGGCGTTCACGGCGACGGAGATCCACCACTTCGAGACGATCAGCGGTCTGTCCGCCTCCGAGATCCTCGACGAGCTGATCGACGCGGGCCTGGAGTCCCTGACCGGCGGCGGCGCGGAGATCTTCGACTGGGAGGTCCGCCAGCACATCGTGGACCACCGCACGCACTGGGAGGACTGGTCGCGGATCCACCGGCTGGCGCACGAGAAGGGGCTCAAGACCCCGTGCACCATGCTCTACGGCCACATCGAGGAGCCCCGCCACCGCGTCGACCACGTGCTGCGGCTGCGTGAACTCCAGGACGAGACCGGCGGTTTCCAGGTCTTCATCCCGCTGCGCTACCAGCACGACTTCGTGGACATGAAGGACGGGAAGGTACGCAACCGGCTGCAGGCGCGGACGCAGATGGCGACCGGCGCCGAGGCCCTGAAGACCTTCGCGGTCTCGCGGCTGCTCTTCGACAACGTCCCGCACGTCAAGGTCTTCTGGGTCATGCACGGCGTCCAGACCGCCCAACTCGCCCTCCAGCACGGCGCGGACGACATGGACGGCTCGGTCGTCGAGTACAAGATCACGCACGATGCCGACAACTACGGCACGCCGAACAAGCTGACCCGCGAGGACCTGCTGGACCTGATCCGCGACGCGGGCTTCCGGCCGGTGGAGCGGAACACGCGCTACGAGATCATCCGCGAGTACGACGGTCCGGACCCGGAGCGTCGGGAGGCACCGCAGCCGATGCGGGTCTGAGCGGGAGCCCCACCCGCTGCAAGATCGCCCCGGGGGCGTGCTTCACTGAATGGTGCCCCCTTTGGGACGCCTTTTGGGACGGTCGGACAGTTCGAATCGGAAGAGTGGATTGAGATGTTCCGCTACACGTTGATGCGCCTCGGAGTCTTCGCGAGCTGCCTCGTGGTCGTCTGGGGCCTCGTCTACTTCGGCGTCTTCCCGCGCGGGCTCGGCGAGTCCAACGGCATGTGGGTCGTCCTGCTCGCCCTGCTCGTCTCCGCCCCGATCAGTTTCGTGGTGCTGCGCAAGGAACGCGACCGCGCCTCCATCCAGGTCGTCCAGCGGGTGGACCGGATGAAGGCCAACCTGGACGCGAACCGCAGCCAGGAGGACGTCGAGGACGACTCGGCGCCGGCGCAGGGCGCGCAGGGTCAGGCACCGCAGGCTTCGTAGGTCTTGTTGCGAGGCTCGCGGGAGGGGTGCCCGGCGCCGCCGCCAACTAGTGTGTGATGCATGGGTGCCGTGAAGACCAAGCGGATGCCGCGAGCGGTCCGTGAACAGCAGATGCTGGACGCCGCCGTTCGGACCTTCGGGCAGCGCGGGTACATGGCCGCGTCGATGGACGAGATCGCCGAACTGGCGGGCGTCTCCAAACCGTTGGTGTATCTGTACCTGAACTCCAAGGAAGACCTGTTCACCGCGTGCATCCGCCGGGAGGCGAAGGCACTGGTGGAGGCGGTACGGGCCGGAGTGCGGCGCGATCTGCCCGCCGACCGCCAACTCTGGGAAGGGCTGCGGGCGTTCTTCACGCACACCGCGCAGAACCCGGACGGCTGGTCGGTCCTGCACCTCCAGGCCCGCACCCACGGTGAGCCGTTCGCGTCCGAGGTCACGGCGATGCGCGAGGAGATCGTCGTGTTCGTCACCCAGCTCATCGTCGTCGCCGCCCGCGAGGCGCACCGCGACCCCGACCTGCCCGAACGCGAGGTCGCCGGACTGGCGGAGGCCCTGGTCGGCGCCGCCGAGTCGCTGGCCGCCTGGGCCAACGCCACCCCCGGCGTCACGGCCCGCCAGGCCGCGGCCACGCTGATGAACTTCGCGTGGGCGGGCCTGGGCAACCTGATGGAGGGGCGGCCGTGGCAGCCGCCGGCCGGTTCCACGGCTCAGTAGCCCCCTTCGGTCAGGACCCGAGCGGTGTCACCGTCCCCGACACATGCACCCGCTCTTCGTCACCCCGCAGCTCGAACCGCCCGCCCTCGGCCGCGTACGTCACCGTCCCCGGCAACAACACCGGCGCCCGGAACTCGGCCCGCACCCGCACCGCGTCCGGCGTCCCGTGCGCGGCCAGACAGCGGGCCACCGTCCACATGCCGTGCGCGATGGCGCGAGGGAAGCCGAACAGGCGGGCGGTGAGCGGATGGAGGTGGATCGGATTCCGGTCACCGGACACGGCACCGTAGCGACGGCCGACGTCCCCGGCGAGCTGCCACTCGGCGACGGCGGGCAGGGGCTCGGCAATCGGGCCCTCAGCCGTGGCGCCGGCGGACGGCGCCCGGCCCTGCCCGGAGCCGGCGCCGGTGGCGGGCAGCGGCTCGCGCGCGTCCGGGGCGTCGTCGAGGGACCGGCGCCGCTCGCCGGCGGGCAGCGACCGGCCGGGCCCCCGCACGTACGGCGCCCGGTCGCCCGAGGCGCGGCCCTCGCCGTCCGTTCGCGACGCCGTCCGCTCGACCTTCTCCCCGTCCCCGCCGGAGCCCCGATGCCGAGCCAAGTACGTGCTCCGTGACTCCCACACCACCTCCCCGCCACCCCGCAACTCCGTCACCACCGTCGCCTCGGTGCCGCGGCGGTGCGGCGCCAACCCCTCGACGCGCACGGCGAGTTCGTACTCCCCGGTGGCCGGGAGGGGCCCGGGGCGGGTGATGTCGATCGAGGTGTGGACGAGGCCGAGCAGCGGCAGCGGGAAGTCCCGGCGGCTCATCAGGCGCATGGCCAGCGGGAAGCCCAGGACGTGCGGATAGGTGAGGGGCAGCGCGTCGTCGCCGGTCGCGAAGCCGCACACCCGCTCGTAGGACGCGAGCCGGGCGAGGTCGATGCGTGGGGCGGCCAGCACGAGGCGGTCGTGGGGGAACTCCGCGTCCGGGCGCGGCCGTTTGAAGGGGGACAGCAGGGCGCCCCGGGCGAGGAGCGGCGTGAGCGCGGGGGACTGCGCGAGGACTACGGACATCACGCCCCCAACAGACTCTGGCCGCAGACCCGTACGACCTGTCCGTTGACCGCGCCGGAGGCCGGGTGGGCGAGCCAGGCCGTGGTGCGGGCGACGTCGACGGGCAGGCCGCCCTGGGCGAGGGAGTTCATGCGGCGACCCGCCTCCCGGATGAAGAGCGGGACGGCGGCCGTCATCTTCGTCTCGATGAAGCCCGGCGCGACCGCGTTGACGGTGACCCCGTGCTCGGCGAGCGCGCGCGGCGCGAGGGAGCGGACCAGGCCGACGATGCCCGCCTTGCTGGCGCCGTAGTTCGTCTGGCCCGCGTTGCCCGCAAGGCCGGCGATCGACGCGGTGGCGACGACACGGCCGCCCTCGCGCAGGGTGCCCGCCGCGAGCAGCGCGTCCGTCGTCCGCAGCACGCTCGCCAGATTGACGTCGAGGACCGAACTCCATCTCTCCGCAGGCATGTTGACCAGTCGCCGGTCCCGCGTGATGCCCGCGTTGTGCACGAGGACGTCCAGACCGTCGGGCAGCGCGGCGGCGATCCGCTCGCCCGCGTCCGGCGCGGTGATGTCGAGCAGGAGCGCGCTGCCCCCGAGCCGTTCGGCCACGCGCCGCGCGTCCTGTTCGGCCTGCGGCACGTCGAGTACGACGACCTCGGCGCCGCCCTCGGCCAGCGTCTCGGCGACCGCCTCGCCGATCCCGCGCGCGCCGCCGGTGACCAGTGCGGTGCGCCCGCCCAACGGCCGCTGCGCGTCCGCCGGTTGGGTCACCGGGCGCGCGTCGACGGCGATCACCTGGCCGCTGACGTAGGCGGACCCGGGGGACAGGAGGAAGCGCAGGGTCGACTCGGCGGCGAGGGCGTCGGTGAGGCGGACGAGGTTCACGGTCCTGCCCCGCCCGATCTCCTTGCCGAGCGAGCGCACGAAACCCTCCAACGCCTGCTGGACGGCGGCCTGATGGTGGTCGTCGGCGTCCAGAGGCGCGCCCAGCACGACGATCCGGCCGCTGCTCGCGACCGACCGGACGACGGGGTGGAGGGCCGCGTGCACCTCGGCGAGGGTCTCGATGTCCCGTACCCCGGTGGCGTCGAGGACGACGGCGGCCGGTTCGTCGGCGGGCCCGGCCGCGGGCTGCGTACGGGCGAGGACCGGTTCGAGGTCGAGGTCCGACTTGCCGGCGGTGAGGTGGCGCAGGCCGCCGGTGAGGGCGGGGGCCGTGGGGGACCAGCGGCGCAGCGGGGCCGGTTGCGGCAGCCCGAGGCGGCGGGTCAGGAAGCGGCCGGGTGCGGTGCCGGTGAAGCTCAGATAGCGGTCCGCCATGTCCATCTCCCCATTCGGGACCGCACTGGGTCCACCGTCAGGTCCACGTTGCTTACTCTGGAGTAAGGTTACCGTAGGTAAGCCTACGTCACAGATGAGGAACCGGTCGAGATGAGCCCCCTTGAGCAGCCCCTCGCACTCCCGCGCACGCGCCGCGTGGCGATCATCGGCGGCGCCCGGATCCCGTTCGCGCGCTCCGACGGCCCCTACGCCACCGCGTCGAACCAGGAGATGCTGACCGCGACCGTGGACGCGCTGGTCGACCGGTACGGGCTCGAAGAGCCGGGCGCCGTCGGCGAGTTCGTGGCCGGCGCGGTGCTCAAGCACGCCCGGGACTTCAACCTCGCGCGCGAGACGGTCCTCGGCTCCCGGCTGGACGCCCGCACTCCGGCGTACGACATCCAGCAGGCCTGCGGCACCGGGCTCCAGGCGGTGATCGCCGCTGCCAACAAGATCACCCTCGGGCAGACCGAGTCGGCGATCGCGGGCGGCGCCGACACCGCGAGCGACGCGCCCCTCGGGGTCAATGACGCGCTGCGCCGGATCCTGCTGGAGACCCGGCGCGCGAAGTCGGCCGGCGCCCGGCTGCGGGCCCTGTCCCGGATCCGCCCGGGCCACCTGGTCCCCGACATCCCGCGCAACGCCGAGCCGCGCACCGGCCTGTCGATGGGCGAGCACGCGGCGGTGACCGCACGGGCCTGGGGCGTCGCGCGCGAGGCGCAGGACGAGCTGGCGGCGGCGAGTCATCAGCGGTTGGCGGCGGCGTACGAACGGGGCTTCTTCCAGGACCTGGTGGTGCCGTTCCGGGATCTCGCGCGGGATCAGAATCTGCGGCCGGGCTCGACGGTGGAGAAACTGGCCTCCCTGAAGCCGGTGTTCGGCCTCGATGCTCCGAACCCGACCATGACGGCGGGCAATTCGACCCCGCTGACCGACGGGGCGGCGACCGTGCTGCTGGCGTCCGAGGAGTGGGCGCAGGCACGCGGCCTGGAGCCGCTGGCCTATCTCACGGCCTACGAGACGGCGGCCGTGGACTTCGTGGCGGGCGATGTCGTGGGCGGCGAGGACGGGTTGCTGATGGCACCGGCGTACGCGGTCCCGCGCATGCTGGAGCGCGCGGGGCTGACCCTGGCCGACTTCGACCTCGTCGAGGTGCACGAGGCATTCGCGTCCCAGGTGCTGGCGACCCTCGCGGCCTGGGAGAAGCGGGGGCTCGAACCGGTCGACCGGGCCCGGCTGAACGTGGCCGGGTCGTCGCTGGCCACCGGCCATCCCTTCGCGGCGACCGGGGCCCGTATCGTGGCGACCCTGGCGAAACTGCTGGCCGAACGGGGCGGCCCGGGGCGCGGGTTGATCTCGGTGTGCGCGGCGGGCGGCCAGGGAGTGACGGCCGTTCTGGAGCGAACGTGAACTCTTGTCACATAACCCCCGAGGTTGCACAAGCCCGGCCCCGGATCGCCGTCGAACCCTTACCAACCCCCCACGTGGGCCCCGTACGATCGCCAACCTGACCGCCGGTAACTCCTTCCGCCGCAGGCCGCCGGTGAACGACTTGGTATGCGAAATCCGTACCAAAGCAGCAGAGCGGTACCGAGCTGCGCGCCCCAGGAGCTGCCATGTCCGTGCCCTACCCGTCCGCCGCCGACTACGACGGCGTGCCTCAGCTCGTGGAACCCGAGATCGTGCGGCTGGACGGGGTGGTGCGGGAGGTGTCCGTGCCCGCGTTCGTCATGCCGTCCACGCACGGCTCGCTCGCGGACCTGCCGTTCGACAACGCGGCCGCCGCCCCCGGGGCGCGCGTGCTCAGCCGCCGTACGCAGGACGGGGATTGGGCCGATGTCACCGCGGCGGAGTTCGCGGACGAGGTGCTGGCCCTGGCCAAAGGGCTGATCGCGGAGGGCCTCGTGCCCGGCGACCGGATCGCCGTCATGGCCCGGACGATCTACGAGTGGACCCTGCTCGACTTCGCCGCGTGGGCGGCCGGCCTGGTCACCGTCCCGATCTACCCCACCTCCTCGGTCTTCCAGACCCGGTGGATCCTCCAGGACTCCGGCGCGGTGGCCCTGGTGACGGAGACCGCGGGACAGGCCTCGGCGCTCGGCCCGGAACTCAACCGGCTGCCCGACCTGCGCCACATGTGGGTCGTGGAGAAAGGCCACTTGGACCGGCTCGCGGAGCTCGGACAGTCGGTCCCCGACCAGGAGATCTCCGTACGCCGGGGCATGCTGGTCCCCGACACCCTCGCCACCGTCATCTACACCTCGGGCACCACGGGCCGCCCCAAGGGCTGTGTGCTCACGCACGCCAACTTCCTGGCCGAGGTCGACAACGCCGTCGAACTCCTCTACCCCGTCTTCAAGTCGAAGACCTCGGACGAGCCCGCCACCCTCCTCTTCCTGCCCATGTCGCACGTCTTCGGCCGCATGGTGGCCGTGGCCTGCATACGCGCCCGGGTCCGCCTCGGCCACGCGCCGAGCCTCCAGTCCGAGGACCTCATCGCGGACCTCGGCAGCTTCAAGCCGACCTTCCTGCTCGCCATCCCCTACATGCTGGAGAAGGTCTACAACAGCGCCCGCGCCAAGGCGGAGAGCAGCGGCCGGGCCTCCTCCTTCGACCGCGCCGCGAGCGTGGCCCAGCGCTACGGCGAGGCCATGGAGGCCCGCCACGCGGGCACCGGGTCCGGCCCCGGCACGGCCCTGAAGACGGCCCGCACCTTCTACGACCCGCTCGTCTACCGCCGTATCCGCAACGCCATGGGCGGCCGCATCCGCCAACTCATCTGCGGCGGCTCGCCATTGGGCCGCCGTCTCGCCGCGTTCTACGCGGGCGCGGGCATGGAGATCTACGAGGGCTACGGCCTCACCGAGTCCACCGGCGCCGCGACCTGCACCCCGCCGCTCAAACCCCGCCTGGGCACGGTGGGTTGGCCCATGCCGGGCACGAAGGTGCGGATCGCGGCCGACGGCGAGATCCTGCTCAGCGGCGGACACGTCTTCCGCGGCTACTGGGACCCGCACGCGGGCGGTGTGGTGCCCGCGTCGACGGACGGCTGGTTCGCGACCGGTGACATCGGCCAGTTGGACGACGAGGGCTATCTGACGATCACCGGCCGCAAGAAGGAGATCCTGATCACCGCGGGCGGCAAGAACGTGGCCCCGGCCCCGCTGGAGAACTGGCTGCGCCAACACCCCCTGATCTCCCAGTGCATGGTCCTCGGCGACCGCCGCCCCTACGTCTCCGCGCTCATCACCCTCGACCTCGACGGCATCACCCACTGGCGCCAGATGAACGGCAAGCATCCGGTTCCGGCCGAACTTCTGGTCAATGACGAGGAGTTGCGCCAGGTCCTCCAACGCGCCGTGGACGAGGCCAACAAGATGGTCTCCCGCCCCGAGTCGATCCGCCGATTCACCGTCCTGCCCCGCGACTTCACCGAGGCGGAGGGCCATTTGACGCCCTCCATGAAGCTCCGCAGGGAGTCGGTCATGAAGGACTTCGCGGCGGATGTGGAGGGCTTGTACACGAAGTAGGGAGCTCCCTCGCCTTGTTACGACAACATCTTGACGTAACACACGTGTGACGGTTGGCTGTCGGCCACTCGGGTATCCACGCGTCCCCCGCGGACCCTCGAGAAACCGCTTCCCCCCACGCTCCGCCCGCTCGGAAGGCCCCCGTCGTGAACGCTCCCCTCCGCCGGACCGCTGTGCGCCGCTCAGCCACGGTCCTGGCCGTGTTCAGCACCGCCCTCTCCCTCACCGCGTGCGGTGCCGTCGACGCCATCAGCGGGGGCGGCAGCTCCTCGTCCCCGACGAAGGGCGACGACGTCACGGTGGGCCTGCTGCTGCCGGACAAGGACACGGCACGCTTCGAGAAGTTCGACTACCCGATCATCAAGCAGCAGGTCACCACCCTCACGAACGGCAAGGGCAAGGTCGTCTACGCCAACGCCGAGGCGAGCGTGGCCAAACAGAGCAGCCAGTTCCAGAAGATGATCGACGACCAGGTGGACGTCGTCCTGGTGGACGCCCTGGACTCCAAGGCCATCTCCGCCGAGGTGCAGAAGGCCAAGGACGCCGGGATACCGGTCATCGCCTACGACCGGCTCGCGCAGGGCCCGATCGACGCCTACGTCTCCCACGACAACGAACTCGTCGGCGAGGTGCAGGGCCGGGCCGTCGTCACCGCCCTCGGCGACAAGGCGGCGACCAGCAAGATCGTCATGATGGACGGCGACGTCAACGACCCCAACACGGGCAGCTTCAAGGCCGGCGCGCTCAGCGAGCTCAAGGGCAAGGTCGTCATCGCCAAGGAGTACGAGACCCCGCAGTGGCTGCCGGCCACCGCCAAGGCCAACATGCTCAAGGCGATCCGGTCGGTCGGGCTCGACAACATCGCCGCCGTCTACTCCGCCAACGACGGCATGGCCGGCGCCGTCATCGACGCCCTCAAGGAAGCCGGCGCGGACAAGATCCCGCCGGTCACCGGGCAGGACGCCAACCTGGACGCCGTCCAGCGGATCGTCTCGGGCGAGCAGTACATGACCGTCTACAAGTCCTTCCTGCTGGAGGCCACCGGCGCCGCGAAGCTGGCGGTCGCCCGGGTCCAGGGCCGCGACATCGAGTTCGACGCGCTGACCCAGGACCGGGTCGACAGCCCGACGCAGAAGGACATCCCCGCGAACCTGGTGCCGGTGGTCGCCCTCACCAAGGACAACATCAAGCAGACGCTGATCGCGGACGGCGTCTACACGGTCAAGGACATCTGCACCCAGGCCTACGCGGCGGACTGCGCGCAGATCGGCCTCAACTGAGCCACCGGGCCACACCTGACCCACAGGGCCAACTCGCTTACAGAGCAGGGTATTTCGGCTCCGATAGTTATTGACTTCACAAGACCCTCGCGCGACATTCCGGTCTCCTTGTCCTCGTTCGGCAGGAGGAACCCGAGATGTCCACGAGCACGTACAGGGAGCCCGGCAGACCCATCGGGCTGCCGACCCGCAGACAGGTGCTCGGCACCTCCGCGGCGGCCGGCGTCGCCCTCGCGACCGGCGCCGGTACGGCCACCGCCGCCGACCCGCCGCTCCTGGGGACGTACGACGTCGTCGTGATCGGCTCCGGCGCGGCCGGCATGACCGCCGCGCTCACCGCGGCCCGGGCGGGACTGAGCTGTGTGGTCGTCGAGAAGGCGGCCACCTTCGGCGGCTCGGCGGCCCGGTCCGGGGCCGGCATCTGGATCCCCAACAACCCGGTGCTGCTGGCCGCGGGCGTCCCGGACACGCCCGCCAAGGCCGCCGCCTACCTCGCCGCGGTCGTCGGCCCGGACGTCCCGGCCTCCCGGCAGCAGGCCTTCCTCGCGCACGGCCCGGCGATGATCTCCTTCGTCATGGCCAACAGCCCGCTGCGCTTCCGCTGGATGGAGGGGTACAGCGACTACTACCCCGAACTCCCCGGCGGCCTCCCGAACGGCCGCTCCATCGAACCCGACCAGCTCGACGGCAACGTCCTCGGCGCCGAACTCGCCCACCTCAACCCGCCCTACCTGGACGTCCCGGCCGGCCTCGTCGTCTTCAGCGCCGACTACAAATGGCTCGCCCTCTCCGCCGTGAACGTCAAGGGCGCCGCCGTCGCCGCCGAGTGCCTGGCCCGCGGCACCAAGGCCGCCCTGCTGGGCCAGAAACCGCTCACCATGGGCCAGTCCCTGGCCGCCGGACTGCGCGCCGGGCTCCAGAGCGCCGGCGTCCCGGTATGGCTGAACACCCCGCTCACCAGCCTGTACGTCGAGGGCGGCGCCGTCACCGGGGCCGTCGTCACACGCGCGGGCGCCGCCGGTCTCGTACGCGCCCGGCGCGGTGTCGTCGTGGGTTCCGGCGGCTTCGAGCACAACGCGGCCATGCGGGCCCAGTACCAGCGCCAGCCGATCGGCACCGACTGGACCGTCGGCGCCAAGGAGAACACCGGCGACGGCATCCGGGCCGGCCAGCAGGCCGGCGGCGCGCTCGCCCTGATGGACGACGCCTGGTGGGGCCCGGCGATCCCGCTGCCCGGCGACCCCTACTTCTGCCTCGCCGAACGCACCCTCCCCGGCGGCCTGATGATCAACGCCGCCGGCAGCCGCTTCGTCAACGAGGCCGCCCCCTACAGCGACGTCGTCCACACCATGTACGACCGCAACCCCACCGACCCCGACATCCCGGCCTGGCTGGTCGTCGACCAGAACTACCGCAACCGCTACCTCTTCAGGGACATCGCCCCGACCTTCGTCCTGCCCGCCGACTGGTACGGCTCGGGCGCCGCCCACAAGGCCTGGTCCTTCGACGCCCTCGCCGCCTCCATCGGCGTCCCCGCGGCCGCCCTGCGCACCACGGTCAGCCGCTTCAACTCCCAGGCCCTGCTGGGGAAGGACCCCGACTTCCACCGCGGCGACAGCGCGTACGACCACTACTACACGGACCCCGGCGTCCTCCCCAACTCCTGCCTCGCGCCCCTGTGGCTGCCCCCGTACTACGCCTTCAGGATCGTCCCCGGCGACCTCGGCACCAAGGGCGGCCTGGTGACCGACGCCAGGGCGCGCGTGCTGCGCTCCGACGGCTCGGTCATCCCGGGGCTGTACGCCGCCGGGAACGCCAGCGCGGCGGTGATGGGCCACAGTTACGCGGGCGCGGGCTCGACGATCGGTCCGGCGATGACGTTCGGGTACATCGCGGCGCGGGATCTGGCGGGGGTGCTCTAGAGGCTCTTGCGGACGAGGAGGATGGCCTGGGGCGTCGACTCGTTGGGCCAGGGTTCACGCACGGTCTGGGAGACGGGCGCGAACCCGGCGGCCAGCAGCAGCGGGAGGACCTGCTCGGGCCGGCGCCGCAGGAAGTCCAGCTGTACGTCGTGTCCGAAGGGCCGGTCGTGGCGGCGCGGCTCGTCGCCGATCTGGAAGGCGAGGAGCAGATACCCGCCGGGGGCGAGCAGGCGCAGGAACTCGGCGAAGAGCGCGGGGAGTTCGTCCACAGGGGTGTGGATGGACGAGTACCAGGACACGGCACCCGCGAGCGACCCGTCGGGCAGGTCCACCGCCAGCATCGAGCCGTGCTCGAAGCGCAGCTCAGGGTGCTCGCGCCGGGCGATCGCGAGCATCGACTCCGACAGGTCGAGCCCGAGGACGACGGACAGGCCCAGGGAGGCGAGGTGGGCGGTGATCCGCCCCGGCCCGCAGCCCAGGTCGGCCACGCGCGCGCCGGGCCCCACCAGCTCCGCGAAAGCGGCGAACATCGCCATGTCCACGGGCTTGGTCAGCTCGGTACGGAAGAGGTCGGCGTAGTCCTCGGCGATGGTGTCGTAGAACGTGCGGGTCGCGGTCACGAAGTCGGGTTCGGTCATGCCCCCGGACGCTACCGACGACCACTGACAACGCTCCCGACCTGCGAAGACCTCACCGCCTCCGCCCGCGCAGCACAAAGGCAGGAGCCCCGTCGCCTTGCGGCACGGGGCTCCTTGGGTAGTGCAACTCGTACTCAGATCGCCGGGCCGACGGCCCAGGTCACATCAGACCGGCGTGACGTTCTCCGCCTGCGGGCCCTTCGGACCCTGGGTCACGTCGAAGGAAACCTGCTGGTTCTCCTCGAGCGAGCGGAAACCGGACGCGTTGATCGCGGAGTAGTGAACGAAGACGTCGGGGCCTCCGCCTTCTTGGGCGATGAATCCAAAGCCCTTTTCGGCGTTGAACCACTTCACGGTTCCGGTAGCCATAAGCCCTCCTTGGGCCCAAAGGGTCGCCCTGCTCCAGAACCCTGCACGTGTGAAAACAAGTCCCGCACTACTGCATACGTCTGAAAACGACTAGAGCCCGCGGTTACATGCTCCGCAGGCTCTGTACTGCAAGGGAAACCAAACTGCAACTTGCGGCGAGCCTAGCATGCAGGCACCCGAAAGCAATAGAGGCCAAGATCACGTCACCGGAACGTTTGATCTCGGGCGTGTCGCGTTGACGGTGGGGTGGCGGGGGCGGTCGCCATACCACGTGCCGCAGGGTCTAGCCTCGCGATGTGGACAATTCTCGCACCCGGCCGCGCGTCGGACACATCCAGTTCCTGAACTGCCTGCCCCTGTACTGGGGGCTCGCGAGGACCGGCACCCTCCTCGACATCGAGCTCACGAAGGACACCCCGGACAAGCTCAACGAGAAGCTGGTGCGGGGCGACCTCGACATCGGTCCCATCGCCACCGCGGAGTTCCTCAAGCACGCGGACGACCTGGTCGTCTTCCCGGACATCGCCGTCGGCTGCGACGGTCCCGTGCTGTCCTGCGTCATCGTCTCCCAGGTCCCGCTGACGGAGCTGGACGGCGCCCGGGTCGCCCTCGGGTCGACCTCCCGCACCTCCGTCCGCCTCGCCCAGCTGCTCCTCGCGGACCGCTACGGCGTGACCCCCGACTACTACACGTGTCCGCCCGACCTCAGCCTGATGATGCAGGAGGCGGACGCGGCGGTCCTGATCGGGGACGCGGCGCTGCGGGCCTACTTCCACGACGGCCCGCGCTACGGCCTCCAGGTGCACGACCTCGGCGCGCTCTGGAAGGAGTGGACCGGACTGCCCTTCGTCTTCGCCGTCTGGGCGGCCCGCCGCGACTACCTGGAACGCGAGCCGGAGATCACCCACAAGGTCCACGAGGCCTTCCTCGCCTCCCGCAACCTCTCCCTGGAGGAGGTCGGCAAGGTCGCCGAGCAGGCGGCCCGCTGGGAGGTCTTCGACGAGCAGGTCCTGGAGCAGTACTTCACGACCCTCAACTTCGACTTCGGCGCCCCCCAGCTGGCGGCGGTCGAGGAGTTCGCCCGCCGGATCGGCCCGACGAGCGGTCTCCCGGCGGACCTGAAGGTGAATCTGCTCCAGCCGTAGCCGATCCGTGGGCGATCCGTAGCCGGCGGGGAGTCTTCCGACGGCCGTCGGCGCACTAACCTTCTACTCGTTACGGGGGAGGGGTGGACGTCATGCAACCGCTCGGAGTCGACGAGCCCACCGTCGTGGGGCCCTACCGCCTGCTCGGCCGGCTCGGTTCCGGCGGGATGGGACGGGTCTACCTGGGCCGCAGTGCCGGGGGCCGCACGGTCGCGGTGAAGATCGTGCACCCGCACTTCGCCCTCGACGAGGAGTTCCGCGCCCGCTTCCGGCGCGAGGTGGACGCGGCCCGGCGGGTGGGCGGCGCCTGGACCGCCCCGGTGCTCGACGCCGACCCGCAGGCCGCCGTCCCCTGGGTCGCCACGGCGTACGCGGCCGGCCCGTCCCTGACCGGCGCGGTCACGGACGGCGGCCCGCTGCCCGCCCCTTCGGTACGGGTCCTGGGCGCCGGTCTCGCCGAGGCGCTGACGGCCGTGCACGAACTGGGCCTGGTCCACCGGGACGTCAAGCCGTCCAACGTCCTGCTCACCCTGGACGGCCCCCTGCTCATCGACTTCGGCATCGCCCGCGCCACCGACGGCACCGCGTCCCTCACCTCGACCGGCGTCTCCATCGGCTCGCCCGGCTACATGTCCCCCGAGCAGATCCTCGGCAAGGGCGCCACGGCGGCGGCCGACGTCTTCTCGCTCGGCGCGGTACTGGCGTACGCGGCGACCGGTGAACCCCCGTTCCCGGGCGACTCGTCGGCCGCCCTGCTCTACCGGGTCGTCCACGAGCCGCCCGAACTCGGCTCGCTGGAGGGCGAGTTGCGGGAGGTGGTCGAGGCGTGCCTGGTCAAGGACCCGACCGACCGGCCGACCCCACCCGAACTGGCCCGCCGGCTCGCTCCCGAGGGGACGGCCCGGCTGGTGGCGGGCGGGTGGCTGCCGGGGGCGCTGGTGGAGCAGGTGAGCCGGAGTGCCGTACAACTGCTGAATCTTGAGGCGGTGCTGGGGGAGACGGGGCAAGGGGGAACGGGCCAAGGGGGAACGGGGCTGAGGGAGGCGGCTTCCGGGCCGGTGGGGTTCAGCAGTCCGTCGGTCGATTCGAGTGGTTCCGTGGGGCAGTTCGGGCCGCCGCCGACGATGGCTCCACCCATGCCTGCGGCCACGCCGACATTCGCGCCCGTCTCCGCGCCCACCGGCGTTCCCGAGCCACGTGACGCCACTCCGCAGGAGACGACGGGGGTGTCCGGTCCCGGGAACGAGCGCCCCGGCAAGCTGTCCGTGTCCGTCGCGGCCTCGTCCGCGCCGGGGAACGGGGGGCGCGGGCGCCGGATGAGCTGCACCGTGGCGCTGGCGGTCGCGGGGGCGCTGGCGGCGGTGACGGTGGGGTCGGTGTTCCTGTTCGACCTGATGCCCAACGGCGGCAACAACAACGACGCGTCGGGCGACACGAGCGCCAAGTCCTCGGCGCCGGCGGCCACTTCGGGGAACGAGCCCGGCTCCTCGGCGAGCCCGAAGCCCAGTTCCGGGCCCAGCGGCAGCAAGGAGCCGAGCCCCGGCCCGACGAGCGCGGGTCAGACCGCCGGGTCCGCCGTCCCCTCCTCCTACCTGGGTACTTGGGAGGGCTCGGCCCTCGCCCTCGACGGCACGCTCCCGGTCGGCACCTTCCGGCTGACTGTCCGCCAGGCCGCCGTGGGCGAGACGTTGGGCACCCTGCGCCAGACCGACCAGCTCGGCGGCACCTGCGACGACAACCTCACCGTGAAGTCGGTGACCAAGAAGGAGATCGTCGCCACGTCGACCGGCGCCGCGTCCAACCACGACGGGTGCAATCCGACCCCGCACACGGTGCGGTTGTCGCTGGTGGGCGACGATCTCAAGTACGTGTCGGACAGCGAGGCGGAGGGGAATCCGACGTCTCGGATGTCGCGGGCAAACTAGTGCTGTGACCGGGATGGCTCACCGTGGGCGGGAGACGGCTGACGGGACGAGCGCGGTCCGCGAGGCGGCTGGTATTACTGGTGCATGCAGGAAGAGACCGCACGGTCCGCGATCGACACGTTCATCTCCGCGTTCAACGCCTCGGACGACAGCTATGTGACGGCGCTGCTCTCCCAGGCCCTCACCTCGGACGTGGTCTTCTGGGGACCGTTGGGCCGCAGTGAGGGGATCGAGGCGGTCGAGCGGTTCGTGCTGGACATCCGGCGCCACCCCGCGGGGACCGGCACGATGGTGCGCTGTTCGGCGGTGGACATGCCGGACGAGTGGGCCCGGTACCAGTGGGTCTTCACGACGCCGGACGGAGGCCCCCGCCTGGCGGGAACGGACGTCGTCCATCTGCGGCGGAGCCTCATCGACCAGGTCATCGTCTTCGCGGGGGAGATCGAGCCGTCCGCCTCCTGAGTCGTTCTCCTCCGGCGCCGTCCTTCTCCTGAACCGGCCCCGTTCGGGGCTCCGGGTCTGCCCGGCCTCCCGCCCACGGAGGGTCCAGGCAGGCCAGGCCGATCTCGTTGAACCGGTGGATGCGGTCACAGCACTGGCCGCGGGCCGACCGGAGGTCGCCCCTCCTCGCTACATCGGTGTCGTCACCGTGACGTGGTCCCCGCCGCCCAGGTGGAGCATGCCCTTGCCGGGGGTGACCGGGCCGCCGACCATGCTGCGGTTGGTGCGGATGCCGATGAGTTCGCCGGAGCCGGACTCCTGCGGGGAGAGCAGGATGCCGCGGCGGGCCTTCTTCGCGTCGACCTGCCAGCCGGAGAAGCCGTCGCAGATCTCGTCCTCGTCACCGGCGATGACGACGGCGAGGCCCTCCTCGACGCCGCGTTCGACGATGCGCTTGAAGACGTCCTCGGCGTCGCAGTCGTCCAGTACCTCGGCGTCGTCGACCAGGACGACGATCGGCTCCGCCGGGCTGGCCGTCCCGACCAGCTCCTCCAGCTCGTCCTCGTCGACGTCCCGCCCGGTGAAGACCTTCAACACGCCTTCCTGGCCGTCGAGTTCACGGAGCGGGGAGGGCCGCGGGGCGGCGACGACGAGACGTACGCCCTGGGTGAGGTAGGAGCGGGCGAAGTTCAACAGCACCGTGCTGCGGCCGGACTTGGCGGGGCCGCCGATCACGAACGCCGGGACGCCCTGCGCGAGGTCGGGGCCGAACGCGGTGAGTTCGTCGCCGCCGACGCCCGCGATCGCCCACAGCGGAGTGCCGGCCGTCGCCGAGTCGCGCATGGCCCACGCGTCCTCGAAGGAGATCCGGCTCGGCAGCACGTCGACCCGGAACGGCCGCCGCTCACGCGGGACTTGGGCGTCCCGGGCGGCCGCGGCCTCGCCGATCGCCACCAGCGCGGCGTTCTGGCCCTGCCCGGTGGTGTCCTCGGAGAGCAGCGCGAACTGGGTCTCCGCGGCGGTCTCGTTGCGGAAGGCGCGGCCCGGCGGGATCTCCTCGGGCACCTTGCGGGAGTTGATGTCCAGCATCGAGAAGTCGGCACGGTCGGCGAGCCGCAGACCGAACTTGTCCTCGGTGAGGGAGGAGATACGGCCCGCCAGCAGCTGCCGGTCACCGGTGATCACGACATGGATGCCGACGCTCGCGCCTTCCCGCATCATCACCATGACCTGGTCGGTCAGTTCACCGTGGTTGTGTTCGCCGAGCGTGGGCAGCCAGCCCTCCCAGCGATCCAGCAGCAGCACGATGTGCGGCAGCCGCTCCTCCTCGGTGACGGCGGCCCGCTGCTCGCCGATGTCGGCGAACCCCTTGTCGGCCAGCAGGTCCTGACGACGGGTCACCTCGCTGCCGAGCCGCCCGATGAGCCGCTCCACCCGCTCCAGCTGGTTGCGTCCGACGACCGCGCCGCAGTGCGGCAGCCGGGTCAGCGCGTTGAGCGCGCCGTTGCCGCAGTCGATGCCGTAAAGGTGCACGTCCGCACAAGAGTTGGTGCGGGCCAGCGAACCGGCGATGGTCCGCAGCAGCTGCGAGCGGCCGGTGCGCGGGGCGCCGGCCACGATGAGGTGCCCGAAGGTCGCGAAGTCGACGGCGACCGCACGCCGGGCCTGGTCGGCCGGCAGGTCCTCGACACCGTACGGGGCCGCGGGCAGCGAGCCCTGGGCCTGCACGGCCGGGACGTCGCCGAGCAGCAGCGAGTCGTCCAGCGCGGGCAGCCACGGCGAGTGCTGCGCGGGGATGCCGAGGGCGGTGTTGGCCTCGCGTACGACGTCCACCAGCACCTTGAGGTCGGTGATCTCGTCGTCCTCGCGGGCCTCGGACTTGGGCTTCTGCAGCGCCCCGCGCCCCAGGTCCTGCCAGGTCAGCGGCCCGGCCCAGGGCGCGAGCGTCGCCGGATCGGCGGCACCGGGACGCCGGCCACCGACCCGCCCCGACTGGAAGGGCACCAGAGAGGCGTGGCCGAGCCGGACGTACGCCCGTCCCGGTGTGCTCTTCGCGATGTGCCCGGCGTCGGGCGCGTCGATGACGTCCGTGGACTCACCGGCGTCGGTCACGCGCAGCGCGATGCGGAGGTTGGTGTTGGCGCGGATCTCCGGGGAGACCACACCACTTGGCCGCTGGGTGGCGAGCAACAGGTGGATGCCGAGGGAACGTCCTCGCTGGGCGATGTTCACGAGACCGGCGACGAAGTCGGGCAGGTCACGCACCATCGACGCGAACTCGTCGATGACGATGAGGAGTCGGGGCACCGACGGATGACTGGGCTCCCGTCTCACCAGATCCTGGTAGTCCTCGATGTCCTTGGCGTCGGCGGCGGCGAGGATGTGCTCGCGCCGCTTGAGCTCGGCGCCCAGCGACTCCAGCGCGCGCTCGACGAGGTGGGCGTCGAGGTCGGTCACCATGCCGACGGTGTGCGGGAGTCGGACGCAGTCCTTGAAGGCGGCGCCGCCCTTGTAGTCGACCAGGACGAACGTCATGTTCTCCGGCGTGTTCGCGACGGCGAGGGCGGCCACGATGGTCTGCAGCAGCTCGGACTTGCCCGAACCGGTCGTACCGGCGATCAGCCCGTGCGGGCCGTCCCGCCGCAGGTCGATGCCGAACGGACCGTCGTACGACTCACCGATGACGGCCATCGTCGACTGCCCGCCCATCCGCCACCGCGCGGCCACCGCGTCCCGCGTGGGCGGCTCCAGTTGGAGCACGTCCAGCAGCCGGCTGGCGCCGGGCAGCGCGGAGTCCTCGGTCTCGCCGCTGATGTCGCGCAGCGGGGAGAGGGAGCGGGCCAGCCGCGCGCACCAGGCGGCGGAGACGAAGTCCGGCCGCACGTTCCGCTTGCGCAGCGCCCCGCTCTGCTCGACCCGCAGCCGCAACTCCAGTACCTGCTCGGCCTGTTGGTCGTCGTGCTGGACGTTGGGATGCCAGGCCTGGAAGGAGGGGAAGCCACCGGCGGACTGGGCGGCGGCGGGCACGGTGGCCGGGGATTCATCGTGCTGGTGCGGCTCGGCGACGACCACGGCCTGGCACTCGCCGGGCAGGAACCGCTCCTCCTCGTCCAGGCAGACCGACCGGATCGCGACCCCCGGACCCTCCCGCAGCAGTCGTACGACACCGGGCATGGACCGGAGCCGCCGTGAGCCGTCCCATACGACGACGATGTCCGGGTCGGTGAAGGCGGGACCGTCGGTCTTGTTGCGGCCGCCCTGCTGGAGGGCCTTCTGGCGGCCGTCGAGCAGCTGGGTCAGCTCGCCGACGCGGGCCGCGACGGTCTCGGCGTCGGTGCCGATGAGGACGTTGACGTCCTGGCCGCCGGTCGGGCGGGAGTGCGGCAGCCAGCGCACCCAGTCCCAGCGGTCGTGGGCGTCGTTGTCGGTGAGGACGTAGAACTGCACGTCCATCGGGCTGTGCAGGACGGCGGTCTGGGCGACGGCCCAACGCCCCAGCGCGTGCGCGGAGTCACCGGGCCCGGCGACCCCGACGACCCCGAGGTCGCGCAGCGAGAGCGCGACCGGCGCGTCCTCGATGTACCAGCGGACCTTGCGCTTGTGCTCGTCCTGCTCCGGGTCGTCCAGCTCGACCTCGGAGGGCAGACGGCCGGTGCCGAAGCGCAGCAGCAGATGGTCGGCGTCGGTGCGCCGGCGCTCCCACAGGCGGGTGCGGGGACCGGTGCCGAAGGTGAGCACGGCGGCCGGATCGGGCACGGCCTGCCGCCGATCGCCCCGCTCGGTGACGAGAGCCTCTTGCGCGTCCTTCTCGATCCGCGCCTTGTGCTCCTTGTATTCCTTCTGCTGTTTGGCGTGGGACTTGCGGCCGTGCTTCTTGTCCATGAAGTAGTTGCCGAAGAGCATCAGCGGGCTCATCAGCGCCATGATCAGGTAGTACCAGCGCCCGAACATCATCACCGACACCACGGCGCCGACCAGCGGCAGCACCGCCATCAGCCAGGGCAGCGGCCGGGCTTCGTAGTCGCTGGGCGGGTTGGGCAGCGAGAAGCTGGTCTGCCGGTCGGCGGGCCGCAGCCGCGGGGGCCGGTTGTAGTCGAGCGCGGAACCGTCCTCGGACCACTTCAGCGCGGCGTTGGGCGGGGCGTACGCGTTGATCTCCAACAGGCTGTTGCCGAGGGAGAGTTGGGAGGAGAGGGGCCATTCGCCGCCGGTGAAGTCCGCACCGTCGAGCCGGGCTCGGTCTTCCGCGTCTTTCGTCTCTTTACCTGCGTGGAGGGCGAGTTGGCAGGTGCCGTCGATGGCGATGGAGAGGGTGGCGGCGCGGGCGGGGAGTTCGGGGTCGTCGATGCGGAGGTGTGCGGCCGGTCCGTTGCCGATGTCGTACTTGCCGACCCCGAGCCGGTGCACAGCCCCGGCGGCGGGACCGCCCACGACCCGGAACTCCACGACACCGGTGGGCTCCCCGAGCAGACACCCGGCCGGATCGTGCAGGCTGACGACGACACCGTCGCGCAGGGGAGAGCCGACGACGTCGGCGGCGGGATCGAGGGCGTACCCGTCGACGTAGGCGAGAGGGGAGCTGCCGGCGCCGAGGCCCCGCTGCGCGCCGATCGGAATGATCTGCGCACTCCCGCTCAAACCGACATGCTTCGCCAACTCCCCGGTGATGTCACCGACGGTGGACTCCGGATCGGCGTCGAGCACCACGTCGGCACTGGCACCGCCGAGCGGGTCGACGACGGTAAGACTCAGGCGCACGCTAGGTCCCCCAACAGACTCAACACAGACTGGGAGCGACCTTAGCCCGAGAGCCTTTGCCGTACGCAACGGGATGTGCGACGGTTCACGATTCCCTTGCACGAGGCCCCTGTGGCCCCACGGGTCGCACCCGTAAGATCTTTGCTCGTGCGGACTACCGCCGTACCGAGGTACGGGTGGGACGGTTCGCACGAACGGTGCCACGGGGGAAGGCCCTGAGGCCACACCAACGGGAGGGAGCCGTCATGGGCAAGGGCAAAGACGCAGACCTTACTTATGCCGAGATGGAGAAGGTCGCGGGTGACCTGATCAAGGACATGCACGACCTGGAAGACAAGATCAAGTCGGTCGAGAAGCGGGTCTCGGCACTGGTCGAGAACGGCTTCTCCACCCAGAAGGCCTCCGGAGCGTACGACGACTCCATGAAGGACTTCACCAAGGGTGCGACGAAGACGATCCAGGGGCTGCACGGGCTTTCGGACTTCTTGAAGAAGGCGAAGGAAGCGTACGAGCAGCTGGACGATCAGTTGGCTAAGTCGGCCAAGGGCTGATCGACGCGGCGGATGCGCGGGGACGTCGGTGCGGCGGGCCTTCTGGGCGGCCGCACCGACGTCGCTGTGTCAGGACTTCTCGGAATTCTCAGCGGGGGACCATGTCGGATCAGACAGCTGATCTCTCTCGTATCAAGGAGAGCGCCCGCTCTCTCTCCAGGATCCATCGGGAGTTCAAGCGCAACGCGAACCCCGCGGACGGACTGGGGGTGCCCGTCCTCGGTGAGAAGGGCCTGGTCGACGTCTTCGACGACTTCGGTGACAACTGGAGGATCCACCGGGAGCGTCTGACGGACGAACTGGAGAAGCTCTCCAAGATCCTGACCACGGCGGCGAAGGCCTACGAGGACATCGACCACCAACTCGCCGATGCCCTCCGGGGTACGGACCCGAAGAAGCCGACCGCCAAGGAGGGACCCGGGTGACACGCCCTCGGGCCGACGAGTGGTCGGCGATCGGGGAGTCGGCCGATCCGGTCCCGGGTGATCCGGAGGAAGTCGCCAGACTCGGCAGGGACCTGCGCAAGACGGCTGAAGCCATCAGGAAGCAGGCAGGCGAGATCAAGGCGCTTTCGTCCGTCGAGGCCTGGAAGAGCAAGGCGGCGGACGAGTTCCGCCAGCAGGCCGAGGAAGCCGAGGGCAAGCTCCGAAAGGCGTTCAAGCGCTACGACGCCGCCGCGGACGCTCTCGGGGAAAAGGTGAGCGAGGGCACGGACTCCAAGGAGTACGCCTCCGAACTCCACCGCGCACAGAAGATGGCCGACAAGGCGCTGCGCGACGCCCAGGACGCTCACGACGAGAACCAGGCGAGCAGCACCGCGATCGGGAAACTCCCCAAGGACACACCTGACGACGATCCCGGCCGGGACAAGCTGAAGAAGCGCCAGGAAGCGTCGGCTTCCGCAATGGAACGGGCGAAGAAGGATCTCGAAGCGGCCAAGGACGTGCGTGACGCGGCGGCCAAGAGGGCACGCGACTCCATTCGTCACGCCATCGACCACGACGGGCTGAAGGACGGCCGCTGGGACAAGTTCAAGGACTGGGTGCACGACAACGCCGGATTCATCGAGGAAGTCCTCAAGTGGTCGGGCTGGATCGCGACGATCTGCGGAACGCTGTCCTTGCTGGTGGGCTGGATTCCGGTGATCGGCCAAGCGCTCGCCGCAGTCCTCGGAAGCATCGCGCTCCTCGCCACCCTCGTTTCTCTGGTGGGCCACACGCTGCTGGCGCTCGCCGGTGAGGGCAGTTGGTTCGATGTCGCCCTGGACGTCGTCGGACTCGTGACGCTGGGCATCGGCCGTGGAGCCATCGCCGGTGCCAAGGGTGCCTCGCTCGCTGCGAAGGCGACCGCGCGTTCGGCGGCGGGAAGGGCGCTCAGGGCGGGCATCAGGGCGAAGCCCGGCACGGCTGCGTATCAGAGGGCCCTCAACGAGACGTGGAAGAAGGCCAACCTGCTCAGCGGCGGTGCTCTGCGTGGCAAGGCCGGCGTCAAGGTGATCGACGAGATGCCGAAAGGTTGGTTTCCCGGGGCGGCACGGCTGAAGGAAGCCTTCAACCCCAAGTCGATCTACAACGAGTTCAAAGAGGGCTTCAAGGGCGTCAAGGACTTCCGGCCCAGCAACGTCCGGCAGTTGGGGCAGAGCGAGACATGGGCGGGAGTCCGCCCGAGAATCGGGGACTCTGGTATCGCCGATCTCGAAAAGAGCATGGGGCAGATCTCGGAGTCCCTGCGGGCGGATGACGCGGTGCGGGCGGCCGGTGACGTCTTCAAGGCCCAGACCCGGATCTGGGCGGGCTCGACCGGCCTCGCCTCGGCCACCGACCTTGTCGACAAGGGGGAGATCACCGGCTGGATCGGTGACCATGTGGGGCTAGGCGGATTGGACGACGGGCTCTGGTCGGCCACCGGGGTCAAGGAAGCCACGACGACGAGCAATGGATGAACAGGACGGTCCATGACCGAGCAGCGACGAGTCGGAGCAGAGCCGGAGCCGCGCGCCGAACCAGTGGTGCGCCCGCGCGGCACGCGCCCGCACAGTGCCGATGTCGTGCGCCTGGCGCGGATCTACGCCGACGGCAAGAGTCTCGTCGTACGCGACAGGCGACTGCGCGAGCGGCGGTATCCCGTCGGTGGCGGGGACATCACGCGGGCGGTCTTCGTCCCGCCGTCCTCCGATCTGTGGGAGACCGTGGCCAAGCGACCCGCCGAGCGCTGGGGCACGGTGGTCTTCGAGCAGGAGGACGGCCGGGGCGTGCTGCGGGTACCCCTCGCGGAGTGGCTGCCCGAGGCGCATGTCGTCGGAGTCCTGGAACTGCGGCCGGCGAGGTGTCTGGACCGGACGGGACTCAGGGAACTGGCCACCGCACTCGGGATTCCGCTGGAGGAGAGTGCGCAGCCACCCGCGAACGAACCGGTCAGGACGGACCGGGGGAGCGGGCCCTACCGGGCGGTGCACGGCGAGTTGCCCCGCTGGTACGGCTGGACCAGGGGGCTGGGTGTCTTCGGCTGGTTCCTCGCGCTCGTCGTCGCGTTCGCCGCTGACGTCGACTGGTGCCTGCCGGCGGCCGCGGGAGCCCTGTTCCTCGTACCGGCGAGCGACGCCGTGGTGCGCCTCGGCGCGTGGTGGCGCAATCGGCGGTACTTGCGCACGCGGTTCGCGGACGCCGTGGTGATCACACCCGATCCGGCGGTCGGCGAACGAGTGACGCGGAGGTTCTGTCGTACGGCGTCCGTCCGTGTGTTGTCCGGTGACGTGGTGTTGACGGACACCGTCGGCCGGGAGCGGTGGCTGGCGCGAGACGGTGCGTACGGCATCGCGCGGGTGGTGCGTCTGGTCGCTCCCGGTGCCGGCCGACAGCCTCTGGGAGTGGAGCTGCGGGACCGAAACGGTGAGAGCCGGGCGTTGTTGCCCTGGCGTCACTGGTTCGCCGGACCACGAGGCCAGGACCGCTGGAACGAGTTGGTGGCTGGCCTGTCGGTCCCCGTCGCGGACGAGGAGACTCGGAACCCCGGGCGCCGGGCAGAGGCCACGGAGCCTTGGTGGAAGGGGCACTCGCTCGCCGCGGATGCCCGCATGATGTCGCCGTTGCCGGCCAAGGAGGCCCGCGCGGAGACCAGTTGGCACCGCACGGTCGTCGGCGGCAACGAACTGCTGCTGGTTCCGCTCTTCAGCCTCGTGCTGCTGGCCGGACTCTTCGGCGACAGCGCGGTGGCACGCCTGGCGGGTCTGTTCTCTCTCCTGACCATCGTGGCCGAACTCGGCCCGGCCGCGGTCGCCTCGCTGATCAGCCGCTCCTCCTACGACAAGCCGGTCGAGCATGGCCGGGACCAGTGACCCGAGACGTGGGATCCACCCCGATGAACCCGGAGCCGTCGTGACACCGAAAGTGGGCAGAGCCCCCGGCGCAGCGCCCCCGGCCGACTACCAACTGCTGCTGCCGGACGGCTGGTTCCGGGTCCGTATCGATCCCGACGGGCGCGAACGGTCCGTCGACGCCCTCGTGGACCGGCAGTTCGAGGGAGTGGACAACGCGCCGCACCTCAAGCGGCAGGCGCGCGAGTCCCTTCGGGCGCAAGCCGTCGCGGCCTACCGGGACGGTGGCATCGAGCTGTACCTGAGCCTTCAGCAGGCGGGTCCGCTCACCATTCCCGCCTCCCTGCTGATCACGCTGGTGCCGCCGGTACCCGGCGGCTCCCTGCCGACCGCCCCCGATCTCGCCGCCCGCCTTTCGGCCGACGGGGACGGAGAGGTCTCGGTCGTGGAACTGCCCGCGGGAACGGCTGTTCGCGTCCGCCGGACGACGGGTGGACCGGACCGCTCGGCCCCGACGGGAGCACCGGGAAGCCCGGACGAGGCGCTCGCGTCGATCACCCTGGACTACCAACTGCCGGTACCCGCCACCGACGCACACCTGCTTCTGACCTTCTCCACCCCCCTCATCCAGATCGGCGACGCGATGGTCGAACTCTTCGACGCGGTGGCCGGTTCACTGACCTGGCTGGACGGTGCCGGCGCCCATGAATGACATCCAGACGTGCGGCATCGAATGTCCGACGGACTGGGTGCCGCTCCCCCTGGACCCGTCGGACGACGTCAAGCGGTGGGCGAAGAGAACCGCCGGAGATCTGCGCGAGCGGAACAGCGTGGCGGGTCACAAGCTGAACGAAGGCGCGCTGCGAAAGGACCTGCGCGGGTGGGCCGACGACAGCCGCGGCCGCGGGCCCCTGTACGCCTTCGCCTTCTATCCCGACGGCTTCGACACCGCGCTCGCCCTTCTGGAGCTCGAGGTGTTCCGCCCGGACGAGACCCTGCCGCACATCTCCCTCGACCGGCTGGCGGACGCCTTCAGCGCGGATGACTTCGGACCTCCCCACATCTCCCACCCCGAATTGCCGATCGGCCCGGCCGTACGACTCCGCCAGAACTTCGCGGCCGACGGTTCGCAGCGCCGCGGCCCTGGGGTGCTGCTGCAGTCGGTCACATACGGGATTCGTCCGCCGGCCACGGAGGACGCTGTCGTGGTCCTCGTGTCGTGGTCGCTGCCGGGCATCGACGAAGAGATGGAAGAAGCGGCGGACAGCATCGTGCGGACCCTGACGGTGGGTTTCTGACCGATGGGAGAAGAACTCGGAACCCGGACCCGGGTGAGGGAGGGATTCGGAATCGCCATCGGCCTTTTCTGCCTTGTGGCCGCGCTGTTCGTGCTGCTGCTGGTCATGGGTCTGTGGAAGCGGATGGTACGTGCGACCGCACCCACACTCGTGGACCTACCGGGCGGATCCTGGACGGCAGGCGCCGTCCTCGGCCTGGTCACGGTGCTCGGGGTGGCCGGAGGCCTGCGGTGGGGCTCCGGTACGCCAGGTCGACCGACCGTGGGCCGGACAGCGCGCGCCTTGGCGGCGACAGCCTGTTGGGCGGCAGCCTTCGCCGCCCCGTTCTATCTGCTGAGCGCCCTTCCCGGAAAGAACTGCCGTTCATACGAGGCGGGGTGTGCGTACATCCCGGGCACGGGCAGTGCGTTGGTGGCGTGCGTGGTCAGTGCGGGGTTGCTCGGGTGGGCTCTCTTCCGGATGAACCGGGCGGCACGAGAGACGGAGGCGACTCGGGAGCGGGATCGTTTGCGCAGGCTGCGTAAGAAGGGGAAGGGGAAGAGCCGGGCAGCGGGCGGGCGATAGTGGTGCCCGGCTCGATTTCGGTGAGGCCTTCACCCGCGCAGGAGCGCGGCTTCAGCCGCTTACCGGCTCATCCGCGGCCCGACGAAAGCGTGCCTGTGTCTGGACGTCTTCAGCGCCCATCTCCCCTTCGTGCCGGGGCAGTTCGGCGCCCGGCTATCCTTCCTCGTCCAGCACCCAAAGACTGCGGGCGAAGTCGTCGAACTCGTCGATGTTGGCCGTGACCCAGCCGACGTTGTCGCTGATGGTCCGAAGGACCAGGTCGACCCCGCGGGACTCGATCCGCCAGGCGTAGTTCACGGAACAGCAGACGGCCTCGGCCTTGGCCGACACGAAGTATCGGATCGAGCGCATTCCACGGCCAAGCCGGTCCGTGTCGAAATCGATGACCTCAGGGTCCTGGATCGCTCCGGGCGCGTTCTGCTGTACGAGTTCAGGCAGGGCCGAATCAACCGCTCCCTCGCTGACGCCTATGTGCGTCACGAACGTCAGGACGTCGCGGCGCGGGTCCGGTACGTAGATGAAGGCCTGATGGACAGGAAGGGTTTGAGGGAGCAACTCGGCTGTCGCCTCCAGTTGCCCGGCCAACCTCTTGACGTCGGCCTTCTCTGCGGAGGCGCCGTCCGTGAGACTCCAGAGCAACTCCGAAGACCTACGAGCCCACTTCCTGCGTTCACGCGAGGCTCCCCGGCCGTCGCTGATCGGCAACCCGAGCCAGATCGTCGGGTCGCTGTCCGTGTCCAGAGCGAAGCGGATATTCACTCGGTTCTCCCTGTATGGGCTCGAACTGTGCAGATCTCACCTGTGTGCCCGGAACCGGATTCCCCGCTCACGCTGGGACCAGTTGTAGCGGCTCCCGTACTTCCATACCGTGCTCCAGCCGAAGAGCCCCGCGACGATCAGGCAGGGGACCAGCGCCAGCACGGTGGGGTCGGAGAGGCCCGCGAGGACGGCCACAGCGAGGAGGAGTGTGAGGGCGATGACAGCGAGCATGGCGATACCAAGTACGGCCGCCACTGCGGCATCGGTGGCTTCACTCGACTCGGAGTCGGCGGCGTCGACCACCATGACGGGGACGAGCGCGGCTACGAGGGTGACGACGCCTGCGCACAGGAGGAAGGCGAGTGCGCGACCGCGGGAGAGGTCCTCGCGGATCAGCGCGTCGAGTGCGTTGGCTTGGTCGCGCAGCCGGGATTCGCGATCCCACCAGGTGTTGGGTGGGCCGGGAGGTTCTGGGAGGGAGTTGCGCGCGGGGGCGGAGGCATGTCCGTCGGTGGTGTGGGTCATGTCCGTTCCTGCTTTGGAGAGCGGGCCATGCCCGTCACCACGCATCAACATCAGGTTGAAAAGGCTCACTGGCCGGCCGAGTTGGGCTGTCCTTCGGCGGCTCTGAGCCGGAGGCTTCTTGCGAAGTCGTCGATGGCGTCGAATGAGGCTTCGAGCAGGGCGGGTTCGTCGTAGTGGCCCTTGAGGACCAGATCGATGTCGTGCCGCGCGTCGTTCCAGGCATAGGTGACGGAAAGGATCAGCCCGCCGTCGGGGCGGGTCCAACTGCGCAGACAGCGGAGCCCCTCGCCGAAGTGCGGGGAGAGGAAGGGGACGGTCTCCACTCGCTCGCTCGCAAGGGTGACCGTCGGATCGGGTTCGGCGAGCATGCTCAGGTGATGAGGGCTGTGTTCTTCGTCGCAGACGAACTGCTTGGTGAAGAACACAAGCGGTGCCGCCTGGGGTGGGATCGGCCCGAAAAGAAATGCCTGATCCGCCTCGACGCGGTCGCGCAGCATGGCGGCCGAGCCTTCGAGGAACTTCCTCATCTGCCGCTTCTCGCGCCAGGTCAGTTTGCGTTGATGCAGCAGGCCGCTCGCGTCGAGCTGAAGATCGAGCCACCGCGCGAACTCGGACCTGCTGCCGTGGATCGGCATGTGGAACCACAGGGCAGGATCTGAGCTGGTTTCGACGATCATCATGTGTACCTCCACGCCGATGTCGTGCGGTGGATCCTTGATCACGGAACGACGGGGTGGCCTCGAACGGACTGTTGTTGTCCTGCTGTCAGCTCATCGAGGTAGAAGACGATTGCGAACTTGACCCAGGCGTAGGCGACTCGTCGGCGGAGAGAGCCTCGAGGGGGTCCGCGAAGGAGACCGTCTGGAGGATGGCGCCCATCATCTCGATGAATTGGGGCCAGTGGTCCACCGATGCCGTGAAGAGCGTGAAGACGGCGGTGAACGGGCCCGTGGGGAACGGGACGTGGACCTGGATCTGCGCGGTGACGAGGTCGGCCGGCTCGCCGTTCGCCGTCACTTCCGGATTGATCTGGAACTCGCGCCAGGTGACACAGGAGACGGCAGGACCGCAGGGCAGATCGAGCCATTGCACATCGTCGTACGGGTCCTTGGAGAGGACTGCGAGGATTCCCTGGGCGGCGGTGTCGACGTCTGTCTGGTCGGTGGGTACGGCTGCCAGGGTGAACGCGCACTGGGCGGCGCCGTCGGTGAGGTCGTGCCGTGCCACCTCTCCCTCAGGGGTCCGCTCTTCCTCGGAAGTGGAGAAGAGACCTATCGCAGCGTAGGAGAGGCCGGTGTTCTCCATGAGTTCGGCTATCGCCGTGTAGTAGGGCGCGGCCGGGGTCCAAATGGATTCGTCGCCGCGGGAGTAGAGGTCGCGGACAAAGGACTCCGCTCGGGCGGAGCGCTCCTCGGGGTCGGTTGCGAGAGGGAGTGCGAAGAAGCCCTCGGGGGTCAGGAACCAGACGGGCGGAGGGTCGGCGGGCGGGGTCGGCAGGTGGGCCGGCACGGTGAGGTCAGGAGAGGGTGTCATGGAGCGGGAAGCCGTTTCGAAATCGATGAGCCGTCGGGGTCAGAAGTCCTCGGGGTGATAGTCCTCGACAGCGACCTCTTGGCCTGCGGAGTCCATTACGAGGCTTACTTCCGAGGCGCCGAAGGCAGAGGTGAACCGCTTCGGGAGGAGGATGTCGACCGAATAGCGACCGCCCGGATTCCGGGTGATGATCGGAGTCACCGAACTCGGCATCTGATTCTCCGCGGCAAAGTTCAGGACGGTCGTTCGCTGTTGCGGGGTCAGGGATTCCAGGGCGATGAGTTCCCGCGGGGGAGCCAGATAGCGCGTCAGCCTCCGCCGCCAGTTGGAGCGTAGTCTGCACCACGATCCGTCCACGAACACGACTTTGAAGTCGTTCCCGTCCCTGAAGTTCTTGAGTTCGATGCGGTCGACGTCGGTGCGGGAGCACTCCCAGAGGACGTCGTCGTCAATTGCCTCGAAGTTCTTCTTTTCATAGGGCAGCTCGACGAAGAGGAGCCTGCGATCCGTGAAGATCGCGTGGGTGACCTGATACTTCTGGTCGAAGCGGCCCGGATCCAGTTGCCAGGGCAAGGTGCGGGCGATGGTGCCGGGGGCTGCCCAGATGACCGGAAAGTCCTCCACCTCGTCCGATGGGTCGTCCGGAGTGTCCGAGCTCTCGTCTCCAGCATGGCCACCACCGGTGACATTGCCCCCTGCGGAACTGAGAAAGGCCATGACGGCCACGCCCGCCGTCAGCGCCGCACCTCTCAACGATTTCCGGACGAGGGCATCCCCGGTCGAGTGGGGTGTGAAGGAGGGGCCCTCGGGCCAGTCCCTCAACTCGTGCTGGATATCCCTGCGCTCGGTGTCACGGAACCATCGCATGCCCCTGACTCGCGTAGCGGCTCCGGTGGCGAAGGTGACCGGGGCGCGGGCGAGGAGCGTCTCTCCCGGACGGGGCTCCCAGACGTTCATCGATGTGCGGCCTCTCTCAAGTCGGATCTCGTGGCGGACTCACTCTTGTTCCGTCAGTCACCGGATATGGCGTCCTTTATATGTGTGCCGACCTTGGGAGCGATCTTCAAACCACCGTCAAGTGCCCTTCCGAGACCACTGAACGGATCGACGTTCCCGTTAAAGAGTGTATTGATGCCCTTTGTACCCAGCCACTGACCCTCGTGGTATCCCGCACTCGCCAGACCTCCCATGCGCGACGCCAAGCCGCTGCTCGCATGGGAGACCTCGTAGACGAAGTTCGACGAACCGCCGATCTTCACCAACCCACTCACACCGTGACCTTCCTGGACGAGCTTCGAGGCCTTGCCCATGGACAACAGAATGCGTGAACTGCCGAGCTCCGTGACCTGAAATCCCTTTCCGAGGGCACCGGCCTTGGCCACCGCTGCGGCTCTGCCCAGCTTCGCGGTCTCACCGACGACCTTGACTCCCTTGCCGAACATGCCTATGCCCGGCAGCAATCCCAGCGCGTCCGTGCCGAGCGTCATCCAGCCGACATCCGCACCGGCCGCCATGGCGATGCCGTGGGCGGCCAGGGCTAGACCGCTGCCGATGAGTGCGGCCGTACCGAAGATGGCGGCGAGAGGTGGGAAGGGAAGGGTGACGATGGCCAGCATGCCCAGCACCGCGGTGATGTCGCTGAGTACGTCGCCGATCATCTTGATCAGGTCGGCGTGCTCCTGCAGCCAGTCGCCGGTGGCGTCCCAGGCGTTCGCGATCCCGCTACCGAGCTTGTCCCAGAATCCAGGCTCGTCAGGAGCGATGTCGCCGGCCTTGTCCAGCTCCTTGCTTATCTTCCGGGCAGCCTGCCGGTAGTCCTCCTCCAAGTCGTGGACCTGTTGGATGACTCCGTCCACCGCACTGGAGGTCTTGGCGAGGTCGTCGCTGCCCTTGCCGCCGGCTTTGGCCTCGGCCTTCGACCTGGCATCGAGTTTTTCGCCGGCGCTCTTCTCCAGGCGGTCGGCCCGGCCCTGGAAGTCCTGGAGTTCGCCTGCCCAGCGGTGCAGAGCGCGCGAGGCCTTGTCGAAGGAGTCGTGGCTCTTGCGTATCAGGGGGGTGACGTCCTGGCCTATGTACTCGGTGAAGGCGATCGCGGTCTTGCCCTTCCAGGCGCCGCACTCGATGCGCTCCAACTCCCCGAGCGCCGTGCCGAGTTCACCGGCTAGTTTGCCGAGCTGCTTGGCGAGGTCCCGAGTGTCCTCCACGCTCCCCGGCGTGGGGTCCCAACCTATGTGAGGGAAGGCAGGCCGCTGCCCGGTCACGTCACTTGCCCTTCTTCTGCGGAGCCTTGAGGGACTCGGCCAGGTCGAGGTCGAGCTTGCCGAAGCTCTCTCCGATCTTATTGATCATCTTCACGGCGCCCTGGGTGTGCTTGCCGAGTTGTTTGATGCCGTACTGCCAGTCGTCGGCGAAGTCCTGTACGTCCTCGACGAGTTTGCCCTCGCCAACGGCGGAGGCGTCGGTGCCGCGGAGCGTGCGGCGCGTGGTTTCCATCCGGTCGCTTATGGAGGAGAAGGTCTTCTTCAAGTCCTGGAAGATCGTGTCTTCCAGACGCAGGTCGCTCATGGCGGGATCCGGTTTCTACGCGTGGTGCACGGCCGGGCTTCCTGGGCCGTGCACCGGATCGTCAGCGGTTGACGGCCTGGATTTCCTTCACGGCCACGTCCTGCTCGTACGTGGACAGACCGTCCGGCAGAGCAGGTTGCTGCGGCGCTCCGTCGGGGTCGGCGGAGTCGGTCCAGGTCACCTTCCAGGTGATCGACGCCTTGAAGGGGTAGGTCTCGCTGCCGGACGAACGACGGTAGGTGATGTTGCAGCCCGCGTCCGTACTGTCGACGGTGTAGCCGTTCTTGGCCTTGACCAGGTCGTACGTACAGCTCTGCGGGTCGGCGTCCGCCGTGCCGGCCTCGACCTTGAGGGCGACGGGGGTCGCGACCGTGGTGGCGGCCATCTGGACGCCCTTGTAGTCGATGCTGGCCGTCGTCCATACGCGGTCGAAGTCGTTCTCCAGCTTCACCCGGGTACCGAGATTCACGATGAGCCGGTCCGCGCGCGGGCTCAGTTCCACGGGTGGAGTGGGCAACTTCGTGGAGTTGTAGGCCAGTTCGGAGAGGATCTGCGGAGTCAGCTGATTGGGTTCCGGTCTCGGCTGGGCCGGAGGAACCCAGAGCTCCCAGTTGTCCGTCGTGACGGGGCACGCCTCGGTGAAGTTGTCGTCCCGGAATTTCACCTGCCACCACAGGCCTTTGTCGCCCTTGTGGTAATCCTCGTCGGCCCGTTCCTTGGCGTAGCTCGCCGCGGGTTCCTGGGCGCCCTTGTACGCGGTCTTCATGAACTCCTCGTACTCCTCGGGGGAGTACATGGGCTCGTACCAGCAGACGGGGGGTTTCCAGTCGGCGTTCGAGGAGGTGGCGGTTGTGGTGGAGGAGGACGAGCCGGTCTTTTTCTGGCTGATGCGGATGTGGGCGCCGATGGTGCCGTTGCCGGAGTCCGCACCGGGATCGGACTTCGGGTGGTCGGGTTGAGAGCTGCCCCCGCCCTCGCCCCAGGAGCCGTCACCGGCGTAGGCGGGAGAGCCTGCGCCCAGAGCAACAAGGAGGCTCGTCGCGGCGATCGTCCGTAGGGCTGGACGGACTGCTTTCAGCCCTGCACGCATTCCGCGACCTCCGTCTTCCAACTCACCTGCCGGGCTTGCCAGTCGCCACGGGAATCCTGCGCCATCTGAAGCGTGACCTGGATGAAGTCCTTGTTGCTCGGTTGGGTGCGGAGCACCTTGCCGGACTTGATTTCCTTGGCGAACCCCTTTCGCTGGTCCTCGCAGTAACGCGCCGCTGCGGTCTTTCCCTTGAGGTCCAGGACCTGGAAGTCGTAGTAGCGGTAGGAGCCGGTGTTGGTCAGCCCCTTCTTCTTGTTGGCGCTGATCTGTTCGTTCCAGTAGGTGAGGGCGTCAGCAGCGAAGTAGCGGTTCATGTTGGCCGCCTGGCCTTCGCCTTTGGCGAAAGCCTCAAGCCGCGCCTGCGCCGAATACGCCACGTCCCGCAGCACCGCGTCCTTCGTCGCATCCCCGGTCGTCTTCCGCTCGACGGCCACCGTGATGTCCGAAGGAAGGTCGAAGGTCGGCGCGTCCTTGTCGGCCGCTGCGGAGGCCGAGGGTGACGGGGAACTCGAACCCCCCTCGTCGGCGCCCGCGATCTTGTCATTGGCCTTGGAGCTGTCGTCCCCGCCCCCGCAAGCCGTCAGCAGCAGACCTGTGGCTGCGGCCAGCGCGACAGCGGTGGGCAAAGTGCGGCGCTTCACTGTGGACTCCCCGTGAGACTGAAGTTCGGCAAGAGGACAAACGCTATCGGTGGGGTTCCGGGTTTCGCCACCGCGAAGTTCCCAGCAAAGCTTGCCAATTGTGTGCATTACGGACACGCTGGTAGGTGATGCGTCCTGCCGATACCCCAATCGGCTGCCGTGCCCGACAGGCGCGGGTCGAGCGTCGGGCACTGTCGATGTCCGGGATTTCGCTTCGCTATCGGAGTGCCTGTACCGGCCCGGACGGTGATCGGCTATGACGATGGTGATGCGGGATTGCGGGACGGTGAGATTTCGTGTCATCGAGGAGATCAGGGACGGGCGGGTCGGACTCCGGCAAGGAGGCCTCGTTGGATGTCCTCGGCGGTCGCACCCCAGTCGATGACAGAGATCCGGCCTCCGTCCGCGCCCGCCTGCTGATGCAGGAAACGGAATCGGCGGGGCGCGGAGCCGTCGGGCGAGGGCGCGGCGAGTACGCCGATGAAACGGGGGTCTCCCGCAAACCACACCACGTCGATCTGGGCCTTCAGCTCACGAGCCGCACGTGGGGCCATGCGACGGCTCCACCACCCAACACCCCAGTGTCGGCGGAACACCAAGGGCAGCCGCTCCTCCGGCCGGGCCGGATTCGGGAACTCGAACCAGCCGTACTGCCTGCCGACGACATCGGGTCGCTCGGCGAGACCCTGCGGGGCGTCGCTGTGCAGGTGCCACGGGTACACCTGGAGGGCGCGCCGCATCCGCAAGATCGTGGGGAGGGCGAACACCTGCAGGAACGCTCGGTAGAAGGCGTACACAAGGAACGGTGCTACGAGGATCGCGTACCCCGGGGACAGGAAAACCGACAGGACGGCCAGGAGCGCGAACCACAGAGCGACCCAGCCGACGAGACCGAGCGCATTCACCGCCAGCTGCCTCAGCCAGGCCCGCCGGGTCGGGGGGTGCTCCCATGCCACGGGGTGGTCTGCGGGGCTCATATCGGTCCTCTCTCGTCCTCTCCTTGTCCAGCTCATCCATCGCACCGGAGACCAGACCCTACGACGTTGCCCCAGAGATCGGATGTTCCCGTATCGCGCGATTTTCCGCGGAGTTCCCGCCTGTAGCGCGTCTCCTGTGCAACGACGCGACCCGTGAGGCGTTCGGGCTGGTCGAGGCCCCGGATTCGGGACGCGGATATGCTGATCAGCATGGAGAACGGGGTGGCCGGAGAGTCGAATGACGTGGTGTGTCCGGGCTGTGGTGGCGCTGAAACAAGGACAGTTGAACAGGCGCGCCTGGGCAAGGGCGCGTTGCGTGACGACCTGTACGGTCGGCTGGCACCTGGACCGGACAAGTCCGGCGACGGTTTGTTGCACTTCGCCGAAGGCATGGTGTTGACCGGTCTTGGTGTCGCTCTTGCGTACACGGGCGTCCAGCAGGCCGAGGGTCTGTACACAATCGGCGGTGTGCTTCTCGCCCTGGTCTGCTTCGTCGGGACCATCGCTGTCGTCCGCAGCGACGGGCGCGAGAAGGCCGCCGCCGAGGCCGGGGCTCCGCGTGCCAGGCAACTGTGGCATCCGGCGCGGTACTGCGACGGCTGCAATTCGGTCTTCTGCCCGGGCGGCACACCATGGCAGGGGATGCTCACACCTGAGCAGTTCAAGAAGCTGGTGTGGACCGAGGCCGGCTACGCCGATCAGCTCGTGGTGGGGGACAAGGCCAAGGACGCCGAGATCCCGGCGGATGCACTGCTGGGGCGGCTCTAGACAGAGGTCCGGCCAGGCCTGCGGTGCGCTCTGGACTCTCCCATTGCGGGCCGTTGGTTGCTGCCGCGAAAACACCCGAAGCACAGTGACCGTGGCCGCCTCACCCCTCAGGGGCGGAAGTTGACGCACACCGGATACGCGGCCGCCGGTGTCGCGCTCGGTTTCTCGGTCACGTGAATCGGCGCCGGCGGAACACCTTTCTGTAACTGGCACTGGAGCACGAGCGGTTGACCCGGTCGGCCGTTCCGGGATACCGGGGCTTCGGAGCAGAGAGCAAGGATCACGTGGCGAGCGAAGACGAGCGGTCCGTCGACGAGTTGTTCGCGGAACTGCCGGAGAAATGGCAGCGGGCGCTGACCGAGGTCGGCATGGGGCTGCCTGAGCTGCGCCGTGTCGCCGAGGGCCCGGACGGTATGCGGCGGGTACGCCGCATCCTCGCCGACGTCACTTCCGCACCCGGCGCGCGGGGGCAGGGTGCGGGATCGGCCGTGTGGCCGTGGGCCCGGCTGCTTCTGGTGGCCGTCGTCTCAACTGTCGTCTGCCTCCTGTGCACGCCGGCCATCGGCAAGGCGGCAACGTTCGTGGGCCTGGTGCTCGGGCTGCTCGTGTTCTGGGTGGCGTCCAAGACGCGGCTCTCCCGCGGAGGCCTCGTCGCGGTGTGCCTCACGCTGGCCGCCTATCTCGTACTGGTCTCGGTGGGCTCGTACTTCGCGAACGCCTGGTATCTGCAGGTGCGCGGGGTGCAGCAGACGGTCACTCTCGCGTCGCCGACCCATCAATGGACGCACGGGACCCGCGAGACGTACTGCCGGGTCCGGCTGCGCGACGGTTCCGTCCACGAGGTGGTCGACAACAAAGGGGACTGCGCTGACCGCGTCGGGCAGAAGGTCACGGCCGTCGTCGACCCGGCCGGCCACTACAAACCGTCCCCCGGCACGAAGTCCGACGTCGGCGGTGTTCTTGAGGGCTACTTCTGCCTGGGCGCCGGCGTGATTCTCGTGCTGGCTCCGTTGACCGTCGCGGTCATGGGCCGGCGCAACCTGGCCGAGTAGGCCACGGGCGCGGCCCGGCGGCTGGCCGTCGGCGCCAGTCTCGACGAACGGCTGATCGCGGCGCTGACGGAGGAACTCCACGAAGCCGCTGCGGATACCCGTACCAGAGCCCCGGCAACGCCCCCCCCTCTTCTACCGCCCACACGGATGTGCTGTGCGAACTGGCGGACCGGCTTGCGAGGACGGTGACTGTGGACAGGGAGTACGTCCCAGGAGAGGGAACGCAGACGATCGACGTCGGCTCAGCCTCGTGAGTGATTCGTGCAGGCCTCATGGCCACCCCGTGACGAACGCCCCGCTACGGGAAGGATGTCGGGGCGGGCGCAGATTCGCGACCGCACAGAAGGTGGAGGGTCGCAGGGGGCGGGCGTAACCGGGGAAGAAGCGCCTCTAGTTGCAGATGGATAACGGCGGGGCCGGGGCGGAGCGAGGGCTGGGATGCGCCTTGAGGGGCTTATGTGTGGCTGATACGGTGCGATGGCTTGACACTCACCCCCGGCGATGGCATTCGCCCAGGTCGCAAGGGGATCTGGTGAAGTGTCCGGTTTTATAGAGAGTTTGACAGACGTGGCAGACACCATCGTGGTGGCAGAAACCATCTGGGGCGTACGGGGAGCGGTTGCGTGAAGATCCAAGAGCGTACGGGGGCGGGCGCGGGACGTTCCGCGGTTCCGGCTCAGGCGGGGGTCGGTGACCGGCTTCCCACCCCTCCTCGCGAGCGCAAACCCGCGCTGGCCGCGTTGGCGGTGCTGTTGATCCTGGTCGGTGCGCTCGGCGCGACGATGCTTGTGCTGCAGGCTGGCGACCGGATCGAGGTCGTCAAGGTGGTCAAGGAGATCCCCGCGGGGCAGTCGGTCAGCGACACCAGCGTGACCTCGGTGATGGTCGCCAAGGACAGCGGCATCAACTACGTCGAGTGGTCGCAGTTGGCCACGCTGAAGAAGCTGAAGGCGGTCAACACCATTCCGGCCGGAGTCGTGGCCGTCGGCCAGATGTTCGGTGACGAGACCGGTGTCGCCGCCGGCAAGGCCACCGTCGGGCTCGCCCTCAAGGAGGGCCAGTACCCGGCCAACGGCCTGAAGATCGGCTCTGTCGTCGCGGCCTACCGGGTCAGCAGCGACAGCGGGTCCGGCTCCGCCAGTTCCAGTTCTTCCTCCGGCAGCAGCAACAGCCTGATCGTCGACCAGGCCCAGGTCACCTACGTGCCCGACAAGAAGAGTGACGAGCTCGTGAGCAGCACCAACCTCGCCGTCACCCTGACCGTCGACAGCGACAAGGCCGCCGTACTGGCCCAGGCCGCCTCCAACGGCGAAGTGGCCCTCGTGCTCGTCCCCGGCAACTAGAAGGCGACCCCCAGAAAATGGCCCTCATCGCCCTCGCCGCCGACAAGGGTTCCCCCGGCGTCACCACCGCGGCCGTCGCCCTCGCCGCGGTGTGGCCGCGTCGTGTCCTGCTCGCCGAGACGGATCCCGCGGGTGGGGACCTGGTGTACCGCAGTGCCGCCGCGCACGGTGGGCCGCTGAATCCGAATACCGGGATGCTGTCCATCGCCGCCACCGCTCGGCGTGGGCTCGTGCCCGATCAACTCTGGGACCACGTACAGCCGTTGAGCGGTGGGCTCGAAGTGCTCGTCGGGCTCGGGATAGCCGAGCACGCCGCCGGGCTCGCCGGGCTGTGGCCCACTCTCGGGCACGCCTTTTCCGCGCTCGCCGACTCCCCGAACGCGCCCGCCGACGTCATCGCCGACTGCGGGCGGATCAGTGGGGACACGCCCGCTGTTGAGCTGTTTCCGCATGCCGCGCTCGTGCTGCTGATCAGCCGTACCGAGCCCGAGGCCATCGCCCGGGTGCGGGACCGGGCCGCCGCTCTCACGAACAAGCTGCACGGCGGGCCCCGTGGTGCCGCGAGTCTCGGTACGCCGCTGATCGGTGTCGTCCTCATCGCTGACACGAACAACGCCGGCAAGCTCGCCAACCAGGTCAACGACATGCTCGTACACGCCCAGACCGGCGCCCGAGTGGTCGGCACCATCGCCGACGACCCGGCCGGCGCCGACCAGTTGGCCGGGCGTAAGCGCGGGCGGCTCGAGAAGTCGTTGCTCATCCGGTCCGCCCGCAAGGTCACCGCCGATCTGTACCAGCAGTTCGGCGCCAGTTGGTCCGCGTCCACCCACGGTCATGTCAACGGGCATGCGGGGGCCGGGACATGACGGCTGTCGACCATCAACTGGTCAAACGGTTCCGGCAGGACGCCGGTGACCGGATCGCCGAACAGCGTCGCCTGGACCAGACCGACGGCGTCACGCCGATGTCCAACGAGGACGAACGGCAGTACGCCCGCGCGGTCATAGCCCAGATGCTGGAGGAGTACGCGCGGACGGAGATCAACGCCGGCCGTACGCCCCTGGACGCGGAGACCGAGGAGCAGTACGCCGCCGCCGTGCACGCCGCGCTCTTCGGCGTGGGGCGGCTGCAGCCGCTGCTGGACAACCCCGAGGTCGAGAACATCGACATCAACGGGTGCGACCAGGTGTTCGTCGGCTACGCCAACGGGCAGGAAGTGAAGGCCGATCCCGTCGCCGAGAGCGACGAGGAACTCATCGAGCTCATCCAAGTACTGGGCGCCTACTCGGGGTTGTCCTCCCGGCCCTTCGACTCCGCCAACCCGCAACTCGACCTGCGGCTGCCCGATGGTTCCCGTCTGTCGGCCGTCATGGACGTGGCCCGGCGGCCCGCGCTCTCCATCCGTCGCGCCCGCATGGGCAAGGTCTTCATCTCCGACCTCGTCGGCAACGGCACGGTCACCCCCGAAGTCGCCCACTTCATGGCCTGCGCGGTCCGCGCCCGCAAGAACATCATGATCGCCGGTGCCACCAACGCCGGTAAGACCACCCTGCTCCGAGCCCTGGCGAACGAGATTCCGCCGCATGAGCGGCTCATCACCGTCGAGCGGGCCCTTGAGCTCGGGCTCGACACCTTCCCCGAACTCCACCCCAACGTCGTGGCGTTCGAGGAGCGGCTGCCCAACTCCGAGGGGCAGGGCGCCATCGCGATGGCGGAGCTGGTCCGCCGGTCCCTCCGTATGAACCCCTCCCGCGTGATCGTCGGTGAGGTGCTCGGCGACGAGATCGTGACCATGCTGAACGCGATGTCGCAGGGCAACGACGGTTCGCTGTCCACGATCCACGCCAACAGCTCCAGCGAGGTCTTCAACCGTATTTCCACCTACGCCCTCCAGGCCAACGAGCGACTGCCCATCGAGGCCAGCCAGATGCTCATCGCCGGCGCGGTGAACTTCGTCGTCTTCATCCAGCGGCGCAACGAATTCCAGACGGGCGGCCGGCTCCAGCGCATGGTCACCTCCGTCCGCGAGGTCAACGGCGTCGACGGACGCGTGCTGTCCAGCGAGGTGTTCGCCGAGACCCCGGACGGCCGGGTCGTCCCGCACGCGCCGCTGGCCTGCCTGGAGGATCTGATCGCACAGGGCTACCGGCCCACGGGATGGGGGTGACATGACCTACGAGGCTCTCGGCTCGCTCGGTTCCCTGGGCGGCCTGTTCTCCACGACCGTCCTGTACTCGGTGGGCAGCGGTGTCGCCGTCGGCGGCGGACTCGCGCTGTTCGTCGTCGCCGTACGCGGACTGCCCGCGAAGCCCGCCCACGAGAAGCAGAAGGCGGCCGAACGTGCCGGCGAGCTGATCCGGTTCGCCGGACAGCGGGGCTCGCTCGCGGCCATCGTCGGACTCGTCGTGCTGCTGCTGACCCGTTGGGCGGTGGCCGGTATCGCGGCCGGCATCCTCGTCTTCTTCTGGGACCGCCTCTTCGGCGGCGCCGGGGAGGAACGGGCCGCCATGAAACGGGTGGAGGCCCTCGCCTCCTGGACGGAGTCGCTGCGCGACACGATCGCCGGCGCGGTCGGCCTGGAACAGGCCATCCCCGCGTCCGCGCGCGCCTCCGCACCCGTCCTGCGGCCCCATCTCGACGCCCTGGTCGACCGGTTGCGCTCCCGCACCCCGCTGCCCGAGGCGCTCCAGCACCTCGCCGACGAGATCAACGACGCGTCCGCCGACATCATCGTCGCCGCGCTCATCCTCAACGCCCGGCTGCGCGGCCCCGGTCTGCGCCAGGTCCTCGGCGCGCTCGCCAAGTCGGCGCGCGAAGAGGTCGACATGCGCCAGCGCGTGATGGCCCAACGGGCCTCCACCCGCCGCTCGGTGCAGATCGTCGTCGCCGTCTCGATCGCCTTCGTGCTCGGACTGTCCATCTTCAACCGGGAGTTCGTCGAGCCCTACGGGACGCCCGTCGGCCAGCTCGTACTCGCCTGCGTCTGCGGCCTGTTCGCGCTCGGCTTCTGGTGGCTGCGCAAGCTGTCGACCATCGAGACACCCGAACGCTTCCTGGTCCGCGACGAGTCGGCCGTGCAGTTCGTCCGGCCGCGCACCCCGGCAGGGCCTGCCGGCACGCCGGGTGCGGCCGGGCCGGGTCACCAGGAAGAGGGGGTACGACGGTGAACCTGACGATGCCGATCGTCGTCGGCGCGGTCCTGGGCCTGGGCATCTACGCCCTCGTCCGCGCCCTCATGCCGTCCAAGCGCAGCGCGGTCGCGCAGGTCGCGCGAATCGACGCGATGCGGGCGCGCGGGGCGGCGTACGAGTCGTCCCGAACGGCGCCCGACGCGGGCCGGATCGGCTCGCTGCGGGCCCAAGTCGGCGCGCGAGTCTCCGAGTTCTACATGCAGCAGGGGTGGGAACAGCGCTCCCTGCGCGCGGACTTGGCCGTCCTGGACCGGAGTTGGGAGAACTTCCTCGCGACGAAGGTGCTGCTGTCGGTGGCGGGGCTGTTCTTCGGACCGTTCCTGTTCGCGGTGGTCTGGACGCTGGGTGTCGGCAGCAGCCCGATGATCCCGGTCTGGCTGGCGCTCGCGTTCGCGCTCGTCTTCTTCCTCCTGCCCGATCTGGAGGTGCGGCGGGACGCCGCCGAGAAGCGGCGGGACCTGCGGCGCGTGATCGGGGCGTACCTGGACCTTGTGTCCATGAGCCTGGCCGGCGGCCGCGGTCTGCCCGAGGCGCTGATGGCCGCGGCCGAGGTCTCCGACGGCTGGGCCACCCAGCGCATCCGCAACGCGCTGGCCGACGCCCGCATCACCGGCATCAGCCAGTGGCAGGCGCTCGGCCATCTCGGCGAGGAGATCGGCGTGGAGGAGCTCAAGGACCTCTCCGCCTCCCTCGCCCTGGTGGCCGACGACGGCGCGAAGGTCCGGGAGTCCCTCGCCTCCCGCGCCGAGACCATGCGGCACCGCGAACTCGCCGAGATCGAGGGCAGCGCGGGCGAGAAGTCGCAGTCGATGCTCGTTGCGCAACTGCTGCTGTGCGCGGGCTTCCTGGTGTTCCTGATCTTTCCGGCGGCGATGCGGGTGTTCCAGGTGTCATGACGCGAGCCGCGACGGCAGGCGAGAGCCGAGCAACCAGCGACAGAGACCTTTTGAGAGGACAATTCACCATGAACACAAGGAACTTCAGCACCGGCATCCCGGCCATGGACTTCCTGGTCACGTTCCTTCAGGGCCGCGTCCAGCGGGCCCGCTCCGGCGAACTCGACCGTGGCGCCTCCGCGGTGGAGTGGGTCATCATCTCCGCCGTCGTGGTGGCGATCGTGGGCGTGGTCGCGGCGATCATCAACGCCGCCCTGAGCGACGGAGCCAACAAGGTCGGCAACTGCATCAAGGGCGCGGACGCGGGCAAGACCTGCTGAACGCCCGTACAGAGCCTGCCAGTTCTGTACATACGTCGATTTCTGCAACGGGGATGAACGGGGATGTCGGTGCGCGTACATCGCTGGGTACGCCGACGGGTGGAGGCCGCCTCCACCCGCGGTGAGTCCGGCATGACCGCGATCGAGTTCGTGCTGCTCACGCCGGTGCTGTTCTTCATGATCTTCGCCACGGTCCAGTTCGCGCTGTACTTCTTCGCGGACCACGTGGCCCAGGCGGCGGCCCAGGCCGGCGCCCGCAAGGCCCGCGCCACGGCGCACGACCAGCCGGGCGCCTGGCGGGGCGAGGCCCAGGACGTGGTCGACAGCTACATCCGCCAACTCGGCCCGCAACTGGTCCTGTCGCCGCGCGTGACGATGCTCCAGCCGGAGCAGAACACGGTCGGCGTGGAGATCACGGCACGGGTGCCCTCGGTCTTCCCCGGGCTGGATCTGACGGTCCACGCGCAGTCGGAGGGGCCGGTGGAGAGGTTCGTGCGGGAGGGGGAGAACTGATGCGGCTCCCCATCCGGGGCAGGATCCGGGCCAGGCTCCCGCACCGGGACGACGACCGGGGTCTGTCCACCATCGAGGTCGTGATCCTGGCGCCGGTGATGATCCTGTTCATCCTGGTACTGGTGGCGTTCGGCCAACTGGTGGACGGGCGGGGCGCGTTGGACGGCGCCGCTCGGGACGCCGCCCGCGCCGGGTCGATCCAGAAGGACCACGGGACGGCCATGGCCGAGGCGAGGAAGGCGGCTTCGGCGGACCTGGAGGACGTCTGCTCCGGCCCGGTGACCGTCGTACAGACCAGTCAGGGCTTCGCGCCGGACACCATCTTCACGGTCGAGGTCAGCTGCGAGGTGCGGGGCCTGGCCATGCTTGGCCTCGACGTGCCGACGCGGCTGACGGCGAGCTTCAGTTCGCCGCTGGATCCGTTCCGGAGGACGGTGTGAACGGGATGAGTGAACACGTGCGTACGTGGTTGTCGTCCCGCCGGGCCCGTATGGACGACCGGGGTTCGGGTGCCGGCGCGGTCATCATCTTCGCGCTCGTCTTCCTCTCCCTGTCGGCCTTCGTCATCGACGGCGGCCTGTCCATCTCCAAGCGCGAACGCGCCGCGGACATCGCGGAACAGGCGGCCCGGTACGCGGCCCAGGACATCGACCTCGACGCGCTCTACGACGACGAGGGCGGTCCCGCGCCGATCAACTACCAGGACTGCGACGCCCGGGTGAAGACCTTCGCCCGCCAGATGGACATGCGGGGTGCGGACATCGCGGCGACCCACTGTGTGCAGGCGGACGCCGAACAGGTCGAGGTCGAGGTGCAGTTGACGTACTCGCCCGTCTTCAGTGGCATGTTCTACGGCGGGGACGTGGTCGTGCACGGGCAGGCGGTGGCGCGGAACGAGGTGGGGTGAGAGCGGTTCCGGTCCCTCGGGAGGGGCTGGTTCCCCGGCAGGGGCCGGTTACTTCTGCTCCTCCTCCTTGACCCCGTCCTTCACCTTCTTCTCCAGGTCGAGGTCCAGTTTCCGGAACTCCCGGACGACGGCGTCGGACATCTCGGCGAGGGAGTCGAGCTGCTGGGTGATGTCCTCGCGGCCGTCCTCCCAGTTGGACTCGAAGTCGCCGAGGGCGTCGTTGACACGGCCGTCGCCGATGTCGTCACGGTAGGACTCGAAGAGCTTCTTGGTGTGGTCGAGCCGGGTCTTGAGAGAGCGCAGTTTGCCCCCGTACTCCTCCAGCTCGCTGAGCGGCAGCGCGAGATCGCTCTTGCCTTTGCCCATGTGACCGTCCCCCGATCCCGATCTCGTAGTCTGGCGGCACGGTACAACGGAAGGGAGGCCGACGTCATGGCCCGATACATGGAGGCGCTCACGATCGAGCGCGGAGGGTTCCTGATCAAGGTGCCCGAGTCCTGGTGGGAGTTCGACGTACGGCCCGAGTCGCGGAACGACTCGATCCACCGCATGGTGACCGAACGGGTCGAGCAGCACCCGGAGTTGGCCCAGTACCGGGACACGTACACCGCGTTCCTCCAGAAGGCCGCCGGGGAGGCGTGGAAGTCCGGTGCGCTGTATTGCGGTTGCATGGCGGACACCTTCGGCGGCGCGACGCCGATCACCGCGTCGGTGACGGTCTCGATGGTCGGCGGTCGCACGCGCGACGGCGCCCCTCTCTCGACGGACCCGGCCGCGATGGCCGCGGGTCTGTCGTCCAAGGAGGCGAAGAAGGAGGGCGACTCCTGGCGCAAGGTGACGACGGTCGACCTGCCGGGGGTGGGGGCGGCGGCCCGTACGTACGGCATCGAGGACATCGTCGTACCGGACGACGCGCTGAACCGTACGGTGCGGGCTGTGCTGATGCAGACGTTCATTCCGGTGCCGGGGCAGGAGGGCAAGGCGGCGTTGGTGGCGGGGAGCAGTCAGGTGCTCGATCTTGCCGACTCGTTCTTCGACATCTTCGACGCGATCACTTCTACGTTCCGGTTCACGGGTTGATGGTTGATGCGCTGATGGGGCATGGGTTGACGGGCTGACGGCCGATGGATATCACGGGGGTCTCAGCGCCTTGGGTCGTCTGCGTCCCGCAAGGCGCGGTCGAGGTCCAACATCAGTTGTCGGCGTTGGAGGTGAGGGGCGGGCGTGTCCACCGCTTCGACGCGCGCGAGTTGACGACCGAGGAGCGGATCTTCGGTTCGTTCGCCGAAGTCCTGCGATTCCCGGCCTACTTCGGCAGGAACTGGGATGCCTTGGTCGACTGCCTGGGTGACCTGTGCGGTGCGGTCACGGGTGGTGGCGTGGGGATCGTGGGCGTCATCAGTGATGCGGATCGGCTTCTGGAGGCGGAGTTCTTTCCGCTGTTCCTGTCGGTCCTCTGTCAGGGGGCGGATCGGGCCAATGCCTCGGAGGCCGCGCACTATGTGCTCGAGTTTCGTGAGTTCGATGCGGAGGCGATCGAACTCCGCGTCCGACAGCCCGACTTGCTCGTCACCGTGGGGGACGGGTTTGTCGGTGCGGCTCTCGATCCTGAGGAGTGGCGGTGACCCGGTTCGACTGGCGGAGTGGGGAGGGGCTGTCCGGTATCGACGACCCCGACGCGGTGGACGCCGCTTTCGAACGTGGTGAGGAGCATCTTGGTACGGCGGTGATCGGGCTGGCGATGACGTGCCCGCCGGACGTGGCGTCGCCGCGTGTCGTGCGGGCGATGCAGGTGCTGGACGTTCCTCGGCGGGAGCTTGCGTTCACTGCGGCGGGCATCGTGGCGCGGCTGCACGGGGACCTGACACCGGAGTTGTACGGGGCATTGCGAGCGGAGGGCCCCGGCGGCGTCGCCGAGAACTCCATCAGGGATGTGCTGACCTTCGTGCCGTTCCGGCGGCTGCCGCCGTGGTTCAAGTGGCGGTTGCTGTGGACGACAGTGCGGGACGCAACGCTGGGCCTGTGGCTCCGTTTGTCCTCTTCGCTTCGAACCTGAGTGCCGTGTAAGTTCGCGTGTGCATACGGATGTTGATGGTGTTGTACGCGTGACGGGGGTTGCTGGATGGCGGGGTATCGGCCTTCGGACTGGCATGTGCTGGATCTGGACAAGGATCCGACGCCGGGGGATCCCGACCGGGTACGGACGTTGGCCAAGACCCTTCACGACTTTGCTGATGACGTGTCCGATGCGTTGCGTCTGGTCAAGGGGATGGCTGAGGACGATGCGACGTTGCAGTGGGCGGGGAAGTCGGCGGAGGTGTTCCGGGATCAGTTCTCGGGTGTGCCGAAGAATCTGAAGAAGCTGAAGAAGTCGTACGAGTTGTGCGGGTCTGCTCTGGCGGATTTCTGGCCGAAGTTGGAGCGGGCGCAGGCGCTGGCGGACAAGGCGTTGGTGAAGGCGCGGGAAGCCCGCAGCAATCTGTCGTCCGCCCAGTCGCGGCTTTCGTCCGCCGACTCCTGGGTGACACGGGCGTCCAAGGAATCGGACAAGTACAAGGACGACCCCACCGGCAGCAAGTCCGATGCCGACAAGCCGGATGAAGCGAAGGTCCGGGCGGCCACCCGGGATGTGCAGAACGCCAAGTCGGCGCATACGAAGGCCCAGTCGGATGTTTCTGACGCGCAGGATGCGCTGGCTGCCGCGAAGAAGATGGCGGCAGACGCGCGTCAGATGCGGGATGAGGCTGCGGGGGACGCGAAGCGGAAGATCGATGAGGCGTCGGATGCGGGTATTCAGAACCGGTCGTGGTGGGAGGACGTGGGGGACTGGTTCGAGGACAACTGGGACACCATCGTCACGGTCTGCAAGGTGGTTGTGGCGGTGCTGGGCATCGTCGCGATGATCATCGGTGGGCCGATCCTGGGTGCGATCGTGCTCATCGCCGCGCTCGTGGTGCTTGCGGACACGCTCTACAAATACTCCAAGGGACAGGCGTCCCTATGGGATGTGGGTTTTGCCGCGCTGGACTGCATACCCGGTATGAAGGGCCTGACGACTCTGGGCGGCTTGGCCAAGGGCATGAAGGTCCTCGGCAAGGGCGGGCTCAAGGGTATGGCGCTCGGTGCCAAGGGTCTCGGCAGGCTCACCCGCTCACTCGGCCGCCCGATGAAGAAGCTCATCACCTGCGGTGACCCGATCGACATGGCCACGGGACAGATGGTCATGTCGGAGACCGACATCCTCTTGGAGGGCGTCCTTTCGCTGGAAATGGAGCGCCATCACCGCTCCGGTCTACGGTCCGGCCGGTGGTTCGGTCCCAGTTGGGCATCCACCTTGGACCAGCGACTCATCCTCGACCCGGACGGCGTCCGGTTCACCACGGCGGACGGGATGGTCCTCACCTATCCGGTGCCGGAACCGGACATCGCCGTGCTACCGGTCGAGGGTCCACGCTGGCCGTTGGAATGGGACGCGGCCGAGTCCGGCACCATGATCGTGCGGCAGCCGGAATCCGATCTGACTCTCCGTTTCCGGCCGTTGCCCGGCAGAACGCTCGCCGAACTGGCCCTGGCTACCGTCGCCGACCGCAACGGCAATGCGATCAACGTGTCCTACGGGGCGGACGGGACCCCGCAGGAGGTGGTACACACCGGCGGCTACCGCGTAGGGGTGACCGTCGACCAAGGACGCATCACAGCGTTCACCCTGCTCAGTGATCCCGAGCAGCCGGTCGTCGTGCGGTACGGATACGACGCCCACGGCAACCTGACGGAGATCTACAACTCCTCCGGGCTTCCGCTGAAGCTCTCCTACGACGAGCAGCGTCGCGTCACGGGGTGGGAGGACCGCAACCGGACGTGGTACCGCTACACGTACGACTCCGAAGGCCGCTGTCTCCGCACCGAGGGCACCGCCGGCATCCTCGACTACACCTACTCCTACGACCTGGAGAGCCACACTTCTGTGGCTACGAACTCCCTGGGACACAGGACCACTTACCACTTCAACGACGCCTACCAACTCGTAGCCGAGACAGATCCGCTCGGACACATCACGAGCCGAGCCTGGGACCGCTACGACAACCTCCTCTCGCTCACCGATCCGCTCGGCCGAACCACCGCCTATGAGTACGACGAGTCGGGCAACATGATCCGGGTCGTTCATCCGGACGCCGGCTCGGCCAGCTACGCGTACGACGCTCACGGCCAACTTATTTCTGCCACGGAAGAGGACGGCGCGTACTGGCGGTACGACCACGACGACCGCGGAAACGTCGTCGCGATCACGGATCCCGTCGGGGCCACCACCGTCTACACGTATGACGAGCGCGGTGCCGTCGCATCGGTCACCGACGGGCTCGGCCACGAGAGCCGAGTGCGGAGCAACGAAGCCGGTCTGCCCACCACCGTTGTCACTCCCGTCGGCGCTGTCACCCGGTTCGCCTACGACGCGTTCGGCCGTGTCCGCCAGGTCGTCGAGCCCGGCGGCGGAACGACGGTGGTCAGCTGGACGATCGAGGGGCGCCCCGCCCGCCGGAGCTATCCGGACGGCTTCCATGAGACCTGGACCCACGACGTGGAGGGCAACCTCCTCACCCACACCGACGTTCGTGGTCGCGTCACCCGATTCGAACCCGCCCCGTTCGACCGGACCGCTGCCAGGATCGACCCGGACGGTGCGCGCATCGAGTTCACCCACGACACGGAGTTGCGTCCCATACGCGTTCGCGACGCGCAGGGACACAACTGGACCTACGAGTACGACCCCTTGGGCAATGTCGTGCGCGAGAGGGACTTCAACGGCAGGACCGTCACCTATCGCTACGATGCCGCGAACCGGATCACGGAGCGGACCAATGGGGCCGGCCAGACGGTCCGTTACCACCACGACCTTCTTGACCGGGTCATCGAGCAGCGAGACTCGGAGGGCCGGGTCACGCAATTCGAGTACGCCCAAGGCGGCGGCCTCGTCCGCGCGGGCAACCAGGACGCCGAGTTGCTCTTCACGTACGACGCCCACGGCCGCGTCCTGACGGAAGCCTGCAACGGTCGGGTGTTGACCAACACGTACGACGTCCTTGGCCGCCGCGTGCGACGACGGACTCCTGGCGAGGTGGTCAGCGAGTGGCGATACGACGCGGCGCACCAACCGGTCGAACTACGCGGCTCCGGCAGGACCGTGGCGTTCGGGTACGACGTCGCCGGGCACGAGATCCTGCGCTCTCTTCCGTCGGGTGCATCGCTGAAGCAGGAGTGGAGCGCCGCCGGACATCGCCTGGTGTCCCAGACCGTACGCGCTCCCGAAACGGCGTTCGGCTCCCGTGGCCGGTCGTACTCCTACCGCTCGGACGGCCTCCCCAACTCTGTCGTGGACTCCGTCACGGGGCCGGCTGTGTACGAACTGGACGCGACCGGACGGGTCACGTCCGTCACCTCCGGCGACCGGCAGGAGAAGTACGCGTACGACACGGTAGGGAACCTCGTCCGTTCCGAGCTGTTGTCCGCGACCGAGGACCAGCCGAGCGGTGTCCAGGGGCGGATGTCGTACAGCGGGACGCTCGTGCAGACGGCAGGGCGGTCCAGGTACGAGCACGACGCCCAGGGCAGGGTGGTGCGTCACACGCGAGTCCTCCTGTCGGGCGGAGCGCGGACCTGGCAGTTCACATGGGACGCCGAGGACCGTCTGAGGAGCGTCACCACCCCGGATGGAAGTCGCTGGCGGTACCTCTACGATCCGTTGGGCAGGCGCATCGCCAAGGAGCTTCTCGCCGCGGATGACGAAACCGTGGTCGAACGTACCGATTTCGTCTGGGACGGCACTCGGCTGGCGGAGGAGAGCCGGTCGAGCACGATCGGGAGCGGCGAGACGAGTGTCACCACCTGGGACTGGGAGCCGGGCGGAGACCGTCCCCTGGTCCAGCGCACCGGTTCTGGAGGGAATCCCGATGACGAGGCGTGGGTCGACGCGCAGTTCTATGCCATCGTCACCGATCTCGTCGGCACCCCCACCGAACTCGTCGACGACTCGGGGGACACGGTCTGGCGGTCCCACCACACTCTCTGGGGGCTGCCGCTACGTACGCCGGTACAGGGCCTCGCGACCTGCCCGCTGCGTTTCCCAGGTCAGTACTTCGACGCGGAGACGGGGCTTCACTACAACCTCCACCGCTACTACGACCCTGGCACGGCCCGCTATCACAGCCCCGACCCGCTTGGTCTCGAACCCGCCCCGCACCACTACAACTACGTGGTCAACCCTCTCGTCTGGCTTGACCCGCTTGGCCTCGCGCCCTCTTGCAAGGCCGTCATCCGGCACTACACGGACAAGACGGGATACAACAAAATCATGGGCAGTGGCGGTAAGGACGGCATCACCCTCAAGGTCCCCAGGAGCACAAAAGGCAAGAACGCGGCGGCGGTTTATGTCAGCCCCATGAGCCCCGCCGACGTAGCGAAGAAGCCTGGTGGGTTCAAGTCCTACCTCGGTCTCACGAAGGAGAAGAGCGAGTACATGATCGAGTTCGAGGTCGAGAAGAAGTTGTTCTCGGGACGTCTGAGGGGTGGTCGTGAACATATCTGGTTCTCCAACAGCGATGTGGCCATCCCGCGTGACGCGATCAGGTACCACGGCCCGACCTCGGGCTGGAAAGGCTGAGTTCCATGGAACTGACCGGACACTCGACCGACTACATCGTGGACGGGTCTTTCCCGCAGGCCATGAGCCGCTTCGTCCGGCGTGCGCAACAGCGTTGGCCCGGGCTCTTCGTGTACGGGGAGCCGGTTGCCCACGCGGCAGCGGCGGACTGGCAACTTCCCGAAGCGGACGCCGACGATTTCGCGAGCATCGTCACCTTCTCGTCGGGTTCGGAGATGGAGGACTTCTGGGAGGAGAACGGGTACGCACTCGATGCCTCGGGGCAGGGGCCGTATGCCCTCTTCTACCGGCCACATGTAGAGCCGTTGCGGGCCGCGAAGGTATCTGGAGTCGAGGTCGGCTCGCCAGGAGCGGCGGAAGCTGTGGAAGGAACAGCATTGCTGATGTCCGAGTACTACGCCGTCAGCCTCGTCACGCCGGCGGATCCTGCGGTCGACCGGTTCTCAAAGGCGGTCGTGGACGATTTCACCGAGTCGTTCCGAGAGTCTCCGGTCGCAGGTGAGTAGGAGGCGGTGAAGTGGTCGACGTAGGCGTGGAATTGGATCTGCTGTGCGGCCTTGACGAACTTACCGGTCCGGCCGTGGAGGCGGTTCTCGTCGGGTCGGGGTGGACGGGTGAGCGCAGGAATCCCGCGAAGGCGTGGGCCACGACCTGGAGTCGTGGTGACGCCACGGTGTGGATCCAGGGTGATGGGCCGTCCGTGCAGGTGGAGTTCACGGTGTGGTTCCGCGAGGTCGAGGACGAGTGGCCCGATCCGGACACGTACATCGACGGCCTTTACGACGCTGCTTCCGCCGAACTCCCGCGTGTTGTGTCCCAGTTGGAGTCCGGTGCTGTCGGAGGGCGGCTCGAGGCCGTCGGTGAGGAGGACCTCACCGACGGTGCGGACTTCGTCGACCACACCGCGTGGAGAATTTCGGGGAAGGTCGTCCTGGCCGGCGTCAAGCACGATGACACCGAGACGCCTGTACAACTCGTTGTGGTGCTGCGGGAATCCTCCCGTTGCGGAGTGAGCGGGCCGGTGAGTTCATGACCGCCGAATTCGTGATGCGTCTCGACGAGGGGATGCTCGCGTACTTCCGGGACACCGTGTAGTGGTTGTGTCGGAAACGGGGCTCGGGTACGACGTGTTCGCTCCGCTGTGGGCGATCCTGGAGTTGGGGGCGGTCAGGGACGCAGGGGTGCGGCCCCTGCGGGACGTCTCACTCACCGACTTCGTGGCGGGTCGCCGGGACAAGGTGGATCGACTTCTCCAACTGGTGCGCGACATCGGTGACTTCTCCGACGAGACCATGTCCATTTTCGAGAGGCAGGGCGGGTGGAACGACAACTGTGAGGTGACGGCCGAGTACTTGATGATGTATTCGGGCTGTATCGAGACCTATCCACCCGACACCGATGACCCCGTCGTCCGGCGCCGCATGCTGGACATGGGCAGCGACCTCCAGTCGGTCACCTTGCTGCACGCCCTGGTGGGCACCGCCGCCGTGAGAGGGCCCGGCCTGGCGACGGCACCGCGACTCATCGTCTCCGCCGTGCGGATGGCAGGGTCACTGGTGGGTGCCGATGGTGACCGAGTGGTGGCGGATGTCTTCCGCATGTGGCGCGTCGCATTCCTGCCGGACCTCTTGCGTCCTAATGCACCGACGCGGGCGGGTGCCAAGGAGAGTCTGCGGGATTACGCCCACGAGTTGGGGCGGCTGACTGAAGAACAGGGGTGAACGGGCGAGCCGATGACTCGTACGAGTGGTCTTCGCCGGCTCAGCGGTTGATCGACTGGATCTCCTGGACGTTCATGTCCTGGGTCGTGTCGAAGGTGCCGTCGGGGAGGTTGCCGCCGGTGCCGTCCGTTCCTTCCCAGGTGATCTGCCAGGTGATGCTGGCCTTGAGGTGGTACGGCGTGCCGTCCGTGGCATGGAGGTAAGTGATGCCGCACGGTGGGGTCTTGTCGGCGTCGCCCTTGACGTAGGGGGTGCCGATCGAGCCGTCGTCGTTGATCTTGCAGTCGCCTGAAGCGGGGGACGTCGTGGCGTCGTCCGTGCCGGGCTCCAGGTGGAGGGCGACGGGCTTGGCGGTCGTTTCCGCCCAGAGGTTCGTGCGGGGGAGTTCGGCGCGGACCTTGATCTCCTGGAACGTGCCCTTGTCCAGCCAGACCCAAGTGGGCAGGTTCACCGTGGACTTGGTGGCGGGCTTCAGTTCGATCTCGGTGCCGGGGACCTGGATCTGGTTGTAGGCGTAGTCCGCCAGCATCTTCGGCGTGGGAGCGTTCGGGACCTTCGGGATCTGGCCGGGGTCCTGCCAGAACATGATCTTGCCGCAGTCCCAGGAGTCGGGGTCCTCGACGTCGGGGGCGACGCTGCGCCAGAAGTAGCCGTCCTTGCCGATGTTGTAGTCCTTGTACCCCGGGGCGGTCGACCAGGTGTCGTCGAAGTTCTTCTCGGGCTTGCCGTCCTGGTAGTGGTCGGTCCACAGGCCCTTGCCGACCCACGTCTCGTGGATGCCGACGTCGCCCACTCCGTCCGACTCGTCCACGAACGCCTTCAGCTCCTCGCCGGTGAAGACGGGCTCGTACCAGCAGGCCGGAGGCTTCCAGTCGACGTCGACGGAGGAGAGCCGACCGCGCTTGCCGCCGGTGGGGCCGCTGACTTGGCGCACCTTGATGCGGGAGTAGGAGGCGGAGGCGTAGAGGTTCTTGCCATCTGCTCCACCGGAGGGGGCCGTGGGCGTGGTCGTCTTGCCCGGCTGGGTGTTGGCGTTCGCGACACCCCCGGCGCACAGCGCCAGGGCGACGGCGGCGACCGGAACCAGCAGGCGTGAGGGAGCCGACAACCTCATGCCTGGCACTCCTTCGCCTTGCCGGCCACCTCGATGACGGATGCCTTCCAGATCTTGGAGGAGCCGGTCGGCGGGAGCATCAGCACGCTGTACTTCAGGTAACTGTCCAGGTTCGCGTCCGTGTAGAGGACTTTCCCGGACTTGATCTCCTTGCTGTAGAACTTGGCCTGGTTCTCGCAGAAACGGACGAGGACCCGCTTGCCGTCGTTCAGCGTCTTGACGTCCTGGTCGTAGAACCTGTCGGTTCCGGTGGGGGTCCAGCCGCCCTTCACCCAGGCCTGGATCTGCTGCTTCGCGTACGTCGCGGCCTGACCGCCGGAGTAGTACTGGTACGCCGGGTCGTCCGGGTCCTGCTTGACGATGCCGTGGTTCAGCGCGCGCAGGTAGTTCTGGGCGTTGGTGAGCGCTGCCGCCTGCTTGACGTCGGACGGCTCGGTGAAGTCGAAGACCAGCTTCACATCCGACGGAACACGCACGTCGGGCGCGTTGCCGTCGGCTGCCGCCGACGCCGACGGGCTCGACGACCCCGTGTCCGCCCCCTTGATGTCCCCCGAAGACGAATCGTCACCCCCACCACACCCCGTGAGCAGAAAGCTCGCCGCGATGGTGAGTGCGGTGGCGGTCGTGGTCAGAGCGCGGCGGGCCACGTTTGATCTCCCCCGAGGTTGGCGTGTGTGCAACAGAGAACGAAGCTATCAGGGGCGGGTCAGGGGGCCTTGGGGCCGGTGGGGGGATTGTGTGGGGAACGTGGGGGGTGAGTCGGGCTTTTGGGGCGGGCGGTGCGGTATCGGGCGAGGGTGGGTCTCACCTCCGTATCAGACCTTCGACGATGCAAATAAGAGTCAATAGGATCTCTGTAGGCTCACTAGCCGTCCCGCTCCACCCTGCTTACCGCTCCACTCCGTTCCCCGCTCCACCCCACCCGACGCGCACCCGCTCGACCCACCCACTCGACACGACCCAGGACTCCCGCCATGCCGCGACGCCGCACCGCAAGCTCATCAAGCTCGACGGGCAACTCGACCGGCAACCCGTCGGCTCCCAGGAATCGGACGCCTCAGCCCGTCCGGATCCGGCGGCGTAGTTTCGGGGACTTCGTGAAGGCGTTCTTCGCGTTCGTGGCGCTGCTCGTGCTGGTCGTCGGGGTGCCGGGGGCGCTCGCGATGTTCGTGGGCTGGCCGTTGCCCAGCGGGGCGCCGAAGATGGCCTGGTTGCAGAGCGAGATCAGCGTCACCACCTTCCTCAACATCCTCACGGTGATCGTCTGGCTGGCCTGGGCGCAGTTCACCGCCTGTGTGCTGGTGGAAGTGAAGGCCGCGATGTCCGGCGTCGGCGTGCCGGGGCGGGTGCCCGGGTCCGGGCCCAGTCAATTGCTCGCCCGGCAGCTCGTCGCCGCGCTGCTGCTGGTCGGGGCCACCGCCGCCAGCCTCACCCCCGGGCTCTCGCAGCTCGGGCAGCACAGCATGGACGGGAACCAGAAGCCCACCGTCGCCGCCGCCCAGCAGACCCCGGGGCTCTTCGCGCAGCAGCAGGAACAGGCGGCCGGTACCGCCGCCGCGCTCGCCGAACAGGCCACCCACGCGGCCGCGCAGGCCGACGCCGGCGGCACGGTCAAGCAGGCCGACACGAAGTACTACCGGATCCAGCCGCCCGAGGGGCGCCACCACGACTCCCTCTGGGAGATCGCCCAGCGGCACCTCGGCGACGGCCGCCGGTACAAGGAGATCTACCAGCTCAACAAGGACCGCGTGCAGCCCGACGGGTCGAGGTTGTCCGAGGCCAGTCTCATCCGGCCCGGCTGGATCATGGAGATGCCCGGCGACGCCCACGGCGGCGAACTCGTCGAGATGCCCGACGCCAACGCGTCCGACGCGTCCAGTACGTCCAACGCCTCGGATCAGCTTCAGCAGCAGATCCACGACTACGCGAAGAGCGGCGACCAGGCCCAGAGCGGGGGGCAGCAGGCCCAGGGCGGGGGGCAGCAGGCCCAGGGCGGTGGCGAACACGGCACCGCCCACCTCACCCTCCCCGCGCAGCGACCCGCCGCCGACGCCGGACAGCAGCACGCCTCCGACCCCGCCTCCCACTCCGCCGGCAGTGATTCCTTCGGGCTCCCCGAGGCTCTCCTCGGCGCCCCCCTCCTCGCCGCCGGTCTCCTCCTCGCCCTCGGGCGACGGCGCCGGCAGGCCCTGTGGCAGTCGGCGTTCGGTGCCGTCGGCGGGCGGCGCGGGATGGAGCCGCCCACGCCCACGGGCGACGCCGCCGACGCGCAGGACGCCCTTCTCGTCGGCGCCGACCCCGAAGGCGTACGACTGCTCGACCGGTCGTTGCGTGGGTTGTCCGCGCAACTCGCCGCCGAGTCAAGGGCGTTGCCGACCGTGTACGCCGCCTGGCTGACCAACGGTGATCTGCATCTGCAACTCGCCCAGCCCGCCGGCAAGCCCCCGGCCCCCTGGCAGCTCGGGCAGGATCAGACCTTCTGGATGCTGTCGCGCACGGACGGCGAGCGGTACGAGGATGTCGACACCGCCGCTCCCTACCCCGGGCTCGTCAGCCTCGGCACGATGGACGACTCGCGGCTGCTGCTCAACTTGGAGTCCGTGCCCGGCATCGTCTCGCTGAGCGGGCGGGAGGCCGACCGGGCCGCCGTATTCGCCTCCGTGGCCGCCGAGTTGGCGACCAACGGGTGGTCGGACCGCATGACCATCACCCTCGTCGGCTTCGGCGAGGACCTCACCCCGCTCGCGCCCAACCGGCTGCGCCACCTCGACGGCATCGACGACCTGATCGAGACCATGGAGGCCGAGACCCGGCAGCGGCGCGGAGCCCTCGGCGCGGCGGGGCACCACTCCGTACTGACCGGCCGCACCGGGCCCGCCCAGCACACCCGTTGGGCCCCGCATCTCGTTCTCCTCGCCGCCACCCCGTCCGCCGAGGACGCCGTAAAGCTGGCCGAACTCGCTTCCGGAGCGGGCCACTTGGGCATCGGCTACCTCGTCGGCACCGAGACCGGCGAACTGCCCGGCGCCGCCTGGGAGATGGAGATCACCGGCGAGGGCAAGCTCCTCGCCCCCCTACTCGGGCTCGAACTCGACGCCCAGATGCTGCCGGCCGCCCAACAGCGCGCCGTCGTCGACCTGTTCGTCGAGGCCGACCCCGAGCGCGATCCCCAAGGGCCCACGACCACACCGCCGTTCCTCGTCGACATCAGCGAGCAGGGACGGCCCGCGGTGTACGCGCGGCTCGTCGGCCCGTACGAGATCATCGGCCTCGACACCCCGGACGGGGAGCGCAGCGCACTGCTGCACGAGGCGCTCGCGCTGCTGCTTCTGCACCGCGAGGGCGTCCACCCGCGCGTGCTGTCCTCCGCGTTGTGGCCGCGGGGCGTCACGGCGGACGTGCGGGACGCGCTCCTGGAGCGGCTGCGGGCCTGGCTCGGCGCTGACCCCGACGGCACCCCGCGGCTCAGCTCCGACTCCACCGGACGGCTCGTGCTCGCCAAGTCCGTCGTCTCCGACCTGGATGTGTTGCGCTCGCTCTACCACGAGGCGACGCAGGGCAAGGGTGTCGACAGTCGGGCCGTGCGCGGGCGTCTGCTCACGGACGCGCTGGTCCTCGTCCGCGGGCCGCTGCTCGCCGACCGGCCCGAGGGCCGCTACCGCTGGCTCACCCACGAGATCATCGACGCCCAACTCCCGCTGCTCGTCGCGGACATCGGCCTCGCCCTCTCCGCCTTCCACCTCGAGAAGAACCGCGCCGAGAAGGCCATCGAGGCCCTCAACGCGGCCCTCAACTCCGCCCCCGGCGACGAGCGCCTCTGGAACGAACTCCTCCGCGCCACCCACGCCACCGCAGACACCGCCCGCCTCCAGTCCGTCGCCGCCGACCTCGTCAACCGCAGCGGCGCCCGCGGCCTCCCGCCCCGCACCGAGGCCCTCCTCGACGAACTCCTGCCGACATGGCGCAACGGCGTCGCAGCGGTGGGTTGAGCAGCGCGGTGAGCGACGGAGTGAGCGACGCGGTGGCTACGGAGTGAGGGCGGGGTGACAGCGCAGTGAGTACGGGGGTGCTGATCGCCGTCGCCGCGCTCTGGGGCGCGGTGGCGGGAGCGTTGCTGCCGCGAGCCGCCTACCGTTTCTCCGCGCCGATGGGGGAGGCCTGGCGGGACACGTGCCCGCGCAGGCATGCGATCGGTGGGTGGCTCGGCGGGTGGATCGGGCCGGCGCGGTGCGGGGAGTGCGCTCCGACGGAGGCCCGCTACGGCTCCCGTACCCCCGTGACCGCCGCGTCCACCGCCCTCGTCTGCGCCGCCCTCGCCGCCGCCACCGGTACCCGGCCCGAACTCGGGGTGTGGCTGCTGCTCGCGCCGGTCGGGGTGCTGCTGACGCTCGTCGACTTCCGGGTGCAACGGCTGCCCGACCCGCTGACCCTGCCCCTCGCGGGCGTGGCGCTCGCGCTGCTGGGGGCCGTGGCCTTCGTACCGGAGCACGCGGGGGACTGGTCGACGGCGCTGTACGGCGCCCTCGCGCTCGGCGGCGGGTTCTTCCTGCTGTTCCTGATCAACCCCGGTGGCATGGGCTTCGGCGACGTGAAGCTGGCGCTCGGTCTTGGGGCGGTGCTCGGGTGGTACGGGTGGGCGACGGTGATGCTGGGCACGTTCGCCGCGTTCCTGTTCGGCGGGTTGTACGGCGGTGCGCTGGTCGTCGGGCGGCGGGCGGGGCGCAAGACGGCGATCGCGTTCGGGCCGTTCCTGATCGCGGGGGCGTTCGTGGGGCTGCTGATCGGGGCCTACGCCGCCTGACGTCGGGCTTGTCGGAGGGCTGGCGTACGCTGGCTTGGTCCGTCCACAACCCTTGACGAAAGGGACGCCCCGGTGACCGAGAAGGCCGACCTCGCATCTTTTGATGTCACAGCCGTGCTCGACCGTGCCGCCGCCGGTGGGCGGATCACCCCGGAAGAGGCCCTCGTCCTCTACCGCGACGCCCCGCTGCACGCGCTCGGCGCGGCCGCCGACGCCGTGCGCCGCCGTAGGTACGCGGGCACCGAGCACATCGCGACGTACATCATCGAGCGCAACATCAACTACACGAACGTGTGCGTCACGGCGTGCAAGTTCTGCGCCTTCTACGCCGCTCCCAAGGACACCGCCAAGGGCTGGACGCGGGACCTGGACGACATCCTGCGCCGGTGCGCGGAGACCGTCGAACTCGGCGGTACGCAGATCATGTTCCAGGGCGGCCACCACCCGGACTTCGGCGTCGAGTACTACGAGAAGCACTTCGCGGCGATCAAGGGCGCGTTCCCGCAGCTGGTCATCCACTCCCTCGGCGCGTCCGAGGTCGAGCACATGGCCCGGATCAGCGGGGTGTCGGTCGAGGAGGCCATCACCCGGATCCACGCGGCCGGTCTCGACTCCTTCGCGGGCGCCGGCGCCGAGCTGCTGCCCGCGCGCCCCCGCAAGGCGATCGCGCCCCTCAAGGAGTCCGGCGAGCGCTGGCTGGAGATCATGGAGACGGCGCACAACCTGGGCGTCGAGTCCACGTCGACCATGCTCATGGGCACCGGCGAGACCAACGCCGAGCGCATCGAGCACCTGCGGATGATCCGTGACGTACAGGACCGGACGGGCGGCTTCCGCGCCTTCATCCCGTACACCTACCAGCCCGAGAACAACCACCTGAAGGGCCGCACGCAGGCCACGCTCTTCGAGTACCTGCGCATGATCGCCATCGCGCGCCTCTTCATGGACAACATCGCCCACATCCAGGGCAGTTGGCTCACCACCGGCAAGGAGGTCGGCCAACTCTCCCTGCACTACGGCGCGGACGACCTCGGCTCGATCATGCTGGAGGAGAACGTCGTCTCCTCCGCCGGCGCCAAGCACCGCTCCAACCGCATGGAGATCATCGACCTGATCCGCAAGGCGGGCCGCGTGCCGGCCCAGCGGGCCACGACGTACGAGCACCTCGTCGTCCACGACGACCCGGCGAACGACCCCGTCGACGAGCGGGTCATGTCCCACATCTCCTCCACCGCGATCGCGGGCGGCACGGCCCACCCCGAGCTGAAGCTCCTCGCGTCCAACTGACGAACTGAAGCTCCTGTGCTGACGATTCACACGGCGGACGCGGGCGACGCGGTCGCGGTCGAGGGCGCCCGGATCGCGGGCGTGGGGAGTCTGGCGGAGGTCCAGGAGCGGTTCCCCGGCGCCCGGGTCCGGACGTGGCCGGGCACCCTGGGCCCGGCCCGCATCCACGAGGGGCCACTGCCGGAGGCCCCGAGCCCGAGGGAACGTATCCACGGGGTACTGAAGTTGGGGGCGACGGCGGTCTTGGAGCGGTACGTCGACTCACCTGAACTACGGGCGGCGGCGAAGAGGAACGACGTCCTGATCCTCGCTAGCCCCCACAGGGAAGCCATCGTTGCCCAGGGGCGAGCGGACTTGGCGGTCTTCGACGAGACCGGCGCATGCATCGCGACGGTATGCGCAGGCAGGCTGGTCCACAGACGCCGGTGACTGCAGCGCCCCGTCAGGGGCGCGGGGAACTGCGCGACCAGCTACATACAACCCGCACGCACCCACTCACCCCGCGAACGCTTCCCCAAACGCCCCCGCACTCTGATCAACCCCACTGCAATCGGTCGCCGCATCGTCAGACGCAGAGTCCCCGTCTTCACACTGCTGATCCCGAAACGTCGACCACATGGAAACCCACGCGATCTCCTTCTCCTCGGCGAACGCCCGAACATCCGCCGCGTCGGACAGAGTCAGCGTCTCCCCGTCCACGTCATTGACGCCGATCATCGAAGTGAGCGCCATCCCCCGCCACGCATCCGCGTCGGACAACCCGAACACCTTCTCCAACTGCGCATGCGCGGCCTTCGCCGAGGTCACCGCATAGTCGCCCATGTCCCCGTCGTACGACTCCCCGTAGTTCATGGTCATGAGATTCACCGAGGACACCTGAACGTCGTACTTGTTCGCCGACTCCAGCAGAGCGACCCCGTCGGAGTCGAGCCCCGACGGCATCACCGGCAAAGTGAACGTCACCTGGAGATCGCTCCGTTCCTTCTGAAGCAACGCGATCGCCTCGGACCGCAGAGCAACCCCGTCGGAGTCGGTCAACTCATCGCCCTCGATGTCGAAGTCGGCCTCGGAGGACCCGGCCGCGTCCAACGCCTTCCCATACGCGGCGGCCAGCGCAGCCGCGCTGTCGCAGGTGGACGCCAGTTCCTTCCCGGAAGCCCCACCGAAGGACACCCGAACACTGGCACCATCACTCTTCAGCTCAGAGATCCGAGACGTCACCGCCGAATCGCCGACGGCCTCCGTGCCGTTCCACTTGGGCGTGCACGTGCTGCCGGAGGCGATCACGAAGGCCAGGTTGTACGTCGTCGGGGAGCCGGCCGAGTCGTTGTCGGACGCCTCCGTCGCGCTGACGTAGGGGGCGTACGAGGTACTGGACGTCGCCTCCGCCTCCTGCGAGGCGCTCGCGCTGGGGGTCGTGCTCTGTTTCGGAGGATCCGACGCCGCGTCCGAGGTGTTGTCGGAACCGGCGGAGCACCCCGTCGTGGCCAGGGCAAACAGACATGTGACCCCGACCGCCGGCTTCAGGAAACCCCGCATTGAAGATGCACCCGCTCTCGTGATTTCTGTCTCACGCGTGAAACAAAGTCCCATTCAAATAGAGAACGTCTCACACGAGGCCGCTGTTCATGAAGACGGCCAACACACAGGAAACGCATGGGAGATGTGGTGCGAATCGTATCAACCGGGCGGAATAAATAGGGCATTGGGCTCCTACTCCCTCGTGTGTCACCGTGCAGGCGTTCATTGAATCTCATAGCCAAGCGACAGGTTAAGAGGTCTCTCATATGCGCCTCACAAGAAAACTGCCCCCGGACACATAAAGACTCTCTAATGTCCGGGGAATGCATTCCGAGCCTGCCATCGAAAACCGCGTGACCGCACGCGGTCGCCGCCGCAAACGCGGCAACGAGTCCGCCGAGGGACCCGTGTTCGTTGACAACTCCGGACGCCGCTCGAAGCTGCTGCGCCGGATCGGTCTCTTTGTCAGCGTCCTGTGTCTCGGGTACGCAGCCGTGCTCGTCCTGGCCTTCATGGGCATCGGCACGTCGATCAACCCGTCCTCGCTGCTGCCCTTCGGCAACGGCCAGGCGGGACCCGGGAACGGCAACGTCCCCGCCGGCTACCGCCAGCAGGGCGGCCTCGGCCACCAGGTGGGCGACCGTCCCAGCGGCCTCCCCTCCGCACCGCCCTCGGGCCTCCCCACCACGTCCCCCTCACCGTCCTCGTCCTCGTCCGCGTCCGCCGCCGCGAACGCCAACTGAGGGGAACGGCACACCCACATGTCCACGACGACGACGTCCTCACGCGGCCGTCGGCGTGCCCCCTCCCGCATCGAGCGGGCGGCGGGCAAGGCCGCGGCGCTGCAGAAACCGCGAGTCATCCTCGCCCTGCTGCTCCTTCTCGCGCTGACCTGCATCATGCTGCTCGACGGCTATCTGCGCGCCGAGGTCGGCGGCGACCAGCGGGTGCGCGACGGGGCCAGTTCCAGCAAGGTCCCCGACAAGGTCCTCAACGGCGGGCCGATCGTCAGGTTCCAGGGCGGTCAGGCCACGACGATCTCCGTACCGAAGAAGACGATCGCGCTCACCTTCGACGACGGCCCGAACCCCACGTACACGCCCCAGGTCCTCAAGATCCTGGAGGAGAACGACGTCCCGGCCACCTTCTTCGTGGTCGGCTCGATGGTCTCGCGCTATCCGAGCATCGTGAAGGACATGGTCCAGCAGGGCAACGAGGTGGGGATCCACACCTTCACCCACGTCGACCTGTCGTACCAGAGCGACTCCCGCATCAAGCGTGAGATGGAGCAGACCCAGCTCGCGCTGGCGGGCGCGGCCGGCATCACGACCACGCTCTTCCGCGCGCCGTACTCCTCGGAGACGGACGCCATCGACAACTACAGCTGGCCCGTCTACAAGAAGCTCGGCGCCGACGGATACATCAGCGTCTTCGTCGACACCGACAGCGACGACTGGAAGAAGCCGGGCGTCTCGAAGATCGTGGACTGGGCCACGCCCAAGGGCACGACGGGCGCGGCGGTCCTCATGCACGACGCGGGCGGTGATCGCGAGCAGACGGTCGAGGCGCTGCCGACGTACATCAAGAAGATGAAGGCGAAGGGCTACACCTTCACCACCATCAGCGGGGTCGTGGAGAAGGACAGCGCCAGCAACCGCCGGGCGGGGGCGACCGGTTCGGCGACGGCGACGGTTCCCGGTGCGAGCGGGCAGGCCGCGGGCGGGCCGAACGGCGCGGAGGGGAAAGCCGGTTCAGGCACCCAGGGCACGCAAGGCACCCAGGGGAACGGCAACGGAAATGCCGCCGCCCTGGCCCAGGCCCGCCTCCAGGCCGCCCACCGCACCGCCACCGGCGCAACCCTCTACGAGGGCAAGGCACTTGTGATGGCCGTCGCCGTCGCCGAGTGGACCGTACCCGCGCTCTCGGTCGGGCTGATCATCGTGGGCGTGGCCGTCATGGGCCGCTTCGGGATGATGCTGATCCTCGCCCGGCGGCACTACAGACAGCGCAACAAACGCCGGTTCAGCTGGGGGCCGACCGTCACCCGGCCGGTGAGCGTGATCGTCCCGGCGTACAACGAGAAGGAGTGCATCGCCAACACCCTCAAGTCGCTGGCGAAGAGCACCCATCCGATCGAGGTCATCGTGGTCGACGACGGCTCGACCGACAACACCTCCGAGATCGCCCGCGACGCGGCCAGGGAACTGGGCATGACCAACGTCCGGGTCATCCGCCAGGAGAACGCGGGCAAGCCGGCCGCTCTCAACAACGGTGTGCGCAGCGCCAGTTACGACATCGTCGTGATGATGGACGGCGACACCGTCTTCGAGCCGGAGGCCGTGCACCAGCTGGTGCAGCCCTTCGCCGACCCCGAGGTCGGCGCGGTCGCGGGCAACGCGAAGGTCGGCAACCGCGACACGATCATCGGCGCCTGGCAGCACATCGAGTACGTGATGGGCTTCAACCTCGACCGCCGCATGTACGACCTGCTGCGCTGCATGCCCACGATCCCGGGCGCGATCGGCGCGTTCCGCCGGGACGCGGTGCTCCAGGTCGGCGGCATGAGCGAGGACACCCTCGCCGAGGACACCGACATCACCATCGCGATGCACCGCGCAGGCTGGCGGGTCGTCTACCAGGAGCACGCCAGGGCCTGGACGGAGGCGCCCGGTTCGCTCAAGCAGCTGTGGTCGCAGCGCTACCGCTGGTCGTACGGGACCATGCAGGCGCTGTGGAAGCACCGCAAGTCCCTTACGGACAAGGGTCCTTCGGGCCGCTTCGGCCGGGTCGGCATGCCGCTCGTGGTGATCTTCCAGATCGTCACGCCGGTCTTCGCCCCGCTGATCGACGTGTTCACGGCGTACTCGATGATCTTCGTGGACTTCCAGGCGGCGCTCTACGCGTGGCTCGCGGTCCTCGGCATCCAGCTCTTCTGCGCGGCGTACGCCTTCCGGCTGGACCGCGAGAAGTACCGGTACCTGCTGATGATGCCGCTGCAACAGCTGGCCTACCGCCAGATGATGTACCTCGTCCTCATCCATTCCTGCATCACCGCCCTCACCGGCGGCCGCCTGCGCTGGCAGAAGCTCAAGCGCACGGGCGAGGTCGGGACTCCGGCGGGGGTGAGCTGAGGTGGGTTCGCACAGAAGAGGGGCACCTGCTCCTGCGCCTTCGCATACGCCTACGGCGGTGCCTGTGACCACGACTCTGCCCGCGGCTGCGGTCACGGCTGAACCGGACATCCAGAGCACCGCCCCGCTCCCGCTCCCTCAACCCCCCACCCGCGACCGCTACTTCGACACCCTGCGCGCGGTCGCCCTCATCCGGGTCGTCACCTATCACACCTTCGGGTGGGCCTGGTGCGGGATGGTCTTCCCGTCCATGGGCATCATGTTCGGCCTGGCCGGCACGCTCATGGCCAAGTCGCTGGAGCGGCCCGCGGCCAAGGTGCTGAGGAGCCGGCTGCGCAGGCTGCTGCCGCCGTTCTGGTTCTGGGGCGTCTTCGTCGTCCTCGCGATGCTGGTGCACGACTGGATGCCGGGCTGGGAGATCGTCTACTGGGTCGTGCCGCTCGGCGACCCGCCGGGCAACGCGTGGGGCGAGCAGGCCTGGGAGATCCTCTGGTACCTGCGGACGTACCTGTGGTTCGTGCTCCTCTCCCCGCTGCTCCTACGGGTCTTCCGGCTCGCTCCGGTCTTCGTGCTGTTGCTGTCCCTGGCCCCGATCCTGGTCCTCACCTACCTGTGGGCCGGGCCCGACAACCGCTTCGGCAGCGCCCTGTGGGACCTGTCGACGTACCTCTTCTGCTGGCTGCTCGGCTTCGCGCACCGCGACGGCGTGCTGGAGCGGCTGAAGCCCGCCCTGGTGGTCGTCCTCTCGCTCGCCGCGCTCGGCTACGGCGGCTGGTACGCCTTCTCGCAGCAGGGCGAGGTCGGCACCTACGACCTCGACGAGATCCCGCTCGCCCAGGCCTTCTGGTCGGCCGGGTTCGTGCTGCTGCTGATGTGGGCCAAGGCGTACTTCCGGATCGACTTCGCCCGGCTGGCCCGGTTCCGGCGGACGGACCGGGTGGTCACGGTCTTCAACGCGCGTGCGGTCACGATCTACCTCTGGCACGAGATCGCGCTGATCCTGGCGGTGCCGCTGATCGACCAGTTCTGGAACGTGCCCGCGTTCGAGAAGTGGCTGCCGCTGGACAGTCAGTGGTTCATGTTCGGGATCGGCTGGATCCTGATCGCGGTGTTCGTGCTGGCGTGCGGCTGGGTGGAGGACGTGGCGGCGAAGAAGCGGCCGCGGCTGCTGCCCTCCTGAGCGGCCGGCGGGGGCCGTACTGCAAGAATGGCCCGGTGACCCGCGCCTCCCTGAACAAGCAGCCGCACGAAGTCGCCTCGATGTTCGACGACGTGGCGGAACGGTACGACCTGACCAACGACGTGCTGTCGCTGGGCCAGGACCGGGTGTGGCGCAAGGAGGTGGCGAGGGCGGTCGACGCGCGGCCCGCGCAGAAGATCCTCGACCTGGCCGCCGGTACGGCGACCTCGTCGCTGCCGTTCGCCCGCACGGGCGCGTACGTCGTCCCGTGCGACTTCTCGCTCGGCATGCTCAAGGTCGGCAAGAAGAACCACTCCTGGCTGCCGTTCACCGCGGGCGACGCGACGAAGCTGCCCTTCCGGGACGACGTGTTCGACGCCGTCACGATCTCCTTCGGGCTGCGCAACGTGCAGGACTACGACTCCGCGCTGCGCGAGATGTACCGGGTGACCAAGCCCGGCGGACGGGTCGTGATCTGCGAGTTCTCGCACCCGACCTGGGCGCCCTTCCGGACCGTCTACACCGAGTACCTGATGCGGGCGCTGCCGCCGGTGGCCCGCGCGGTGTCCTCGAACCCGGACGCGTACGTCTATCTCGCCGAGTCCATCCGCGCCTGGCCCGACCAGCCCGCGCTCGCCGGCCACCTCCAGAAGGCCGGCTGGTCGAAGGTGGCCTGGCGCGACCTCACGGGCGGCGTGGTCGCCCTGCACCGGGGCTTCAAGCAGAGCTGAGGGCCCTTCCAGGGGCTGTGAACGGGGCTGCGGACGGGGCTTCAGGCCGAGCTGACGAAGGCGTACGGGTCGCCGCCGCCGGGCTCGTTCAGTTCGCGTTGCAGTCCGCCGCCGGGTGGCCTGGGCAGGCGCGGCTCGCGCACCCCGCCACCACCGTCGCCCTCACCGAAGTCGAACCACACGTACACCACGGAGTCCCGGGGCACCTCGGCGTTGGGCTGCGGGTACTGCCGTACGACGTACTCGACCACGGTCTGGTGGAAGTCGGGCCGGTCCGGCGCGTTCAGGAAGAGGCCGGTGTCCTCGGCTGTCCTGCGCGCGTCCATGGCCATCAGACCGACCAGCCGTGGCACTCGCACTTCGGGTGTTTTGGGTGTTAAGCGCACAGATGTCACCCCCAGCGGTACTGGCAGAGTAACCGCCGGGGGGTGGCGATCGGAAGGTCCAAGTGTCTTTCTGTAGCAGTCAGTTACTGTGGGTGACTTTTCCCGATCATCTACGATCACGGATCGCGCCGGCACCTTACGTGTCGCGCCGGCGCCTCACAGGTCGAGCCGGTAGCAGTGCCCCTCCCGGTCGCTCGACGGCGTCCGGAAGACCTCGTCGAGCCGCATGCCCAGTCGTCGCGTCACCGCGATGGACCGCTCGTTCTCGGCGATGACCATCGCCACCACCGTCGGCACGCCCGCCGCCCGCAGCCGCTCCAGGGTCATCTGCGCGGCCGTGGTCGCGTACCCCTTGCCCCAGAACTCCCGGCCGAGGCGCCAGCCGATCTCGATCTCGCCCTTGGGGCCCCAGTCCTGCGGCCAGGGCTGGGCGCCGGTGAAGCCGATCACCCGGCCGGTGTCGTCGACCATGGTCCACAGGCAGAAGCCGTGCTCGGCGTCGTGCCGGCGCTGGCGGGCGGTGAGCTCCTCGTAGACGGACAGCTCCGCGGTCCGGCCGCCGTGGAACTCCATCACGTCCGGGTCGTCGAAGATCCGGTGCCAGGCCACCGCGTCCTCGTCGGTGGGGACGCGCAGCCGTACGACGGGCAGAGCTCGGTTCACGTTGGCAGCCCTTCAGCCGGGTGATCAATTCTGCTGAATAGACTGCCCTTGTCCAGTGCCCGTCGGCACGCAGATTCCGAACTTGGGGAGATCCCGCCGTGACCGTCGTGACTGAGCCGCTCTCCGAAAACACCGCCGATGTGATCGTCGTCGGCGCGGGGCCGGCCGGCTCCACGACCGCGTACCACCTCGCCAAGTCCGGACTCGACGTACTCCTGCTGGAGAAGACCGAGTTCCCGCGCGAGAAGGTGTGCGGCGACGGCCTCACCCCGCGAGCCACCAAGCAGCTGGTGGCCATGGGCATCGACATCTCCGAGGAGGCCGGCTGGCTGCGCAACAAGGGGCTGCGCATCATCGGCGGCGGCGTCCGCCTCCAGCTCGACTGGCCGGACCTCGCCTCGTACCCGGACTACGGTCTGGTCCGCAAGCGCGACGACTTCGACGAGCAGCTCGCCCGCAACGCCCAGAAGGCGGGCGCCCGGCTGTACGAGCGCTGCAACGTCGGCGCCCCGATCGTCGACGACCGCACCGGCCGCATCACCGGCGTGCACGCCAAGCTCGGCGAGGACAAACGCGAAGTCACCTTCCACGCGCCGCTGGTGGTCGCCGCCGACGGCAACTCCACGCGCCTGTCCCTGGCGATGGGCCTGCACCGCCGCGAGGACCGCCCGATGGGTGTCGCGGTGCGCACGTACTTCACCTCGCCCCGCCACGAGGACGACTACCTGGAGTCCTGGCTGGAGCTGTGGGACCGCCGCGGCCCGGGCGAGGACCGGCTGCTGCCCGGCTACGGCTGGATCTTCGGCATGGGCGACGGCACCTCCAACGTCGGCCTCGGCGTGCTCAACACCTCCGACTCCTTCAAGGAGCTGGACTGGCGCGAGGTGCTGAAGGCCTGGTGCGCGTCCATGCCCGAGGACTGGGGCTACACCCCCGACAACATGACAGGACCGATCCGCGGCGCCGCGCTCCCCATGGCCTTCAACCGCCAACCGCACTACACGCGCGGGCTGCTGCTCGTCGGCGACGCGGGCGGCATGGTCAACCCCTTCAACGGCGAGGGCATCGCCTACGCCATGGAGTCCGGCCAGATCGCCGCCGACGTCATCGTCCAGGCCCACGCCCGCCCGACGCCCGCGAGCCGCGAACTGGCCCTCCAGCGCTACCCGCGCGTCCTCAAGGACACCTACGGCGGCTACTACACGCTCGGCCGCGCCTTCGTGAAGCTCATCGGCAACCCGAAGGTCATGAAGATCGCGGCCCAGCGCGGCCTGACCCACCCCCTGCTGATGAAGTTCACCCTCAAGATGCTGGCCAACCTCACCGACCCGACGGGCGGCGACGCGATGGACCGCATCATCAACGGCCTGAGCAAGGTGGCCCCGAAGGCGTGAGCGCCGCCCCGGTCGCCGCCGCGAGTGACGCGGGATGATTGCGGCGGATTCCGGGCATGACGATCTCCCTCGGGTGCCATATTCGGGGTGAGCGCACACCGACGGCGGACTCGCGCGAACCGGTGGCGCCCCAGGGGGATCGATGACTGTCTCGGCACTGCTGCTGCTCGTCCTGGCGGCCCTGATCGGAGTCATGGCGTGGCGGCTGGTCTTCAGCGTCCGCCGTCTGAACGCCGGTCAGGATCCGGCTCGTCGGGGGCCCGCCCTTCCGGACCTGACCCGCCAGGAGCCCCGCCGGCGGGATCCGGGTGCCGGAACCGGAGAGCCACGGCGGCCGATGCTCACCGTGGCCTCCGAACTGGCGGCGATCGTCGGGCTCCTGATCGCCTTCATCGCCCTGCTCAAGAACTGAGGGCCGTCGGCCGGTCAGCTGTGGAGCGCCTCGATGTTGGCGGTCCGGCGGGTGTACACCTCGTCGCGGTGTTCCTCCACCTGCCGTAGCGCGTCCCGGCGTTGGCGCTTGGAGAGCCGGTCCAGGTAGACGTGGCCGTTGACGTGGTCCGTCTCGTGGGCGAGGCAGCGGGCGAAATAGCCCGTTCCCTCGACGACGATCGGCTCGCCGTCCTTGTCGAGGCCGCGCACCACGGCCAGGTCCGGGCGGGGCAGTTCCATGACGGCGCCCGGCACGGACAGGCACCCCTCGTTGTCGTCGAGCAGCCGGCGTCCGGTCGGGTCGAGGGCTTCGAGGACCGGGTTGACGATGTGCCCGACGTGCCGGACCCCGTCGTCGTCGGGGCAGTCGTAGACGAACAACCGCAGATCGACGCCGACCTGGTTCGCCGCGAGGCCGGCTCCCTCGGCGACGTACATCGTGAGGAACATGTCGTCGATCAGCGCGGCGAGGTCGGGTCCGAACTCGGTGATGTCCCGGCAGGGCTTGTGCAGCACCTCTTCGCCGACCTCGGTGATGCGCCGCACCGACCCGCGCCGGGCCTCGGGCGCGAGCGGCGGATACGAGTCGACGGGCTTCCCCTGGACGAACACACTGGGCATGGCTGTCTCTCCTGTCGTGTGAGGACGCTGTGGCGGGGCAGGAGAGGGCCCTACGGGCCTTGGGAGCCTCTTCCCGCCCCCCAGGAGCCATGACAACAGAACGCGCCCTACAGCCGCAGGAGAACACCGGCCACACCCACGGACGTCCCGCACCGGCGCCCGGCGGGCGGACGCCGGGAGGGCCGCTGCCCCCGAGCGGCTGCGGCCCTCACTAGCTTTCCGGATTCTCCGAGGTTCAGAGCACCCGCACCGCGCCGGTCGGCGGGTCGTACGACAGCGGCCGCTCGACGACACCCGTCGAGGAGTTCTGCGCGCCGACGAACATGCCGCCACCGACGTACACCGCCACGTGGTACGCGCTGCCCGCGCTGCCCCAGTACAGGATGTCGCCGGGCTGAAGGTTGCTCAGCGACACCTGGGTGCCGGCCGTCGACTGGTCCTGCGAGACGCGCGGCAGGCTGATGCCCACCTGCTTGAAGGCCGTCTGCACCAGACCGGAGCAGTCATACGCGGACGAACCGGTCGCGCCGGACACGTACGCCTTGCCGACCTGCGCCTTGACGAAGTTGACGATGGTGGCCGCCGAACCGGTCGCCGTCGACGAACTCGTCGTGGTGGTCGAGGGAGTTGAAGCGGCGAGCGTGGTCCGCTGGGTGCTGCGGCTGGCTGCCTCCTCGGCGGCGGCCTTGCGGGCCGCTTCCGCCTTCTTCTTGGCCTCCGCCTTCTTCTTGGCGTCCGCGAGGTCGACCTTGGCCTGCTTCGCGGCCTTTGCGGCGGCCGCGTCACGCTCGGCACGCAACTGGTAGTTCGCGGCTGTCTGCTGCGTGGCATCCGCGGACTGGGCGACCTGAGTGGACAGGTCGGCGGTCAGGGTGGGCAGTTCGAGGGTCTGGGTCACCGGCTCGGCGGCGCTCGCCGAGGCCGACGCGCCCGCCGCTGCCAGACTGAGTACGCCACCGGCGACTCCGGCACGCACCGCGATCGAACTCGTCGCGTTGCGGCGGGGTTTCCGGTGGCTGCGTATGTGAGCGGTGTGGGACATGAGTCCAACCGGTATCAGGGGCTCCTCCATACCTTCAAGAAACGTGTGGTGCGCCACATTTACTCAATGGGTCCCCACAATCCCGGGCGTGGCGTTCTTTATTGACGCCGTAACGGACATTACGGGCAGAGCCCGATCGGCCCGTGATCACGCTCTTTCGTCGTTACGCCCGAATTGCCCTTGACTTACCACCGGTTGAGACAAGTGGCCAAGCCCCGCTCTCGGACGCCTCTCATGGATGTGGCGGAGGTCACGCAACGGTCACAGCGGCGGCTGCGTCATGCGCGTGCCTCGGCCCTCACTCGCTCGTGAATGTGTGCACGTGTCCACATCGCGCCGCGCGACTCCCTCTGATGTGTGAATGCCGTCCTCTAGCAAGGCACCCCGTCCAGCACCAATTTGCATGCAAGGGAAGTCTCTTGATATGGAGACGCCTCGTCCGAACTGCGCCGACGAGCGCAAATGTCACCTCTGGTGATCACTCGGACGCTTCACGTACGAAGATCAGCGCCCGTCCGACTTCATGATCCTTCGTCAGGTGGTGGAGATCACAAAGCTTGTGCAATACCCCGTGTCGCAGATCACAGAGCGCCGGGCATAAGATGCGAGGCAGTTGGGCTTGTGACCTGCTTCACATGTTCTCGATCTTCGCTGGGACGCGAGGTGTTCGGGGATCCCGTGGGGCAGCAGCGGGCCCGGTGCCATCGCCAGCAGTCAGTGCCGACTGAGAGGAGCGAGGAGCGGTGAACGCGTATGCGCCCATCCTCGTACTGGGAGCCCTCGGGGCAGGCTTTGCGATCTTCTCCGTGGTCATGGCCACGCTGATCGGTCCGAAGCGGTACAACCGGGCCAAGCTCGAGGCCTACGAGTGCGGGATCGAGCCGACCCCCACGCCGGCCGGCGGCGGGCGTTTCCCCATCAAGTACTACCTGACGGCGATGCTCTTCATCGTCTTCGACATCGAGATCGTCTTCCTCTACCCCTGGGCGGTCACCTTCGACTCCCTGGGGATCTTCGGGCTCGTGGAGATGCTGCTCTTCGTGCTCACCGTCTTCGTCGCGTACGCGTACGTATGGCGGCGCGGCGGCCTGGAATGGGACTGAGGGGCCTTTAAAACATGGGACTCGAAGAAAAGCTGCCGAGCGGCTTCCTGTTGACCACCGTCGAGCAGGCCGCGGGCTGGGTGCGCAAGTCGTCCGTCTTCCCGGCCACGTTCGGCCTCGCCTGCTGTGCCATCGAGATGATGACCACCGGCGCCGGCCGCTACGACCTGGCGCGCTTCGGCATGGAGGTCTTCCGCGGTTCGCCCCGCCAGGCGGACCTGATGATCGTCGCGGGCCGGGTCAGCCAGAAGATGGCGCCGGTGCTGCGGCAGGTCTACGACCAGATGCCGAACCCCAAGTGGGTCATCTCCATGGGGGTGTGCGCCTCGTCGGGCGGCATGTTCAACAACTACGCGATCGTCCAGGGCGTCGACCACATCGTGCCGGTCGACATCTATCTCCCGGGCTGCCCGCCACGGCCCGAGATGCTGATGGACGCCATCCTCAAGCTGCATCAGAAGATCCAGACCTCCAAGCTCGGCGTGAACGCCGAGGAGGCGGCCCGCGAGGCCGAGGAAGCGGCGCTCAAGGCCCTGCCCACGATCGAGATGAAGGGGCTGCTGCGGTGAGCGACGCGAACGGCACCGGCGGTGCGAACGGTGCGTCGAACGGCGTGAACCCCGAGAAGGACATCGCCGCCGACAACCTTCCCGGCCAACGCGGCCAGGGCGGTGAGGAGATCCGCGTCCAGCGCGGCATGTTCGGCGCCAACAACGGCGGCGACACCTCCGGTTACGGCGGCCTGGTCCGCTCGGTCCGCCTCCCGGGAGCGTCCAACCGCCCTTACGGCGGCTGGTTCGACGAGGTCGCCGACGAGTTGGAGGGCGCCCTGGAGGAACAGGGCCTGCTGCCCGACAACGCGATCGACAAGACGGTCGTCGACCGCGGCGAACTCACCTTCCACATCGAGCGCGAGCACCTGCTGCGCGTCGCCCAGACCCTGCGCGACGACCCGGCCCTGCGCTTCGAGCTCTGCACGGGGGTGAGCGCGGTCCACTATCTCCACGACAAGGGCCGCGAGCTGCACGCCGTCTACCACCTGCGCTCGATCACCCACAACCGGCTGATCCGCCTCGAAGTCAGCGCCCCCGACAGTGATCCGCACATCCCGTCGCTGGTCTCGGTCTATCCGACCAACGACTGGCACGAGCGCGAGACCTACGACTTCTTCGGAATCGTCTTCGACGGTCACCCGGCGCTGACCCGGATCATGATGCCGGACGACTGGCAGGGCCATCCGCAGCGCAAGGACTACCCCCTCGGCGGCATCCCCGTCGAGTACAAGGGCGCCCAGATCCCGGCTCCGGACCAGCGGAGGTCGTACTCGTGAGCACACAGTCCCCATCCGCGGCCGCCGCCGCCTCGGCCCGCGAGACCACCGAGGGCACCGTATATACGGTGACCGGTGGCGACTGGGACGAGGTCGTCCAGTCCGCGGCCCGCGCCGACGACGAGCGCATCGTCGTCAACATGGGTCCCCAGCACCCGTCCACCCACGGAGTGCTCCGCCTGATCCTGGAGATCGAGGGCGAGACGGTCACCGAGGCCCGCTGCGGCATCGGCTACCTGCACACCGGCATCGAGAAGAACCTCGAGTACCGCACGTGGACGCAGGGCACCACGTTCGTGACGCGCATGGACTACCTGACGTCCTTCTTCAACGAGACCGCCTACTGTCTCGCCGTCGAGAAGCTCCTCGGCATCGAGGACCAGATCACCGAGCGAGCCAAGATCATCCGGGTGCTCCTGATGGAGCTGAACCGGATGTCCTCGCACCTGGTGTGCATCGCCACCGGCGGTATGGAACTCGGCGCCACCACGATCATGATCTACGGATTCCGCGATCGTGAAATGATTCTCGACATCTACGAGCTCATCACGGGCCTGCGGATGAACCACGCGTACATCCGCCCCGGCGGACTCGCCCAGGACCTGCCGCCCGGCGCGGTGGACCAGATCCGCGAGTTCGTGAAGAAGATGAAGAAGAACCTCCCCGAGTACGACAAGCTCGCCACCGGGAACCCCATCTTCAAGGCCCGTATGCAGGACGTCGGTTACCTCGACCTGGCCGGCTGCATGGCCCTCGGCGCCACCGGCCCGATCCTGCGCTCCACCGGTCTGCCGCACGACCTGCGCAAGTCGCAGCCCTACTGCGACTACGAGACCTACGACTTCGAGATCCCGACCGCCGACACCTGCGACTCCTACGGGCGCTTCCTCATCCGCCTGGAGGAGATGCGCCAGTCGCTCGCGATCGTCGAGCAGTGCCTGGACCGGCTGCAGCCCGGCCCGGTCATGGTCGCCGACAAGAAGATCGCCTGGCCCGCCCAACTCGCCCTGGGACCGGACGGACTGGGCAACTCCCTCGACCACATCAAGCAGATCATGGGCACCTCCATGGAGGCCCTGATCCACCACTTCAAGCTGGTCACCGAGGGCTTCCGCGTCCCGCCGGGACAGGCGTACGCGGCCGTCGAGTCGCCCAAGGGCGAACTCGGGGTGCACGCCGTGTCCGACGGAGGCACCCGCCCCTACCGGGTCCACTTCCGGGACCCGTCCTTCACCAACCTGCAGGCCATGGCGGCGATGTGCGAGGGCGGCCAGGTCGCCGACGTCATCGTCGCTGTCGCCTCCATCGACCCCGTGATGGGAGGCGTCGACCGGTGACCACCAGTTCCTCGGAGCAGAGCGTCAGCCTGGGCATGCCCGAACTGCCCGCGCCCGCCTACCCGGACGACGTCCGAGCCCGGCTGGAGGCCGACGGGCGGGAGATCATCGCCCGCTACCCGGACTCCCGCTCCGCGCTCCTGCCGTTGCTGCACCTCGTGCAGGCGGAGGAGGGTCATGTCACGCGCACGGGACAGCAGTTCTGCGCGCAACTGCTGGACCTGACGACGGCCGAGGTCGCCGCGGTCGTGACCTTCTACACCATGTACCGGCGCAAGCCGAGCGGCGACTACCAGGTCGGCGTCTGCACCAACACCCTGTGCGCGGTGATGGGCGGCGACGCGATCTTCGAGGAGCTCCAGGAGCACCTCGGTGTCGGCAACGGCGAGACCACCGGCGACGGCAAGGTCACCCTGGAGCACATCGAGTGCAACGCGGCCTGCGACTTCGCGCCGGTGGTGATGGTCAACTGGGAGTTCTTCGACAACCAGACCCCGGCCAGCGCCAAGCGCCTCGTCGACGACCTGCGCGCGGGAGCGGACGTCCGGCCCACGCGCGGGGCGCGCCTGTGCACCTTCAAGGACACCGCCCGCATCCTGGCCGGCTTCCCCGACGAGCGGCCCGGGGCCGTCGAGGAGAGCGGTGGCGCGGGCCCCGCCTCGCTGGTGGGCCTCCGCCTGGCCAGGGGAGCGGCCGCACCCGCGCGCGTGGTGCACCCGCGTGCCGGCCGGCCGCAGGACGAGCCGCAGGACGCGGCGGCGCACGACCCGTCGCCGTCGGAGCACCTCAGTTCACACGATGCGCCACAGGACACGTCGGCCTCCGACCCGGCCCATCCGGCCGGGCCCGCCGCCGAGGAGGGGGAGTGATGACCTTGGCACCCGAACTGAAAGACACCAGCCCCGAGAAACTGCTCGCACCCGTGCTGTCGGCCTTCTGGGACGAGGACAAGTCCTGGTCGCTGGACGTCTACCGAAGGCACGAGGGATACGAGGGTCTTCGCAAGGCGCTGGCCATGTCGCCGGACGACCTGATCGCGTATGTGAAGGAGTCCGGACTACGGGGCCGCGGCGGTGCGGGATTCCCTACGGGAATGAAATGGCAATTCATTCCCCAAGGGGATGGAAAGCCGCACTATCTAGTTGTCAACGCCGACGAGTCGGAGCCCGGGACCTGTAAGGACATCCCGCTCCTCTTCGCGAACCCGCATAGCCTCATCGAGGGCATTGTCATCGCGTGTTATGCCATCAGGTCGTCGCATGCCTTCATCTATCTGCGTGGTGAAGTCGTCCCCGTGTTGCGGCGGTTGCACGAAGCCGTGCGCGAGGCCTATGCGGCCGGCTACCTGGGCGAGAACATCCTCGGTAGCGGCCTCGATCTCCAGCTCACCGTGCACGCGGGCGCCGGCGCGTACATCTGCGGTGAAGAGACCGCACTGCTCGACTCGCTCGAAGGCCGTCGTGGTCAACCGCGGCTGCGTCCCCCCTTTCCTGCGGTGGCGGGCCTCTATGCGTGCCCGACTGTTGTGAATAACGTCGAGTCGATCGCGTCGGTTCCCGCGATTCTCAATCGGGGCAAAGAATGGTTCCGCTCGATGGGCAGCGAGAAGTCCCCGGGCTTCACGCTCTACTCGCTCAGCGGTCATGTCACCAGCCCCGGCCAGTACGAGGCGCCGCTCGGCATCACACTCCGCCAGCTCCTCGAAATGAGCGGCGGGATGCGGGCCGGGCACCGGCTCAAGTTCTGGACGCCGGGCGGTTCTTCGACGCCGATGTTCACCGACGAACACCTCGACGTGCCCCTCGACTACGAGGGCGTCGGCGCCGCCGGATCCATGCTCGGCACCAAGGCCCTGCAGTGCTTCGACGAGACGACCTGCGTGGTCCGCGCCGTCACCCGCTGGACCGAGTTCTACGCCCACGAGTCCTGCGGCAAGTGCACCCCGTGCCGCGAAGGCACGTACTGGCTCGTGCAGTTGCTGCGTGACATCGAGGCCGGCAAGGGCGTCATGTCCGACCTCGACAAGCTCAACGACATCGCCGACAACATCAACGGCAAGTCGTTCTGCGCCCTCGGCGACGGTGCCGCCTCGCCGATCTTCTCCTCGCTCAAGTACTTCCGCGAGGAGTACGAGCAGCACATCACGGGCCGCGGCTGCCCCTTCGACCCGGCCAAATCGACGGCCTGGGCCGACCGCACGGAGGTGAACGCATGACCGTGACCACCAACGCTCCCTCGGGAGGGGGAGAAGCGGCGGTCCCGCCGGAGGACCTCGTCTCCCTGACGATCGACGGCGCCGAGATCAGCGTGCCCAAGGGCACCCTGGTGATCCGGGCCGCCGAACAGCTCGGCATCGAGATCCCCCGCTTCTGCGACCACCCCCTCCTCGACCCGGTCGGCGCCTGCCGCCAGTGCATCGTCGAGGTCGAGGGCCAGCGCAAGCCGATGGCGTCCTGCACGATCACGTGCACGGACGGCATGGTCGTGAAGACCCAACTCAGCTCGCCTGTCGCCGAGAAGGCCCAGCACGGTGTGATGGAGCTGCTGCTCATCAACCACCCGCTGGACTGCCCGGTCTGCGACAAGGGCGGCGAGTGCCCGCTGCAGAACCAGGCGATGTCGCACGGCCAGGCCGACTCCCGCTTCGAAGGAAAGAAGCGGACGTACGAGAAGCCGATGCCGATCTCGACGCAGGTGCTGCTCGACCGCGAGCGGTGCGTGCTGTGCGCCCGCTGCACCCGCTTCTCCAACCAGGTCGCGGGCGACCCGATGATCGAGCTGCTGGAGCGGGGCGCGCTGCAGCAGGTCGGCACCGGCGAGGGCGACCCCTTCGAGTCGTACTTCTCCGGCAACACCATCCAGATCTGCCCGGTCGGCGCGCTGACCTCGGCGGCGTACCGATTCCGCTCCCGCCCCTTCGACCTGGTCTCCTCGCCGTCCGTGTGCGAGCACTGCGCCGGCGGCTGCGCCACCCGCACCGACCACCGGCGCGGCAAGGTCATGCGGCGCCTGGCGGCCAACGAGCCCGAGGTCAACGAGGAGTGGATCTGCGACAAGGGGCGGTTCGGCTTCCGGTACGCGCAGCAGCGCGACCGGCTGCAGACGCCGCTGGTGCGCAACCCCGAGGGTGAACTGGTCCCGGCCTCCTGGCCGGAGGCGCTGGAGATCGCCGCGCAGGGGCTGCTGGCCTCGCGCGGCCGGACCGGCGTGCTGACCGGCGGCCGGCTCACCATCGAGGACGCCTACGCGTACAGCAAGTTCGCGCGCGTGGCGCTCGACACGAACGACGTCGACTTCCGCGCACGCGTGCACGGCGGCGAGGAGGCCGACTTCCTGGCGGCCCAGGTCGCCGGACGCGGCCGTGACCTCGACGGTACGGGCGTCACCAACACCTTCCTGGAGAAGGCGCCCGCCGTCCTGCTGCTCGGCTTCGAGGCCGAGGAGGAGGCGCCCGGCGTCTTCCTGCGGCTGCGCAAGGCCTGGCGCAAGCACGGCCAGAAGGTCTTCTCGCTGGCCACGCACGCCACGCGCGGGCTGGAGAAGGCCGGCGGCACGCTGCTGCCGGCGGCTCCGGGCACCGAGACCGCCTGGCTGGACGCGCTCACGAGCGGCGTCGGACTGGACGAGCCCGGCACGCGGGCCGCGGAGGCGCTGCGCGCCGACGGCGCGGTCATCGTCGTCGGCGAGCGGCTGGCCGCCGTCGCGGGCGGGCTCACCGCCGCCGTACGGGCCGCGTCCGCGACCGGCGCCCGGCTGGTGTGGATCCCGCGCAGGGCCGGCGAGCGCGGCGCCGTGGAGGCGGGCGCGCTGCCGACGCTGCTGCCGGGTGGCCGCCCGGCCACCGACCCACGCGCGCGTGAGGAGGTCGCCGCGGTCTGGGGACTCGCCGAACTCCCGCACCGCTACGGCCGCGACACGGGCCAGATGATCGAGGCCGCCGCCGCGGGCGAACTGCAGGCCCTGCTGGTCGCCGGCGTGGAGGTCGCCGACCTGCCCGACCCGGCACGCGCGCGTGCCGCGCTCGACGAGGTCGGCTTCCTGGTCTCGCTGGAACTGCGTCCCAGCGAGGTCAGCGAGCGGGCCGACGTCGTCCTTCCGGTGGCCGCGGTCGCCGAGAAGGCCGGCACCTTCCTCAACTGGGAGGGCCGGGTGCGGTTCTTCGAGGCCGCGCTCAAGCCCGAGCAGCTGACCCGCCACCTCTCGCCCGCCGACGCCCGCGTGCTCCAGATGCTGGCCGACGCCATGGACGTACACCTGGGTCTGCCCGACCTGCGGACCGTGCGCGCCGAGATCGACCGGCTCGGCGCCTGGGACGGGCCGCGGGCCACCGAACCCCTGGAGACCGCGGCCCAGTTGCCGCGGCCCGCCGCCGGGGAGGCCGTACTGGCCGGGCACCGGCTGCTGCTCGACCAGGGTGTTCTCCAGCAGGGCGACGAGGCGCTCGCCGGAACGCGGCACGCCGCCCACGCGCGCGTGTCGCTCGCCACGGCCGCCGAGGCCGGCGTCAAGGACGGCGACACCCTCGCCGTGACCGGACCCGCCGGAGCCGTCGAACTCCCGCTGCGCGTCACGGAGATGCCCGACCGGGTGGTCTGGCTCCCGCTGAACTCCGTCGGCGGGGGCGTCGCCTCCGACACCGGGGCACGTCCCGGCTCCCTCGTCCGCATCGGCCCGGCGACGTCCGTCGGCGAGGCCCCCAAGGAGGTGGAGTCATGAGCCCCCACGGCATGAGCTCGTACGGCGTGAGCCAGTACCTCGCCGCCGAAGACCTCTCGCTGTTCGGCCGCGACCCCTGGTGGCTGGTCGTCGTCAAGGCCGTCTTCTGCTTCGCGTTCCTGATGATCACCGTGCTGTTCTCGATCGTCTGGGAGCGCAAGGTCGTCGCCTGGATGCAGCTGCGCATCGGCCCCAACCGGCACGGCCCCTGGGGCATGCTCCAGTCGCTCGCCGACGGCGTGAAGCTGATGCTCAAGGAAGACCTCATCGTCAAGCGCGCGGACAAGGTGGTCTACGTCCTCGCGCCGATCATCGCGGCCATCCCGGCCTTCATGGCGATCGCGGTGATCCCCTTCGGCCCGTCCGGCAACGAGGTCTCGATCTTCGGCCACCGCACCACGATGCAGCTCACCGACCTGCCGATCGCGATGCTCTACATCCTCGCGGTCGCCTCGGTCGGCATCTACGGCATCGTCCTCGCCGGTTGGAGCTCCGGATCCACGTATCCGCTCCTGGGCGGTCTGCGGTCCTGCGCGCAGATGATCTCCTACGAGATCGCGATGGGCGCCGCGTTCGCCTCGGTGTTCCTCTACTCGGGGTCGATGTCGACGTCGACGATCGTCGAACAGCAGCACGACCGCTGGTACATCGTCCTGCTGCCGGTCTCCTTCATCCTCTACATCATCACGATGGTCGGCGAGACCAACCGCGCCCCCTTCGACATGCCCGAGTCCGAGGGCGACCTGGTCGGCGGCTTCAACACCGAGTACTCGTCCATCAAGTTCGCGCTGTTCATGCTCGCCGAGTACGTGAACATGGTGACGGTCTCCGCGGTGTCGACCACGCTCTTCCTCGGCGGTTGGCGGGCCCCCTGGCCGATCAGCACCTTCTGGGAGGGCGCGAACCACGGCTGGTGGCCGATGCTCTGGTTCGTGATCAAGGTCCAGCTGCTGCTGTTCTTCTTCATCTGGCTGCGCGGCACGCTCCCGCGCGTGCGCTACGACCAGTTGATGAAGCTCGGCTGGAAGGTCCTCATCCCGGTCTCCGTGGTCTGGCTGATGCTGGTCGCGACCGTGCGGGCGCTGCGCAACGAGAACTACGACTTCGCCGACATCGCCCTCTACATCGGCGGCGGCGTCCTCGCCCTGCTGCTTCTGTCCTTCGTCGTGGACATGTTCCGCGAGAAGGCGCAGACGGCCGAGGCGTCCGCGGCGGAACCCGCCGGATTCGACGCGATGGCGGGTGGATTCCCCGTGCCGCCGCTGCCCGGACAGGAGTTGCCGCCGGTGCCCAGGCGCAGCCCGCGACGGGAGCGGGAGCTCATTGTCAGTGGCGGGTCGGATACTGCCAGTGACGGACCTACGGATGGAAAGGAGGCGTCCGATGGCTGAGGAACCCAAGGAGACCAAGCCCGGTTTCCAGAACCCCGTGGCCGGCTTCGGCGTGACCTTCAAGGCCATGTTCAAGAAGCGGCTGACCGAGCAGTACCCGGAGCAGCAGAAGACCACCGCTCCCCGCTTCCACGGACGGCACCAGCTCAACCGCCATCCGGACGGCCTGGAGAAGTGCGTCGGCTGCGAGCTGTGCGCCTGGGCCTGCCCCGCCGACGCGATCTACGTCGAGGGCGCGGACAACACGGACGAGGAGCGCTACTCGCCGGGCGAGCGGTACGGCCGCGTCTACCAGATCAACTACGCCCGCTGCATCCTGTGCGGCCTGTGCATCGAGGCGTGCCCCACGCGCGCGCTCACGATGACGAACGAGTTCGAGCTGGCCGACAGCAGCCGCGCCAACCTCATCTACACCAAGGAACAGCTGCTGGCCGGCCTCGAAGAGGGCATGGTCGACAGCCCGCACTCGATCTTCCCGGGGACGGACGAGCAGGACTACTACCGGGGTCTGGTCACGGAGGCCGCGCCCGGCACCGAGCGCCAAGTCGCCGTCTCCAAGGGCGAGAAGGCGGAAGAAGAGGGGGTGGAAGCATGAGCCCCCAGCTCGCGGCCCACTCCACCGCCCAGCTCGCCGCCTACTCCACCTCCACCGGCGAGGCGTTCCAGTTCTGGGTCCTCGGCACGGTCGCGGTGATCGGCGCCCTGGCCACCGTCTTCATGAAGAAGTCGGTGCACAGCGCGCTCTCGCTCGCCGGGACCATGATCATCCTGGCGGTGTTCTACCTCGCCAACGGGGCCTACTTCCTGGGGATCGTGCAGATCGTCGTCTACACGGGCGCGATCATGATGCTGTTCCTCTTCGTGGTGATGCTGGTCGGCGTCACGGCCGCCGACTCCCTGACGGAGACCATCAAGGGCCAGCGCTGGCTGGCCCTTCTGTGCGGTCTCGGCTTCGGCATCCTGCTGATCGCCGGCATCGGCAACGCGTCCCTCACGGAGTTCAACGGCCTCGGCCAGGCGAACGCGAACGGCAACGTGGAGGGCCTCGCGACCCTCATCTTCACCAAGTACGTCTTCGCCTTCGAGATCACCGGCGCCTTGCTGATCACGGCCGCCGTCGGCGCCATGGTGCTCACCCACCGGGAGCGCACCGAGCGCGCCAAGACCCAGCGTGAGCTGTCCGAGGAGCGCGTGCGCGGCAACCACCTGCCGCCGCTGCCGGCGCCCGGTGTGTACGCGCGGCACAACGCCGTGGACATCGCGGGCCTGCTGCCCGACGGCACCCCGTCCGAGCTCACCGTCAACAAGACGCTGCGCGAGCGCGGTCAGATCCGTGACGTGTCCGCCGAGGCGCTCAACGACCTCAAGGCCCTTGAGCAGCGCTCCGAGGAGCGGCTGGAGCGGACCGAGGTCGAGCCGGCGCACTTCCATCGGACCGAGGAGGCGTCGAAGTGAACCCGGTCAACTACCTGTACTTGTCCGCCCTGTTGTTCACGATCGGCGCCAGCGGTGTGCTGATCAGACGCAACGCGATCGTCGTGTTCATGTGCATCGAGCTGATGCTGAACGCCTGCAACCTCGCGTTCGTCACCTTCTCCCGCATGCACGGCAATCTCGACGGCCAGATCATCGCCTTCTTCACGATGGTCGTCGCCGCCGCGGAGGTCGTGGTCGGGCTCGCGATCATCGTGTCCCTGTTCCGTTCCCGCCACTCGGCCTCGGTCGACGACGCCAGCCTGATGAAGCTCTGAGGGGTCGCTGAATCGTGGAGAACCTGATTGCGCTGCTGGTGGCGGCGCCACTGCTCGGAGCGGCCGTACTGCTGTGCGGTGGCCGGCGTCTCGACGCCGTCGGCCACTGGATCGGCACGGCACTGGCGGCCGCCTCCTTCATGATCGGCGTCGTGCTCTTCGCCGACCTGCTCGGCAAGGACGCCGAACACCGGACCCTGCTCCAGCACCTGTGGACCTGGGTCCCGGTCGAGGGCTTCCAGGCGGACGTCGCGTTCCGCCTCGACCAGCTGTCGATGACGTTCGTCCTGCTGATCACGGGCGTCGGCTCGCTGATCCACCTGTACTCGATCGGGTACATGGAGCACGACGAGCGCCGCCGCCGCTTCTTCGGCTATCTGAACCTGTTCCTCGCGGCGATGCTGATCCTGGTCCTCGCCGACAACTACCTGCTCCTGTACGTCGGTTGGGAAGGCGTCGGTCTGGCGTCCTACCTGCTGATCGGCTTCTGGCAGCACAAGCCCAGCGCGGCGACCGCGGCGAAGAAGGCCTTCCTGGTCAACCGCGTCGGCGACATGGGCCTGTCGATCGCCATCATGCTGATGTTCACGACGTTCGGGACCTTCGCCTTCGGGCCGGTGCTCGACAGCGTCGGCGACACCTCGGAGGGCAAGCTCACCGGCATCGCCCTGATGCTGCTGCTGGCCGCCTGCGGCAAGTCCGCCCAGGTGCCGCTGCAGTCCTGGCTCGGCGACGCGATGGAGGGCCCGACCCCGGTCTCCGCCCTCATCCACGCGGCGACGATGGTGACCGCGGGCGTCTACCTGATCGTCCGCTCCGGAGCGATCTTCAACGCCGCGCCCGACGCGCAGCTCGTCGTCACCGTGGTCGGTGCCGTCACGCTCCTGTTCGGTGCGATCGTCGGTTGCGCGAAGGACGACATCAAGAAGGCCCTCGCGGGCTCGACGATGTCGCAGATCGGCTACATGATCCTCGCCGCGGGCCTCGGCCCCATCGGCTACGTCTTCGCGATCATGCACCTGGTGACGCACGGCTTCTTCAAGGCCGGGCTCTTCCTCGGCGCCGGTTCGGTCATGCACGGCATGAACGACGAGGTCGACATGAGGAAGTACGGCGGCCTCCGGAAGTACATGCCGGTCACCTTCGTCACCTTCGGTCTCGGCTACCTCGCCATCATCGGCTTCCCGGGCCTGTCCGGCTTCTTCTCCAAGGACAAGATCATCGAAGCGGCCTTCGCCAAGGGCGGCACCGAGGGCTGGATCCTCGGCGGCGCGGCCCTGCTGGGCGCGGCCATCACGGCGTACTACATGACGCGCGTGATGCTGATGACCTTCTTCGGTGAGAAGCGCTGGCAGCCCGACGAGAACGGCAACGAGCCGCACCCGCACGAGTCCCCGAAGACGATGACGATCCCGATGATCGTGCTGGCCTTCGGATCGGTCTTCGCCGGCGGCATCTTCGGCATCGGCGACCGCTTCCTGCACTGGCTGGAGCCCATCACCGGGCACGAGCACGGAGACTCCCCGGTCAGCGCCCTGACGGTCACCCTGGCCACGATGGTGGTCCTGGTGATCGGCGTGGGCATCGCCTGGGCGCAGTACGGCCGCCGGTCGGTCCCGGCCGTCGCCCCGCGCGGGTCGCTGCTCACCCGGGCCGCCCGCCGCGACCTGCTCCAGGACGACTTCAACCACGTGGTCCTGGTGCGCGGCGGCGAGCACCTCACCCGCTCCCTGGTCTACGTCGACCACACGCTGGTCGACGGGGTCGTCAACGGCACGGCGGCCTCGATGGGCGGCCTCTCCGGAAGGCTGCGCAAGCTGCAGAACGGCTATGCGCGGTCGTACGCGGTCTCGATGTTCGGCGGTGCGGCCATCCTCGTCGCCGCGACCCTGCTGATGAGGGCGGTCTGATACCGATGTCCTTTCCCCTCCTGACAGCGACGGCGGTGCTCCCCGCGATCGGGGCGATCGCCACGGCGGCCGTGCCGGCCGCGCGGCGCACCGCCGCCAAGTGGCTCGCGCTGGTGGTGTCGCTCGCCACGCTCGCGCTCGCGATCGTCGTCCTGGTCCGCTTCGACCCGGACGGCGACCGCTACCAGCTCACCGAATCCCACGCCTGGATCAAGGACTTCGGGGTCCGCTACGAGCTGGGCGTGGACGGCATCGGGGTGGCGCTGCTCGCGCTGACCGCGCTGCTGATCCCGTTCATCATCCTCGCGGGCTGGCACGACGCCGACCCGCTGGAGACCGGCAACAAGCGGTGGCGGCCCACCCAGGGCTTCTTCGCGCTCATCCTGGCCGTCGAGGCGATGGTGATCATCTCCTTCGAGGCCACCGACGTCTTCCTCTTCTACATCTTCTTCGAAGCCATGCTGATCCCGATGTACTTCCTCATCGGCGGCTTCGGGGACCGTGCCCACGAGCACGGCGAGGAGGCCGCGTCGACGCAACGGTCGTACGCGGCAGTGAAGTTCCTGCTCTACAACCTGGTCGGCGGTCTGATCATGCTGGCCGCGGTGATCGGCCTCTACGTGGTCGCCGGGAACTTCAGCCTCCAGCAGATCGCGGAGGCCCGCGCGAACGGCTCGCTGCACATGGCGACGAGCACCGAACGCTGGCTGTTCCTCGGCTTCTTCTTCGCCTTCGCGGTGAAGGCGCCGCTGTGGCCGCTGCACACCTGGCTGCCCAACGCGATGGGGGAGGCCACCGCCCCGGTCGCCGTCCTCATCACGGCGGTCGTCGACAAGGTGGGCACCTTCGCGATGCTCCGCTACTGCCTCCAGCTGTTCCCGGAGGCCAGCAAGTGGGCGACGCCCGCGATTCTCGTCCTCGCCCTGATCAGCATCGTCTACGGCGCGCTGCTCGCGGTGGGCCAGCGGGACATCAAGCGCCTTGTGGCGTACGCGTCGATCTCGCACTTCGGCTTCATCATCCTGGGCATCTTCGCGATGACCAGCCAGGGCCAGTCGGGCGCGACGCTGTACATGGTCAACCACGGCATCTCCACCGCCGCGTTGATGCTGGTGGCCGGCTTCCTGATCTCCCGGCGCGGCTCGCGGCTCATCGCGGACTACGGGGGAGTGCAGAAGGTCGCCCCGGTGCTCGCCGGCACCTTCCTGATCGGTGGGCTCGCGACCCTGTCGCTGCCGGGCCTGGCGCCGTTCGTGAGCGAGTTCCTGGTCCTGGTCGGCGTGTTCGCGCGCTACCCGGCGATCGGCATCATCGCCACCTTCGGCATCGTCCTCGCCGCGCTCTACGTCCTCGTCCTCTACCAGCGGACGATGACCGGGCCGGTGAAGCCGGAGGTCTCCACGATGCCGGATCTACGCGCGCGTGAACTCGTGGTCGTGACGCCCCTGATCGTCCTGTTGATCTTCCTGGGCGTCTATCCCAAGCCGGTCACCGACATCGTCAACCCGGCGGTGAAGTCGACCCTGTCCGACGTACACAAGAAGGACCCCCAGCCCGAGGTGGAGGCCGCCAAGTGAGCGCAGCAGCCGTCCACAGCCTGTGGACAACCGCGGCCGACCCGATCTCCAAGATCGACGCGCCGAAGATCGAATACGGGCAACTGTCGCCCACCCTGATCATCCTCGGCGCGGCGATCGTCGGCGTGCTGGTCGAGGCCTTCGTACCGCGCAAGTCCCGTTACTACGCCCAGGTGTTCGTCTCCGCCGTCGCACTCTGCGCCGCCTTCGCGGCGGTCGTGGCGCTCGCGGCGGACGGATACGGCACCACCAAGGCGCGCATCGCGGCGATGGGCGCGATCGCCGTCGACGGACCGGCCCTGTTCCTCCAGGGCACGATCCTGCTGGTCGGCCTGGTGGGCCTGTTCACCTTCGCCGAGCGGCGCCTGGACCCGGAGGCGCACGGCAACCGCGTCGACTCGTTCGCCGCGCAGGCCGCCTCCGTACCGGGCAGCGACAGCGAGAAAGCCGCGGTCAAGGCCGGATTCACCACCACCGAGGTCTTCCCGCTGCTGCTCTTCGCGATCGCGGGCATGCTGGTCTTCCCCTCGGCGAACGACCTGCTGACCCTGTTCATCGCCCTGGAAGTGTTCTCGCTCCCGCTGTACCTGATGTGCGCGCTGGCCCGTCGCAACCGGCTCCTGTCGCAGGAAGCCGCGGTCAAGTACTTCCTGCTCGGCGCGTTCGCCTCCGCGTTCACGCTGTTCGGCATCGCGCTGCTCTACGGCTACGCGGGCTCGGTGTCGTACGCGACGATCGCCCAGGTCGTCGACGGCACGGTCACCAACGTGGACCCGGCGCTCGCCGACACCATGGGCAACGACGCGCTGCTGCTCATCGGCGCGGCGATGATCGTCATGGGCCTGCTGTTCAAGGTGGGCGCGGTGCCGTTCCACATGTGGACGCCCGACGTCTACCAGGGCGCGCCGACCCCGGTCACCGGCTTCATGGCGGCGGCCACCAAGGTCGCGGCGTTCGGCGCGCTGCTGCGCCTGCTGTACGTCGTCCTGCCGGGCCTGCGCTGGGACTGGCGGCCGGTCATGTGGGCCGTCGCGATCGTCACCATGCTGGGCGGCGCGATCGTGGCGATCACCCAGACCGACATCAAGCGGCTGCTGGCGTACTCGTCGATCGCGCACGCGGGCTTCATCCTCGCCGGTGTCATCGCGACCACGCCCGACGGCGTCTCGTCCGTCCTGTTCTACCTGGGCGCGTACTCCTTCGTGACCGTCGGCGCCTTCGCCGTGGTGACGCTGGTGCGCGACGCGGGCGGCGAGGCGACGCACCTGTCCAAGTGGGCGGGCCTGGGCCGTCGTTCGCCGCTGGTGGCGGCCGTGTTCGCGGTGTTCCTGCTCGCCTTCGCCGGCATCCCGCTGACCTCGGGCTTCTCCGGGAAGTTCGCCGTGTTCAAGGCGGCGGCGGAAGGCGGCGCGGCCCCGCTGGTCGTGGTCGGTGTGATCTCGTCCGCGATCGCCGCGTTCTTCTACATCCGCGTCATCGTGCTGATGTTCTTCAGCGAGCCGCGGCCCGACGGCCCGACGGTCGCCGTGCCGTCGCCGCTGACGATGACGACGATCGGGGTCGGCGTGGCGGTCACGCTGGTCCTCGGTGTGGCGCCGCAGTACTTCCTGGACCTGGCCAACCAGGCGGGAGTGTTCGTGCGCTGACCTGCGGTACGCGAGCGGCGGGCCCCGGTTCCCTTCGAGGGAACCGGGGCCCTTCGCGCGCAACCGGCACTCAGGTCGCCGGGCAGACGACCAGGGGGTTCCAGGGCGCGAACAGACCCTCGGAGTTGGGCTTGTAGATCCAGGCGTGGAGGGTGAAGAAGCCGGGGAGCTGGTCCTTCTGGAAGGTCTGCCCGAACAGGGTCGGCGCGTCCTGACCCGTGTCCTCCACGACCCACTCCACCGCGACCAGCTTGCGCCCGCCGGTGAAGTCGGACACGTCGGCCCACGCGTTCCTGGACCCCTCCGAGTACAGCAGGGCCGCCGGCTTCTCCGGATCGACCGAACCGATGTTCGCCTTGTTGAGGTAGTGGTAGCCCATGCCGCCCTCGACCGGGTCGGCGACGCAGTCGTCGGTGCGTACGTAGCCGCCGGCCGCGGCGGACGCCTCGTACCCGTACTTGGAGGTTGCCTGGTACGTCTTGCTCAGCTCGGTCCACACGGACGGGTCGGGATCGGGCGCGGCGTGGGCCGGGGCGGCGGTCAGCGCGAAGGCCGCGGCCGTCGCCACCGCGATGGCGGCCTTGACGGCGCCCTGCAGGGACCGAGGGGACATGGTGGGGCTCCTTGACTTGGGAGGCGTCCGCACGCACGGCGCGCCGTCCGTTCGGTGGCGTGGCGGACCTCCCCCGTCCCGCACCGGCAGCATGTCCCGGCCGCATCGGTCGCGCCATGTGACGGAGCCATTCGAATGACCACACCCCGTAACCGTCACCAGCCTGTGGATAACTCCATGGCTGTCAGTCCGGGCCCCTATCGTGGACGCAGTGGTCGAGGGACGACGTACGGGGGACGGGACGATGCGTGGGATGGGCGGGATCAGCGAGATGCCAGGGGTCACGGAGAGCGAAGCGCTCTCCACCTTGCACCGGGTCTTCGGATACGAGGCCTTCCGCGGCGAGCAGGAAGAGGTCATCGACCATGTGGTGGCCGGCGGCGACGCCGTGGTCCTCATGCCGACCGGCGGCGGCAAGTCGCTGTGCTACCAGATCCCGGCCCTGGTCAGACCCGGCACGGGCGTCGTGGTCTCGCCGCTGATCGCGCTGATGCAGGACCAGGTGGACGCGCTGCGGGCCCTCGGGGTCAACGCGGGCTTCATGAACTCCACGCAGGACTTCGACGAGCGGCGCGTGGTCGAGGCCGAGTTCCTGGCCGGCGAGCTGGACGTGCTGTACATGGCGCCGGAGCGGCTGCGCCTCGACTCCAGCCTGGACCTGCTCTCCCGCGGCAAGATCTCGGTCTTCGCGATCGACGAGGCGCACTGCGTCTCCTCGTGGGGCCACGACTTCCGCCCCGACTACCTGACCCTCTCCGTCCTGGGCGAGCGCTGGCCGGACGTCCCGCGGATCGCGCTCACGGCGACGGCCACGCACGCCACCCACCAGGAGATCACCGAGCGGCTCGGCATGCCGACGGCCCGCCACTTCGTGGCGAGCTTCGACCGGCCCAACATCCAGTACCGGATCGTCCCGAAGGCCGACCCCAAGAAGCAGCTGCTGAGCTTCCTGCGCGAGGAGCACCCGGGCGACGCGGGCATCGTCTACTGCCTCTCGCGCAACTCGGTCGAGAAGACGGCGGAGTTCCTCTCCCGCAGCGGCGTCGAGGCGGTGCCGTACCACGCCGGTCTGGACGCGGGCACCCGCGCGGCGAACCAGTCGCGCTTCCTGCGCGAAGAGGGCCTCGTGGTCGTCGCCACGATCGCCTTCGGCATGGGCATCGACAAGCCGGACGTCCGCTTCGTCGCCCACCTCGACCTGCCCAAGTCGGTCGAGGGCTACTACCAGGAGACGGGCCGCGCGGGCCGTGACGGTATGCCCTCCACGGCCTGGATGGCCTACGGCCTCAACGACGTCATACAACAGCGCAAGATGATCCAGTCCAGCGAGGGCGACGAGGCGTTCCGCCGCCGCGCCGCCGCCCACCTGGACTCGATGCTGGCCCTGTGCGAGACGGCCGCGTGCCGCCGGGGCCAACTGCTCGCCTACTTCGGCCAGGACCCCGACGCGAGCGGCTGCGGCAACTGCGACACCTGCCTCACCCCGCCGGAGACCTGGGACGGCACGGTCGCGGCCCAGAAGGTGCTGTCCACGGTGGTGCGGTTGCAGCGCGAGCGGGGGCAGAAGTTCGGCGCGGTGCAGATCGTCGACATCCTCATGGGTAAGCGCACGGCCAAGGTGATCCAGTTCGACCACGACCAGCTGTCCGTGTTCGGCATCGGCGAGGACCTCGCGGAGGCCGAGTGGCGGGGCGTCGTACGGCAGTTGCTGGCGCAGGGGCTGCTGGCGGTCGAGGGCGACTACGGCACGCTGGTACTGACCGAGGCCAGCGGAACGGTGCTGCGGCGCGAGCGGGAGGTGCCGCTGCGCAAGGAGCCGAAGAAGCCGGCGGGCGCCAAGTCGGGCTCCTCGTCCGGCAGCCGGGGCGACCGCAAGGCCAAGGCCGCCGCGGCGGAGCTGCCGGAAGCACTCCAGCCGGCCTTCGAGGCGCTACGGGCCTGGCGTGCCGAACAGGCCCGCGAACAGGGCGTCCCCGCCTACGTCATCTTCCACGACGCCACCCTCCGCGAGATCGCCACGGTCTGGCCGACGTCGGTGGCCCAGCTCGGCACGATCAGCGGGGTCGGCGAGAAGAAGCTGGCGACGTACGGGGAGGGCGTGATCGGGGTGTTGGCGGGGCTGGGGGACGCGCCGGAGGTGGCTCCTGCGGTGGCGGCGACACCGGTACCGGTGGCAGCGCCGGCATCGACGGCAGCCGCGAGAGCGACACCGGCTGCTGCTGCCGACCCCGGTGCCGATCACTGGCCCGAGATGGACATGGAGCCGGAGCCGGAGGACTGGATATAGGGGACTGGCCGGTCGGCGTCGGCTCAGTGCGGAGGGTGCCTCGCAGCAAAGCGCCCCGCACCGTCACAGCGCCCGTGACGCGTACGCCCTGACGTCCGCGTCCGTGTCCGTCGTGGCCGTGGCGAGGGCCGCTCGGGCGTCCTCGTCGGCGCCGTGCCGGGTCAGGGCCAGGACGGCGGCCTTGCGGACGTCGGCGTTCTGGTCGGCGAGGGCCTTGGCCAGGGCGGGGACGGCCACGTCGGGGTCGGCGGCGGACAGGGCGGTCGCGGCGCCGGACCTGACCTGCCAGGCGTGGGCGGACAGGGCGGCGACGGCGTGGGCGGCGAGGGGAGCCGGGCAGCCGGTCGTGCCGAGTGCGCCGTAGGCGGCGCCCTGGACCAAGGGGTCGGGGTCGGCGGCGAGTTGGGCGAGGGCGGTCAGGACGACGTCGGTTTCGGGGTCGGCGTCCATGGGAGTGTCCGGGACTTCCTGCGTGCCCGGGACCTTCTGCGTGCCAGAGAACTCGTGCGTGCCAGGGATCTCGTGCGAGCCATGCCCCCCCGCCCGCCGCGTCGCCGTCACCGTCGCCAACGCCTTCGCGATCGTCACGCGGACCTCGCGGGACGGGTCGTCGGTGGCGGGGGCCAGTTCGGGGGCGGCGTCGACCGAGACCAGGGCGCGTACGGCCTCGATGCGGACGGGGATTTCGGTGTCGGAGAGGGAGGCGGAGAAGAGCGCGGCGTCGCCGAGGCGCAGGGCGCGCAGGACGTCGAGGGAGGCGGCGCGGACGACCGGGTCGAACTCGGCCAGGGCGGCGACCAGGCCGTCGCGGAGGGCGGGTTCGGGCGGGAGTGTCTCGACGAGTTCGCGCAGGGAGGCGGCGGCCGCGGCCCGTACCTCCGGGGCGGTGTCGCGGAGGGACGCGGCGAGGGCGGGGCCCGTGCCCGGTGGGACCGTCTCGGTGAGGACGGCGACGGCCTCGCGGCGGACGGCGGCGGCCGGGTCGGTCAAGTAGGGCCGCAGGGAATCGAGTTCGGGCTGTTCGTCGGCGAGGGCGACCAGTTCGAGGAGGCGTCGGGAGGACTCCTCGGGGTGGGGCTCGGGGGAGTGCGGGGCGGAGGCGCGGTTCGGGTCCGCACCCTCTGTACCCCCCGCGCCTTCCATGCCTCCCGTGCCGGTCGCGACCGGGGCCATGTCTCGGGAGCCGGCGGTGGCGACGTCCTCGGCGTGGACCTCGCCGAGGTGACGGGAGGGACCGCCGACGGGCGTGAACTCGTCGATGGGGACCAGGTAGGGAGCCACGGGACGGGCCGTGAACTCCATCGCACCAGAGGGGGACTTGTGCAGATCGAGGTGGTGGAACCAGGACGCGTCGTCGCGATGAGGGTGGTCGAGACGGTCGTGGTAGAGGCCCCAGCGGGACTCCGTGCGGGCCAGGGAGGCGCGCGCGGCCATCTCGGCGCAGTCGCGGATGAAGGAGACCTCGGCACAGCGCATCAGTTCGTGCGGGGTGCGCGCGCCCATCTCCGCGATGTCGGCGTGCATGCGCTCGAACGCCTCGAGGGCCAGGGAGAGTCGGGCGCCGGACTTGGGCGGGGCCACGTAGTCGTTCACGAAGCGGCGCAGTTTGTACTCGACCTGGGTCTGCGGCGGGCCGTCCGGGTTGCCCAGCGGGCGGTAGATCAGCTCGTGCGCCGCGCGGAGCTGGTCGGCCGGCAACTCCCCTTCGTACGCCGAGTACTGGGACGCGTCCGCGCCCGCGAGGTCGCCGAAGACGAACGCGCCGATCATGTAGTTGTGCGGCACGCAGGCCAGGTCGCCGGCGGCGTACAGGCGGGGGATCGTCGTGCGGGCGTGGTCGTCGACGCGGACGCCGGAGGCGGAGTGGCCGCCGCACAGGCCGATCTCGGAGATGTGCATCTCGACGTCGTGGGTGCGGTAGTCGTGACCCCGGCCGGAGTGGAAAGTCCCCCGGGTCGGGCGCTCGGTGGAGTGCAGGATCGACTCCAGGGCGGAGATCGACTCCTCCGGGAGGTGGCTCAGCTTCAGGTACACGGGCCCGCGGTCCGACGCCACCTCCGCCGCGAACTCGGCCATCATCTGGCCGGACCAGTAGTCGGAGTCGACGAAGCGTTCGCCGTGCCGGTTGACCTGGTAGCCGCCGAAGGGGTTGGCGACGTAGGCGCAGGCGGGGCCGTTGTAGTCCTTGATCAGCGGGTTGATCTGGAAGCACTCGATGCCGGTGAGCTCGGCGCCCGCGTGGTACGCCATCGCGTAGCCGTCGCCCGCGTTGGTCGGGTTCTCGTAGGTGCCGTAGAGGTAGCCGGAGGCGGGCAGGCCGAGCCGGCCGCAGGCGCCGGTGGCCAGGATCACCGCGCCCGCGCGGACGGTGACGAAGGCGCCGGTGCGCGTGTTGAAGCCGACCGCCCCCACGGCCCGCCCCTCGACGGTCAGCACCCGTACCGGCATCACCCGGTTCTCGATCCGGATCCGCTCCCGCATCTCGCGCCGCCGCAACTGCCGGTACAGGACCTTCTTGACGTCCTTGCCCTCCGGCATCGGCAGCACGTACGAGCCCGAGCGGTGCACCTGGCGGACCGCGTACTCGCCGTGCTCGTCCTTCTCGAACTTCACGCCGTACGACTCCAGTCGCTGCACCATGCCGAAGCCGCGGGTGGCGGTCTGGCGGACGGTGGACTGGTCGACGATGCCGTCGTTGGCGCGGGTGATCTCGGCGACGTAGTCGTCGGGCTCGGCGCGGCCGGGGATGACCGCGTTGTTGACGCCGTCCATGCCCATGGCGAGGGCGCCGGAGTGCCGGACGTGGGCCTTCTCCAGCAGGATCACGTCGGCGCCGTGCTCGGCGGCGGTCAGCGCGGCCATCGTGCCGGCGGTGCCGCCGCCGATGACGAGGACGTCGCAGGTCAGTTCCTCGGCGTCGGCGAGCGCGGGGATCTCCAGGGGAGTGGTCGCGCGAGTCGCCGGGGGCGTGTTCACAGGAGTCACCGGGGGAGTGGTCACGGGGGTCACCGGAGGGCCTTTCAGGTACCGGGTCAGGCACCGAATCAGGAACCGAGTCAGGTACCGAGCGAGGTGAGGACTTCGCGCCTCAGCGCGGTGCGCGCCGGGTCGTCGTGCGCCGTACGGTCGCGCGGGCGCGGCACTTCGCGTACGGCGGTCAGCCGGCCGGCGCCGAGGAGGGCCACGCGGTCGCCGAGGAAGAGCGCCTCGTCCACGTCGTGGGTGACGAAGACGACGGTCGCGCCCGTGCCGCCCAACACCTCCACCAGCAGGTCCTGCATGCCGGCCCGGGTCTGGGCGTCGAGGGCGCCGAAGGGTTCGTCCATGAGGACGGCCCGCGGCGAGCCCGCGAGGGCACGGGCGAGTTGGGCGCGCTGGCGCTGCCCGCCCGAGACGCGGTGCGGCAACTGCCGGGCGAGCGGGGCGAGTCCGACGCGGTCGAGCCAGGAGTCGGCCTGGGTACGGCGTTCGGCGCGCGGCAACCCCTTGATGGCGAGGGGGAGTTCGACGTTGGCGCGCAGCGAGCGCCAGGGCAGGAGGGCGTCCTCCTGGAAGATCAGGGCGCGGTCGGCGGCGGGGCCCGTCAACGGACGTCCGTCCTGGGTGACTTCACCGGCGAGCGGCGACAACAGCCCGGCGAACGTGCGCAACAGGGTCGACTTGCCGCAACCGGAGGCGCCGACGACGGTCAGGATCTCGCCGGGAGAGACGGCGAGGTCCACGCCGTCGAGCACGGGCGCGCCCGGTCGCCCGAGGGCGGCTTGGCGCAGGGCGAGCGCGGCGCCGGTACGGGGGGATGCCGGGCGAGTGCCGGAGGAGTCGGCTGGGCGGCCACTCGATGAACCGGCTGGACGGCCGCCGGAAGGGCCGGCCGTGCGGACCTCAGACGAGCTGGTCATGGGACACGTCCTCCTTGCTCCCGCTACTCCTGTTGCTCCTGGGGGCGACCGGCACGAGGGAGGTGGTGGCGGCACCGCGCGCCCTGCGCGACGGCCGTCCGACGGCCACGTACGACGTCCGCGGCAACCACCGCGTCAGCCGCCGCCCCAGCAGTTCGACCGCCGTGGACGTGAGCCAGCCGAGGATGCCGATCGTGACCATGCCGACGAAGACGCCCGGGTAGTTGACGATCGTGTAGTCCTGCCAGGTGCGGTAACCGACGCCGTACTGGCCGGAGATCATCTCGGCGGAGATCACGCAGATCCACGAGACGCCGATGCCGACCGACAGGCCGCCGAAGATGCCGGGCAGCGCGCCCGGCAGGACGACCGAGCCGAGCACGCGCCACCGGCCGCCGCCCATGGTGCGAACCGCCTCCTCCCACACGGGAGTCAGGGCACGGACGGCGTGCCGGGTGGAGACCAGGACCGGGAAGAAGGCGGCGGTGCAGGTGATGAAGACGATGCCCTGTTCGTTGGAGGGGAAGAGGAGGATCGCGACGGGGACGAGGGCGATGGCCGGGATCGGGCGCAGGACTTCGAGGACCGGACCGAGCAGGTCCTCGGCGAGCCGCGAGCGCGCCACGAGCACGCCGGTGGCCACGCCCAGGACGGCGGCGAGCAGGAAGCCGGTGAGGATACGGGTGAGGCTGTCGGTGAGGTCCGTCCAGTAGTCAGGGCCGGAGACCCGGTCGGCGAAGGCGTGGGCCACGTCGGCGACCGTGGGGAACTGCGAGAAGCGCAGCCACAGATCGACGTCCAGGCTGGTCAGCAGCTGCCAGATGCCGAGGGCGGCGGCCAGCGAGCCGAGCCGCAGCGCGTACCGGCCCACCTGTTTCGGACGCCCGGTCACGAGGCTTGCTCCAGAGCATCGGCGTACGTGATGACACGGGCGCCTCCGTGCCCGGCGATGTACGCCTGCGCGGTCGCCGGTGCCACGAACGGCAGCAACTCCTCGCCATCAGCCACCCACACCGCCTTGTCGGCGAACCAGAGGGTGCCGGTGGTGGCGTCGGGGACGTAAGCGGCGCGGATGCCGTTCTGGTGCTTGCCCACGTAACTCAACAACTCGGCAGGGGACTTGAAGGAAAGCGTCTTCTCCGAACCCTTCGGCCACACTTCGCTCGCGGCGGCAGCCGGCTTCGCGGTGAGTTGCGTGGCGTAGTCCGCGCCGAGGGCCTTCTTGACGTACTGGTCGTCGACGAAGGAGTCCACGTCCACGTCGCCGGTCAGCTTCGCGGCCTTGAGGACGGAGACGTCTTTCTTCAGGGCGGCGACGAGTTGGGGCTTGACGGCCGGGTCGAAGGTGGCGATGCCGTGGGCGCCGTTGTAGAGGTAGACGACCTCGGCGGGCAGTTCGGTGGCCTTGGCGACCTTCTCGGCGGCGGCGACAGGATGCGCGTTCAGGTAGTCCGTCGCCTCGGACTGGGCCTTGAGGAAGGCCTCCAGGACGGCGGGGCGTTGCTTGGCGAAGTCCTGGCGGGCGGTGACGCCGTGGAAGGTGGGGAGGTTCAGCTGAGCGCCGTCGTACAGGGCCTTCGCCTTGCCCTGGTAGGTGAGCAGGCCGGGCCAGGCGACGAACTGGGAGAGCGCGTCCACGCTGCCGGCGGCGAGGGCCGAAGCGCCCACCGCGGGCTGCTGGTTGAGCTTCTCGATGCCCTTGTCGGGGTCGATACCGGCCTCTTGGAGGGCGCGTACGAGGGTGCCGTCGGCGGCCGAGCCGATGCTCGTGGAGACCTTCTTGCCCTTCAGGTCCGTGAGGGAGGTGAGCGTGGAGTCGGGTGCGGTGACGACGGTGTTGAGGCCGCCGCGGAGGTTGTAGCCGGTGACGGAGACCAGGCGGGTCGGCTTGCCGAGCTGCTTGCCGCGGGCCGCGTTGATGAGCAGCGGGAAGTCGCCCATCGAGCCGATGTCGATCTTCCCGGCGGTCATCTGGGCGGTGATGGGGGCGCCGGTGGCGTAGTCCTGCCAGTCGACCTTGTAGGTGTGGCCGTCGTGGAGGGCGTCGAGGTCCCTCTCGAAGTAGCCGAGGGAGCGCAGGAGGGTGCCCGCGGTGACCGTGTTGATGGTCTTGGACTGGTAGCCGACGGTGATCGTCACCGTGGAGCCGCTACCGGCCTCCGCGCTGCCGCCGCAGCCGGAGAGCGGGAGCAGCAGGGCGGCCGTGGCCAGGGCAACTGCCGTGCGTTTCATAGGGGTTCGGGCCTCTCACCGGAGCAGATAGGGCATGTTGACCGTCACGGCTCCGGTGGGACAGCGGGCCGCACACGGGCCGCAGTACCAGCACTCGTCGACGTGCATGTAGGCCTTGCCGTTGCTCTCGTCGATGGCGAGGGAGTCCAACGGGCACATGTCGACGCAGAGGGTGCAGCCGTCGATGCACTTCGACTCGTCGATGGTCACGGGCACGTCGGCCCGCTGGGGCGCCAAGGGCATGGCTGTCTCCAGGAAGGTCCAGCAAGTCTGGGAGTGGGGTGGGGAAAAGGGTCGGAGTCAGAGAGGCGCTGTCACAGCGAGCGGTGCAGGAGGCCGCTCATCGTGATGCGGTCGCCGCGGAAGCGGATGAACTCCAGGTCGACCGGGCGGCCGTCGTCGAGATACGTGAGGCGTTCCAGCATCAGGACGGCCGCGCCGCGCGGGGCCTCGAGTACGGCGGCGGAGTGGGTGTCCGCGTTCACCGCCTCCAGGGTGATCTCGGCGTGCCCGAGGGAGTGGCCGGTGATGGCTTCCAGGAGGCGGAAGACGTCGGTGTTCTCCAGGTCCGCGCCGAGCAGGGCGGTGCCGATGTCGAGTGGGATGTAGGTGAGATCGAGCGAGAGGGGGAGGCCGTCCAGGCGGCGCAGTCGTTCGATGTAGAGGACGTCCGAGCCGGGCGGGACGTGCAGGCGTTCGGCGACCGGGGCGGGTGCGGAGGCGGGGCCCATCGTGCGGACCTCGTTGGTGACCCGGCCGTGTTCGCGCAGGGTCTCCGCGAGGCCCATCAGCCGGTCCAGGCCGTGCGGGAACTTCTCGGCGACCACCACGGTGCCGACACCGGGGAGTCGTTCCACCAGCCCCTCGGCCCTGAGCAGGTCCAGGGCCTCGCGGACCGTGTTGCGGGTGGCGCGGTAGTCGGCGGCGAGGGTCGTCTCGTGCGGGAGTGTGCCGTCCGGGAATCCGCCGGCCAGCAGCTGGTGGCGGAGCAGATCGGCGAGCTGCCGTGCCTGGTCGGCGCGCAGCCGACGCCGCGCGCGGTGGGCGGCGACGGTGGTCGCACCCTGCCCTGCGTGGTCTCGGACGCGGTCGCTGGATGGCATGTTTCGAACCATAGCGAGCCGGTAGGGAATGGAGTGTTGCGGGAGTGTTGCGCCACCGGGGGCTCCGCCGGTGGGGCGGTTGAGCTGGGGAAACGGCGGCTGTCGGGCTACATCTGCCACTGGAGGCAGAGGACGGTCAGCTCAACGCCGTCAACCCGGGAGCGAACGTGATCAGCAAGGGGAGCAGCGGCACCAGCGTCGCCACCGTCGCGGTCAGAGCCCGGTGACGGCGCCCGAGGCGAGCCGGCGGCTGCAGCAGCCGGTCCACCCGTTCACCCAGCAGCCGGTGACTGGAGGCGCAGGAGAGGACACCCCGGTGCTGGTTCAGCTCGATCAGGGCCAGCGCGGTGGTGAGGTGACCGCAGCGACGGGACGCCGTGTCGTCCGCGGCCAGTTCCACCAGCCGGTGCGTCTGGTCGCAGAAGTGGGCGAAGAGCGGCACCCGGGGAAAGCCCGTCGCGAGCGCCGTCGACAGATGCAGCAGCCAGTCGTGGTGAGCGCGGGCGTGATCGCGCTCGTGGGTGAGGACCGATTCCAGCTGGGGGTCGGTGAGGCGGTGCAGGGCGCCGGTGGTGACCACCAGCTGGGGCGGGTGACCCGGCATCCACCAGGCGTCCGGGTACTCGTCCTCCAGCACCAGGAGCGGCCCGCGGGCCGCCTCCTCCAGGCCGCCGGGCAGTTCGGGCGCGCGTTCGCGCAACTGGGCCCTGGCCTGGCCGCGGTGCCGGCGCGCCTCGACCAGCTCGCGGGCGAGCATCGCCGTCGTCCAGGCCGCGCCGCAGGCCAGCAGCAGGGTCAGGGCGGCGGCCCAGACCGGCGCGGCGGACAGGTCGTAGGCCGCGGTCACGGCGGGCGGCGCCGGTGCGAAGACGTGGTCGCGGACGGTGTGGAAGACGGCGGCCGCGCCCAGCACGAGCGCCGTCAGACAGCACAGCAGGACGGTCGCCACCAGGCACTGCCACACCCACAGCGCGACCACCGGTTCCCGGTCGGGCCACCCGGCCCGCACCAGGGCGCGCGGCACCGGCACGGCGGCCGTGAGGGCGACGACGCTCAGCAGGAGCAGGCAGACGGTCATGCCATCGGTCATGCCATGGGCTCCGGATCCTGGTCGGAGGAAGGAGAGGTGCGGTACGGGGCGAAGGGCTCGGCGCGTGGTCCGCCCGCGGCCGCTCCGCCCGCCGCCAGTATGCCGGTGCCGGAGCCGGACGTCAGGACATGAGAAAGACCCACTACGCCCCGTAGAACCGCCGTCACACCCGACTCGCCTTCACCCCGGGACGCACCCGCCCCCCGTCCCCCCGGCCCTCCCCCTACTCCGCCCCCGCCACGATCCGCCCGGTCACCTCGCCCAAGCCCACCCGGACCCCGCCCGGTCCCGGTGCCCATGCCGAGAGCGTGACGACGTCCCCGTCCTCCAGGAACGTCCGCTTGCCGTCGGGGAGTTCCAGGGGTTCGGTCCCGTTCCAGGTCAGCTCAAGCAGGGACCCGCGCTGCGACCGCTCGGGCCCGCTCACCGTGCCGGAGCCGTAGAAGTCCCCGGTGCGCAGGGAGGCGCCGTTGACGGTCATGTGGGTCAACTGCTGGGCGGCCGTCCAGTACATGGTGGAGAAGGGCGGCTCGGAGACGACATGGCCGTTGATCGCGACGGAGATCCGGATGTCGTAGCCGCCCGGGTCGACCCCCGAGGCGCCGTCGTCGAGATACGGCAGCAACGCGTGCGTGCGCTCCGGCGGCGCCACCGCGGCCTCCTCCAGGGCGTCCAGCGGGGTGATCCACGCCGACACCGAGGTGGCGAAGGACTTGCCGAGGAACGGGCCGAGGGGGACGTACTCCCAGGCCTGGAGGTCGCGTGCGGACCAGTCGTTGAGCAGGCAGAGCCCGAAGACGTGGTCCCGGAAGTCGCCGAGCGCCACCGACCCGCCCATCGGCGAGGGCGCGCCGACCACGAAACCGACCTCCGCCTCGATGTCCAGGCGGACGGAGGGGCCGAAGACGGGTGCCGGGTCGGTGGGCGCCTTGCGCTGCCCCGAGGGTCGTACGACATCCGTGCCCGAGACCACCACCGTGCCCGACCGGCCGTGGTAACCGATGGGCAGGTGCTTCCAGTTGGGGGTCAGCGGGTCGGGGGCGTCCGGGCGGAAGATCTGTCCGACGTTCCGCGCGTGGTTCTCGGACGCGTAGAAGTCGACGTAGTCCGCGACCTCGAAGGGGAGGTGGAGCGTGACCGACGACAGCGGGTACAGGAAGGGCGCGATCGTCTCCTGGTGCGCCGGGACCGTCACCCAGCCCGTCAGCGCGCGCCGGACGTCCGACCAGGCCGTGGGGCCGGCCGCGAGCAGCGGGTTCAGCGAGGGGTGGGCGAGCAGGGCCGCGTACGGCGAAGCGAGCGCCCGCGCCGCCGCGCCCGCGTCGAGGACGTGGTCGCCGAGCCGGACTCCCACCGTCCGCCCGTCGGATCCCGCGCGCGAGAAGACGCCGTACGGAAGGTTGTGGACACCGAAAGGGTCGCCCTCGGGGACGTTGAAGGGGGGCATGGGGTGCTGCCTCACTCTCACCATGTGTCGCGTTCTGACATGCGGCCGTGCCACACGTTACGGCCGAGTTGCCTGTCCTGACAGTGTCTAAAGAGTTTGCAATGTCCGAATTGGCCTTGTCGGACGCCCCAATTCCGGCTTAGCGTCCTTTGGGGGACACGGACGGGGTGGGTCCGGTCCGTAGGGGGGACGCGTGGGGGGACCCGTGGCCAAAAGTGCTGCCAGTTTGCGTTTTGAGGCCGATCGTGAAGTGCCTGGCCTGATCGTGAAGTTCGGCGACTATCCGCTGCACCACGGCGGCGTGGGCGCGATACGCAGCCTCGGCCGCCTCGGCGTGCCGATGTACGCGATCACGGAGGACGCGTACACACCCGCCGCCGCGAGCCGCTATCTCAAGAAGGCCTTCGTCTGGCCGACCACCGGCACGGAGGACCCCGATCACCTGGTGGAGGGCCTGCTGCGGATCGGACGCCGCATCGGCCGCCCCACCGTGCTGATTCCGACGGACGAGGAGGCCGCCGTCCTGATCGCCGAGCACCAGGACGAACTCGTCGGCCACTTCCTCTTCCCGCGCGTGGAGCCCGCCCTGCCCCGCCAACTGGCCAGCAAGCAGGGCCTGCACGAACTGTGCGTGGAGCACGGCATCCCGAGCCCGACGGCCGCGTTCCCGCAGTCGTACGAGGAGATCGTGGACTTCGCCGAGAAGGCCACCTTCCCGGTGGTGGCCAAGAACCGCGAGGCGTTCCTGCGGCGCAAGCGGCCCGCGGTGAACGGCACGACGAGGATCGCCACCCGCGAGGGCCTGCTCACGCTCGCCCGCGACTGGGGCGAGCACCCCGGCGTGATCCTCCAGGAGTACCTCCCGCGGGAGGAGGCCGAGGACTGGATCGTGCACGCCTATTTCGACCAGGACGCGACCCCGCGCGCGATGTTCACAGGAGTGAAGGTCCGCTCCTGGCCGCCGCACGCCGGAATGACCGCGAACGCGTATGTCGTCGACAATCCGGAACTCGCTGATCTCGCCGCACGTTTCATCAAACAGATCGGCTTCACCGGCATCATCGACCTCGACCTGCGCTTCGACCGACGCGACGGACAGTACAAACTGCTCGACTTCAACCCCCGCATGGGCGCCCAGTTCCGGCTCTTCGAGAGCGAGTCGGGAGTGGACGTCGTCCGCGCCATGCACCTGGATCTGACCGGCCGCTCCGTCCCGGAGGGGGAACAGCGCGCCGGCCACCGGTACATCGTGGAGAACATCGACCTGCCCGCCCTGCTCGCCTACCGCCGCAGCGGCTATACGACGCCGCACGCACCGGCGCGCGCGAGCGGGACGGAGCTGGCCTGGCTCGCGGGTGACGACCCGCTGCCGTTCCTCACGATGCTCACCCGCTTCGTGCGACCTGGCGCGAAGCACCTGTATCAGCTGTGGCGCACCAACCGCCGCGGCAGCACGACCGGTTCGGGCGGCTAGCCGGCGCCTGGCCCGTATCCGGCCAGGAGTACCGGCCGCCCGAGCCGGCCACGAAGTGACGAAGAAAGACGTCCTGGGGAGGGACTTCGTGTTGCAACCGGTAGCTGTCATCGGCGCCGGGCCGTTCGGCCTGTCGACCGCCGCCCATCTGCGAGCCCGCGGTATTCCGGTGCGCGTCTTCGGCGACCCCATGGTCAGCTGGCGCGACCACATGCCCGTCGGCATGCTGCTGAAGTCGACCCCGGTCGCCTCCAACTTCGATGCCCCGCAGCCCGGGCACGACCTCGTCGACTACTGCGACGCGGCGGGCATACCCCGCCTGGTCACCGACGAGGACATCATCCCGGTCGAGACCTTCATCGCCTACGGCGAGTGGTTCCGGCAGAAGCTGGTGCCCGAGTTGGAGCAGGTGCGGGTGGTCTCCGTCGACCGGCGGGACGGCGGCGGCTTCGACCTGAAGCTGGACTCCGGCGAGTCGTTCACCGCCCGCGCGGTCGTCGTGGCCACCGGTCTGTCCGGCCTCGAGCAACTGCCCCCGGAGCTCGCGGCCGCCGCGCCGGACGGACCGACCCCCGTGGGCCCGGTCTCGCACAGCTCCCAGCAGCACGACCTCACGCGCTACGCCGGCAAGGAACTCATCGTCGTCGGCGCGGGCCAGTCCGCGCTGGAGACGGCGGCGCTGGCGGCCGAGGCGGGCGCGCAGGTGCGGGTGGTCTCCCGCGGCCGCGGCCGGGTCGCCTTCGGGGCGCCGCCCTGGCAGCAGCCGAAACTGCGCCCCGAGTCGCCGTTCGGCCGCGCCTGGTCCCTCTGGGCGCTCAGCTACTACCCGCAGCCCTACCGCCACCTCCCGGCCCAGACCCGCCACTACCTCGTCCGGCGCGTCCTCGGCCCGCTCGGCGCCTGGTGGCTGCGCGACCGCTTCGAGGGCAAGGTCCAGGTCAGCGAGGTGGAGCGGATAGTCGGCGCCGACGCGACCGACGGCAGCCCCACTCTCACGGTCCGCACCCACGCCGGCGGCAGCGAGCGGCTCACCGCGGACCATGTCATCGCGGCCACCGGATACCGCGTCGACATCGCGGCCATGGACTTCCTCGGCCACGAACTGCGCACCCACCTCGCGGTGAGCCGCGGCGCGCCGAAGCTGGGCGCGGGATACGTCTCGTCGATCCCGGGCCTGTACTTCACGGGCCTGCCGGCCGCGTCCTCGTACGGCCCGGTGATGCGGTTCGTGTGCGGCACGGAGTTCGCGTCACCGCGACTGGCGAAGCATCTGGCGGCGGCGCACGGGTAGTCGAGGGTCCGGCCGGGTGAGGACGGTCCGACACGTCCGCTCACCCGGCCGGCGATCCCACTACGAATCTCCCCGGTACCGGCCCAGGGTCCGCAGTCCCGGCAGCGCCCTGTCCTGGAAGTCGAACAGCGCAAGGTTCTCCCACGCGTTGCCGGACGTCGGGTCGGTCGGGTCCCAGCCGTCGCCGGCCCGGTAGGTCCAGACGCCTTCCCAGTAGCAGTAGCCCAGCCCCTTTCCGCCGGGCACGCCCGCCATCAGGTCGGCCACCGTGCGCAGCCAGGCCGCCTGTCCCGCAGGCGTCGCCGGATACCCCTCCGTGAGCTGTGACGGGTCGTACAGGATGTCGTTCGTCGCGTCCTCGCTCTCCAGCGTGAACGGGTACGCGGTCTCCGCGATCACCACCGGTTTGCCGTAACGGGCCGCCAGATCCGCCAGGTTGGCCGCCGCTGCCGCCGGGGTGCCGTGCCAGAACGGGTAGTAGGACTGGGCGATGACGTCGAAGTCCACCCCGTCGGCCACCACGTTGTCGAACCACCAGCGCGACGTGCCGTTGTCGCCGCCCGAGGCGATGTGGAGCAGCGTGCGGACGCGGGGCGTGGTGTCGCGGGCCGCGCTGAGGCCGGCCTTGAGGAACGTCGTCAGGTTGCCCCAACCCCCGGCGTCGTCACCCCAGTTCTTGCCGGTGGGCCAGAGCAGGCCGCCGTTGATCTCGTTGCCGATCTGCACGAGGTCGGCCGTGGTGCCCTGGCGGCGCAGGGCGCCCAGTACGTCGGCGGTGTGGTCGTAGACGGCCCTGGTCAGTCCGGCCACATCGAGGTCCGCCCAGGCGGCCGGCTTGGACTGGTGCGCCGGGTCCGCCCAGGTGTCGGAGTAGTGGAAGTCGACCCAGATGCCGATGCCCGCCCGGCGCAACCGCCTGGCCAGCGGCAGGATCCGCTTCTTGTTGTTGTAGCCGTCGGCCGGGTTCACCCAGACCTTGAGGCGGGCGTGCGTGACACCGGCGTCCGCCAGGATGCGGATCGGATCGTCCCGGCGGCCGTCCGCCCGGCGGTACACGGCCCCGAACGCCTCGTCCTTGGGGAGGGAGGAGATGTCCATCCCCCGGACCTCCAGCCGGCGCCGGTCCGTGGCGACCGCCGGTGCCGCCGTCACCACCGGGATCGACAGTGCCGCCGCACCCGCCGCCGCCAGCACACTGCGTCTGCGCATCACGAAGCTTCCTTTCACCAAGTAACCGAAGAAACAAGCGAGTTGAGCAGAGGATCAGCGCGGGTCCCGGAACACCTCCACCCCGCCCGCGGGCACCGCCGCCCGGCTTCCGTCCGGCAGCACCACCTTCACCTCGCCACCGGTGTGGTTCACGTAGAACCGGAACGTCCCCGACTCGCCCTCCCGGACGACGAGTTCGACATCGCGAGGCAAGTCACCGGGGGCGATCCCGGCGTCCGCGAGGGCGAGATCGACCACGGCCGCCAGGTCGGCGCCGGTCAGCCGCGTCGCCAGGTACCACGCCGCCCCCGACCCCACCGCGTGCCGTGTCAGCGCCGCCCCGCCCGCCGTACGCCCGTCGGCGAAGACCGCGACGACCTCGCAGCCGTCGCCCGGCACCACCACCTCGGACCACAGATCGGCCTCGTACGACTCGGGTCCGCCGCCGCCCCCGACCCGCCGCACGCCCACCGTCTCGCCGGGCAGCAACGGATCGAACTCCTCGACCGTCAGCCCGAGCACATCCCGCAACGCCCCCGGATACGCCCCGGGATGCAGCGTGTCGTTCTCGTCGACGATCCCCGAGAAGAACGACACCAACAGCGTGCCGCCCCGCGCCACATACCGCTCCATATCGGCCCCCACCCCGGCCGGCGCCGCATACAACTGCGGTACCACCAGCAGTGGATACCGTGCAGGGTCCAGGTCCCCCAACCCCGTCGGCGGCAGGAAGTCCACCGTCAAGTGCCGGTCGTACAGGGCCTCGTAGAAGGAATCCAGCCGCTCCCGCGCGTCCAGGTCCTGGCTCGGCCGCCACTCCAGGCTCTGCGCCCACCAGGAGTCCCACGACCACACCATCGCCACGTCACCCCGCGTCCGCGTGCCGTGCAGGCCGGCCAGGCCCAAGTCCGCGACACGGCGGCCGAGTTCGGTCACCTCGCGCCAGCCCCGGTTGTCCGTCCCCGAGTGCGCCAGCATCGCGGTGTGGAACTTCTCCGCGCCCGACCGCGACTGCCGCCACTGGAAGAACATCGCGCCCTCGGAACCCCGGGCCACGTGCCCGAGTGAGTTGCGCGCCATCTCGCCGGGGCGCTTCGCGGGGTTGTACGGCTGCCAGTTGACCCCGGACGTGGCGTGTTCCAGCAGCAGCCACGGGCCGCCGCCGGCCACCGAGCGCGTCAAGTCCGCCGCCAGCGCCAGGTTCACGTGCGTGCGGCGGCCGTCGGTCATCAGGTAGTGGTCGTTGGTGACGAGGTCGACCTCCTTCGCCCAGGCCCAGTAGTCGACGGTCTGGCCCTGGCTGGGCGCGACCATGAAGTTGGTGGTGACGGGGACGCCGGGGGAGAGGCGGTGCAGGATGTCCCGCTCGGCGACGAAGTTGGCGCGGGCCTGGGCGTCGGCGAAGCGCCGGTAGTCCAGTTGCTGGGTCGGGTTGCACACGGACGGGGTCGCGCGGGGCGGGGTGATCTCCTCCCAGTCGCCGTACTGCTGGCCCCAGAAGGCCGTGCCCCAGGCCTCGTTGAGGGCGTCGAGCGTGTCGTGCCGGTCCCGCAGCCAGACCCGGAAGGCGGCCGCGCAGGTGTCGCAGTAGCAGGCGAGGACGGGTGCGCCGTACTCGTTGTGGACGTGCCACAGCACCACCGCCGGGTGGCTGCCGTAGCGCTCGGCCAGCGCCCGAGTGATCGTGGCCGCCGCCGCCCGGTACTCCGGATTCGAGTGGCAGATCGCGCCGCGCGAGCCGAAGGACAGGCGGACGCCCTCGCGGGTCACGGGGAGGGCGTCGGGGTGTGCCCGGTAGAACCACGCCGGCGGTACGACGGTGGGCGTGCCGAGGTTCACCGAGATGCCGGCCGCGTGCAGCAGGCCGATGACCGTGTCGAGCCACTCCCAGTCGTACGCGCCGGGGCGGGGCTCCATGCGGGCCCAGGAGAAGACGCCGAGGGAGACCGTCGTGACCCCGGCCTCGCGCATCAGCCGTACGTCCTCCGCCCACACCTCCGGTGGCCACTGCTCGGGGTTGTAGTCACCCCCGAAAGCGAGCGGCGGGCGGTCGTGCGGGGCGGGGGACGGCATGAAGTTCACTCCTGTTTCTGTGATCGTGCACATAGCCAATCGAGGGTGTCATCCGTCGACAACAGGTAGGTAACCCCACGCTTCATCCATTGACAAGGGTCCGAAACGCTTCTCTACTGTGCACGATCACAGAGCCGTTCAGTCAGGGGAGATGAAGATGTCGATCCACCGCCACCAACTCAGCAGGCGCAGCATCCTTGCCGGGGCAGCAGCTGTCGGCCTCACCGGCACCCTCGCCGCCTGCGGCGGTTCCGACGACGACTCCGGCAAGAGCAGCGGGCCCGTCAAGCTGACCTACTGGACCTGGGCGCCGAACATGGAGAAGGTCGCCGCGATCTGGAACAAGAAGAACCCGGACATCACGGTCACCGTCTCCAAGCAGGCCGCCGGCAAGGACATCGTCTCCAAGCTGATCACCGCGAAGAAGGCGGGCAACGCCCCCGACCTGATCCAGGTCGAGTACCAGGCGCTGCCGACGCTGGTCTCGAACGACGTGCTCGCCGACATCTCGAAGTACGCGAAGTCCGCCAAGTCCCAGTTCGCCGAGGGTCTTTGGGGCATGGTCACGCTCGGCACGGACGCGGTCTACGCGATACCGCAGGACTCGGGCCCGCTGATGTTCTTCTACCGCGAGGACCTGTTCAAGAAGCACAACCTGACGGTCCCGGCGACCTGGGACGACTTCGCCAAGACCGCCCGCGCCGCCAAGAAGGCCGTCCCGGACGCCTACTTGACGACGTTCTCCTCCAACGACCCCGGTCTGTTCGCGGGGTTGGCGCAGCAGGCCGGCGCCAAGTGGTGGACCGTGGGCGACGGCGGCAAGTGGACCGTCGGCATCGACGACGCGGCGACCAAGAAGGTCGCCGACTTCTGGGGCGGCCTGGTCCAGGAAGGCGCGATCGACAACCAGCCGATGTACACGCCGGCTTGGAACAACGCCCTGAACAAGGGCACCCACCTCGCCTGGGTCTCCGCCGTGTGGGCGCCGGGTGTGCTGGTCAGCTCGGCCCCCGACACCAAGGGCAAGTGGCGGATGGCGCCGCTGCCGCAGTGGAGCGCGGGCGAGGACGTCACCGGCAGCTGGGGCGGCTCCTCCACCGGTGTCTCCACCGACTCCAAGCACGCCGAGGCCGCGACCAAGTTCGCGAACTGGCTGAACACCGACCCGGAGGCGCTGGCCGCCCTGGTCAAGGAGGCCGGCATCTACCCGGCCGCCACCAAGGGCCAGTCCGGCTCGGTGCTCACCCCGCCCGCGTTCTTCCCGAACCAGACCGACTTCTACGACACGGCCGCCAAGATCGCCGCGACCACGGCCGCGTCCGCCTGGGGCCCGAACGTCCAGGTCGCCTACGACACCTTCAGCGACGCGTTCGGCAAGGCCACCAAGGCGAAGAAGGCGGCCCAGTTCGACACCGCGCTCGCCACCATGCAGTCGTCGACCTTCACCGACATGAAGAAGCAGGGCTTCAAGGTGACCGAGGCATGACCAGCACGCCGCTCAAGGGCACCGACCGGCTGACGGCCGGGCCCTTGGCGGACGGCACCGCCACCTCCGTCCGCCCCCGCCGCCTCCGTCGTGGCCGCAGCGCGCCGTACTGGTTCCTCGTACCGGCCGTGCTCCTGTTCGCCGCCTTCACCGTCGTACCGATCGGGTACGCGGTGTGGCTCAGTCTCCACAAGGTCCAGGTCAAGGGCATCGGCCTCGGCAAGGGCGCCCGCGAGCAGGTGTGGAACGGCCTCGGCAACTACACCGCCGTCTTCGAGGACTCCGAGTTCGGGCACAGCGTCCTGCGCGCCTTCGGCTACGGCCTGATCGTCATCCCCACGATGCTCGGTCTGGCGCTGGTCTTCGCGCTGATGCTGGACACCCCGCAGGCGCGCAGCGCCAAGTTCGCCCGCCTCGCGATCTTCCTGCCGTACGCCGTCCCCGGCATCATCGCCGCCCTGATGTGGGGCTTCCTCTACCTGCCGACGGTCAGCCCCTTCTACTTCCTCCTGCGCGAGTTCGATCTCCCGCAGCCGGACCTGTTCGACGGCGGCAACCTGTACCTGTCCTTCGCGAACATCGCGGTGTGGGGCGGCACCGGCTTCAACATGATCGTCATCTACACCGCCCTGCGCTCGATCCCGCAGGAGATCTACGAGGCCGCCCGCATCGACGGCGCGTCCGACCTGAAGATCGCTCTGCGGATCAAGATCCCGATCGTGATGCCGTCGCTGGTGCTCACGTTCTTCTTCTCGGTCATCGCCACGCTCCAGGTCTTCACCGAGCCCATGGCGCTCAAGCCGCTGACCAACGGCCTGTCCAGTTCCTGGAGTCCGCTGATGGCCATCTACGACGCCGCCTTCCTCAGGTCGGACATCTACGGCGCCTCCGCCACCGCCGTGGTGCTGGCCCTGGCGACCTTCGCGCTCTCCTTCACGCTGCTGCGCGTCTCCGACCGCTACACCCGGGAGGACCGGGCATGACCCCCCTCACCCTCACCGCCGACACCAACCAGGGGCTCAGCAAGCCGAGGCGCACCGCCTGGGTGCCCACCGTGGTGCTGATCATCGGCTCGCTGTACTGCCTGATCCCCGTGGCCTGGGTGGTCATCGCGGCGAGCAAGGGCCAGGGCGAACTGTTCTCCACCTTCACCTTCGCCCCCGGCACCGGCTTCCTCGACAACCTCAAGGAGCTGAGCTCCTACCGGGACGGCATCTACTGGGAGTGGATGGCCAACTCCCTTCTCTACGCGGGCGGCGGCGCCCTGCTCTCCGCCGCGGTCTCGGCCGCCGGCGGCTACGCGCTGGGCCGGTTCGCCTTCAGGGGACGGGAGTTCGTCTTCAAGCTGATGCTGGCCGGCGTCCTGGTCCCGAGCATCGTGCTGACGGTCCCGCAGTACCTGCTCCTCTCGAAGCTGGGCCTGGCCGACTCGTACTGGTCGATGCTCCTGCCGTCGATCCTCTCCCCGTACGGGGTCTACCTCGTCCGTATCTACGCGGCCGCCTCCGTGCCCGCCGAACTCCTCGAAGCCGCCCGCATGGACGGCGCGAGCGAGTGGCGGATCTTCTCGCGGATCGCGGTGCCGATGATGATGCCGGGCCTCATCACGGTGTTCCTGTTCCAGTTCGTCGGCATCTGGAACAACTTCCTGCTGCCGTACGTGATGCTCGCGGACGACACCAAGTTCCCGATCACGCTGGGTCTTTACACCCTGCTCAACCAGGGCGCCTCGCAGCCCGCCCTCTACACCCTGGTCATCATGGGCTGTTTCCTCGCGATCCTGCCGCTGATCGCGCTCTTCCTGGTGATCCAGCGCTTCTGGTCCCTCGACCTGCTCAGCGGATCCGTCAAGGCCTGAGCCGAACCGCCCGCCACCGCACCGGACTTCCCCCCACCGCACCGACCCGGCAGAACGAGGACCATGGCCACCAGTCCGAACGGACGCCGCAAACCGCCCACCATCCACGACGTGGCCCGGGAGGCAGGGGTCTCCCGGGGGACCGTCTCCCGGTTCCTGAACGGGGGCCACTACGTCTCGCCGGCCGCGCGCGGCGCGGTGGAGTCGGCGATCAGGAAGACGGGGTACGTCGTCAACCGGCATGCCCGCAGCCTGAGTACGGGCCGGTCGGACTCGGTGGCGTTCCTCCTGACCGAGCCGCAGGAGAAGTTCTTCGAGGACCCCAACTTCAATGTGCTGCTGCGGGGTTGCACCGAGCACCTGGCCCGGCACGACATCCCGCTGCTGCTGATGCTGGCCTCGTCCGAGGACGACCGTCGCCGGCTGACCCGGTACATCACATCGGGCCATGTCGACGGCGTCCTGCTCGTCTCCAACCACGGCGGAGACCCGGTCGCCGCCGAACTCCGCGACGCCGGCATCCCGTTGGTGGCCTGCGGCAAGCCGGTCGGCATCGGCTCCAAGGTCAGCTACGTGGCGGCGGCCGACCGCGAGGGCGCCCAGGAGATGGTGCGCCATCTCATCGCGCGCGGCCGACGCCGTATCGGCATGGTCACCGGACCGCTCGACACGGCGGGCGGCCCCGACCGGCTGGCCGGCTACCGCGACGTCCTCACCGAGGTGGGCCTGCCCTACGACCCGGCGCTCGTCGTCGAGGGCGACTACCGCCGCACCGGCGGCGAGGAGGCGGCCCGCCGGCTCCTGGACCGGGCCCCCGACATGGACGCGGTGTTCGTGGCCTCCGACCTGATGGCCCTCGGCGTCGTCAACACCCTTCAGCAGTCGGGCCGTTCGGTCCCCGATGACATCGCTGTCGGGGGCTTCGACGACTCGGCCGCGGCCACCGCGGGCACCCCGGCCCTCACCACCATGCGCCAGCCCTACGACCGCATCAGCGCCGAGATGGTCCGCATGCTGCTCGCGCAGATCGCCGGGGAGGACACGGCGGGGGTGCTGCTGCCGACCGAGTTGGTGATCCGCGAGTCGGCGTGAGCGCGGCGCGAGTGGCGTGCGCGGAGCACCGTCCGCCCCTCAACGCATATGTAGGCAGCAACCGTCCGGTTCGCGTCGAGTTAGCCGGGCTTTCCATCCGTATTCTCTGATCATGGCCGCACCCCTCGCATATTCACTCATCGCCACGGATCTGGACGGCACCCTGCTCCGGGGCGACGACACCCTCTCCGACCGGTCTCTCGCCGCGCTCGCGCGGGCGGTCGGCGCCGGGGCCCGCCATCTCGTCGTGACCGGACGGCCGGCCCCGAGAGTGCGCCCGCTCCTCGACGACCTGGGCAGCAAGGGGCTCGCGGTGTGCGGGCAGGGCGCGCAGGTGTACGACGCCGGCGCGGACCGGCTGCTCTGGTCGGTCACGCTGGACCGGGAGTTGGCCGAGACCGCGCTCGGCAAGATCGAGGCGGAGGTCGGGCAGGTGTACGCGGCCGTGGACCAGGACGGCGTGGACGGACTCACGCTCATCGAGCCCGGCTACCTCATGCCGCACCCCACGCTGCCCGCCGTCCAGGTCGGCCGACGCGACGACCTGTGGCACGAACCGATCAGCAAGGTGCTGCTGCGCCATCCCGACCTGTCCGACGACGAGTTGGCGACAACCGCCCGCACCGTGGTCGGTTCACTGGCCACCGTCACCATGTCGGGACCCGGCACCGTCGAACTCCAGCCATGCGGAGTCACGAAGGCGACGGGCCTGGCTCTGGCCGCCCGTCACCTGGGCCTGGGCCCGCACGAGACGATCGCTTTCGGCGACATGCCCAACGACATCCCCATGTTCGACTGGGCCGCCCACGGAGTGGCCATGGCCAACGCCCACCCCGAACTCAAGGCGGTGGCGGACGAGATCACCTTGTCGAACGAGGACGACGGCATCGCCGTCGTCCTCGAAAGACTCTTCTGGGAGTAACCCTTTACGGGGTGGCTCAGTAGGCCCCATACACGTTGTCGATGGAGCCGTAGACCGCCGCCGCGTAGTTGCAGGCAGCCGTGATGTTCGCGACCGGGTCGTACGGGTCGAACGACGTGCCGGCCACGTGGTACGCGGCGAACGTCGGGTCGATCACCTGGAGCAGGCCCTTGGACGGGGTGCCGGCCGCGGCGTTGGAGTCCCAGTTGTTGATGGCGTACTGGTTGCCGGACGACTCACGGATCACGTTGCGGTAGATGCCGTCGTACGTGCCCGGGATCCCGTTCTGCGCCATGACCTGGAGCGAGGCGCGGATCCAGCCGTCGAGGGTGTTGGAGTACCCCAGCGACGCGGCGGTCACCGTCGACGAGGGAGCCGCGGACGCGCTGGTCGCGCCGATGACGGGGAGGGCGAGCACCGCGGCCCCCGTGCCGAGCACGGCGAGCTTGCGGACGAGGCGGGAGTTGCGGCTGCGGCGGTGCTGAGCGGATGCAGGCATGACGAGGTTCCTCTCCGTCGCCTGCGAGGTGAGCTGTCGGGTTCGGGCTGGGAGGTGCCCGGCCACGCCCTTGCGGACGTGACTTAACCCCGAGCCGTCCCGGTCGTGCTGACCGGTCCGGCGACTTACCTGGGTCCCCCGCTCCTGCCGTGCGGTGAGTTCGTGACTGGGATGCCGGGCGGCGGCAGGATTCGGCGTTCCACCCGACAGGGCGGGAACGTATGCGAGAGCACATGTCCGGAACAAGTACCGGATTCACACATCGACCCTATTGACCTTGGTCTGAGGCCTATGGGGCGCTTGATCCTTTGCGCCTGCCAAGGGTCAACTGTCAAGCGGCGAAAGGAGAAACGCCGACATGTCGGGGCACAGGCCGCGCACAGATTCGCGTGACCCAAGTCACGGCAGGATTAAGAACGGCAAAACGGGCATTCATCCTCAACTGGCAGTTCTCGGAACCCTCTTCTCCCAGGTCCGATGAAAGATCACCTCGCCGCCCTCGGTGCAGATCACCTCATTCGACGTAATAAAGTCCGTTTCGTCGCAAGTAATCTCCGACCGGGTGCGCACGGTGGTGTCCCAGGCCTGCTCCGGCCGATGCAGCCGGATCGACCAGTCGGACCGGGCGCGCGCCGACAACGGATCCGTCTCGTCGATCGTGTACGTCTCCAGCGCGTCCTCGGTGAACTCCAAGCCGTCCGGATACACGCGCGTGCCGCCGTACCGGGGATCCACCTCCAGCCGCCACTCACCCTTCGCGACATCCCGCACGACCAGCCGCTCGGGCCGTGGCTCGTCCAGCGTGGCCGGGTGGTTGACCCCGAGCGGCTCGGCCTCCTCGGGCTCCTCGAAGCGAATGCCGTCCACCGACTCCCGCTCCCGCACCGGGAGTTCGAGCGCGCTGCCCTCCGGGTCCATCGTGAAGCCGGCCGCCGACTCCGGCTGGGGCCAGATCCAGGGCCAGTACGCCGAGGACACCGCGAGCCGGATGCGATGCCCGGCCGGAATGGCGTACCCGATGCCGTTCAGCTCGAAGGTCACGTCCTCCACCGCGCCCGGCGTCCAGGGCACCGCCCGCCCCCGCCCGAACCGCGCCGACAGGTTCAGCGCCCCCCGGGTGACCAGCGTCGACGAACCGTCCGGCGCCACATCGCACAGCCGGGCGATCACCTGCCCCCGCGCCACCTCCGAGGTCAGCCGCAGCCGAACCCTCGGCCGCCCCAGCACCCACGTCTCCGCCGGCACCTCGAACTCGAAGCACGCCGACCGCGCGTCCTCGTCCCGCTGGTCCGGCGGCAGATCGGCCTCGTTCCCGAAGGGGAAGAACCGGCCCGCGTCCACACCGGTGTGCATGGGCGACCGGACGATCGCGGGGGCGCCCCGCAGCCCGTACGTCGTCGTCTTGACGTGCGGCGAGGGCCAGGCCGGCTCGCCGACCCAACGGCCCGGCAGGGTGTCGTAGACCGTGGCCGGCGGGTGCGAGTCGCTGACGTAGGAGCGCAGGAGCGGGTCGGCCATGACGCCGGTGTCCTTGCCCTTGAGCCAGTGGTCCCACCAGCGCAGGGTCTCCTGGAGGAAGCCGATCGCCGGTCCCGGCGGCAGGCCGCGGTCCGGGTACTGGTGGGACCAGGGGCCGATCAGCCCCCGTACCCGGTCCGCCGGGAGGTGCTCGACGAGCCGCAGCACGGTGTCGCGGTACGGGTCGTGCCAGCCGCCCACCGCCAGGACGGCCGCGTCGATCGCGCCGTAGTCCTCGCAGACGCTGCCGTGCCGCCAGTAGTCGTCCCGGGTCTGGTGGGCCAGCCAGGTGTGGATGAAGGGGTCGACCGCTTCCAGGCGCTTGAGCCACATGTCCCGCCATTCCTCGCCCACATGGAGCGGGTCCGGCGGGCGGGAGACGAAGGCGAGCATGGTCGCCGCCCACGCGTGCATGTCGACGGCGAGGACGGAACCACCCATGTAGTGCACGTCGTTGTCATAACGGTCGTCCGTCGAGCAGACGGTGACGACCGCCTTGAGCGGCTCGGGCGCGAGGGCCGCGAGCTGGAGGGAGTTGAAGCCGCCCCAGGAGATGCCGAACATGCCCACCTTGCCGTCGCACCAGGGCTGCGCGGCAAGCCAGTTGACCACCTCGACCCCGTCGGCCAGCTCGGTCACGGAGTACTCGTCACCGGGCATGCCCTCGCTGTTGCCGTGCCCGCGCACGTCGACCCGGACGGAGGCGTAGCCGTGCCCGGCGTACCAGGGGTGCCGCTGGGCGTCGCGGGGCGCGGTCCAGTCGGTCAGGCGGTACGGCAGGTACTCGAGGAGCGCGGGTACGGGCTCCTCGGTGAGCGGTCGCCATACGCGGGCGTACAACCGCGTTCCGTCGGGCAGCCGGACACGGAGGTCCTCGTGGGTCGTCTCGTAAGGGAAGGACGTTCGGATGCGCATGAGCGTGACCCCTGTGGCTGCGTGGGCTTCAGTGGACCGGGTGCATCGTGCGGCGCAGCCAGGGCGCCGCGGCGATCACCGCGAGGCCCGCGGCCACCGCGATCGCGCCGTTGACGCCGAAGTAGGCCGGCTTGGAGACGTCGTCGTAGAGCTTCACCGTCTGGGCCTGGATGCCGTTGGCGAGTGCGAGGGACAGGAACCAGAGGGACATGGTCTGGCTGGAGAAGGCGGCCGGGGCGAGCTTGGTGGTGGCGGACATGCCGGAGGTCTCCAGGAGGATGTCGCCGAGGCCGAGCAGCAGGTAGGAGCCGACGATCCACCAGACCGACATCAGGTAGTCGTCGCCGCTGTGCCCGCTGGTCGGCAGGACCATGAGCAGGAACGACAGGCCGCCCAGCACGACCCCGATCGCGATCTTGTTGGAGGCGTGCGGCTGGCGCGGTCCCATCCGCACCCACAGCGTGGCGACCACGGGCGCGAGCCCGACCTCGAAGGCGCCGAGCGCGGAGGCGTACCAGCTGGCCGGGAAGTCGAAGCCGAGGATGGACGTCTCGGCGTTGGTCGAGGCCAGCAGCATCATCGTCGAGTACGCCTGGAAGAGGATGAAGTTGAAGACCGTCGAGGCGAGGAACAGCACGATGTACGGGCGCAGCCGGCCGCGTTCCCCGGGCGTCACCCGCGGGCTCATGAACATCACCGCGAAGTAGACGACCGGCGCGATCACGGAGACCACCGTCAGCAGGTCGACGAAGCGGTCCATGGTCAGCCAGCCCACCCCGGCCAGCAGGACGGCGAGCGCGGCGGCGACCAGGATGCCGACGACGATCAGCCGGACCGCCCGGCGCATTCCGTCCGGCGCGAGCGCGAACTCCGCCGTGTTGCTGCGCCCGGCCAGGTGACGGCGGCCGGCCACGTACTGGATGAGCCCGAAGGTCATGCCGACCGCCGCCGCCGAGAAGCCCCAGTGCCAGCCCTTGTGATCGCCGAGCCAGCCGGTGATCAGCGGGCCCGCGAAGGCGCCGACGTTGATCGCCATGTAGTAGAGCGCGAAACCGGCGTCCCGGCGCTCGTCGTCGGTCCGGTACAGCTTGCCGACCATGGTGGCCACGTTGGGCTTGAGCAGCCCGGTGCCCCCGCTGATCAGCCCGAGGCCGACCCAGGTCATGGTCCCGGTCGGCACGGCCATCGCGTAGTGGCCGCAGGCGATCAGGACGCCGCCCCACAGGACCGAGCGGTACGAGCCGAGGATGCGGTCGGCGAGCCAGCCGCCGGCGACCGAGACCAGGTAGACGAGGGTGCCGTAGGCGGCGGAGACGGAGGCGGCGGTGCCGTCCGACATGCCCATGCCGCCGTGGGCGACGGAGTCCGCGAAGTAGAGGACGAGGATCGCCTGCATGCCGAGGAACGAGAAGCGTTCCCAGACCTCCAGGCCGGAGAGGGTGAGCAGGCCTTTGGGCTGGCCGAAGAAGGCGTGGTCGTCCTCGGGCGGCGGCCGGTCCTCGGGTTCGACGTCTGCCTCGGTTCGGGACACGCTCCACTGCTTCCTGGTAAGTCGCTACATGTCCATCCTTATCAAGTGATCAAAAACATACCCGTCGTGATCGGATATCGCCCGGGCTGCACAGGTGGGTGGCATAGGTGCCCGCCAGGGCAGCACGCGTGGGCGGCATCGGTGATCGAAACTTGACCGGATACGCTGACTTGAGTGATGGCAGCGACCTATCGACAAACCGTGTAACCACCCGTGGACACCAGCAGACAGGAGATCCCTCGTGACCGTCGTCGGGCCGTTCGGGCTGAGCGTGCGGGACCAGGCTCTGGAAGCCGATGTCCAGGCGGGGATGGCCGCTGTCGAGGAGGGACTGCTCGAAGCCACCAAGAGTGAGGTCCCCTTCATCACGGAGGCCGCGCAGCATCTCGTGCGGGCCGGCGGCAAGCGGTTCCGCCCGCTGCTGGTCATGCTCGCCGCGCAGTTCGGGGACCGGTACGCGCCGGGGATCGTGCCGTCCGCGGTGGTGGTGGAGCTGACCCACCTCGCGACGCTGTACCACGACGACGTCATGGACGAGGCGACCGTGCGGCGCGGGGTCGACAGCGCCAACACCCGCTGGGGCAACTCGGTGGCCGTCCTCACGGGTGACTTCCTGTTCGCCCGCGCCTCGCACATACTGGCCGACCTCGGCCCCGAGGCGGTCCGGGTGCAGGCCGAGGCGTTCGAACGCCTGGTGACCGGCCAGATCCTGGAGACCGCGGGTCCGCAGGACGGCCGGGACCCGATCGACCACTACCTGGACGTGCTCGCCGGCAAGACGGGCTCCCTGGTCGCGGTCTCGTGCCGGTTCGGCGCCCTGATGTCCGGTGCCGACGAGACGGTCGTCGACGTGCTCACGCAGTACGGCGAGCGGCTCGGTGTCGCCTTCCAACTCGCGGACGACGTCCTGGACATCGCGTCCGACTCGCACGAGTCCGGCAAGACGCCGGGCACCGACCTGCGCGAGGGCATCCCGACCATGCCCGTGCTGCGCCTGCGGGAGCGGGTCGCGCGCCTCGGCCTGGCCGAGGACATCGCCCTGTGCGAGCTGCTGGACTCCGACCTGACCGACGACGCCCGGCACGCCGAGGCGCTGGCGGGACTGCGGGAGCACCCCGCGCTGGAGCAGGCGCGGCGGGACACGGTCCGGTACGCCGAGGACGCGCGGGCCGCGCTGGCACCGCTGCGGGAGTGCGACGCGAAGGCGGCGCTGGTGGAGCTGTGCGACGCGGTGGTGCACCGGGCGGGCTGAGGCACGCCCGGCACGGGGCCGACAGGGCCCAGGTGATACACGTCACACCTTTGGACTAAATCCAATCTGAGATCCGCTCCGTATTGATTCCCAGAAGCTGACGCAGGGGGCGTCGGCTTGGATACGGGGAGAAAACAACATCATGGGCATGAACACGACGTTCTCCAAGCGCCGTAAGAGCCTCATCGTCACCGCGGTCGCGGTGGCAGCCGCCGGCGGGATCTCCGCCGCGGTGATTCCCGCCTTCGCCGCCGGAGGGACCCACGCCGACCACGCGGGCCACTCCGTCGACATGGGCGGCACGCACGACCCGTCCGGCGCGAGCCAGGACATCGTCACGCAGAGCGGTACCGTCTCCGGCGGCACCGGGGGAACCCTGCTCGCCGCCAGCTTGCGCGGCGGCAACGAGGTACCCGTGGCCGGCGGTCCCGCCGTCGGCGACAAGGACGGCGCCGCCGTCGAGTTCATCAAGGTCAAGGGCGACAAGGTCTCCGTCGCCGTGACCTGGCGCGGCACCGGCAGGCCGACCATGCTCCACATCCACCAGGGCGCCAAGGGCACCAACGGCGGCGTCAAGGTCGACTTCACCAAACTGCTCGACAAGATCAAGGGCCACAGCGTCACCGGCACCGTCAAGGTCAAGGACAAGGCCCTGCTCAACGCCCTCAAGTCCGACCCGAACTCCTTCTACGCCAACCTGCACACCGCCCAGTTCCCGGGCGGCGCCGTCCGCGGCCAGCTCCACAAGGTCACGGTCGCCGACTTCGACTTCCGCGACGCCCTGCACAACTTCCAGGCCTCCGTGGTCAAGGGCAAGCAGATCTACGAGTGCAAGCCGGCCGCCGGCGGCGGGTACGCCTTCGCCCAGCGGGACGTCAGCGCCCTGCTCGGCGGCAGCATCAAGCACACCTTCGTCAAGCCCAACTCCGGTACGCCGCAGTGGATCGCCCCCGACCGCAGCGCGGTCACCGGAGCCGTCATCAGCAAGACCGCGAACGGCGCCACCAACATTCCCGAACTCGACCTCAAGGCCACCCAGTCCGGCAAGCACCGCGGCCTGCTCGCCCACACCACCGAGATCCTGCGCCTGAACACCGTCGGCGGGGTCGCCCCGGCCGGCTCCTGCACGCCCGGCACCATCGTGGGCGTGCCCTACAAGGCGGACTACGTCTTCCTCCAGAGCTGAACCGTCTTCCTCCGGAGCCGGCACACCAGTTGACGCGAGAGCGTCCGGGCGGCGCCTCCCCGACACGACCCCTACGGGTCGGGGGAGGCGCCGCCTCCTCATGTCATCCCGCAGGTGTACATGGAGTTGAGTCCGGGGTCTGACGCTTACCTCCCGTCGATTTGGTCAGATGGAAACCACGGAAAACACCACTCCTCACCGATTCGGGTGAGAATGGCGGCACGGGGTGGAAAGCGAGTGCAGCTGGACAGCCGCCGCCGACGACGGAGGTAAGGCACACATGGCACCGTACGAATCCGACGACAGCACGTCCGCCGCGGAGGCAGACGACCTGCGCGCCGGCCGCCGCAAGGCCGCGCGTTACGTCGTCCCGGTCGCGGTGTTGGGGGTGGCGGCGGCGACCATCGGGCTCGTCCCCGCGCTCGCCGACTCCGGCGATCCCGACCTGCCGAAGATCACCGCGCAGCAGCTCATCGAGAAGATCGCGAAGTCGGACGTACAGCAGATGTCCGGCACGGTGAAGATCACCACGGATCTGGGGCTGCCGAACCTCGGCGGTCTGGAGAGCAGCCTGACGCAGGGCGCCACCGGCTCGGGCGACGGCTCGTCCGCCGACCCGTCCGCCAAGCTCACCGAACTCGCCACCGGCACGCACACCCTGCGCGTCGCCGCCGACGGTCCGGACCGGCAGAAGGTGTCGCTCCTGGAGAGCGCGGCCGAGTACAGCCTGATCCACGACGGCAAGGACGTCTGGGGCTACGACAGCGGGACCAACGAGGTCTACCACGCCACCGCCGACGACAGCGCGAGCGCCAAGGAGAAGCAGGAGGAGACGCCCGCGACTCCCCAGCAGCTCGCCAAGGACGCCCTCGCCGCGGTCGACGACACGACCTCGGTGACGGTCCAGGGCACCGCGCAGGTGGCCGGCCGGGACGCGTACCGCCTGGTCATCAAGCCCAAGGACGACGGCTCGACGGTCGGTCAGATCACCGTGGCGGTCGACGCGAAGACCGGCCTGCCGCTGAAGTTCACGCTCACCCCGGCGAGCGGCGGCGCGGCTGTCGTCGACGCCGGCTTCACCAAGATCAGCTACTCCAGGCCCGCCGCGTCCACCTTCGACTTCACGCCGCCCAAGGGCGCGAAGGTCACCGAGGACGGCAAGGTCGACGGGGCCGGCGGCAAGGCGAGCGGCGACAAGAAGACCGACGGCAAGACCCGCGAGGACCTCGGCGGGGACCTCGGCAAGGGCGGCGGCCCCGACGGCCTGAACGTCATCGGTGACGGCTGGGACTCCATCGCCACCTTCGACACCGGCGGCCAGGGCGTCCCGTCCGGCTCCGGGGCCGGCGCCTTCGGCGGCTTCCTGGACTCGCTCGGCGACAAGGCGTCCGGCAAGTTCGGCTCGGGCACGGTCTTCAAGACGCGTCTGATCAACGCCCTGATCACCGACGACGGCAAGGTCTACGTCGGCGCGGTCACCAAGGACGCGCTGGTGAAGGCGGCCAACGCCGCGCAGTAGCACCGCAGGAATCAGCAGCACGACGAATGAGGGAGCCGATGGGCGAAGCGTCCGCCACGGAGCCGGAGCAGGAGGACCCGGGTGACAGCGTCATCGCCACCCGCGGCCTCACCAAGCGCTACCGCGGCGGACAGCTCGCCGTGGACGGTCTCGACCTGACCGTCCCGGCGGGCAGCGTCTTCGGCTTCCTCGGTCCCAACGGCTCCGGCAAGACCACTACCATCCGCATGCTGATGGGCCTCATCGAGCCCACCTCCGGGACGGCGCGTGTCCTCGGGCGGCCCATGCCGCGCGCGACCCGCGCCGTCCTCCCGCACGTCGGCGCCCTGATCGAGGGCCCCGCCCTGTACGGCTTCCTCTCCGGCCGCGACAACCTCCTGCGCTACGACGCCGCCGACCCGACCGCCGACCCGCGCACCCGGCGCGCCCGCGTCGCCACGGCGCTGCACCGGGTGGGCCTGACGGCCGCGTCCGGCAAGAAGGCGAAGGCGTACTCACTCGGCATGAAGCAGCGCCTGGGCCTGGCGGCGGCGCTCCTGCAACCCCGCAAGCTGCTCGTCCTCGACGAGCCGACCAACGGCCTCGACCCGCAGGGCATGCGCGAAATCCGCTCCCTGGTCCGGGAGTTGGCCTCCGAGGGCACGACCGTCTTCCTCTCCTCCCACCTCCTCGACGAGATCGAGCAGGTCTGCACCCACGTGGCCGTCATGGCCCAGGGCCGCCTGATCACCCAGGGCCCGGTGGCCGACCTGGCGGCGGGCGCGAGGGGCCGCCTGGTCGTGACCACGCCGGATACCGGGGACGCGGCTCGGGTGCTGAAGGAACAGGGGACGGCGGACGTCGTCATCGCGGAGGACCGGGTGACAGCAGAGCCACCGGATCGCGAACTGGCGGACATCAACGCCGCGTTGGTGAAGGCAGGGGTACGAGTGCGAGGCTTCGGCGTCGAACGGGCGTCGCTGGAGGACGCCTTCGTGGCCCTGACAGGGGAGGGCTTCGATGTCGCAGGCTGAGTTGGACGCCCTTAAGGGGCGCGGGGAACTGCGCGACCAGCCACGAACTACGGTCAGCCGCCGAACAACCTTCTACGGCACCCTCTTCCGCAACGAGCTGCTCACCACCTTCCGCCGCTGGCGCACCCTGGCCCTCCTCGGCGTACTGGCGGCCGTCCCGATCCTGGTCGGCATCGCCGTCAAAATCGAGACAGGCGACGGCGGAAACGCGGGCCCCGGCGGAGGCGGCGGCCCCGCGTTCATCTCGCAGATCACCAACAACGGCCTCTTCCTGGTCTTCACCGCACTCGCCGCAACACTCCCGTTCTTCCTGCCGATGGCGATCGGCGTCATCGCAGGAGACGCCATCGCCGGCGAGGCCAACGCCGGCACCCTGCGCTACCTCCTGGTCGCCCCCGCGGGCCGCACCCGCCTGCTGCTCACCAAGTACGCGACGGTACTGACCTTCTGCCTGGTCGCCACCCTCGTGGTAGCCGTGTCGGCCCTGGCGGTGGGCGCGATCCTGTTCCCGCTCGGCGGCCTGACCACGATCTCCGGCACCCAGATCAGCTTCGCCGAAGGCCTCGGCCGGGCCCTGCTGATCGCCCTCGTGGTCGCCGCGTCCCTGATCGGCATGGCGGCCCTGGGCCTGTTCGTGTCGACGCTCACCAACAGCGGCATCGCGGCGATGGCGACCACCGTGGGCCTGCTGATCACCATCCAGATCCTCGACCAGATCCCCCAACTGCACACGATCCAGCCGTACTTCTTCTCCCACTACTGGCTGTCCTTCGCCGACCTCATGCGCGACCCGATCTACTGGGACGACCTGACGAAGAACCTGGGCCTACAGGCCCTGTACGCGGTCGTGTTCGGCTCGGCGGCCTGGGCGCGCTTCACGACGAAGGACGTCACGGCGTAGCCGTGAGCCGCGCGAGCACCGCCGTCTCCTTCGGAGGCGCCCCGCCGAAGTCACCGAGACGCCAGGCGGGCACCCACGGCACCCGGTACACGTCGATGATCGACTCCAGCAGCCGCACATCCCGGTCGAGCGGTTTGGGCAGGCGCCCCGGCGCGTCCGCGACCAGCACGACACCGTCGAGGTACAGCTCAGGCGGCGCCTCCCCGCGCCGGAACATCTCCAGCGTGGCGAGCAGCGAGGCCAGCCCCGACGCATGCGTACGGCCCACCAGCAGCACCGACCGGGGGGCCTCGGGGCCGGGCCAGTCGCGCCCGCAGTCGTGACCGCCGTACACGGTGGAGAGGGTGGAGACACCGGCGCCGCCGTGCGTGCCGACCCAGGAGTAGCGCCGTGCGCCGGCGGAGCCCTGCTCCTCCGGTACGGCGACCGGTCCGCGGATCCAGATCTCCGGTCCCTGCTGCACATCGGTCCGCATGCCCGCGCTCCTCCTTCGCCACGCCTACCGGTACGCACGGCTCCGGGACAGTTCCGGGAACGGACGGTTCCGCGACGGGACGCGGGCTCCTGGGACGAGTCTGTGACGTCCCGGTGACCTGGAGAACAGGAGCGACCGGAGAGACTCAACAGTACGTGTACGACCGGACCACAGCAGGACCGGATCTTGCCGCCGGGGGAGCGCGACCCGAGGCCGGGAGGGAGCACCATGGAACCCGAAGGCCTCACCCGCCCGACCCCGACGCATCCGAGTGAGGGAACCGATGTCTCGACTCAGCCGTGAGAAGAAGCGTGAACAGCAGCGCGCCGAGCGGTCGGCGGCCCTCATGGCGGCGCCGATCGACGTCCACGTCCCCGGCACCGGTCCCGCGACGGTGGGCGGCGTACCGATCACGGCGGCTCCCGGCGAGGAACTCCAGCTGACCGTCCTGAACCACCTCCACCACATCGCCCTCACCGCCGGCCACCCCGTCCACGCCACGGTCCGCGACGAGCGCATCGGCTACGTCGTCCAGCTCCAGGTGGCCCCGGACGGCTCCAGCGACTTCACGGGCGAGCCGGTACCGCTGGCTCCGCCGGTCCAGCGGGGGGCGCAGCCGGAGGCGCCGGACGCGTTCCGGGCACCCGAAGGGCCGCAGCAGGAGTGGCCCGGCGTGCCGGACGACTCGCAGGAGAGGCCCGGGGCAGCCACGCCGGCGCTCCCGCCCGCCTCTCCGACCGCCCTTGCGCCCAGCCCTGCTTCAACGCGTCCGCCCGCGTCCGCCGCCGCCCCTTCGCACGCCCCCGCACTCCCGCCCGCCCCCGCATCCGGGGTCCGGTCGACGCCCGCGTCCGCATCGGCGTTCCCTCCCGCACCCGGCGGACCCGCCCCTGCCCCCGCGCTCCCCGTCGCGCCGGAGTCGCCGCGACCGCAGGCGCAGCGGCCCCGGAGTGACTCTCCGGCCGACAAGCCCACGCACGTCTTCCCTCCCGTCGCGGAGCCCGGCGCCGAGCCGCTCGCGGACTCCCCGCCGACCTTCCGGATGAAGGCCGTCTCGGAACCGTTGCCGCTCGGCGAGAACGTACCCACCTTCCCGCTGCGGGCCGTGCCGGAGTGGGTCGAGGACCGCGTCCCCGGGACGGTCGTCCCGCCGTTGGGCGAGTTCGGGCCGCCGCCGCAGATGGACGCGATCCCGCTCCCCGCGCTGCCGCCCGAGCCGGAGCCCGACCCCGACTCCCGGCAGACCCCCGCCCGGGGTTTCGACGCGGTGGCGGAAGCCGTGTTCGACGACGCCCCCTCGACGGTTCCGCCGATCCTCGCGGAGCCGATGACTCGTATCAACGAGGCCGTGAAGGACGGCCGGATCGACGCGGCGGCCGAACTGGCGGAGCGCACCGTGGGGGAGGGTGCGCGGGCGCTCGGCCCGGAGCACCCCGAGGTGCTCCGGCTGCGCGAACTCACCTCGTACATCGCCTACTTGGCCGGCGACCCGGTCCGCTCCTTCCACCTCTCCCTGGACCTCGCCCGGATCCGCCGCCACACGCGGGACGCGGAGGCGGCGTACGGCAACATCCAGAGCGCGGCCTCGGCCTGGCGGGCGGTCCGCGACCCGGAGCAGGGCCTGTCCCTCGGCCGCGAACTGATCGATCTGTGGACGGAGTTGACGGCGGAGGACGGCCCGGCCGCCGAGGACATCGAACAGCTGGAGGCGGCCCGGGCCCGCATGGGCCGCCTCACCGAACGAGCCCGCCGCGACTGACAGCCGTACACGGAGGGCCTGTTGACGATCCGCTGAGCCCTACGACGAGAGCGACCACACCGCGTAGGCGATCGCGTCGCTGTTCCGGTCGAGGGCCGTGTCGTTGATGTTGGCCGTCGTGTCGCAGGACGCGTGGTAGCACCGGTCGAAGGCGAGCCCCGCGGTCCCGCCCCACTTGGCCGCCTGGGCGGTCGTCTTGATGTAGTCGGCGCCGCTGAACAGGCCGCCGACGGGGATGCCCACGTTCTTGAAGGGCGCGTGGTCGGAGCGCCCGTCGCCCTCGGTCTCGATCTCGGTGGGGACGCCGATGCCGGTGAAGTAGTCCTTGAAGGTCTTCTCGATGGCCGGGTCGTCGTCGTAGACGTAGTAGCCGGGGTTGGGCGAGCCGATCATGTCGAAGTTCAGATAGCCGCTGATCTTCTGGCGGTTGGCGGTGGTGAGGCTGTTGACGTAGTAGCGCGAGCCCACCATCCCGAGCTCCTCCGCGCCCCACCATGCGAACCGGAGGTGCTTGGTGGGCTGGAAGTTGGTCCGTGAGACGGCGAGCGCGGTCTCCAGGATGGCCGCGGAGCCCGAGCCGTTGTCGTTGATGCCGGCTCCGGCGGTGACGCTGTCGAGGTGCGAGCCCGACAGCACGACCGAGTTGGTGTTCCCGCCGGGCCAGTCGGCGATCAGGTTGTAGCCGGTGCGGCCGGAGGACGTGAACTGCTGGATGGTCGTGGTGAATCCGGCCGCGTCCAGCTTGGCCTTCACATAGTCCAGCGAGGCCTTGTAGCCGGTGCGGCCGTGCGCGCGGTTGCCGCCGTTGGCGGTGGCGATGGACTGGAGCTGGGCCAGGTGGGCCTTGACGTTCGCCACGGGGATGTCGGGCGCGGCGGCAAGGGCCGGGGCGGGCGCGGGTGCCGCGCCGACTATGGATCCGCCAGTCAGGAGCATGACAACAGAGGCACCGGCGGCGAGCTTGATGCGAGGGGTCAGTGCGGGGGCCATGTGGGGGGCTCCGGCTTCATCGGGAATCACAGGGATTCCACAGTGGATGGGGTCCCAGGATGGTGAAGCCTTGACCATTTCCCCGTCAAGAGCGGTATCAGGACAGCGAGTTCACATAACGGATATCCGGGTGAACTCCGAACTCCTCGTGCGCGCAGAACCCCCTACGGCGCGCAGAACCCCCTACCGCGCACAGAACTCCTACTGCACGCAGAACTCCTACTGCACGCAGAACTCGTTCCCCTCCGGATCGGCCATCACGACCCACTCCCCGCCGTTCTCCTTCACCCGCCGCAGCACGCTCGCGCCGAGCCCCTCCAGCCGCTCGACCTCGCCGTCCCGCAGCTCCGGGCCGGGATGCAGGTCCAGGTGCAGCCGGTTCTTGACGCTCTTGACCTCCGGCACCCGCTGGAACAGCAGCCGGCGCCCGAGCCCCGTACCGCTGCCCTCGTCGTACGGGTCCGCCGGATGCCGTACGGCGATCAGGTCCCGGAACGCGGCCCGTCCGTGATGCTCGACGGTCGCCTCCTTCGGCAGCGCGCCGAGCCCCAGCAGCCGCTCGACGAGGGCGCTGTTGTCCTCGACCGAGTAGTGCAGGGCGGCGGCCCAGAAGTCGGCCTGGGCATGCGGGTCACCGGAGTCGACGACGAGTTTCCAGTGGAGGGGCGTGGGGGTGGCTGCGGGCGTCTGAGTCATGACACCCACTATCCAACGAGGGTCTGACAATCACAGCCCGACCGTCCTTCGGGGACGAGATCAGACATCCACCGGAGCGGTCGCCGGTACATCCGTCGCCCGGGCGAGCTCCAGCCGCCGCCGCCCCGCCGCTGCCGTCCGCCACACGTCGAAGGTGAGCAGGCACAGGGCCAGCCACACGAGCGAGAACCCGGCCCACCGCTCCACCGGCATCTCCTCGTGGAAATACAGCACCCCGAGCAGGAACTGGAAGACGGGCGCCAGGTACTGGAGCAGCCCGAGCGTCGACAGGGGCACCCGTATCGCCGCCGCCCCGAAACAGACGAGGGGCAGCGCGGTCACGACCCCGGTCGAGGCGAGCAGCGCGGCATGCCCGGCCCCCTCGCTCATGAAGGTCGCGTCGCCCCGCGCGCCCAGCCACACCAGATACCCCACCGCGGGCAGAAACTGGATCGCGGTCTCGGCCGCCAAGGACTCGACGCCCCCGAGATTGACCTTCTTCTTCACCAGCCCGTAGGTGGCGAAGGAGAACGCGAGCGTCAACGAGATCCAGGGCGGCTGCCCGTACCCCACCGTGAGCACGACGACCGCCGAGAACCCGACCCCGACCGCCGCCCACTGAAGGGGCCGCAGCCGCTCCTTCAGCAGCAGCACGCCCATGGCGATGGTGACGAGCGGATTGATGAAGTACCCGAGGGACGCCTCGACCACGTGCCCGCTGTTCACGGACCAGATGTAGACGCCCCAGTTGACGGTGATGACGGCCGCGGCCACCGCGACCAGCGCCAGCCGGCGCGGCTGCCGCAGCAACTCGCCGGCCCAGGCCCAGCGCCGTACGAAGAGCAGCGCGACCCCGACGAAGACGAGCGACCAGACCATGCGATGGGCGAGGATCTCGATCGCTCCGGCGGGCTTGAGCAGCGGCCAGAAAAGGGGAACGAGTCCCCACATCCCGTACGCGGCGAAGCCGTTCAGCAGTCCTATGTGCCGCTCACCCTTCGGCTTCCCGCTCACGGGCCCTCCCCCTCACCTGATCGCACACGCGCGCAGGCACGAAGGTAACGCCGAGGACCCGCACCTGTCATGCCCGTATCGCCATACGGTCATGACAGGCCGGGTCCACGTCCCTGACCTGGGCGTCAGCCCTTGAGGGCGAGCGCGATCGACTCGGCGATCGGCGTGGTCGGACGGCCGGCGAGGCGGGACAGGTCACCGGTGGCGACGACCAGCTCGCCCTTCTCGATGGAGGCGTCGACGCCGGCGAGGATCGCGGCGAACGGCTCGGGCAGCCCGGCGCCGGTGAGGATGCCGATGAGGACCTCGCCGGGAACGTTGTTGAAGGCGATCTCCTTGCCGGTCTGCCGGCTCAGCTCGGCCGCGTACTCGGCGAAGCCCCAGGCCTCGTCGCCACCCAGTTCGTACGTCTGGTTCTCGTGGCCCTCGCCGGTCAGTACGGCGACGGCGGCCGCGGCGTAGTCGGCGCGGGAGGCGGAGGAGACGCGGCCGTCACCGGCGGCGTTCACGACGGCGCTGTGCTCCAGGACCGGGGCCAGCTGCTCGGTGTAGTTCTCGTTGTACCAGCCGTTGCGCAGCAAGGTGTACGGCAGACCGGAGGCGAGCAGGGCCTCCTCGGTGCCGCGGTGGTCGTCGGCCAGGGCGGCGGTGAGGGAGCCCGGGGCGCTGGTGTAGGCGAGCAGCGCGGCACCGGCGGCCTTGGCGGCCGCGATGACGACCTTGTGCTGCTCGACCCGGCCCTTGTCGAACTCGTTGCCGGAGATGAGCAGCACCTTGTCGCCGGCGGCGAAGACGGAGTCGAAGGTCTCGGGGGAGTTGTAGTCGGCGACCGCGATCTTCACGCCGCGCTCGGCGAAGTCGGCGGCCTTCTCCGGAGTGCGGACGACCGCCGTGACCTGATCGGCCGGAACCTTCTCCAGCAACTGCTCCACGACGAGGCGGCCGAGGTGTCCGGTGGCTCCGGTGACGACGATGCTCATGATGACAACTCCTTGTGGGGTGCGATGACGCTAACCCTAGGGGTTGCACTAACCTTACGAAAGTACCCACTTTGAAGTAAGGTACCGACATGGCAGTAAGCAGTGAGGCGACAAGCAAGTACACCGTGGGTGCGGTGATGTGCCCGTACCGCCTGGTCCTGGAGCACGTGACGTCCCGCTGGGGCGTCCTCGTCCTCATCGAACTCCTCGACCGCCCGTACCGGTTCAGCGAACTCCGCCGGGCGATCGGGCGGGTGAGCGAGAAGATGCTGACCCAGACCCTCCAGACCCTCGAACGAGACGGCCTGGTCCACCGCGACGCCAAGCCGGTCATCCCGCCGAGGGTCGACTACTCCCTCACGGACCTGGGCCGCGAGGCGGCGGAACAGGTGCGGGCGCTGGCGCTGTGGACCGAACGCCGGATGCCGGAGGTGCAGGAGGCGCGGGAGATGTACGACACCCGGAAAGCGGCCGCTGAGCAGGGATGACGCGCGCGTAGCGGCTCCACCGAACGAATGCGGGAGGCGCTCGCTGGGCACACACATGTCAGGGCGTCGAATGACACGAGCGCCACGTCCACCCGTGCGCCCCCTCTCCGCCTCCCGCGCCGACTTGAGTCGCCCGGCATCCTGGGGGCGGGGCGCAGTGCCCAACCGCGCACCGGCCCTCGTGCCGCCCACGAGGACTTCGACCGGCGTGCGGACGCCTACTCGGGGGTCGCATGGCCAGACAGAATCCGGATGCGCGAAGGATCGGTTCTGCATCGCGAACGAGGAGCGGCCGAGTGCGCACCCCCTTTCCCCGCCAGGCCTGGCGCCGGCGACAGGAGGAACTGGCGCTGGCCGTGCTGCACCAACTCACCTGTGTCGCCGAGGAGATCAGGAACGCCAACCTGCTCATGCTGCACCGCATCACGGCCGAGCAGGTGGACCGCGCGATCGCCGACCCCGCGCTGGCCGCCGCCATGAGCACCCTGCGCGAACTCTCGGACCACAAGCGCCGCCAAGTCCTGTTCGTCAACCGGGAGTACAGCGCGATCCTGCTGGGGCATCGCATCGGTGCCTACGGCTGGGAGGAGTTGATCGGGCATCTGCGGGTACTGGCTCGGAACCCGGTCTTTGCGGAGTATTGGGAAACGACTCGGGAGCACCGCCTGAGCCTGCCGCGCCATTCATTAGAGGCTCGGGTGAGCGACGTCGTCAATGTAATTGTCGATGAATTGGCGGACGATCCGGACGAATGGTGGGTTGTCGGCTCGGAGGATGAGCCGAATTCGTGAAGTGATGCAATCCATAAGTCGACAGAGGCGATTTAAGGATTCGCTCTTACTACCTCTGGGTAATCGGGTATCCTTCTGCTTGATCGGGTATTCTCGCGCGCAACGTGTTGCGTCCGGCCCCTGGTCACGTGGGGTCGGACCTTCATTTGTGTCCGGCCGTAGAAAGTAGAAAAGGGCCCCCGCGTGCACAGCGAATTCCCTGTCGTCAGCATTCTTCGCCGAATCGGCGACTCGCCCCGCCAGCGAGGATCAATGACCGGCGAGACGTGTCCCGATTTGTTCGAGCTGAGCGACGGAAATTTTGCGGTCATCGGCACCGACCGAACCGAGGAACTAGACGGACTTCTGCCCGCGGATGCTGCCAGAGCCGACTACGAGCGCATCGTCGTCATCACCCGTGACACTCTCCTCCGAGCCAAGCGGGATATCCCCGAAGCCTGACTCGACCGACGTAAAGGCCCGGATGACCACCCACCTCGTCCGGGCCCTTCCGCATGTCCGTCGCCGTCAGCCCACAACCGTCCAGGTGTCCCCGCCCGCCAGCAGCGCCCCCAGATCCCCCTTGCCGTTCTGTTCGATCGCTGCGTCGAGTTGGTCGCTCATCTGCGTGTCGTACACCGGTCGGTCCACGGAGCGCAGGATGCCGATCGGGGTGTGGTGGAGGGTGTCCGGGTCGGCGAGGCGGGAGAGGGCGAACGCCGTGGTCGGGGACGCCGCGTGGGCGTCGTGGACCAGGATCTGGGACTCGTTGTCCGGCGTGACCGTGACGACCTTCAGGTCACCCGTCGTCACATCTCGCACCACACCCCGTGAACCGTCCGCCCCGAAGCGGATCGGGCGTCCGTGTTCGAGGCGGATCACCGCTTCCTCCGCCTGCTGACGGTCCTTCAGCGCCTCGAACGCCCCGTCGTTGAAGATGTTGCAGTTCTGGTAGATCTCGATCAGCGCCGTGCCGGGATGGGCGGCCGCCTGCCGCAGCACCTCCGTCAGATGCTTGCGGTCGGAGTCGATCGTCCGCGCCACGAAGGACGCCTCCGCGCCGATCGCCAGCGACACCGGGTTGAACGGCGCGTCCAGCGACCCCATCGGCGTCGACTTCGTGATCTTGCCGACCTCGGACGTGGGGGAGTACTGCCCCTTCGTGAGGCCGTAGATCCGGTTGTTGAAGAGCAGGATCTTGAGGTTGACGTTCCGGCGCAGGGCGTGGATCAGGTGGTTGCCACCGATCGACAGCGCGTCGCCGTCACCGGTCACCACCCACACGCTCAAGTCCCGCCGGGAGGACGCCAGTCCGGTCGCGATGGCGGGCGCCCGGCCGTGGATGGAGTGCATCCCGTACGTGTTCATGTAGTACGGGAACCGGGACGAGCAGCCGATGCCCGAGACGAAGACGATGTTCTCCTTGGCCAGCCCCAGCTCCGGCATGAAGCCCTGGACGGCCGCCAGGATCGCGTAGTCACCGCAGCCGGGGCACCAGCGCACTTCCTGATCGGACTTGAAGTCCTTCATGGACTGCCTGCCCTCGGCCTTGGGGACGAGAGAAAGCGCCTCGATCGTGTCCGAACCTTCCGTGGACGTCTCAGCCATCGATGGCCTCCTTGAGAGCCGTGGCGAGCTGCTCAGCCTTGAACGGCATGCCGTTGACCTGGTTGTACGAGTGGGCGTCTACCAGGTACTTCGCCCGGATCAGCGTGGCGAGCTGACCGAGGTTCATCTCGGGGATCACGACCTTGTCGTACCGCTTCAACACCGCGCCGAGGTTCTTCGGGAACGGGTTGAGGTGCCGCAGATGCGCCTGCGCGATGGCCTCCCCGGCCCCGCGCAGCCGCCGCACCGCCGCCGTGATCGGCCCGTACGTCGATCCCCAGCCCAGCACCAGCGTGCTCGCCCCGTGCGGGTCGTCGACCTCCAGATCGGGCACGTCGATGCCGTCGATCTTGGCCTGCCGGGTGCGGACCATGAAGTCGTGATTGGCGGGGGAGTACGAGATGTTCCCGGTCCCGTCCTCCTTCTCGATGCCGCCGATGCGGTGTTCGAGACCGGGCGTGCCGGGGATCGCCCAGGGGCGCGCGAGGGTCAGCGGATCGCGCTTGTAGGGCCAGAACACCTCGGTGCCGTCGTCGAGGGTGTGGTTCGGTCCCTGCGCGAACTGCACGGTCAGGTCCGGGAGTTCGTCCGTCTCCGGGATCCGCCAGGGCTCCGAGCCGTTGGCCAGATAACCGTCGGAGAGAAGAAAGACGGGAGTGCGGTACGTCAGCGCGATCCGCGCCGCCTCCAGGGCCGCCTCGAAACAGTCGGCCGGCGTCTTCGGCGCGATCACCGGAACCGGCGCCTCGCCGTTGCGGCCGAACATGGCCTGGAGCAGGTCGGCCTGCTCGGTCTTGGTGGGCAGACCGGTGGAGGGCCCGCCGCGCTGGATGTCGATGACGAGCAGCGGCAGTTCGAGGGAGACGGCGAGCCCGATGGACTCCGACTTCAGTGCCACTCCCGGACCGCTCGTCGTCGTCACTCCCAGCGAACCGCCGAAGGCCGCGCCCAGCGCCGCGCCGATGCCCGCGATCTCGTCCTCGGCCTGGAAGGTCCGTACGCCGAAGTTCTTGTGCCTGCTGAGTTCGTGCAGGATGTCGGAGGCCGGGGTGATGGGGTAGGAGCCGAGGAAGAGGGGCAGGTCGGCCTGGCGGGCGGCGGCGATCAGACCGTAGGCCAGGGCGAGGTTGCCGGAGATGTTGCGGTAGAGGCCGGGCGGGAACGCGGTGGCGGCCGGAGCGACCTCGTAGGAGACCGCGAAGTCCTCGGTGGTCTCGCCGAAGTTCCAGCCCGCGCGGAACGCTGCCAGGTTCGCCGCGGCGATCTCGGGTTTCTTCGCGAATTTGGCCCGCAGGAACTTCTCGGTCCCCTCGGTCGGCCGGTGGTACATCCACGACAGCAGGCCCAGCGCGAACATGTTCTTGCTGCGCTCGGCCTCCTTGCGACTGAGGTCGAACTCCTTGAGCGCCTCGACCGTCAGCGTCGTCAGCGGAACCTCGTGGAGGCTGTACCCGTCGAGCGAGCCGTCCTCCAGGGGCGAGGCCGCGTACCCGACCTTCTGCAGGGCCCGTTTGGTGAACTCGTCCGTGTTGACGATGATCTCCGCGCCGCGCGGCACGTCGGCGATGTTCGCCTTGAGCGCGGCGGGATTCATGGCGACGAGCACGTTGGGCGCGTCGCCGGGGGTGAGGATGTCGTGGTCCGCGAAGTGGAGCTGGAAGGAGGAGACCCCCGGCAGGGTGCCGGCAGGGGCGCGGATCTCGGCGGGGAAGTTCGGCAGTGTCGAAAGGTCGTTTCCGAAGGACGCCGTTTCGGAGGTGAAGCGGTCGCCGGTGAGCTGCATACCGTCGCCGGAGTCTCCCGCGAACCGGATGATCACCCGGTCCAGCCTGCGTACGTCCTTCTCGCCCGTCGGTTTGCGCTGCTCTCCCAAGACGGCTTCGTCGGCCTGTTCCGCTGTCCTGCTGACCTGGCTGGTCACTGAACTGGACCTCCTTCGAGGCGGCTGTCGGGGACCGGCCTTCCCGCAGGCCTTCCCAGGATCAACCCTACGTCCGGCAGGGTCGCCTTCCCTTGGCCATTCGCATGATGGACGCGGTTTTGAGACGGTGCGCCGCCCTGACTTGTCATGATTTCTCGCCCCGGCGTCTCCTTGTGGAGACGCCCCGGATGCCTCCGCGGTTTCTGACCAAGTGTCAGCCCGTCAGGAGTTCAGATAGGTGAGCACCGCGAGAACGCGCCGGTGATCCCCGTCACTCGGAGACAGCCCGAGCTTCAGAAAGATATTGCTGACGTGCTTCTCGACGGCACCGTCGCTGACCACCAACTGCCGGGCGATCGCGGAGTTGGTCCGCCCCTCGGCCATCAACCCCAGGACCTCCCGCTCCCGCGGGGTGAGCCCGGCCAGCACATCCTGCTTACGGCTGCGCCCCAGCAGCTGCGCGACCACCTCGGGATCCAGCGCGGTACCCCCCTGGGCGACCCGCACCACGGCATCCACGAACTCGCGCACCTCGGCGACCCGGTCCTTCAGCAGATAGCCCACCCCATGGCTGGAACCGGCCAAAAGTTCGGTGGCGTACCGCTCCTCCACATACTGTGACAGCACGAGCACACCGAGTCCCGGATGGGCCTTCCGCAGCTGTACGGCGGCCCGCACCCCCTCGTCCGTGTGCGTCGGCGGCATCCGCACATCGGCGACCACCACGTCCGGCAGCTCGCCCTGTTCGTTCAGCTCCGTGATGGTCTTGACCAACGCGTCCCCGTCCCCGACTCCGGCGACGACCTCATGCCCACGGTCGGTCAACAACCGGGTCAGGCCCTCCCGAAGCAGCACTGAATCCTCGGCGATGACCACCCGCACCCTGTCCTCCACGATCTCCGGCCCCCCGAGCCCGACTCCGCCCGCCGCACCGACCAAGTCGGCCCCCACGGCGGCTTCGGTGGTCCAGCATTCCAGCAATCCCATCCCACTGCGCCCGCCGAACACGAATCAACGGGAAAAGACGCATGGTAGGGCGGGTTTCGGGGGTCCATTTCAGGGCGGGTACCCACAGAAACACCTCAACGCCGGCGAGCATCCTCCAGCCGGTCTGTCTTTCAGCCCGTCCGGCCTTCAAGGCCAAGGCTCTGCCATCCCCAACCCCCACCCACCCCTACCGGGCTGCGCCTCCTGAACTCCGGTCCGTATCTTTCAGCCCGTCCGGTGTTCGAGGCCGAGGTTTTGCCATCCCGATCCCCCACCCACCCTCAGCGGGCTGCGCCTCTTGAACTCCGGTCCGTATCTTTCAGCCTGTCCGGCGTTTGAGGACGAGGCCGTTCAGGCCGAAGCGGGGTCTGGGGGCGCAGCCCCCAGTGGGGTCGAAGGGGCAGCGCCCCTGGGGATGGGACGGGTAGGGGCGGCGGGGGCGAGGAAAGCCCAGGTCAGCGAACCGCCCGCCAAGGCAGCTCCGCCGTCACCCGAGTAGGCCCACCCACCGGCGAATCCACCACCAGAATCCCGTCGACCGCGTCCAACCGCTCGGCCAACCCCCCGAGCCCCGACCCCCCGGACGTATCCGCCCCACCCACCCCGTCATCCACAACCTGCACCATCAACCGATCCTCCACCCGCCACACATCCACGGAAGCCCACGTCGCCCGCGAGTGCTTACTGATGTTCTGCAGCAACTCGGACACGGTGAAGTAAGCGATCCCCTCGATGGCCGGCGCGGGCCGCGCCGGCAGATCCACCTCCACCTGCACCGGCACCGTGCAACGCGACGCCACCGAGGACAACGCCGCGTCCAGCCCCCGATCCGTCAACACCGCCGGATGAATCCCCCGAGCCAGATCCCGCAGCTCCTGCAACGCCGTCTTCACCTCCCCGTGCGCCTCACCCACCATCCGAGCCGCCGCCTCCGGATCCTCCGTCAGCTTCTCCTTCGCCAGCCCCAGATCCATCGCCAACGCCACCAACCGCGCCTGCGCCCCGTCATGCAGATCCCGCTCGATCCGCCGCAGATCCGCCGCCGCCGTGTCGACCACGACCCCCCGGTCCGACTCCAGCTCCACCACCCGCGCCGACAACCGCGTCGGCCCGAGCAACCCCTGCACCATCACCTGGTCCACCGTCGTGAGCGCCCGCACGATCCACGGCGTGGCCAACGTGAACAACAGCCCCACCAACGCGGTCACGGTGATCTCGAACGGGTTGTCGAGGTACACGCTGTGCGTCCCGTCGCTGAACAGCTGAACTCCGCCCTGACCGACGTACACCGGAAAGACCCAGAACCACAGCGGATACGTCAGCAACGCCCAGCCGTACGCCCAGAAGTTCAGCGCGACGACGAACGAGAACACCGACCACGGGAACTGAAGCACCGCGTACAGCAGCGACCGCCACGACGTGCCGCTCTTCAGCACCGCGCCCACCCACGCCAGCACGCCGGGCTTCCGCATCCGCAGCGGCTCCGGGTCGGCCACCTCCACGCCCAGCAGCCCCCGCGCCCGCGCCCGCTCCATCGCCCCGAACCCGCGGCAGCCGGCCAGCCCCGCCGCCAGCACCGGAACCCCGAGGAACGTCACCAGCAGACCCGCACCGAGCGACACCATCGTGACCGCGTAGGTGAAGAGAAGGATGCTGATCGGCAGGCTCAGCAGCACATACGCGAAGGCCCGCCAGGTGCGTGCCTCGAACGGCGCCCGCAGCCCGGCGGGCAGCCGGTGCCGGCGCTCGCCGGCAAGAGGGAGACCGCTGTCGTAACCGTGCCCGTCCCCGTAGCCCTGTCCGTACTCCGTGGCCATCGACGTCGTCCCGTTCTACTCGTCCTGCGGCTGTCCCGCCGTACCTCCACCCTCCTGCGTCGCAGCTCCCCGAACCATGGAGTCCGTAGGCCTCTTCGACGGGGGGTTTTCCCTACCTCCGCGGGCGCCCTGCCGCCCCTGCGCGCCAAGCCGGTCCAGGCCCTACGGCTGACCCGGCGTGCGGTCCCGCCAGGGCAGTTCCGCCGTGACCGTGGTCGGGCCGCCCACCGGCGAGTCCAGGATGAACAGCCCGTCGACCGCACCCAGCCGGTCCGCGAGCCCCCGCATCCCCGTACCGCCGTCCAGCCGCGCGCCCCCGCGGCCGTTGTCCTCGACCTGGATCAGCAGCCGGTCCGCCGACCGCCACACCTCCACCGAGGCCGTCCGCGCGGCGCTGTGCTTGCTGATGTTCTGCAGCAGCTCGGAGACGGTGAAGTAGGCGATGCCCTCGATCGCCGCGGCCGGCCGGGCGACGAGATCGACCGTCACCTTCACCGGCACCGTGCAGCGCGAGGCGACCGACGACAGCGCGGCGTCCAGGCCCCGGTCGGTGAGCACCGCCGGATGGATGCCCCGGGCGAGATCTCTGAGCTCCTGCAACGCCAGCTTCACCTCGCCGTGCGCCTCCGCGACCATCTCCGCGGCCGTGTCCGGGTCCTCCAGGAGCTTCTCCTTGGCGAGCCCGAGGCCCATCGCCAGATTGACCAGGCGGGCCTGCGCCCCGTCGTGCAGATCGCGCTCGATGCGCCGCAGATCGGCGTTGGCCGTGTCGACCACGACCCCCCGGTCCGACTCCAGCTCGGCGATCCGCTGCTCCAGCTCGTCGGACGGCGACAGCAGACCGCGCACCATCGCCCGGTCGGCGTTGGCCAGCCCCCGCGCGATGAACGGCAGCACCGGCCACAGCACGAACAGCGAGGTCAGCGTGATGGTGAAGGTGAGAATGCCCCAGGGCAGCCGGATGAAGTCGTACAGAATCGTGCGCCAGCCCACCGGGTCCTTCAGGGTCATCCACAGCCAGGGCAGATAGCCGTCGCGGCGTTTGGGCAGCCGGCTGGGCTCGTCGATCCGCACCCCGAGCAGCTTCCTGGCCCGCGCCCGCTCGAACCGGCCCAACTGCCGTGCCCCCAGCAGCCCGAGGGTCAGCAGCGGGAACCCGATCACCGTGAGGGCCAGCATGCCGCCGGTGAACAGGACCACCACGGTGTAGGTGAAACCGACCAGCGACACCGGAAGGTTCGCCAGCAGATGCGCGATCTCCTTCCAGGTGTGCCGGTCATAGGCGAAACGGGCGGGCGGCAGACGGTCGTCGTCCTCCGGCCGCGCGGCTTCCCGATCGGGCGTCGGGAACAAGAGGCGTTCGGTCATATGGGCCAGCGTGCCGCGCCCGGGGCCGCCGCGCCATGAGGAGGGCCGCCAGGTTCCCCTGGGGAAAACCCCACCCCTCGGCACGGACTTCGGTCCGGCCCCGGCATATCAAGCAGATCTCGAGCCCGACGGGCTGCTTACCGTCCCTTTAACAGGGCCTAGACTCCCGTCCGTACAGATCGCAGATCGCAACTCGCTGATCGCGGATTGCCGAACCGCAGCGATCGTCGAGCAGCCAGCGAAGGGACGGACGCGGACGTGCGGGAACCGACTGTCCTCGATCCGACCGTCGTCGCGGCGGACTACTTCGAGTCGTACTCGGTCGTCGGACTGCTCGCCGTCGTCGGCGTGCTCTTCGTCGCCGTCGCCTTCGGCGCCGGCCGCCTGCTGCGCCCGGTGGTCCCCACCCCCGAGAAGCTCCTGACCTACGAGTGCGGTGTCGACCCCGTCGGCGAGGGCTGGGCCCACACCCAGGTCCGCTACTACGTCTACGCCTTCCTCTACGTCATCTTCGCCGTCGACTCGATCTTCCTGTTCCCCTGGGCCACGGTCTTCGCCGCCCCCGGCTACGGCGCGACGACCCTCGTCGAGATGTTCATCTTCCTCGGCTTCCTCGCCGTCGGCCTGCTGTACGCCTACAAGAAGGGCGTCCTGGAATGGACGTGACGCCAGAAGTGACCTCGCCGCAGCCGATTCCGGAGGCGGAGCCGGTGTACCTCCCCGAGCCGAAACGGCTGGGCGCCCTCGCCCGCCTCGCCCCCGAGCCGATGAAGGTGGTCCTCAACTGGGGCCGCCGGTACTCCCTCTGGGTCTTCAACTTCGGCCTGGCCTGCTGCGCCATCGAGTTCATCGCCGCGTCCATGGCCCGCCACGACTTCATCCGCCTCGGCGTGATCCCCTTCGCGCCGGGCCCGCGCCAGGCCGACCTGATGGTCGTCTCCGGCACGGTCACGGACAAGATGGCCCCCGCCGTGAAGCGCCTCTACGAACAGATGCCGGAACCCAAGTACGTCATCTCCTTCGGTGCCTGCTCCAACTGCGGCGGTCCCTACTGGGACTCCTACTCCGTCACCAAGGGCGTCGACCAGATCATCCCGGTCGACGTGTACGTCCCCGGCTGCCCGCCCCGCCCCGAGGCCCTCCTCCAGGGAATCCTCAAACTCCAGGAGAAGATCGCCCGGGAGTCCCTGGCCGAGCGCTACGGCACCGCCCCGGCACGCCCGTCGACAGCGGCCCTGCAGAGCGGCCTGGTGAAGCCCCCGCCGACTCCCTCGAACGGATCGACTCCTTCTGCCGGGTCGCCCGAAGGGGACGCCTGATGACGACGATCGGCTGGCTCCCCGCCCCCGCCGAAGAACTCTTCGGTACGGAGGCCACCGCCGAGGAGTCCTACGAGGTCCTCACGGTCGACGTCCCGCCCACCACCTGGCTCACCGCACTGCGCGTGGCCCGCGACGAACTGGGCTGCACCTACTTCGACTGGCTCAGCGCCGTCGACGAACCCGGCACCGGCTTCCGCGTCTCGGCCCACGTCGTGGCGCTGTCCCCGGTCCGCCGCCTCCTGGTGCGCACGACGGTCCCGCACGAGTCGCCGACCCTGGCCTCCGCCGTCGACGTCTACGCGGGCGCCGCCTGGCACGAGCGCGAGACCCACGAGATGTTCGGCGTCGTCTTCGACGGCCACCCCGCCCTGGACCACCTCCTCCTCCCGGAAACCTTCGAAGGCCACCCCCTGCGCAAGGACTTCGTCCTGGCGGCCCGCGTCGCCAAGGCCTGGCCCGGCGCCAAGGAACCGGGCGAGTCCGACCACGGCGGCCCCAAGCGCCGCCAGACCCTCCCGCCAGGCGTCCCCGACCCCAACGAATGGGGCCCCCAGAAGGGCCAGTTGCCCCCGGCTCCGGCCCGCCCCGCCCGAGCGGCCGGCCGAGCACCGGGCCGCGCGGCGGTCGAGCGCCCCGGCCAGGCGCCGGCAGACCGTCCGGCCCGCCCCACGGGCGACCGCCCGCCCCGCCGCACCCGCACAGCAGCGGACGGCTCCGCCAGTCAGGCGGAGGCCGGCCCGACGCAGGGTTCGTCGGCACCGGCAACCGACGCAGCCGCCCCCGCGTCGGCTCCTGCCTCGCCACGGCGCACCCGCACCGCGTCCCAGGGCTCCGCGAGCCAACAGACGCCGACCACCCCGGAACCGGAATCGAGCCCGTCACCCGCCGACCGCAGCGAGGGCGAGCCCGCCACACCGCCGAAGGCACCCACGGCCCCTCACAGCCCGGACGCCCCGTGGCACCACGCCCGCCCGGCTTTCGACGCCCCGGAATCAGGCCTGGAGTCCGGCCCGGAATCCGGCCCAGAACCCACTTCGGAATCCATGGAGTCCGCTTCGGGAACGGAACCAGCCCCCGATCCCGAGGTCCCTCAGACCTCCGAGGTCCCTCAGGCTCCCGAGACACCTCAGGCTCCTGACGCAGGCGAGGCCGGCGAGGTCTCGAAGGCGCCCCGAACCCCGCAAGCACCCACCCCCGAAGACCCCGCAGGAGGCCCGCAGTGAACGACGCTCTCGACGTCGCCCTGCGACTCCTGATCGTCTTCGTCGTCTTCCTCACCTTCCCCCTCATCGTCGGTCAGACCGAGCACAAGGTCATGGCCCACATGCAGGGCCGCCTCGGCCCGATGTACGCCGGTGGCTTCCACGGCTGGGCCCAACTCGTCGCGGACGGCGTCAAGTTCGCGCAGAAGGAAGACGTGGTCCCGGCGGGTGCGGACCGCCGCATCTTCCAACTCGCCCCCGCCGTAGCCCTCCTCCCGTACCTGATCGTTCTGCTGGCCATCCCGATCGGCCCCGGCGAGGGCGCGGTCGGCCAGGTCCTCGACGCCGGCATCTTCTTTGTGCTCGCGGTGATGGGCGTGGGCGTCCTCGGCTCGCTCATGGCCGGTTGGGCCTCCGCCAACAAGTTCTCCCTCCTGGGCGGCCTGCGCACCGCCGCCCAACTCCTCGCCTACGAACTCCCGATGCTGCTCACCGCCGCCTCCGTGGCCATGGCGGCCGGCACCGTCTCCCTCCCCGGCATCCTCGACGCCTTCGAGTGGTGGTGGCTGCCCTGGCAGATCGTCGGCGCGATCGTCTTCTTCGTCGCCGGCCTCGCCGAACTCCAGCGCCCGCCCTTCGACATGCCCGTCGCCGACTCGGAGATCATCTTCGGCGCCTACACCGAGTACACCGGTCTGCGCTTCGCCCTGTTCCTCCTCGCCGAGTACGCCGGAATCATCGTTCTGTGCGGCCTGACCACCGTCCTTTTCCTGGGCGGTTGGCACGGCCCCTGGGGTGCCGACGGCCTCGGCTGGGTCTGGACCCTGCTGAAGACGGCCGTCCTGGCCTTCGTCGTCATCTGGCTCCGCGTCACCTACCCCCGCCTGCGCGAGGACCAGTTGCAGAAACTCTCCTGGACCCTCCTGGTCCCCCTCTCCCTCGCCCAGATCGCCCTCACCGGCATCGTCAAGGTGGTGATCTCCTAACCATGGCCGAGCCCCTCCCGCCCACCCGGCCCCGCTTTCCCGGCTCCGGCCTGGCCAAAGGTCTGGCCGTCACCCTCCGCACGATGACGAAGAAGACCGTCACCGAGCAGTACCCGGACGTTCAGCCCGACCTCCCGCCCCGCACCCGCGGTGTGATCGGCCTGTTCGAGGAGAACTGCACGGTCTGCATGCTCTGCGCCCGTGAGTGCCCCGACTGGTGCATCTACATCGACTCCCACAAGGAGACGGTCCCGGCGGCGGCCCCCGGCGGCCGCGAGCGAAGCCGTAACGTGCTCGACCGCTTCGCCATCGACTTCTCCCTGTGCATGTACTGCGGTATCTGCATTGAGGTCTGTCCTTTCGACGCGCTGTTCTGGTCACCGGAGTTCGAGTACGCCGAGACCGACATCCGCGAGCTCACCCACGAGCGGGACAAGCTCCGAGAGTGGATGTGGACCGTCCCGGCCCCACCCGCCCTCGACCCCGGCGCGGAGGAACCGAAGGAGATCGCCGCCGCCCACAAGTCCGCCGAGAAGCTGGCGGCGGCACAGGTGACTTCGGCTGCGCAGGACGAGTTGAGCGAGCCGCCCGCGAAGCCCGAGCCGCCCGCGAAGCCCGAGCCGCCCGCGAAGCCCGAGCCGCCCAAGTCGCCCGAAGCCGGGGGAGGCACACCGTGACCCTCGCCGCAGCCGCCGCCACCGCGGTGCACGCCCTGGCCGTGCCCGCCACCGCCGCGCACCCTGCGCTCACCACCGCCGCGCACCCCACGCTCACCACCACCGCCGCCGAAACGCACGGCTTCCTCTCCCCGACCGGCGTCGAGGTCGCGTTCCTCCTCGTCGGCCTGGTCACCTTCGGCGCCGCCCTCGTCAGCGTCACCACCCGGCAGCTGGTGCACGCCGCCCTGTGGCTGGTGGTGACCCTCGGTGGTCTCGCCGTCGAATACCTGTTGCTCACCGCCGAGTTCATCGCCTGGGTGCAGGTCCTCATCTATGTCGGTTCCGTCGTCGTCCTCCTCCTGTTCGGTCTGATGCTCACCAAGGCCCCCATCGGCCGCTCCCCGGACGCCGATTCCGGCAACCGCTGGGCCGCCCTCACCGTGGCCGTCGCCGCGGCGGCCGCCCTGGTCTGGGTCGTCGTCGACGCTTTCCGCGCCACCTGGATCGATCTGGACGGCCCGGCCGCCGGCACCACCGCCGTCACCGGAGCGAGCCTGTTCCAGAACTGGGTGCTCCCCTTCGAGGCCCTCTCCGTCCTTCTCCTCGCTGCCCTGGTCGGCGCGATCGTCCTGTCCCGCAAAGCGAAGGCGGAGTCGAGTTCTCCCCCTTTGAACTCCCGGGCGATCACGGAGAGTTCCCCATCTGCCCCGGATTCCCGGAATAACCCGATCGAGGGAAATGGGCCGAAATCGGGAACCGGCCCGGTTGAGGGCACCAGCTCGGTCGATGGAACCGGCTCGGTTGAAGGAACCAACCCGGCCAAGCAGGAAGGCGCCCGCTGATGCACCTCGCCTATCCGGCTGTCCTCGCCGCGCTCCTCTTCTGCACCGGCATCTACGGCGTCCTCGCCCGCCGCAACGCGATCCTCGTCCTGATGTCGGTCGAGCTGATGCTCAACGCCGTCAACCTGAACCTCGTCGCCTTCGACGTCTGGCTCAGCAGGACCGCCCGGGACACCCTGCACTCCGGACAGGCCCTGACCCTGTTCACCATCGCCATCGCCGCCGCGGAGATCGGCATCGGCCTGGCGATCGTCCTCGCCGTCTACCGCAACCGCGGCACCTCGGACATCGACCGGCTCCGCGACACCGCCGAGGGCCACGAGCCCGACGGGCCGGAATCCGATGGGCCGGCTCCCGGGGGTACCGACTCCGACGGCTGGGACTCCGACGGTTCCGACAGTGACGCCCGCACGGCCGGGTCGGCCGGCCGGGCCGGGAAGGCTGAGGCCACCGCGTGACCACGACCAACCTCGCCGTCCTCGTCCCCCTCCTGCCGTTCCTGGGCGCGGCGGCGGGCCTGCTCCTGGGCCGCACGGCCCCCGGGTTCGTCCGCCCGCTCGCGATCCTGCCGCCCCTCACCTCCCTCCTGCTCGCCGTGCTGGTCGCGGTGCGCCAGGGCGGCGACCGGGCCGTCGACTCCGCCACGGAGCTCACGCCCACCGGCTCGGTCCCGATCGAACTCGCCCTGCACATCGACGGCTTCGCCGCCCTCGTCGCCGTACTGGTCGCCTTCGTCGCGTCGTGCGTGCAGATCTACTCGACCGGCTACCTGCGGGACGACGCGCGCTACCCCTCCTACGCCGCCCTCGTCTCCCTCTTCACCTCCGCGATGCTGCTCGTCGTCTACTCCGGCGACCTGATCGTGCTGCTGGTCGGCTGGGAGATCATGGGCATCTGCTCGTACTTCCTGGTCGGCCACTACTGGGAGACCCCGGAGGCCCGCGCCGCCTCCATCAAGGCCTTCCTGGTGACGAAGCTCGGTGATGTCCCGTTCCTCATCGGCCTGTTCGCCCTCGCCACCGACGCCGGCTCCTTCCGGATCACCAAGGTCCTCGGCACGGTCGCGAGCGGCGGACTCGACCACCCGACGCTGATCGCCCTGCTGCTCCTGGCCGGCGTCGCGGGCAAGTCGGCACAGTTCCCGCTGCACACCTGGCTCCCCGACGCGATGGCCGGCCCGACCCCCGTCTCCGCGCTGATCCACGCCGCGACGATGGTCGCCGCCGGTGTGTACTTCGTGGCCCGTCTCCTCCCGGTGTTCGAGGCCTCGCAGGCCGCGATGGTCGTCCTCGCCGTGATGGCCTCCGTCACGATGGTCGGCTCGGGTCTCGCCGCGCTCGCCCAGGACGACATCAAGCGCGTCCTCGCGTACTCGACGATCGGTCAACTCGGCTACATGACCGGCGCCCTGGCTGTCGGCGACCGCGGTGCCGCCGTCTTCCACCTCCTGTCCCACGGCGCCTTCAAGGCGCTGTTGTTCCTCGCGGCCGGCGTGATCATCCACGCCGCCGGCACCAACTCGCTGGCCGCCATGTCCCGCATGGGCAAGCTCCGCGACCGCGTCCCCGACGCCTTCTGGACGATGACCGTGGCGCTCCTCGCGCTCGCCGCGATCCCGCCCTTCAGCGGCTTCTTCTCCAAGGAGTCCGTCCTCGGCGCCGCCGAACACGTCGCCACCGGCCACACCGAGCACGCCCCCGGCGCGGCGGGCTGGACCGTGCTCGTCGCCGGCCTGCTCACGGCCCTGCTCACCGCGGCCTACGCCACCCGCCTGTGGCTGCTCGCCTTCCGCGGACACGGCGCCGAAGCCCCCGACCACGGCCGTCAGCCTCGCACCATGACCGTGGTGCTGTGGGTGCTCGCCGTCCCGTCCCTCGCCCTCGGCGGATTCGCCTACCGCTCGCTGCCCGGCTGGTTCGACGGCCGCGACCTCACCCCGACCCTCACCACCTCCGTGCTCGGCACGGGCGTGGCCCTGGTCGGCGGCATCGTCACCTACGCCGTCTGGCGGCACACCAGCGCACTCGCGGCCCATGTCCCGCTGGGCGCGGTCGCCGCCCACCCGGACGGCGACGCGGGACTCGTCGAGGCCGAGGCGATCGCCAGCCACGCGCCCGCGTACGGGGACGTGGCCTCAGCACCCGACCCGGCGGACCCCGGACGGATGCTGCTCGGCCCGCTGCACCGGCACGCGGCCGTCGGCTTCCACCTGGACGCCGTGTACGCGGCCCTCTTCGTCCGCCCGGTCCTGGCCGGCGCGAGTCTCGTCCGGTTCCTCGACCGCGAGGTCGTCGAGACCTACGTACGCGGTGCGGGCACCCTGCCCCGCCTGCTCGGGTCCGCCGTACGGCGCGCCCAGACCGGCAACACGCAGACCTATGTGAGCGCGCTGCTCGCCGGCACCGTCGTCCTGGCGGTCGCCGCCCTCCTAGTCGCCACGGGAGCGTGAGCAGGCGTGATCGATATCAGCGAGTCCGTGATGCAGTTCCTTCTGGCGTTCGTCGTCGTCGCGCCCCTCCTGGGCGCCGTCGCCGCTCTGCTGCCCGCCCCGCCCGGACTGAAGGGGAAGTCGCCCGAACAGGCCGTGCTGCGGCACGGCGTGACCGTGACCGGCGCGGTGCTCATCGCCGCGATCGTCCTCGCGCTCGGCTTCGACCACGACCACCCGTCGAAGATGCAGGCCACGACCGACATCAGCTGGATCCCCGCACTCGATGTGCGGATCCACCTCGGCATCGACGGCATCTCCCTCCCCCTTCTGGTCCTGACCGCGCTGCTGACCTTCCTCTGCGCGCTCTACTCCTACTTCAAGATGCCCGCGGGCCCGACCCCGAAGGCCTTCGTCGCACTGGTGCTCGTCCTCGAGTCCGGCACCCTCGCGAGCTTCGCCGTCCTCGATCTGCTGCTGTTCTTCCTGGCGTTCGAGATGGTCCTCGTCCCGATGTACTTCCTCATCGCCCGCTGGGGCGGCGAGGACAGGACGCGGGCCGCCTGGCGGTTCATCCTCTACACACTGCTCGGTTCGGTCATCATGCTGCTCGGCCTGCTCCTGATCGGGATCAAGGCGGGCACATTCGACATGGTGGCACTCGCCACTGACAACGGCCGGTCGCTGAGCACATCCGTGCAGGTCATCGCCGTTTTGGCGATCGGGATCGGGCTCGCGGTCAAGACGCCGATGTGGCCGCTGCACAGCTGGTTGCCCGACGCCCACACCGCGGCCCCGACCGTCGGCTCGGTCCTGCTGGCCGGCGTCATGCTCAAGATGGGTACGTACGGTTTCGTCCGAATTCTGCTGCCGATCGCCCCCGACGGCTTCCGCACCTTCGCGCCCTACCTCGCCGCCTTCGCCGTCGTCGGGATCATCTACGGATCCCTGGCCTGCCTGGCCCTCGCCCGACAGGGCGCCAAGGGCGACCTCAAGCGCCTCATCGCCTACTCCTCCGTCGGCCACATGGGCTTCGTCCTGCTCGGCATCTCGACCATGACCCCGACCGGCGTGAACGGCGCCCTGTTCGCCAACATCGCCCACGGCCTCATCACCGGCCTGCTCTTCTTCCTGGTCGGCGCACTCAAGGACCGCACCGGCAGCACCGACCTCGACACCCTCGCCGCGGAGACCGGCGCCGCGCTGTACGGCAAGGCCCCGCGCCTCGGCGGCCTGCTCGCCTTCGGCGCGGTCGCCTCGCTCGGCCTGCCCGGACTGGCCGGATTCTGGGGCGAGATGCTGGCACTGTTCGGCGCCTTCAAGCCCGCCGCCGACCTCAGCCGCCCGGTGTTCCTCACCTTCATGGCGATCGCGGCCTTCGGCACGCTCCTCACCGCCGCGTACATGCTCGTCGTGGTCCGCCGCGTCTGCATGGGCGCTGTACCGCAGGAAGCCCCGCTCCTCGCCGACGTGCAGTCCTACGAGTTCGCGGCCTGGACCCCGCTCGTCGTCCTCACCGTCGTCGCCGGGCTGTGGCCCAAGGCCCTCCTCGGCCTCACCGACCCGGCCGTGCAGCAGCTCCTCGCAGGAGGCACCCGATGAGCAGCCCGGTCCAGCCGCTGGCCGCGAACCTCGTCCAGTCCGTCGACTGGCTCGCCATCGCACCGCCCACCCTCGCGGCGGTCGTCGCACTCGTCGTCCTGGTCGCCGACCTGTTCGTCGGCGAACAAAAGAAGGCGCTCCTCGGCTGGCTCTCGGTGGCGGGCCTCGCCGCCTCCGCACTCCTGCTGCTGCCCCTCCTGGACGGCGACCGCTCCACCTTCTGCCTGAACGGCAACGCCGACGTCTGCAGCTACACCGCGGACCGCTTCACCCTGGTCATCCAGTTCCTGGTCCTGGGCGGCGCCCTGCTCGCCGCCCTCTTGTCGGTCACCGCCCTCAAGGACGCCGACAAGGGACTCCCCGAAGGGGAGTACTGGTTTCTGTTGCTGTCCTCGGCCGCCGGAGCCGCCCTGCTTCCGGCGTCCCGCGACCTCGCGACCCTGATCGTCGCCCTGGAGGTCGCCTCCCTGCCCGCCTTCGCCCTCGTGGGCCTTCGGCAGGGCGACCGGAAGTCCTCCGAAGCCGCCCTCAAGTTCTTCCTGTCGTCGGTCACCGCGACCGCCGTCAGCCTCATGGGCATCAGCTTCGTGTACGCCTCCACCGGCACCCTCTACCTCACCCAGGTCGCCGACCGCATCCAGCACGTCGACGGACAGCTCCACACACTCGCCCAGACCGGCGTCGTCCTCACCCTCGTCGGCTTCGCCTTCAAGGTCGCGGCCGTCCCCTTCCACTTCTGGGTGCCCGACACCTACGTGGGAGCGCCCCTGCCGATCGCCGCCTACCTCTCGGTCGTCGGCAAGGCGGTCGGCTTCTCCGGCCTGATCCTCGTCACAGTCGTCGCCTTCCCCTCGTACGCCGACGTCTGGGGCCCCGCCCTGGCAGCCCTGGCCGCGCTCACCATGACCGTCGGCAATGTCGGCGCACTGCGCCAACAGGCCACGCGCGCTTACAGCGCGGTACGCCTGCTCGCCTGGTCGTCGGTCGGCCAGGCCGGCTACCTCCTCGTACCGATCGCCGCGGCCGCCTACTCCGACGACGCCGAGCACTCGATCGGCTCCACGGTCGCCTACGCCCTCATGTACGCCGCCGTGAACCTCGGCGCCTTCGCGGTGGCCGCACTGGTGGGCCGTACACAAGCCCTCAACCGCATCTCGGACTACCGCGGCCTGTACGCCAAGAACCCCCTCGCCGCCCTGCTCCTGGCCTTCTTCCTGCTCTGCCTGGCCGGGCTGCCGCCGGGCATCATCGGTCTCTTCGCCAAGGTCACCGTGTTCGCGGCGGCCGTGGACGCGGGCCTCGGCTGGCTGGCCGTGGTCATGGCCGTCAACGTGGTGATCGCCCTCTTCTACTACCTCCAGTGGACGGCACTGCTCTTCCGCGCCCCCGAGGGCGAGCCCGTCAAGCACCGCCTGCCCGCCCCGCTCACGGCGGCCATCACCCTCACCGGCCTCCTCGCCGTCGCGCTGTCCGGCGCTCCGCAGCTGGTCCTGCGCTTCGCGGACACGGCACTCTTCTAGAACCGGCACCGCGTTCTTCCGGGCAGAAGCAGGCAGCAGAGGCCGCCATCACCCGGTCGGCCCATGCCCGGCGCCGCACGCACAAGGGAACTAGAGGCCCCCGCCTGGCGTTGACCAGTGAGGGAGGGTCCACTGGACGTGACACCACGGCACCGGTGGCATCGGAGACAACACGCAGGATCAGCAAGCAAAGGGTTCCCCTGCTGCGCGATTTGGAGGGCGTACCGTGCACCGCCGGCACAACGGGCTAAGGACCGCAGTACTCCTCGGGGGACTGTCCGCCCTCATCATCGTCATCGGCAGCTTCTTCGGCCGCATGGGGCTCGTCGTAGCGGTCCTGGTAGCACTGGGCACGAACGCGTACGCGTACTGGAACAGCGACAAGCTGGCGCTACGCGCGATGCGCGCCCGTCCGGTCAGCGAGTTCGAGGCCCCCGCTCTCTACCGCATGGTCCGCGAGCTCTCCACCCAGGCCCGCCAGCCCATGCCGCGCCTCTACATCTCGCCGACGGAAGCACCGAACGCCTTCGCGACCGGCCGCAATCCGCGCAACGCCGCCGTGTGCTGCACGGACGGCATCCTGCGCCTCCTCGACGAGCGCGAGCTGCGCGGTGTCATCGGCCACGAGCTGAGCCACGTCTACAACCGCGACATCCTCATCTCGTCGGTCGCCGGCGCACTCGCCTCCGTGATCATGTTCCTGGTCAACTTCGCCTGGCTGATCCCGATCGGCCGCTCGAACGACGACGACGGACCCGGCATCCTCGGCATGCTGATGATCATGATCCTGGGCCCGCTCGCGGCCACCGTCATCCAACTGGCCATCAGTCGTTCCAGGGAGTACGAGGCCGACGCGTCCGGAGCCCAGCTCACCGGCGACCCCCTCGCGCTCGCCAGCGCCCTGCGCAAGCTCGAAACCGGCACGAAGCAACTGCCGCTGCCGCCCGAGCCCCGGATCGAGACGGCGAGCCACATGATGATCGCGAACCCCTTCCGCCCAGGCCAGGGACTCTCCAAGATGTTCTCGACACATCCGCCGATGGCGGAGCGCATCGCCCGTCTCGAGAAGATGGCAGGTCGACCCCAGTGAAAACCATCCTGAACGTCATTTGGCTCGTCCTGAGCGGCTTCTGGCTCTTCCTCGGATACCTGCTAGCGGGCGTCCTCCTCTGCATCACGATCATCGGCATCCCGTTCGGCATCGCGGCCTTCCGTATCGGCATCTACGCCCTGTGGCCCTTCGGGTACACGACGGTCGAGCGCCGCGACGCCGGGGCGCCCTCCTGCATCGGCAACGTGCTGTGGCTGATCCTCGCGGGATGGTGGCTGGCCCTGGCGCACATCGTCACGGGCATCGCCCTCTGCATCACGATCATCGGCATTCCGTTCGGCATCGCCAACTTCAAGCTCATCCCGGTCTCGCTGCTGCCCCTCGGCCGCGAGATCGTGCCGACGGACCAGCCGTTCGCGGCACGCTGAGCGCATAGAACACACGGCCCGGGTTGGGGGTTGACGATCGGTCGCCCCTCGCCCGGGCCGACGCGTTGTCCACAACCCGGTAGTTGTCCACAGGCCGGTTCGATTGTCAGTGCCGCCTTGCATCATGAACCCATGACCGAGAACGAGCAGTTGCTGGCACGGGTGGCCGCCAAGGCACGCAACACCCATCCGTGGGGCTGGACTTCCCTGCCCGAGCCCGTCGACGCCGCCACCCTGGCCCGTGCCGAGGCCACGCTCGGTTTCTCCCTGCCGCCGCTGCTCGCCGACCTCTACCTGCGGATAGGGGACGGTGGATTCGGCCCGGAGTACGGCCTGTTGCCCCTGCTCGACAGCCCGCCCGCCGGCGAGCCCGCCGCCGTCGTGCAGTACCTCGCCAACCGCAAGGACGCCCGCAAGGACCCGGAGTGGCCCTGGCCCGAGGGCGTCCTGCCGATATCCCACTGGGGCTGCGCGATGTACGCCTGCGTGGACTGCCACACTCCACAGGCCACCGTCCTCCTCTACGAGCCGAACGCCGCCGAGGCCGACCACGCCTGGTTCATCGACGCCCCCGAACTCACGGACTGGCTGCGTGCCTGGGTCGACGGGACCGGCTGGTACGAGGAGATGAACGAGGAGCTGGAGATGGCTCCTTGGGCCGACTTCCGCATACGCACGACGGCCGAGCGGGCGTCCTGACCGACCTGGCTCCCTGCCCTCGTTCCTGACTGCTATCGCGAGGCCAACCGCCGCCGCACGCCGTACGTCAGCACCCCCAGGACCAGCACACCCGCACCCACGACCACCGACACCCCCGGCAGAGAGAAGGCCAGGACCACGCACCCGACAAGTCCCAGCGCCGGCATCGCGCGGGCCGCCGGAGCCGAATCGAGCGTCCAGGCCGAGGCGTTGGCGATGGCGTAGTAGGCCAGCACACCGAAGGAGGAGAACCCGATCGCGCCCCGCACGTCGACTGTGGCGGCCAGGACGGCGACCACCGCGCCCACGGCCAACTCGGCCCGGTGCGGGACCTGAAAGCGCGGGTGCACAGCCGCCAGCGCGTTCGGCAGATGCCGGTCCCGGGCCATGGCCAGCGTCGTCCGTGAGACGCCCAGGATGAGCGCGAGCAACGACCCAAGTGCGGCCACCGCGGCACCCACGCGCACCACGGGCACCAGCCCCGGCACGCCGGCGGCCCGCACCGCGTCGGCCAGCGGGGCGCCCGCTCGACCGAGATCGTCAGCCCCCAGCACCGAAAGGACGGCCACCGCCACACACACGTAGACCGCCAGCGCGATGCCCAGAGCGAGCGGGATCGCGCGGGGGATGGTGCGCGCCGGATCCCGCACCTCCTCACCGAGGGTCGCGATGCGCGCGTACCCGGCGAACGCGAAGAACAGCAGCCCGCCCGCCTGCAACACCCCGCCCACCCCACCCGAGACCCCGACGTCCAGGCGCCCCGCGTCGGAGGCACCCGAGCCCAGACACACGACCACCACGGAAGCGAGGACAGCGAGGACCACCGCCACGATCGCCCGCGTCAGCCAGGCGGACTTCTGGACGCCGCCGTAGTTCACCGCGGTCAGCGCCACCACGGCCGCGACCGCCACGGCATGCGCCTGCCCCGGCCAGACGTACGCCCCGACCGTGATCGCCATCGCCGCGCAGGAGGCCGTCTTCCCGACCACGAACGACCAGCCCGCGAGATAGCCCCAGAACGCCCCGAGCCGCTCGCGTCCGTACACGTACGTGCCACCCGAGGCCGGATACCGGGCGGCCAGCCGGGCCGACGACGTGGCGTTGCAGTACGCGACGACGGCGGCGACCGCGAGGCCGAGCAGCAGTCCGGAACCGGCGGCACGTGCCGCGGGTCCGAGGGCGGCGAAGATGCCGGCCCCGATCATCGAACCGAGCCCGATGACCACGGCGTCCCCGACCCCCAGAGTGCGCCGCAGTTCGGGCGGATCAGAACTGGGCGAACTCGAACCGGACGGATCCGGACCGGACGATGTCATGGCCGAAACATTACCGATCAGTTGCAACCGAGAAGTGCCGTCAAGACGTCCCATCCATCAACAGAGCATGAGCACCAGGCACGAGCAAACGCGCCCGAAATCACAGTGCCCGGACAGTGCGGGCACAGCGCGGAAGGGCAGGTTCACGGCATGACCATCATCAGCTGGATCATTCTGGGGCTGTTGGCCGGAGCCATCGCCAAGTTCCTGCTGCCGGGCCGCGACCCGGGCGGTTTCATCGGCACGACGCTGATAGGGATCGCGGGCGCGTTCATCGGTGGCTGGATTTCGGCCCGTTGGCTGGGCCACCCGATCTCCAAGGACTTCTACGACGGCGCGACCTGGGCCGCGGCGATCGGCGGCTCGCTGGTCCTCCTGATCGCCTTCCGCCTGCTGTTCGGCAACTCGCGCGACTGAGCACACCGCACACCCCTGGACTGCGGCCAGCAGACGAGAAGGGTGGGCACCGGCGGTGCCCACCCTTCCTCGTACAACGGCCGAGCAGCCGGGCCGCCATCTACCGGTAGTTCACGAACTGCACGGCGAAGTCGAAGTCCTTGCCCTTCAGCAGGGCGATCACGGTCTGCAGGTCGTCACGGCTCTTGGAGCTGACGCGCAGTTCGTCGCCCTGCACCTGGGCCTTGATGCCCTTGGGGCCCTCGTCGCGAATGATCTTCGCCACCTTCTTCGCGTTGTCCTGGGAGATGCCCTCCTCGATCGACGCGAAGAGCTTGTACTCCTTGCCGGAGAGCTGGGGCTCACCCGCGTCCAGGGACTTCAGCGAGATCCCACGCTTGATCAGCTTGGACTGGAAGACGTCGAGGATGGCCTTGACCCGGTCCTCGGAGTTCGCCTCCATCAGGATCTTCTCGCCGGACCACGCGATCGAGGCACCCACACCCTTGAAGTCGTAGCGCTGCGAGATCTCTTTGGCGGTCTGGTTGAGGGCGTTGTCGACCTCCTGCCGCTCGACCTTCGAGACGATGTCGAAACTGGAGTCGGCCATGTCCTGTGGCTCCTTGTATCGGGGTGCTTGTCAGGTGCGTGTCGGCGGGCGTGGGGGTGGCCGCCGAGCCCGGCGTCGATCCGGGCCGCATCCGCACAAGCCTAGCCACCCCATGTCCCCCGGGCGCAGATCAATCGGGTGGCGAAGCACCCCTCCGTATCGGGTATTGTTTACGTCGTTGCCAGCGAGCACCGCCGAAAAGCGGTTCGAACGGCAGCAACCCCCGGCGGTGTGCCCGAGCGGCCAAAGGGAGCAGACTGTAAATCTGCCGGCTCAGCCTTCCGTGGTTCGAATCCACGCGCCGCCACACGGGAAAAAGATCCCCTCCGACCTGCGTAAGAGCAGGGCGGAGGGGGTCTTTGCGTGCTCCGTCGTTTTCCTCATGCCGCCACCCCGGGAGACGTCCAGCTCGCCCCGGCCCCGCGCACGCGCAACACAGTGACCCTCGGGGCACACTGACAGCATGTCCACTCCCCGTAGACGCTGTCCCGAATGCCGGCGTGAGATCGCCGTGGTCGCCGGACGGATCGCGCGGCACGATCCGCCCGGGGCGCGAGAGGCGGGGGAGCTGGTGTCGTGTCCCGGGTCGCGCCGTCAGACGCAACTGGGTGCCGCGCAGCCGTCGTTGGACGGCTACACAGTTCCCGAATTCCCCGGCCAGCTCCCGCTCTTCTGACCGCTCCGACGGACCGCCGTCGGTCTCAGTTCCCCGCCACCGACTTGACCGCGACCGACACCGGCGTCGAACCACTGATCAGTTCCAGGACCAGGCCCGCCGTCGCGACGCTGTCCACCAACTCCGCCAGTACGGCGGCCACGTCGTCGCGCGGTACCGCGCCGCGGCCCGTGCGGGCCTCCAGGCGGACGAGACCGGTGCCGGCGTCGTTCGTGAGCGCGCCTGGGCGCAGGATCGTCGCGTCCAGCGCGTTCAGGCCCTGCACGTACGCGTCCGCCTCGCCCTTGGCGCGCAGGTACACGTCGAAGATGCCGTCCCCCTGATGCGCGGGGTCGGCGCCCATCGACGAGACGACCACGTGTCGTCGTACACCCGCCCTGACCGCCGCGTCCGCGAACAGGACCGCTGCGCCCTTGTCCACCGTGTCCTTGCGGGCGGCGTCGCTGCCCGGGCCCGCGCCCGCCGCGAAGACCGCCGCGTCGGCGCCCCGCAGTTTCTCCGCGACCTCCTCCACCGAGGCCGACTCCAGGTCCAGGAGCACCGGTTCGGCACCGGCCTCCCGCAGATCGTCGGACTGTTCGGGGTGACGGATGATCCCCGCGACCTCGTCTCCGCGCGCGGCGAGCAGGCGCTCCAGCCGCAACGCGATCTGACCATGACCACCAGCGATGACAATGCGCATGCCTTCGACCGTACGCCCGGACGGCCGCATCCGCCGCACGACTTGAGCCACGCCTCAGGGGCGCACCCGGGAGCCGATAGAGGCGGCTCGCGCGCGGGTGGCGTGCGCCCACCGCCCCGTCACGACACCTCGCCCCGGCCCTGCCGAGGCAACCCCAGCTCCGCTGCCGCCGCCGAGTTGCAGTACTCCCGTACCGCGCTCGTGCGTGCCACCACGCGCCCCCGGTGCACGACGATGCGGCTGTACGCCAGGGAGAGGGCGCCCGCGAGTCGGTCGCCGCGGACCGCGAGGAGTTCGGCGGGGAAGCCGGCCTCGACGCGGACCTCGGGCAGGCCGAGGGCGGCGCGGGCTGAGGAGCTGACGGCGTCGTAGGCGTCCTCAGGGCGCAGCCCGTAGCGGGAGGCCAGGAGGTAGGCCGCCTCCAGGGGGTCCCCGCGGCCCACCGGGTTCGACAGGTCGCGCAGGGCGCCGCTGCCCGCGGCGACGCGTACGCCGGCCGAGCGCAGCAGCCGTACCGGTGCCGTGTCGCGGCGGTCGACGGCGGCGCAGCCGCCCTGGGGCAGGCACACCACGGTCACGCCGGCCGTGGCGAGCCCGTCGGCGATGCGCGGGGCCGCCTCGGCGGGCAGCCGGTCCAGGCCGCCGCACGGGCCGAGGGTCACGCCGGTGCGCAGTCCGCCGGACATCGCGGCGAGGCGGGCGAGGCGCGCCGGGTCGGCGGCGTCGGTGTGCAGGTCGACGGGGCAGCCGTGCTCGGAGGCGACCTCGAGGACTGCCTCCACGTACCCCGTCGGGTCGGGGTCCAGGTCGGGACAGCCGCCCACCACCGAGGCGCCCATCTTCAGCGCGTCCCGGAGCATCGCGAGCCCGTCCGCGCCGGCCACGCCGGTCAGCAGCCGCGGCATGGCGACCGCCGTCAGCTCCGTCAGGCCGCGCAGCGAACGCCGTGCCTGCAGCACCGCGGCCAGCGCGCCGAGCCCCTGGACGTCACCCACGCGCACGTGTGCCCGTACCGCCGTCGCCCCGTGGCCGAGTTGCAGCAGCGCGGCTTCGGTCGCCCGGCGCTGGACGTCCTCGGGGGCCGAGGAGGCGGGCCCGTCGCCGTCGGCCGAGAGGGCGGTGTCACCGTGGGTGTGCGGTTCGGCCGGGGCCGGCAGCAGCAGGTAGCCGGTGAGGTCCACGCGCGCGCCGCAGCCCCGAGCGGCGTCCGTCGCCAGGCTGCCGGCCGTACCGACCGCCTCGATACGCCCGCCGCCCAGCCGTACGTCCACCGTCCGGCCGTCGGTCAGCCGCGCCCCGCACAGCAGCAGGGAGGCCGAGTCGCCCTGTCCCGACGAGCCCGCGGGGCCCGAGGAACCGGAGGAGGAGGACGAGGAGGACGACGAGTGAGGCGGCTGCGGCTGGCTGTCGGGCATCGCGCTCCAGGGGCTCGGGGCTGCGCGGACTCGGGCACTGCGGACCGGGTACTCACCGGGGAGGCAAGATCACGCAGAGTGAGTCGAGCCTAGGGCGGTGATCCGCCCGTGTCGGGGAGGAGCGCAATAGTCGTACCGGTGTGGTCCGACGGTCCCGAGGGGCTCCGGAGGCCGCTGGGGGAGCGGCTGGATGGGCCTGTATGGGGGCCACGAAACGGATTTGGGTGAACGGCTGCCGAGCGTGTAATGTCTTCATCGCTCGCCCCAATAGCTCAGTCGGTAGAGCGTCTCCATGGTAAGGAGAAGGTCTACGGTTCGATTCCGTATTGGGGCTCTGGTGTGAGAGGTTCCCGTCGCAAGGCGGGAACTGATCGCATCACAGCGGTGTAGCTCAGTCGGTAGAGCAAGCGGCTCATAATCGCTGTGTCACCGGTTCAAGTCCGGTCACCGCTACTGACAGTAGCCGATTGCGGGGTCGGTCCTTCGATCGGCTACTCTTTTATGCGTTCATCGTCCCATCCGTTCGTCAAGGAGCACTCCTGTGGCTGCCACCGACGTCCGCCCGAAGATCACGCTGGCCTGCGTGGAGTGCAAGGAGCGGAACTACATCACCAAGAAGAACCGGCGTAACAACCCGGACCGACTGGAGATGAAGAAGCACTGCCCGCGTTGCAACGCGCACACCGCGCACCGCGAAACGCGATAAATCAGGCTCGTACACGAGGCCGCCCCCGCAGTCGGGGGGCGGCCTCGTGTCGTTATCGGCCCCGGTTACCGACCGGTTCAGACAACAGGAGGTGCCGAGCCATGGCGCTCGACCAGTCCTTCGTGGGGCGGACCTATCCGCCCACCGACCCGTACGAGGTGGGCCGGGAGAAGATCCGTGAGTTCGCGGTCGCGGTGGGAGACACCAACCCGGCGTACACGGACCCGGAAGCCGCCAAGGCGCTCGGTCACCCCGATGTGATCGCCCCGCCGACCTTTGTGTTCGCGATCACCTTCAAGGCCGCGGGACAGGTCATCGAGGACCCGCAGCTGGGCCTGGACTACAGCCGGGTCGTGCACGGCGACCAGAAGTTCGTCTACGTCCGCCCCGTGCGGGCCGGTGACCGGCTCACCGTCACCTCGACCATCGAGGCCATCAAGTCCATGGCCGGCAACGACATCCTGGACATCCGCGGCGAGGTCCACGACGAGGCGGGCGAGCACGTCGTGACCGCCCTGACCAAGCTGGTCTCCCGCGCGGCAGAGGAGGCGTGAGGAACCGATGACGGCGAAGATCGCTTACGACGACGTCGAGGTCGGCACCGAGCTGCCCGCCCAGACCTTTCCCGTGACCCGTGCCACGCTCGTCCAGTACGCGGGCGCGTCCGGGGACTTCAACCCGATCCACTGGAACGAGAAGTTCGCCAAGGAGGTCGGGCTGCCGGACGTGATCGCGCACGGCATGTTCACCATGGCCGAGGCGATCCGCGTGGTCACCGACTGGACCGGCGACCCGGGCGCGGTCGTCGAGTACGGCGTCCGCTTCACCAAGCCGGTCGTCGTCCCGAACGACGACCAGGGCGCCGTCATCGAGGTCAGCGGCAAGGTCGCCGCCAAGCTCGACGACAACACGGTCCGCGTGGACCTCATGGCGACCAGCGCCGGCCAGAAGGTGCTGGGCATGTCCCGGGCGGTCGTACGGCTGGGCTGAGACACGCACGCGTGGCTTGCGGTAAGGGGCGTACTCCATTGAGGGCGCCCCTTACGCATGCCTCGGCCTTCACCCCAGCCTCTCCCTCCGTCTCCACAGCCTCGTCAACCACCTCTTCCGCACCCACTTGACGTAGTTAGTGATTGAGTACTAACTTCGTCGCATGGTCAGGATGAGCGCAGAAGAGAGGCGCGAGAGCGTCATCCGTGCGGCGACCGCGGAGTTCGCCCGCGGTGGCTACTACGGCACGTCGACCGAGGCGATCGCCAAGCGCGTCGGTGTCTCGCAGCCGTATCTCTTCCGGCTCTTCCCGGGCAAGAAGGCGATGTTCCTCGCGGTGGCGCAGCGGTGCGTGGACGACACGATCCGCACGTTCGAGGAGGCCGCCAAGGGGTTGCAGGGCGAAGAGGCCCTGCACGCCATGGGGGAGACGTACCGCAAGGTCATCGCGGAGCAGCCGGAGCGGCTGCTGATGCAGATGCAGATGTACATCACCGTGGCCGCCGCCGAGCAGGCCGGCGATCTCGAGCTCGGCGAGGAGGTGCGGGCGGGCTGGTCGCGGCTGTGGGACACGCTGCGTCTGTCCTTCGGTGCCGATGTCGACGAGACGACGTCGTTCCTGGCGTACGGGATGCTCATCAACTGCCTGGTGGCCATGGGTTTTCCGCCGGAGCATCGGGTCTGGGAGGGCTTTGGGTCGGAGGCCCGGCTCAGGGGCAATCCGTGCACCCAGATCACCGGGAACGGCTAGTTCGACCGACGCAAGTGGTTCACGTGAGCGGGGAGAAGGCGCCGCAACCGCCTTTTCATGGCCGCAAAAGTTAGTAATCAATAACTAATCAAGCAAGCAGCAGCAGACTCACCACCGAAGCGACTGATCACTCTCTGGGGGAGCGATGTCAGAGCAGACAGCACGTCGCGGGGGAACCGTCTGGGCCCTCGTCATCACCAGCGTCGCCGGATTCATGGCGGCCCTCGACAACCTCGTGGTCACCACCGCCCTGCCCTCCATCCGCAAGGATCTCGGCGGCGCGCTGGGCGACCTCGAATGGACCGTGAGCGCCTATACGCTCACCTTCGCCGTGCTCCTGATGTTCGGCGCGGCGCTCGGGGACCGGTTCGGCCGCCGACGGATGTTCCTCGTCGGCATCAGCGTCTTCACCGTCGCGTCGGCCGCGGCGGCCATGGCCACCGGCATCGACAGCCTCATCGCGGCGCGTGCGGTCCAGGGCGTAGGCGCGGCGATCATGATGCCGTTGACCCTCACCCTCCTGACCGCGGCCGTACCGGCAGCCAAGCGCGGAATGGCGTTCGGCATCTGGGGCGCGGTCAACGGCCTCGCAGTCGCGTCCGGCCCCCTCATCGGCGGCAGCCTCACCGAGCACATCTCCTGGCACTGGATCTTCTGGCTGAACGTTCCGCTCGGCATCGCGTTGCTGCCCCTGGCCCGCCTTCGCCTCTCCGAGTCCTTCGGCACGGGTGCGCCGCTCGACGTACCCGGCACGCTCCTCGCCAGCGGCGGCCTGTTCGGGATCGTCTACGGCCTGGTCCGCGGCCCCTCCGACGGCTGGAACAGCTCTCTGGTCCTGACCGGCCTGTTCGCCGGGTCGGCGCTGCTCGTCGGGTTCGTCCTCTACAGCATCCGGGCCAAGAACCCCATGCTCCCGATGCGGCTGTTCCGCTCGCGGGCCTTCGCCGGCATCAACGCGGCGAGTCTGCTCATGTTCCTCGGGATGTTCGGGTCGATCTTCCTGCTCAGCCAGTACATGCAGGGCGTCCTGGGCTACTCGCCCACCGAGGCGGGCCTCCGGATGCTGCCCTGGACCGGTATGCCGATGCTGGTCGCTCCCATCGCGGGCATCCTCTCCGACCGGATCGGTGGCCGCCCCGTCGTCGCCACGGGCCTCTTCCTCCAGGCGGCCGGTCTTGCCTGGATGGCGTCCGTGGTCACTCCTGATGTGTCCTACGCCGTCCAGTTGCCGGGTCTGATCGTCAGCGGTATCGGTATGGCGCTGTACTTCGCTCCGGCGGCCAACCTGGTCATGTCCAGCGTTCTGCCCAAGGAACAGGGGATCGCGTCCGGGGCGAACAACGCCCTGCGCGAGGTCGGGGGCGCGCTCGGCATCGCCATCATGGCGTCGATCTTCGCGTCTCAGGGTGGGTACGAGTCGGGGCAGAGGTTCGTGGACGGCCTGCAGCCGGCGCTGGTGACGGGGGCGGGGGTTGTGGCTCTCGCGGGTGTCGCTGCGCTGCTCATCCCGACGCGGCGGTCCGAGAAGGCGGCGGAGTCCTCGCGGACGGAGGACCAGGCGCCGGCCCTGGAGTCGATCGCCGGCTGATAGCTCGACCCCGGCCCGACCCGGCCGCAATGAAACGGCTCTGCCAGGACAGGCAGGGCCGTTTCGTCGTACCCGCGCGCCGGGGCTGGTGCGGGGGTGGGTCGCGCAGCCCGGCGCTGACGGGGCGCCGCCTGCGCCCACCCGTGCCGCCCCAGCGGCACGACTGCCCGCAGCTTGGGTGCGGGTGGGGAGCTGTCGACTGGCCGCAGCTTGGGCGGGGGTAGGGGGGTGGGGATGTGTCGACTGCCCGCGGCTTGGGTGGGGGGAGGGGGTGTGGACGTGCCGACTGGCCGCAGCTTGGGCGGGGGACGGGGCGTGGGAATGTGCCGACCGGCCGCAGCCGGCGAGAGGGACGGGGTTGTCGGGCGCGTGGCGCCTCGGGCGTACGACTGTGCTGCGGCCGGGACCGGTGGGGACGTGTCGACGGCCGGTACCCGCCCACGGCGAGGAAGGGACGTGTCGACTACCCGCACCCGCCTTCGGTGTGAGGGGACGTATCGACGGCCCGCACCCGTCCACCGTGTGAGGGGACGTGCCGACGGCCCGCACCCGCCCACCGTGTGAAGGGACGTATCGACGGCCTGCACCAGCCCTCTGTGTGAAGGGGGTTGTCCACGACCCGCACCCGCCCGCCGTGCGAAGGGGACGGGGTGGGGGGTGTCCGCCCGCAGTGGCCGGCGTTTGCGGGCGGTGCCTCGTTGGCCGACGGACGCGCCGGTCCGAGGACGGATACCCCCCGCCCCGGCCCCGACCCATGGCGCGCGCGTAGGCGCTGCGCGCGCCCCCGCCGATCCCGAGCAGGCGCCGCAGGCATTCGTCTCCGGCCCCGGCCGATCCTGTCGGTCCCGTCTCGTACTCTTGGGCGCGTGCAGGAACTTCACGATGCCCCCCTCGCCCCGTTGACCACCTTTCGGCTGGGCGGGTCCGCTGATCGGCTGATCACCGCGACGAGCGACGCCGAGGTGATCCGCGCTGTTCAGGACGCCGATGACGCGCGGACGCCGTTGTTGGTGATCGGTGGGGGGTCGAATCTGGTGATCGGGGACAAGGGGTTCGCCGGGACCGCGCTTGTCGTCGCCACCAAGGGGTTCGTACTCGACGGCACCCGTCTCGAGCTTGCCGCCGGTGAGGTGTGGAGCGACGCCGTCGCCCGTACCGTCGAGGCCGGGCTCGCCGGGATCGAGTGTCTGGCCGGGATTCCGGGGTCGGCAGGCGCGACGCCGATCCAGAACGTGGGGGCGTACGGACAAGAAGTGTCGTCCACGATCACCGAGGTGGTCGCGTACGACCGGCACGCGCGCGAGACGGTCACCCTCGCGCCCGCCGACTGCGCCTTCTCCTACCGCCACAGCCGCTTCAAGGCCGACCCCGAGCGATACGTCGTCCTGCGCGTCCGCTTCGACCTGGAGGACGCGGACGGCCTCTCCGCGCCGATCAAGTACGCCGAGACAGCCCGCGCACTCGGCGTGGAGCCCGGCGACCGCGTCCCGCTGGCCGCCGCCCGCGAGACCGTCCTCAAGCTGCGCGCCGGCAAGGGCATGGTCCTGGACCCCGACGACCACGACACCTGGTCGGCCGGTTCCTTCTTCACGAACCCGATCCTCACCGACACGGAGTTCGCCGCGTTCCACGCACGCGTGCGTGAGCACCTGGGCGACGGCGTGGAACCGCCCGCGTTCCCGGCGGGGGAGGGACACACCAAGACCTCCGCGGCCTGGCTCATCGACAAGGCGGGCTTCACCAAGGGCTACGGCACCGGCCCGGCCCGCATCTCCACCAAGCACACCCTCGCCCTCACCAACCGCGGCGACGCCACCACCGAGGACCTGCTCACCCTCGCGCGCGAGGTCGTCGCCGGCGTCCGGGAGACCTTCGGCATCACGCTGGTCAACGAACCGGTGACGGTCGGCGTGACCCTCTAGCACCAAAGCCCCACTTCAACTCAGCTCAGCCCAAGCTCAGCCCAGCCCACCTCAATACGCCACCCCCACCCCCTGCTTCACCGCCCCCGGATCCCCGGTCATCGCCAACATCGCGTGCGCCACATCCGCCCGCCCGATGAACCGCCCCTTGGCAGGGAAACCGCCGACCACCGTCCGGTACACCCCCGTGACCGGCTTGTTCTGCAGCCGCGGCGGCCGCACGACCGTCCAGTCCGTGGCGCTACGGCCCAACTCGGCCTCCATCGCGCCCAGGTCGGCGTAGACATCCTTCAGAAGCGCCGTGACGATCCGTCGTGCCGTGCGGTCGACGAGACCCTCCGCCGCGGGCGCCGGACCCACCGGACCCGCGCTCACCACGACGAGCCGCCGTACCCCCGTCGCGTCCATCGCGCCCAGCACCGTACGCGTGAGCCGGGCCGTGACTCCGGCCTCCTTGCGGGTGCGCGCGCCCAGCCCCGACAGGACCGCGTCCCGGCCGGCCACGGCGGCCCGCACCTCCTCCGGGTCGGTCAGCTCCGAGCGGACCACCTCGAGCTGCTCACCGGCCGCCGCCAGCCGCGCCGGATCCCGTACCACCGCGGTGACCCGGTGCCCCGAATCCAGGGCCTGCCGGACGATCTCCTGGCCGATGCCTCCCGTGGCACCGAAGACGGTGAGGTGCATGGCTCCTCCTGTGATCGTGTGGTGGTGCTCGCGTGGTGGGTGAGTATTCACTCACCCCTGCCTCTCCCTAGAATGGGTAAGCACTCACTCACCCGTCAAGCCCGATTGGCCGTGCCATGGAGAAGAAGCCCGCCCGCGTCCGTCTCCTCGACGCCGCTCACGAACTGATGCTCACCGTCGGGCTGGCCCGTACCACCACCAAGGAGATCGCCAAGGCGGCGGACTGTTCCGAGGCGGCGCTCTACAAGTACTTCGACAGCAAGGAAGACCTGTTCATCCGCGTCCTCACGGAGCGGCTGCCGCAGTTGACGCCCCTGCTGAGCAGCCTGGTCGCCGAGCCCGGCCGGGGCACACTGACGGAGAACCTCACCGAGATCGCCCGCCGGGCCGCCCTCTTCTACGAGCAGAGCTTCCCGATCGCCGCCTCGCTGTACGCGGAGACCCAGCTCAAGCGCCGGCACGACGACGCGATGAGGGAGATCGGTGCGGGGCCGCACCGGCCCATCGAGGGCCTGGACGCCTACCTGCGAGCCGAACAGGCCGTCGGCCGCGTCCGCCCCGACGCCGACACCTTCGCCGCCGCGTCCCTGCTCCTCGGCGCGTGCGCCCAGCGCGCGTTCGCGTACGAGGCGACCGCGCAAGGCGTACGGCCGCCGGTCGACGAGTTCGCCGCGCGGCTGGCCCGCACCCTGCTCGCCGGGATCGCGGACTGACCCCGCCGCTACACGCCCTGCGCCAGCCAGTCGTCGACCCCCGCCAACAGCTTCGCCTTCACATCCGCCGGCGCCGCCGAACCCCGCAGCGACTGCCGAGCCAGCTCCGCCAACTCCTCGTCCGTGAAGGCGTGATGGCGGCGCGCGATCTCGTACTGGGCGGCCAGCCGCGAGCCGAAGAGCAAAGGATCATCCGCCCCCAGAGCCATCGGGACCCCCGCCTCGTACAGCGTGCGCAGCGGCACGTCCTCGGGCTTCTCGTAGACGCCCAGGGCGACGTTCGAGGCGGGGCACACCTCGCAGGTGATGCCCCGCTCGGCGAGGCGCTTCAGCAGCCGCGGGTCCTCGGCCGCGCGCACCCCGTGACCGAGTCGGTCGGCGTGCAGGTCGTCGAGGCAGTCCCGCACCGACGACGGCCCGGTCAGTTCGCCGCCGTGCGGAGCGGACAGCAGTCCGCCCTCCCGCGCGATGTGGAAGGCCCGGTCGAAGTCCCGTGCCATGCCCCGGCGTTCGTCGTTCGAGAGGCCGAAGCCGACCACGCCCCGGTCCGCGTACCGCACCGCGAGCCGGGCCAGCGTGCGCGCGTCCAGCGGGTGCTTCATCCGGTTCGCGGCGACCAGCACCCGCATCCCCAGACCCGTCTCGCGGGAGGTCGTCTCGACCGCGTCCAGGATGATCTCCAGCGCCGGGATCAGCCCGCCCAGGCGCGGTGCGTACGACGTCGGGTCGACCTGGATCTCCAGCCACCCGGAGCCGTCCTTGACGTCCTCCTCGGCGGCCTCGCGCACCAGCCGCCGGATGTCGTCCGGCTCCCGCAGACACGACCGCGCGGCGTCGTACAGGCGCTGGAAGCGGAACCAGCCCCGTTCGTCCGTCGCCCGCAGTCTCGGCGGTTCCCCGCTGGTCAGCGCCTCGGTCAGGGCGTCGGGCAGACGGACGCCGTACTTGTCGGCCAGTTCCAGCACGGTCGCCGGCCGCATCGACCCGGTGAAGTGCAGATGCAGATGGGCCTTCGGCAGCTCAGAGACATCACGTACACGCTCCATTCGAGGATCCTGCCGTACCGCGGAGGCCTCCCGATACCGGATTCCCCGTACGTGGTCTTGCTCGCACGCAGAAACGGGCCGCCTCCCGCAGGGGAGACGGCCCGTCACGCGCGCGTGGAGCGCGAAAACGTCAGTCCAGCGTCAGTCCTGCGCCTCGGCCAGCAGCTTCTGGATCCGGCTGACGCCCTCGACGAGATCCTCGTCACCCAGGGCGTACGACAGCCGCAGATACCCGGGGGTGCCGAAGGCCTCGCCCGGGACGACCGCGACCTCGACCTCCTCGAGGATGAGCGCGGCCAGCTCGACCGAGTCCTGCGGGCGCTTGCCGCGGATGTCCTTGCCGAGCAGCGCCTTGACCGACGGGTACACGTAGAAGGCGCCCTCGGGCTCCGGGCAGACCACGCCGTCGATCTCGTTCAGCATCCGCACGATCGTCCTGCGGCGGCGGTCGAAGGCCTCCTTCATCTTCTCCACGGCGGAGAGATCACCGGAGACGGCGGCCAGCGCGGCGACCTGGGCCACGTTGGAGACGTTCGACGTGGCGTGCGACTGGAGGTTCGTCGCGGCCTTGACGACGTCCTTGGGGCCGATGACCCACCCGACCCGCCAGCCGGTCATCGCGTACGTCTTCGCGACACCGTTGACGACGATCGTCTTGTCGGCCAGCTCCGGTACGACCACCGGGAGCGAGTGGAACTCCGCGTCGCCGTACACGAGGTGCTCGTAGATCTCGTCCGTCAGGACCCACAGGCCGTTGTCGGCGGCCCAGCGGCCGATCTCCTCGATCTGCGCGCGCGTGTAGACCGCGCCGGTCGGGTTCGAGGGGGAGACGAAGAGGAGGACCTTCGTGTTCTCGGTGCGCGCCGCCTCCAGCTGCTCGACCGAGACCCGGTAGCCCGTCGTCTCGTCCGCGACGACGTCCACCGGGACACCGCCGGCCAGCCGGATCGACTCCGGGTACGTCGTCCAGTACGGCGCCGGGACGATGACCTCGTCGCCCGGGTCGAGGATCGCGGCGAAGGCCTCGTAGATGGCCTGCTTGCCGCCGTTGGTCACCAGGATCTGGGACGCCTCGACCTCGTAGCCGGAGTCGCGCAGCGTCTTCGCGGCGATCGCGGCCTTCAGCTCGGGCAGACCGCCGGCCGGCGTGTAGCGGTGGTACTTCGGGTTCTTGCAGGCCTCGACGGCCGCCTCGACGATGTAGTCCGGGGTCGGGAAGTCGGGTTCGCCGGCGCCGAAGCCGATCACCGGACGCCCGGCGGCCTTGAGGGCCTTGGCCTTGGCGTCGACAGCGAGGGTGGCGGACTCGGAGATCGCGCCGACTCGGGCGGAGACCCGGCGCTCGGTGGGAGGGGTTGCAGGGCTCATGGGCCCCATCGTTTCAGACCGGAAACGCCACCGGCACGCGGGTTTCACAGACTGAACATGTAGCGGTCGGCCACTGAACACCCGTCCGGAATCACGCGGTGGCCAGGTGATCTTCCGTCGGTTTTCCGGCGATCTTCCTCCGCCAAGGCCCCTACGGGCGCTTTCTGTTCGACGGGGCGCCCCGGACCACGTACACTCTCACCTCGTTGGCCATCAACTGCCGCGCCGTGGAAGGTGCACTCCGAGCACCCGGTCGGATGCGGTACGTTGGGGGACGCGCAAAGGGTCGTAGCTCAATTGGTAGAGCACCGGTCTCCAAAACCGGCGGTTGGGGGTTCAAGTCCCTCCGGCCCTGCTACACACACCTTCGCCAGGATGTGTGTGCATGTACGTACAGTAGTGCACAGCCGTGCGGCTCATACCGGGCGCGGCACGGCCACGACCCGGGAACAGGTGAGGACGAATGGCGGACGCCGTGGGCTCCATCGACACGCCTGGTGCCCAGGACGAGGCGCAGGAGACGAAGAAGACCCGAAAGGGCGGCAAGCGGGCCAAGAAAGGTCCGTTCAAGAGGCTTGGCCTCTTCTACCGTCAGGTCGTCGCCGAGCTGCGCAAGGTCGTCTGGCCCACACGCAACCAGCTGACGACGTACACGACCGTGGTCATTGTCTTCGTCGTCATCATGATCGGCCTGGTGACCGTGATTGACTATGGGCTCAGCCACGCCGCCAAGTACGTCTTCGGCTGAGTCTAGAGCGAAGGGCGCCGAGGTAACCGGCGCCCCTTTCGCATGTTCCACCCCTATGTATCCAGGAAGAAGCAGCCATCGTGTCTGACCCGAACCTGAACGACGCCGCCGTCGAGCCCGATGAGTCGGTCGATGACGAGCTCGACATCGTCGAGGGCTCGGACGAGCAGGACGAGTTCGAGGCTGCCGAGGCCGAGGCGGGCGAGCCCGCCGAGGAAGCCGCGCTGCACGTCGAGGACGAGGACGAGAGTGCCGAGGACGCGTCCGACGAGGACGCCGAGGACGAGCTCGTCGAGGAGGAGCCCGAGCCGGTCGACCCGGTCGAGGCCCTCCGCCAGGAGCTGCGCGCGCTGCCCGGCGAGTGGTACGTCATCCACACCTACGCCGGTTACGAGAACCGCGTGAAGACCAACCTCGAGCAGCGTGCCGTCTCGCTGAACGTCGAGGACTTCATCTTCCAGGCCGAGGTGCCGCAGGAAGAGGTCGCGCAGATCAAGAACGGCGAGCGCAAGACGATCAAGCAGAACAAGCTCCCGGGCTACGTCCTGGTCCGCATGGACCTGACGAACGAGTCCTGGGGCGTCGTCCGCAACACCCCCGGCGTCACCGGCTTCGTGGGCAACGCCTACGACCCGTACCCGCTGACCCTGGACGAGATCGTCAAGATGCTCGCGCCGGAGGCCGAGGAGAAGGCCGCCCGTGAGGCCGCCGAGGCCGAGGGCAAGCCCGTTCCGCAGCGCAAGGTCGAGGTCCAGGTGCTGGACTTCGAGGTCGGCGACTCGGTCACCGTCACTGACGGCCCGTTCGCGACGCTCCAGGCGACCATCAACGAGATCAACCCCGACTCGAAGAAGGTCAAGGGCCTGGTCGAGATCTTCGGCCGCGAGACGCCGGTCGAGCTCTCCTTCGACCAGATCCAGAAGAACTGACGCACGCGGGTCCGTTGACCGACACAGACAGAGAGAGCGCCCTGAGCCGGGCGGCAGTCACGCCACGGCTCGGGCGCTCTCGTCGTTTTCTGCTCGCCGGAGTGTTCCTGCTGATCGGGGCGGTCGTCTCGGCCTGCGCCGCCTACGTGGGCGTGACCCAGTGGGCGCAGGTCTCCTCGCTCCAGCGGGACGGGGTCCGCGCGGTCGGCGTCTTCCACAACGAGGGCGCGGCCAACTGCTGGCGTCACCGCTGCTGGGCCGAGTTCGAGCTCGACGGGAAGAAGGTGGAGGCCGATCTGCCGGCCCTCACCGCCGCCAAGAAGAACAAGGTCTCCCGCGAGGGCGAGCCGATCACCATCCGGTACCGGCCCTCGGACCCGACGGTGGCCGCCGAGGAGGGCGGGCTCGGCCAGGTGGGCGCCATCACCGCGCTCATCGGCATGTTCGGGGCCGGGTTCCTGATCGCGGGGCTGGTCCAACTGGTGGTCGCGAGCCGGGACCGTACCCCCGCGCAGCCTTCCTGACCTCGCCGATTTCATGCCGGGGGAGGTCATCGGCTACCGTGGTGCGGTATGCCATCTGCCGGATGATTCATCCAATTGATGCAGCTGGTAACCAACTCTCAGTAAGGACCCGGAGAGAGCATGCCTCCCAAGAAGAAGAAGGTCACGGGGCTCATCAAGCTCCAGATCCAGGCCGGCGCGGCCAACCCGGCTCCGCCGGTCGGCCCCGCGCTGGGTCAGCACGGCGTGAACATCATGGAGTTCTGCAAGGCGTACAACGCCGCGACCGAGTCGCAGCGTGGCTGGGTGATCCCGGTGGAGATCACGGTCTACGAGGACCGTTCCTTCACCTTCATCACCAAGACGCCGCCGGCCGCCAAGATGATCCTCAAGGCCGCGGGTGTGGAGAAGGGCTCCGGCGAGCCGCACAAGACCAAGGTCGCCAAGATCACTCAGGCGCAGGTCCGCGAGATCGCCACCACGAAGATGCCCGACCTCAACGCCAACGACCTGGACGCCGCGTCGAAGATCATCGCCGGCACCGCCCGTTCCATGGGCATCACGGTCGAGGGCTGAGCCCCACCCCCCGTTCCACCGCAGAAGTGGCAGGGCCTGCTCGGTCCGGACCACGACTCCTCAAGACTCACCAGGAGAAGAAGTGAGCAAGCGCAGCAAGTCTCTCCGCGCTGCGGACGAGAAGATCGACCGGGACAAGCTCTACGCCCCGCTCGAGGCCGTCCGTCTCGCCAAGGAGACCTCCACCTCCAAGTTCGACGGCACCGTCGAGGTCGCCTTCCGCCTGGGTGTCGACCCGCGCAAGGCCGACCAGATGGTCCGTGGCACCGTGAACCTTCCGCACGGCACCGGTAAGACCGCCCGGGTCCTGGTCTTCGCGACCGGTGACCGTGCCGAGGCCGCGACCGCCGCGGGCGCCGACATCGTCGGCTCCGACGAACTCATCGACGAGGTGGCGAAGGGCCGGCTGGACTTCGACGCCGTCGTCGCCACCCCGGACCTCATGGGCAAGGTCGGCCGCCTGGGCCGCGTGCTCGGCCCCCGTGGCCTCATGCCGAACCCCAAGACCGGCACGGTCACCCCGGATGTCGTGAAGGCTGTCAACGACATCAAGGGCGGCAAGATCGAGTTCCGCGTCGACAAGCACTCGAACCTGCACTTCATCATCGGCAAGGCGTCCTTCGACGACACCAAGCTGGTGGAGAACTACGGCGCCGCGCTGGAGGAGATCCTCCGTCTGAAGCCGTCCGCCGCCAAGGGTCGCTACATCAAGAAGGCCGCGATCAGCACCACGATCGGCCCCGGCGTTCCGGTCGACCCGAACCGCACCCGCAACCTCCTCGTCGAGGAGGACCCGGCCGCCGTCTGAGCCGAGCGCTCACCCCGGTAGCCGCGTCAGGGACGCGACAAAAGCACGACGGGCTCCGCAACCTTCACGGGTGCGGGGCCCGTCCTTTGTGTGTGCGGATATTTCCGTACGGCTGTCAGTGCCCTGAGCTACCGTCGGGACACAGCAAACGCTTAGGGGTGGGACGAATGAAGAGCACGACCGTGCGCCGGATGGCCCTGTCGATCGCGGTGGGGACCGCTCTGGCGGGGGTGGCCGCCTGCGGTTCCTCGGACTCCGGCGGCGGGTCCGCCAAGGACGACAACGCGGCCGGCAAGGGCAGCGCCCGGTTCAGCCCGATAGCCGCCCTGCGCACCGCCGAGAAGTCCACCGACGGCGCCGACTCCGCCAAGGTCGAGTCCACGACGTCCATGGGCTCCGTGATGTCGATGACCGCCGACGGCGCCCTCGGCTGGGCCGACGGTCTCACCGGCAACCTCGTCATCACGTACACCGGCGGCACGATGGCCGACACCATGCGCCAGCTCGGCACCACGTCGATGCAGGCCCGCTATCTGCCCGACGCCTACTACGCGAAGATGGGCGAGCAGTTCGCCCAGCAGGCCGGCGGCAAGCACTGGATCCGGTACGGCTACGACGACCTCGCGGACCTCGGGGGCAGCTCCGGTGCCTACCTCAAGGACCAGATGCAGAACACGACCCCGAACCAGTCGGTGAAGCTCCTGCTGGCCTCCGGGGACGTCAAGAAGGTCGGCACCGAGAAGGTGCGCGGCGTGCAGACCACGCACTACTCGGGCACGGTGGACGTGGCCGATCTGGCCCGCAAGAACTCCAGCCTCACCGCGAGCCAGCTGGCGGGCCTGAAGAAGCAGCTCACCCAGGCCGGCGTCAGCACCGAGACCGTGGACATCTGGGTCGACGGCAAGGACCTGCTGGTCAAGAAGGTCGAGAAGGGCCAGATGACGGCCGGCGAGTACACGCAGACCGCGTACTACAGCGACTACGGCACGAAGGTGTCCGTCAGCGAGCCGGCGGCGAGCGACACCGAGGACTTCAAGGACCTGCTGAAGAAGCAGGGCATGACACCGGGCAGCGGCGACACCGCCAGCGGCTCCGGCTCCAGCTCTTGAGATCGGCGGTCGGGGCGGGCGCGGTCGGAGCGACCGGGCTCGCCCTGCTGCTGTGCGCGGGCTGCGCGGGCGGCAGCGCTGGCGCGGGCGGGTCCTCGGACTCGTCCGCCGCCGCGGCCGTCGCCCGGGCGGTCAGGGCGACCGAGGGCGTCTCGTCGGTGCACTACCGGACCAGCGGGCGGATACCGGAGCAGGGGCGGGTCGAGACCGAGGCGTCCGTCGCCGCGAAGCCGGCCCGGGCCCGCATGGTCACCAGCAGCAGGGACGACGGCAACTCCACGGAGGCCGAACTGCGCCTGGTCGACGGGGTGTTGTACCAGAAGGCGACCGACAACGGCGTGGCCCAGCAGGCGCACGGCAGACACTGGGCGGACTTCGGTTCAGAGGCCAAGTTCACCGCGGCCGGCGGACTGAGGATGGACGTCGGTGGCCTGCGCGACCAGGTCGGGCAGAACCCGGCCCGGGACGCGGCCTTCCTGGCGGCCGCCGACGACGTACGGCGGACCGGCACCGAGACCGTCGCGGGCACCCGCACCACGCACTACACGGGAACGGCGACCCTCGACGGCCTCCGCGACTCCGTGACCGGGAAGGCGAAAGCGGACCTCGCGCAGTACGAGAAGCTGGGCGTCGACGAGCTCACCCTCGATGTGTGGGTGGACGGCGACGACCACGTCAGGCGGCTGCGCACCCAGGGCTTCGGACGGCACGGGGAGCTCGATCTCACCGTCACGCTCCTCGACTTCGGCAAGCCGGTGACGGTGCGGGCACCGGCCGCCGACGACACGGTGGACGTGCCCGAGGCGGTCAAGGAGTCGCGGGGCTGAGCACCGTAGGAGCGGATTTGCTTGACAGGGATGCGGTCCCGTACTCTCCAGGAGAAGCCAAAGACCGCTGGTCGTTGCCGGGCTCTCGGAAGAGGGTTCGGTGGCCGAAGGATCCGCTGAACTGCGGACGACCCGCGCAGGTGACACTGTGGAAGTACTCCCGGAGTCTGCTGCCCAACAGCTGCTGAATCCGGTCGAGTTACGCCCCGTGCGCCTGCGCCGGGGCGTTTCGTATTCCTCAGCCCCTTCTGAGCGGTCCAACACCCGGAAGGAGGCCGACGCTCTATGGCAAGGCCCGACAAGGCTGCCGCGGTAGCCGAGCTGACGGAGCAGTTCCGCAGCTCGAACGCCGCCGTGCTGACCGAGTACCGGGGTCTCACCGTGGCGCAGCTCAAGACGCTGCGTCGTTCGCTCGGTGAGAACGCCCAGTACGCCGTGGTGAAGAACACGCTGACCAAGATTGCGGCCAACGAGGCCGGGATCTCCACGCTCGACGACCTGTTCAACGGTCCGACGGCGGTCGCCTTCGTCACCGGTGACCCGGTGGTGTCGGCGAAGGGTCTTCGTGACTTCGCCAAGGACAACCCGAACCTCGTCATCAAGGGCGGTGTCCTTGACGGCAAGGCGCTGTCCGCCGACGAGATCAAGAAGCTCGCGGACCTCGAGTCCCGCGAGGTTCTGCTCGCCAAGCTGGCGGGTGCCTTCAAGGGCAAGCAGACCCAGGCTGCTCAGGTCTTCCAGGCGCTCCCCTCGAAGTTCGTCCGCACCGCGGAGGCGCTTCGTGCCAAGCAGGCCGAGCAGGGCGGTGCCGAGTAACTCGGCTCGCGAAATGACCGCCGCCTGAGGCTCCGCGCCCCGAGGCAACGGTCGTAGCGGGCCGAACGTACGCCCGCCAGACATGTACACACCCGGCACCAGCCGAATTAGTGAAGGGAAGCCATCGTGGCTCTCACCCAGGACGAACTGCTCGCCGAGTTCGAGACGATGACCCTCATCCAGCTTTCCGAGTTCGTGAAGGCGTTCGAGGAGAAGTTCGATGTCACCGCCGCCGCCGCGGTCGCCGCCGCCCCCGCCGCTGCTGCCGCCGCCGTTGAGGCCGAGGCCGAGCAGGACGAGTTCGACGTCATCCTCACCGGCGCCGGCGAGAAGAAGATCCAGGTCATCAAGGTCGTGCGTGAGCTGACCTCGCTGGGCCTGAAGGAGGCCAAGGACCTCGTGGACGGCGCCCCGAAGCCCGTCGTCGAGAAGGTCGCCAAGGAGGCCGCCGAGAAGGCTGCCGAGTCCCTCAAGGCCGCCGGCGCCTCCGTCGAGGTCAAGTAACACCTTCGAGGCCCCCTGGGCCTCCGCGCGCGGACGCGGCCCGATCGGGCTGTAACGCGAGAGCACCGAAGAGCGATCATCCATCCGGGTGGTCGCTCTTCGGCGTTACGGGGAGGCGGGCCACGGTTGCCTTGCACCCGCTGTGGCGGCGGGTATGGTGATCTTCGTCGTGTCTCCCGCGCACCGGGTTTGCGCAGAGGGGCCTTGACGAACCGCACGGAGCGCGCAATTCTCAGGACGCGTCGCCAGAACGGTCCGAATCCGAGGCATGGATCGGCGACGAAGAGGGCAGTATCAACGTGCGTTGAAGGCAGGCATGGCGCAGGCGTTGAGGACAACGAGGGTCTCAGAAAATGGGGACTGGACATCAGTGTGCCGAGTGGCTACACTGACCCTTTGCGCTGCCTGTTAGCTGTCCCCTGCCCGTCACCAGGGGTCTGCCCTCACCTGAGCACCGATGACCGAAGCCCCTTTGAACTGGGGTTTCTGTCTCCGTGGCCGGGGAGGGACCGGGGAGCGCGTAGTGAGTCCGAGCCCTCGGAAGGACCCCCTCTTGGCCGCCTCGCGCACTGCCTCGACCGCGAATACGAACAACGCTGCCAGCACCGCCCCGCTGCGCATCTCTTTTGCAAAGATCAAGGAGCCCCTCGAGGTTCCGAACCTTCTTGCGCTGCAGACCGAGAGCTTCGACTGGCTGCTCGGCAACGACGCGTGGAAGGCTCGAGTCGAGGCGGCTCTGGATTCCGGTCAGGACGTCCCCACCAAGTCCGGTCTGGAGGAGATCTTCGAGGAGATCTCCCCGATCGAGGACTTCTCCGGGTCGATGTCGCTGACCTTCCGCGACCACCGTTTCGAGCCGCCTAAGAACAGCATCGACGAGTGCAAGGAGCGCGACTTCACGTACGCGGCTCCGCTCTTCGTCACCGCCGAGTTCACGAACAACGAGACCGGCGAGATCAAGTCCCAGACCGTCTTCATGGGTGACTTCCCCTTGATGACGAACAAGGGCACCTTCGTCATCAACGGCACCGAGCGTGTCGTGGTGTCGCAGCTGGTCCGCTCGCCGGGTGTCTACTTCGACTCCTCCATCGACAAGACGTCCGACAAGGACATCTTCTCCGCCAAGATCATCCCGTCCCGGGGTGCCTGGCTGGAGATGGAGATCGACAAGCGCGACATGGTCGGTGTCCGTATCGACCGCAAGCGCAAGCAGTCCGTCACCGTTCTCCTGAAGGCTCTCGGCTGGACCACCGAGCAGATCCTCGAGGAGTTCGGCGAGTACGAGTCGATGCGCGCCACCCTGGAGAAGGACCACACCCAGGGCCAGGACGACGCGCTGCTCGACATCTACCGCAAGCTGCGTCCGGGCGAACCGCCGACCCGTGAGGCCGCGCAGACGCTGCTCGAGAACCTCTACTTCAATCCCAAGCGCTACGACCTGGCCAAGGTCGGCCGCTACAAGGTCAACAAGAAGCTGGGTGCGGACGCTCCGCTGGACGCGGGCATCCTGACCGTCGAGGACATCATCTCGACGATCAAGTACCTGGTGAAGCTGCACGCCGGTGAGACCGAGACGGTCGGCGACAGCGGCGGCTCCATCGTCGTCGAGACCGACGACATCGACCACTTCGGCAACCGTCGTCTGCGCAGCGTCGGCGAGCTCATCCAGAACCAGGTCCGCACGGGTCTGGCTCGTATGGAGCGCGTCGTGCGTGAGCGCATGACGACCCAGGACGTCGAGGCGATCACGCCGCAGACCCTGATCAACATCCGGCCGGTCGTCGCCTCCATCAAGGAGTTCTTCGGCACCAGCCAGCTGTCGCAGTTCATGGACCAGAACAACCCGCTGTCGGGTCTCACCCACAAGCGCCGTCTGTCGGCGCTCGGCCCGGGTGGTCTCTCCCGTGAGCGGGCCGGCTTCGAGGTCCGTGACGTGCACCCCTCGCACTACGGCCGCATGTGCCCGATCGAGACCCCTGAAGGCCCGAACATCGGTCTGATCGGTTCGCTCGCCTCCTACGGCCGCGTCAACGCGTTCGGTTTCGTGGAGACGCCGTACCGCAAGGTCGTCGACGGTCAGGTCACCGACGAGGTGGACTACCTGACGGCCGACGAAGAGGACCGATTCGTCATCGCGCAGGCCAACGCCACGCTCAACGACGAGATGCAGTTCACCGAGGCCCGGGTCCTCGTCCGCCGCCGTGGCGGCGAGGTCGACTACGTCGCCGGTGACGACGTGGACTACATGGACGTCTCGCCGCGCCAGATGGTGTCGGTCGCGACCGCCATGATCCCGTTCCTCGAGCACGACGACGCCAACCGTGCCCTGATGGGCGCGAACATGATGCGTCAGGCCGTTCCGCTCATCAAGAGCGAGGCCCCGCTCGTCGGCACCGGCATGGAGTACCGCTCCGCCGTCGACGCCGGTGACGTGGTCAAGGCCGAGAAGTCGGGTGTCGTCCAGGAGGTCTCCGCGGACTACATCACCACCGCCAATGACGACGGCACGTACATCACGTACCGCCTGGCCAAGTTCGCCCGCTCCAACCAGGGCACCTCGGTCAACCAGAAGGTCATCGTCAACGAGGGCGACCGGATCATCGAGGGCCAGGTCCTGGCCGACGGTCCGGCCACCGAGAACGGCGAGATGGCGCTGGGCAAGAACCTGCTCGTGGCGTTCATGCCGTGGGAGGGTCACAACTACGAGGACGCGATCATCCTGTCGCAGCGCCTCGTGCAGGACGACGTCCTCTCCTCGATCCACATCGAGGAGCACGAGGTCGACGCCCGTGACACCAAGCTCGGCCCCGAGGAGATCACCCGGGACATCCCGAACGTCTCCGAGGAGGTCCTCGCCGACCTCGACGAGCGCGGCATCATCCGGATCGGTGCCGAGGTCGTCGCCGGTGACATCCTCGTCGGCAAGGTCACGCCCAAGGGCGAGACCGAGCTGACCCCCGAGGAGCGCCTGCTCCGCGCGATCTTCGGTGAGAAGGCGCGCGAGGTGCGCGACACCTCGCTGAAGGTGCCGCACGGCGAGATCGGCAAGGTCATCGGCGTCCGCGTCTTCGACCGCGAGGAGGGCGACGAACTGCCGCCCGGCGTCAACCAGTTGGTCCGGGTGTATGTTGCGCAGAAGCGCAAGATCACCGACGGCGACAAGCTGGCCGGCCGCCACGGCAACAAGGGCGTCATCTCGAAGATCCTGCCGATCGAGGACATGCCGTTCCTGGAGGACGGCACCCCGGTCGACATCATCCTCAACCCGCTGGGTGTCCCGTCCCGAATGAACCCGGGACAGGTCCTGGAGATCCACCTCGGCTGGCTCGCCAGCCGCGGCTGGGACGTCTCCGGCCTCGCGGACGACTGGGCGCAGCGCCTCCAGGTCATCGGCGCCGACCAGGTCGCGCCGGGTACCAACGTCGCGACCCCGGTCTTCGACGGTGCCCGCGAGGACGAGATCTCCGGTCTCTTCGAGGCCACGATCCCCAACCGCGACGGCGACCGGCTGGTCCAGCCCTCCGGCAAGGCCAACCTGTTCGACGGCCGCTCCGGCGAGCCGTTCCCGAAGCCGATCTCCATCGGCTACATGTACATCCTCAAGCTGCACCACCTGGTCGACGACAAGCTGCACGCGCGTTCGACCGGTCCGTACTCGATGATCACCCAGCAGCCGCTGGGTGGTAAGGCCCAGTTCGGTGGCCAGCGCTTCGGTGAGATGGAGGTGTGGGCGCTGGAGGCTTATGGCGCCGCGTACGCCCTCCAGGAGCTGCTGACCATCAAGTCCGACGACGTGACCGGCCGCGTGAAGGTCTACGAGGCCATCGTCAAGGGCGAGAACATCCCCGAGCCCGGCATCCCCGAGTCCTTCAAGGTGCTCATCAAGGAGATGCAGTCCCTGTGCCTCAACGTGGAGGTGCTGTCCTCGGACGGCATGTCCATCGAGATGCGCGACACCGACGAGGACGTCTTCCGCGCTGCGGAGGAGCTTGGCATCGACCTGTCCCGGCGTGAGCCGAGCAGCGTCGAAGAGGTCTGACGGGAGTCCGGCCGAAGGTCCTGGTGAGGAATCTTCGGCCGGCCCCTGGACCCCCGTATCAGACCCCATGACTTACAACCCTGAGAGGGATTGACGCATAGTGCTCGACGTCAACTTCTTCGATGAGCTCCGGATCGGTCTGGCCACCGCTGACGACATCCGTCAGTGGAGCCACGGCGAGGTCAAGAAGCCTGAGACCATCAACTACCGCACCCTCAAGCCCGAGAAGGACGGACTCTTCTGCGAGAAGATCTTCGGTCCGACCCGGGACTGGGAGTGCTACTGCGGCAAGTACAAGCGCGTTCGCTTCAAGGGCATCATCTGTGAGCGCTGCGGCGTCGAGGTGACCCGCGCCAAGGTGCGCCGTGAGCGGATGGGCCACATCGAACTGGCCGCCCCCGTCACGCACATCTGGTACTTCAAGGGTGTCCCGTCGCGACTGGGCTACCTGCTCGACCTCGCCCCGAAGGACCTCGAGAAGGTCATCTACTTCGCGGCGTACATGATCACGTTCGTCGACGAGGAGCGCCGCACCCGCGACCTGCCCTCCCTGGAGGCGCACGTCTCCGTGGAGCGTCAGCAGGTCGAGAACCGGCGTGACTCCGACCTCGAGGCCCGCGCCAAGAAGCTCGAGGCCGACCTGGCCGAGCTGGAGGCCGAGGGCGCCAAGGCCGACGTGCGCCGCAAGGTGCGCGAAGGTGCCGAGCGGGAGATGAAGCAGCTGCGCGACCGTGCGCAGCGCGAGATCGACCGCCTGGACGAGGTGTGGACCCGGTTCAAGAACCTCAAGGTCCAGGACCTGGAGGGCGACGAGCTCCTCTACCGCGAGCTGCGTGACCGCTTCGGCACGTACTTCGACGGCTCGATGGGTGCCGCGGCGCTGCAGAAGCGCCTGGAGTCCTTCGACCTCGACGAAGAGGCCGAGCGGCTTCGCGAGATCATCCGCACCGGCAAGGGCCAGAAGAAGACCCGTGCGCTGAAGCGGCTGAAGGTCGTGTCTGCCTTCCTGCAGACCTCCAACAGCCCCAAGGGCATGGTCCTCGACTGCGTCCCGGTCATCCCGCCGGACCTTCGCCCGATGGTGCAGCTGGACGGTGGCCGCTTCGCGACCTCCGACCTGAACGACCTGTACCGCCGTGTGATCAACCGCAACAACCGCCTGAAGCGCCTTCTCGACCTCGGTGCGCCCGAGATCATCGTGAACAACGAGAAGCGCATGCTCCAGGAGGCCGTCGACGCGCTCTTCGACAACGGCCGTCGTGGCCGCCCGGTGACGGGCCCCGGCAACCGTCCGCTGAAGTCGCTGTCCGACATGCTCAAGGGCAAGCAGGGTCGCTTCCGTCAGAACCTGCTCGGCAAGCGCGTGGACTACTCGGCGCGTTCCGTGATCGTCGTCGGTCCGCAGCTGAAGCTGCACCAGTGCGGTCTGCCGAAGGCCATGGCGCTGGAGCTCTTCAAGCCGTTCGTGATGAAGCGCCTGGTCGACCTGAACCACGCGCAGAACATCAAGAGCGCCAAGCGGATGGTCGAGCGCGGCCGCACGGTCGTGTACGACGTCCTGGAAGAGGTCATCGCGGAGCACCCGGTTCTGCTGAACCGTGCGCCCACGCTGCACCGCCTCGGCATCCAGGCCTTCGAGCCGCAGCTGGTCGAGGGCAAGGCCATCCAGATCCACCCGCTCGTCTGCACCGCGTTCAACGCGGACTTCGACGGTGACCAGATGGCCGTGCACCTGCCGCTCTCCGCGGAGGCGCAGGCCGAGGCCCGCATCCTGATGCTGTCCTCGAACAACATCCTCAAGCCCGCCGACGGTCGTCCGGTGACGATGCCGACCCAGGACATGGTCCTCGGTCTGTTCTTCCTCACCACCGACGGCGAGCTGCGGAACGTGAAGGGCGAGGACCGCTCCTTCGCGTCCGTCGCCGAGGCCATCATGGCGTTCGACGCCGGCGAGCTCTCGCTGCAGTCGCGCGTGGACATCCGCTTCCCGGTGGGCACCATCCCGCCGCGCGGCTGGACCCCGCCGGCGCAGGAGGAGGGCGAGCCGGAGTGGCAGCAGGGTGACAGCTTCCGGCTGAAGACGACCCTGGGCCGCGCGCTCTTCAACGAGCTGCTGCCCGAGGACTACCCGTTCGTCGACTACGAGATCGGCAAGAAGCAGCTCTCGGAGATCGTCAACGACCTCGCCGAGCGCTACCCCAAGGTCATCGTGGCGGCGACGCTCGACAACCTGAAGGCGGCCGGCTTCTTCTGGGCGACCCGTTCCGGTGTCACCGTGGCCATCTCCGACATCGTCGTGCCGGACGCGAAGCGCGCGATCGTCAAGGGCTACGAGGACCAGGACGAGAAGGTCCAGAAGCAGTACGAGCGTGGTCTGATCACCAAGGAAGAGCGCACGCAGGAGCTCATCGCGATCTGGACCAAGGCGACCAACGAGGTCGCCGAGGCGATGAACGCGAACTTCCCGAAGACCAACCCGGTCTCGATGATGGTGAACTCGGGCGCACGAGGCAACATGATGCAGATGCGTCAGATCGCCGGTATGCGTGGTCTGGTGTCGAACGCCAAGAACGAGACGATCCCGCGTCCCATCAAGGCGTCCTTCCGTGAGGGCCTGTCCGTGCTGGAGTACTTCATCTCCACGCACGGTGCCCGTAAGGGTCTGGCGGACACCGCCCTGCGTACCGCCGACTCGGGTTACCTCACCCGTCGTCTGGTCGACGTCTCGCAGGACGTCATCATCCGCGAGGAGGACTGCGGCACCGACCGTGGCCTCAGGCTCCAGATCGCGGAGGTCGGCGCGGACGGCGTGCTGCGCAAGGCCGACAACGTCGAGACCAGCGTGTACGCCCGTGCGCTGGCCGAGGACATCACCGTCGACGGCAAGGTGCTGGCCCCGGCCAACACCGACCTCGGCGACGTCCTCATCGACGAGCTGGTCAAGCACGGTGTCTCCGAGGTCAAGACCCGCTCGGTCCTGACCTGTGAGTCCGCCGTCGGCACCTGCGCCATGTGCTACGGCCGCTCGCTGGCCACCGGCAAGCTGGTCGACATCGGTGAGGCGGTCGGCATCATCGCCGCCCAGTCCATCGGTGAGCCCGGTACCCAGCTGACGATGCGTACCTTCCACACCGGTGGTGTGGCCGGTGACGACATCACCCAGGGTCTGCCCCGTGTCGTCGAGCTCTTCGAGGCTCGTACGCCGAAGGGTGTCGCCCCGATCTCCGAGGCCCAGGGCCGCGTGCGGATCGAGGAGACCGAGAAGACCAAGAAGATCGTCATCACCCCGGACGACGGCAGCGACGAGACGGCGTTCCCGATCTCCAAGCGCGCCCGTCTGCTGGTCAGCGAGGGCGAGCACGTCCAGGTGGGCCAGAAGCTCACCGTGGGTGCCACCAACCCGCACGACGTGCTGCGGATCCTCGGTCAGCGCGCGGTCCAGGTCCACCTGGTCGGCGAGGTCCAGAAGGTCTACAACTCGCAGGGTGTGTCGATCCACGACAAGCACATCGAGATCATCATCCGGCAGATGCTGCGCCGGGTGACGATCATCGAGTCGGGCGACGCGGAGCTGCTGCCCGGCGAGCTGGTCGAGCGTTCGAAGTTCGAGACCGAGAACCGTCGTGTGGTCCAGGAAGGCGGCCACCCGGCCTCCGGCCGTCCGCAACTGATGGGTATCACCAAGGCCTCGCTGGCGACGGAGTCCTGGCTGTCGGCCGCCTCCTTCCAGGAGACGACCCGAGTGCTGACGGACGCGGCGATCAACGCCAAGTCCGACAGCCTCATCGGCCTCAAGGAGAACGTCATCATCGGTAAGCTCATCCCGGCCGGTACGGGTCTGTCCCGCTACCGCAACATCCGGGTCGAGCCCACCGAAGAGGCCAAGGCCGCGATGTACTCGGCCGTCGGCTACGACGACATCGACTACTCGCCGTTCGGCACCGGCTCCGGCCAGGCCGTCCCGCTGGAGGACTACGACTACGGTCCGTACAACCAGTAAGGCGTACGTCTGCTGAAGGGCGGTCACCTCGCTTCGCGCGGGGTGGCCGCCCTTCGGCATGTCAGCGGGCGGTGAGCTGGACGAAGGTCACGACCGCGGTGGCGATCGCGGCCAGGACGCCGATGCTGGCGAGCGGCCAGCGGGAGCGCTCCAGCGACTCCACGCGCCGCTCGTGGTCGGCGAGTTGCCGGTCGGTCTGGTCGCAGCGCTGGACCACGAGCGCGAGCGAGCCGTCGACCCGGGCGAGGCGGGAGTCCAGGGAGCCGCGCAGGCGCTCCAGCTCCAGTGCGACGGCGAGCGAGTCGGTCTGGTCAGGGTCGGTGCCGGCCTGGTTCCGCGAGTTGGCGGGGCCCACGTTGCGTCATCTCCTTGGGGGTCTGTTCGGTACGGCCGTCTCAGGGCCGTTCGGTGTCCGGGTGGGGGCGGGCCGGCTGGGGGCCGGAGAGGGGCGGGAAGGGGAGGACCGTCGCGTCGGCGGGGGTGCCGTGGCGGGGCCCCGGCTGTGTTGCCGCCTCCGCCCTGCGGCGCTCGTCGTGTTCGCCGCGGTCCCGCCAGCCCTGGCCGTACGCGGTGAACTCCCGGCGCTCGATCTCCGTCCGTGTGGTGATCACCAGGTCCGGCGGAATCGGACGGCCCTTGAGGTGTGCGGCAAGGGCCCGTCGTAGCTCGGCGCTTGTCCCGGCCTCGTCGGTCTCGTTCCGTTCCGTGTCGTCGTCCCTGGTCATGAGGCCCTCGTATCCCTCCGTACCGTGCGGACCCTCGCTCGGTTCCACTCCGTTCGAATCGAACAAGTGAGCGATAGCTGTTCGCAGGGTACTCCACGCGTGTGCCCGCGCGGGGGAGAAACGGAAGCGATCACCTCCGGTGGGGGTTCGGGGTGCGGACATGCGAAACGGCGGACCGTCACCCGGTGTCCGGGTACAGCTCCGCCGCTGTGTCTACTGTGACATGTTGCGATCGCGCTCGCAACTAGTTGGCTCAGTCGGCCGCGAGCGTCCCGGCGCCGCTCTCGTCCGGCAGGAACTGCTCGACCACCCGTACGAACATGTCCCGCCGGTCGGCCGGTACGCCCAGCAGCTCCGCGACCTCCTCGGGCGTGGGCCGGCGGCCGGGCTCGGCGCCCGCGGCGGGGAAGGGCGCTCGCTCCTGCGGGTCGGCCAGCTCCTCGGCGGTCAGCCGTCCCGAGCGGATGAGCAGGTCGCGCACCGGCACCCCGAGCACGCGGGCGAGCCGGCGCGTGGTCTCCAGGTCAGGCATGCTCTGCCGGTGCAGCAGGCGGGTGACGGCGGCGCGGTGGACGCCCGCCTCGTCCGCGATCCGCGATTTGCCGCCGCCGCGCGGACTGTCGATGTCGTAGCCGCGGTCGCGCATCAGGCCCTCGACCCATGTGGCGAACGCGTCCAGATCCGGACTGGTCATCTGTCTGCTCGCTTCCCTAGGCGGGGACGTCCAGTTTGCTTGCGCGCGCGGTACTACGTGCGCTCGTGCAAGCAATGAGTATAGAGGCGCGGGTGTCGGATGGGCAGAGTGGCCGGAACTAGATTGCGTGCGCACGCGCAACATGTCAGGGTGGACGGCCCCTGAAAGCCCCCTGCTCCTTCCCCTTTCCCCCTTTTCTCCCGGACCGAGAGAGGCCATGGCTCCCATCACCCCCGCCACGCCCGCCAACCCCACCGCCCAGGCCGCCCGCTGGATCGACCGGCTGCTCCAGCAGCTCCCCGAACTGGTGGCGGAATTAGCCCCGGGCCGCCCGGCACCGGCCCACCGCCTTGCCTCCCCGCCGTCGACCGGCCACGGCACCGCCCCGATCCGCGTTCACGTCTCCGACGCCCTCCGTGACATCACCGACGGCGTGTTCGAACTGGAGGAGGCCGTGTGCGACCGCCTCGGCCTGCCCCGGCCGCACCGCGCGTCCGTGCCCGAGCGGCTCCGGCGTATCGCCGCGCTCCTCGACGGCATCGCCGCCGACCCCGTGCTGGCCGCGCACGTGCGCGACGAGAGCCGGCGGCTGGCCCGGCGGTGCGCGCGGGCGCTGGGGGACACCGAGACCGTCGTACGGGTCTCCGGGCGCTGCCCCCGGTGCGACTCCGTCTCGCTGCGCGACTTTCCCGAGCGGGGTGCCGTCCTCTGTGTGAACCCCGGGTGCCCGGCCGGCCCGGAGCGGCGGCAGGGGCGGGACGAGGCGGTTCCGGGTGCCCTCGCCGCCCGGGAGGTCGGGGTCGCGCCCGCGACCGTCCGCAAGTGGGTCCAGCTCGGCCGGCTTCAGGTGGCCGGGCGGGCGGGTCGGGCGCGGCTCTTCCGGCTGGAGGACGTGTTCGCGGCCGAACGCGCGGCGCGGAGCGGCTCGCGGGGCCGGGGTGATTCGGGCGACGCACCCTGACGGCAGGGCGTCCGATGCCGCATCATGGAGGAACCTCGGGGGGTTCGGGAGGTGCTCGGTGTCTCAACCGTCGTGGCAGCCGTGGCAGGACAAGGACGAGTCGTCGGCCAACGGCACGCCGTACGACACACCGGGGAGAGACGCGTCCCGGCCGAACTCCCACTCGCACCTTCAGCCCCAGCCGTACTTCCAGCCCCAACCTTCTCCGTATTTTCAGCCGTGGCAGACCCCCGTCGCCCACACCGCCTCCGCCATGCTCGCCTCGCACGCCGACCGCGAGCGGGCCGTGGACGTGCTCAGGGCGGGGTTCGGGGAGGGGCGGCTGGAGAAGGGGGAGTTCGACCGGCGGGTGGAGCGGGTGTACGCGGCCCGGACCGTCGGGGAGCTGGCGCTGCTCGTGGCCGACCTGCCGCTGGGTCCCGTACCGCAGCCGGCGCCCGTCACCGTCGTACCGCGGACGTTTCTGCCCCAGCCGGTGCCGCGGACGAACGGGAAGGCGGTGGGGGCCGCCATCTGTGGGGTGCTGTGTCTGCCGACCTTCGGGCTGACCGGGATACCGGCGGTGGTGCTCGGGCACACGGCGCGTACGGAGATCCGGCGGACCGGCGAGAGCGGCGACGGGCTCGCGTTGACCGGGCTCGTCCTGGGCTGGCTCTCCACGGCGGGCTGGGCGCTGCTGCTGACGCTGATGATTCTGGTGGGTGTCACCACCGGATGACGGCCCGATGACGACCTGGCCCGGCGTGTGCGGAATGTGAAATCGAAGATCGACTACGGCGTAGGGGCTTGACACCGGAGGCCCGGCACTGTTGGTGCCGTCCATTTGTTTTGACCGCAGCGTATGAGCTAGGTACCCTCGGACCTTGTGCCTGGGGTGTGCCCTGGCCCTTGTGCGTGCCTTCGAACCGTACTCGGACCGTGAGCGGCCACCGCAATCTGCGCTCTTACTGCCTGGCGGCGGAAGTCTGCAGCATTCGACACACCCGACCGCGTGGGTCGGCGACGTTCCAGGTTAGCTTCACCATTCGGCACACAGAAACCGGAGAAGTAGTGCCTACGATCCAGCAGCTGGTCCGGAAGGGCCGGCAGGACAAGGTCGAGAAGAACAAGACGCCCGCACTCGAGGGTTCCCCTCAGCGTCGTGGCGTCTGCACGCGTGTGTTCACGACCACCCCGAAGAAGCCGAACTCGGCCCTGCGTAAGGTCGCGCGTGTGCGTCTGACCAGCGGGATCGAGGTCACCGCTTACATTCCGGGTGAGGGACACAACCTGCAGGAGCACTCCATCGTGCTCGTGCGCGGCGGCCGTGTGAAGGACCTGCCCGGTGTTCGCTACAAGATCATCCGCGGCTCCCTTGACACCCAGGGTGTCAAGAACCGCAAGCAGGCCCGCAGCCGCTACGGCGCCAAGAAGGAGAAGTAAGAATGCCTCGTAAGGGCCCTGCCCCGAAGCGCCCGGTCATCATCGACCCGGTCTACGGTTCTCCTCTTGTCACCTCCCTGATCAACAAGGTGCTGCTGAACGGCAAGCGCTCCACCGCCGAGCGGATCGTGTACGGCGCCATGGAGGGCCTGCGCGAGAAGACCAGCAACGACCCGGTCATCACGCTCAAGCGCGCGCTGGAGAACATCAAGCCCACGCTTGAGGTCAAGTCCCGCCGTGTCGGTGGCGCCACCTACCAGGTGCCGGTCGAGGTCAAGCCCGGCCGCGCCAACACGCTGGCGCTGCGCTGGCTGGTCGGTTACTCCCGCGCCCGTCGCGAGAAGACCATGACCGAGCGTCTGCTCAACGAGCTTCTGGACGCTTCGAACGGCCTCGGCGCGGCCGTCAAGAAGCGCGAGGACACGCACAAGATGGCCGAGTCCAACAAGGCCTTCGCGCACTACCGCTGGTAGTCGCTACCCACATCGAGACCGAGAGAAGACCGAAGCCTTATGGCTACTACTTCACTTGACCTGGCCAAGGTCCGCAACATCGGGATCATGGCCCACATCGACGCGGGCAAGACGACCACCACCGAGCGGATCCTCTTCTACACCGGCGTCAGCTACAAGATCGGTGAAGTCCACGACGGCGCCGCCACCATGGACTGGATGGAGCAGGAGCAGGAGCGTGGCATCACGATCACCTCTGCTGCCACCACCTGTCACTGGCCGCTTGAGGACGACGACTACACGATCAACATCATCGACACCCCCGGGCACGTCGACTTCACCGTCGAGGTGGAGCGTTCGCTCCGCGTCCTCGACGGCGCCGTCACCGTGTTCGACGGCGTGGCCGGTGTCGAGCCGCAGTCCGAGACGGTGTGGCGTCAGGCCGACCGTTACGGCGTGCCGCGCATCTGCTTCGTGAACAAGCTGGACCGTACGGGCGCCGAGTTCCACCGCTGCGTGGACATGATCTCGGACCGCCTGGGCGCCGTGCCGCTCATCATGCAGCTGCCGATCGGTGCCGAGGCCGACTTCAAGGGCGTCGTGGACCTGGTCCGCATGAAGGCGCTCGTGTGGTCCGCCGAGGCCGCCAAGGGCGAGATGTACGACGTCGTCGACATCCCGGCCACGCACACCGAGGCTGCCGAGGAGTACCGCGGCAAGCTGGTCGAGGCGGTCGCGGAGAACGACGACGAGATCATGGAGCTGTTCCTGGAGGGCCAGGAGCCCACCGAGGAGCAGCTGTACGCCGCGATCCGTCGTATCACCATCGCGTCCGGCAAGTCCGACGGCATCACGGTCACCCCGGTGTTCTGTGGCACCGCGTTCAAGAACAAGGGCGTCCAGCCCCTGCTCGACGCGGTCGTGCGCTACCTGCCGACCCCCCTGGACGTCGAGGCCATCGAGGGCCACGACGTCAAGGACCCCGAGGTCGTCGTCAAGCGCAAGCCGTCCGTGGACGAGCCGCTGTCCGCGCTCGCGTTCAAGATCATGAGCGACCCGCACCTGGGCAAGCTCACCTTCGTCCGGGTGTACTCGGGCCGCCTGGAGACCGGCACCGCGGTGCTGAACTCCGTCAAGGGCAAGAAGGAGCGCATCGGCAAGATCTACCGCATGCACGCGAACAAGCGTGAGGAGATCGAAGCGGTGGGCGCCGGCGACATCGTCGCCGTCATGGGCCTGAAGCAGACCACCACCGGTGAGACGCTGTGCGACGAGAAGCAGCCGGTGATCCTGGAGTCCATGGACTTCCCGGCGCCGGTCATCCAGGTCGCCATCGAGCCCAAGTCCAAGGGCGACCAGGAGAAGCTGGGTGTCGCCATCCAGCGTCTCGCGGAGGAGGACCCCTCCTTCCACGTCCACTCGGACGAGGAGACGGGCCAGACCATTCTCGGCGGTATGGGCGAGCTGCACCTCGAGGTGCTGGTCGACCGTATGAAGCGCGAGTTCAAGGTCGAGGCCAACGTCGGCAAGCCGCAGGTCGCGTACCGCGAGACGATCCGCAAGAGCGTCGAGCGTCACGACTACACCCACAAGAAGCAGACCGGTGGTACCGGTCAGTTCGCCAAGGTGCAGATCGCGATCGAGCCGATCACCGAGTCGGACGGCCCGGCGTACGAGTTCGTGAACAAGGTCACCGGTGGCCGTATCCCGCGGGAGTACATCCCGTCGGTGGACGCCGGTGCGCAGGAGGCCATGCAGTTCGGCATCCTGGCCGGCTACGAGATGACGGGCGTCCGCGTCATTCTTCTCGACGGCGGCTACCACGAGGTCGACTCCTCCGAGCTCGCCTTCAAGATCGCCGGCTCGCAGGCCTTCAAGGAGGCCGCCCGCAAGGCCAGCCCCGTGCTGCTCGAGCCGATGATGGCCGTCGAGGTCACCACGCCCGAGGACTACATGGGTGAGGTCATCGGCGACATCAACTCCCGCCGTGGTCAGATCCAGGCCATGGAGGAGCGTGCCGGTGCCCGCGTCGTGAAGGGCCTCGTGCCCCTCTCGGAGATGTTCGGCTACGTCGGCGACCTCCGCAGCAAGACCTCGGGTCGCGCAAGCTACTCGATGCAGTTCGACTCCTACGCCGAGGTTCCCCGGAACGTCGCCGAGGAGATCATCGCGAAGGCCAAGGGCGAGTAACACACCCCGTTTACACGCTTTAGGCTTGACACCGACCGCCGGGGCTCACCCGGGAGGGCAGACCCCGGCGGGCGGCACCCCAGCAAAGATCACCTGGCGCCGATGAGTAAGGCGTACCAGAACCACTCCACAGGAGGACCCAGTGGCGAAGGCGAAGTTCGAGCGGACTAAGCCGCACGTCAACATCGGCACCATCGGTCACATCGACCACGGTAAGACGACCCTCACGGCCGCCATTACCAAGGTGCTGCACGACGCGTTTCCGGACCTGAACGAGGCCTCGGCCTTCGACCAGATCGACAAGGCTCCTGAGGAGCGCCAGCGCGGTATCACGATCTCGATCGCGCACGTCGAGTACCAGACGGAGACCCGTCACTACGCCCACGTCGACTGCCCCGGTCACGCGGACTACATCAAGAACATGATCACCGGTGCGGCCCAGATGGACGGCGCCATCCTCGTGGTCGCCGCCACCGACGGCCCGATGCCGCAGACCAAGGAGCACGTGCTCCTGGCCCGCCAGGTCGGCGTTCCGTACATCGTCGTCGCCCTGAACAAGGCCGACATGGTGGACGACGAGGAGATCCTGGAGCTCGTCGAGCTCGAGGTTCGTGAGCTGCTCTCCGAGTACGAGTTCCCGGGCGACGACCTGCCGGTCGTCAAGGTCTCGGCGCTCAAGGCCCTTGAGGGCGACAAGGAGTGGGGCCAGTCCGTCCTCGACCTGATGAAGGCCGTCGACGAGAACATCCCGCAGCCCGAGCGTGACGTCGACAAGCCGTTCCTCATGCCCATCGAGGACGTCTTCACGATCACCGGTCGCGGTACGGTCGTCACCGGCCGTATCGAGCGTGGTGTCCTGAAGGTCAACGAGACCGTCGACATCATCGGCATCAAGACCGAGAAGACCACCACCACGGTCACCGGCATCGAGATGTTCCGCAAGCTGCTCGACGAGGGCCAGGCCGGTGAGAACGTCGGTCTCCTCCTCCGTGGCATCAAGCGCGAGGACGTCGAGCGCGGCCAGGTCATCATCAAGCCCGGCTCGGTCACCCCGCACACGGAGTTCGAGGCCCAGGCGTACATCCTGTCCAAGGACGAGGGTGGCCGTCACACGCCGTTCTTCAACAACTACCGTCCCCAGTTCTACTTCCGTACGACGGACGTGACCGGTGTCGTGACCCTCCCCGAGGGCACCGAGATGGTCATGCCGGGTGACAACACCGAGATGAAGGTGGAGCTCATCCAGCCCGTCGCCATGGAAGAGGGCCTGAAGTTCGCCATCCGTGAGGGTGGCCGGACGGTCGGCGCCGGCCAGGTCACCAAGATCAACAAGTAGTTCTGTTGGTCTGACCCGGTAGCTCCAACGCGAGTTCCAGAAAAGGTCCGTACGACTTCGGTCGTACGGACCTTTTCGTTTCCCGGGCCCATTCGTTGCCAGGCCCTTCTGCTGTCGGGCCACGGCGATGATTCCTGGGTGAAGTCTTGGAGAACCTTGTGAGGCACCTTTTCGAGGACTGAGCCAATTCCGGGCGGCCGGTGCACCGAATGTTCTTGTCTGTTCGCTGTGGGGTGGTTGTGACGGCCTAGCGTGGAGGGCTCGTAGGGCCGGCGGGGCCAGGACGCACACAGGGGATGGCTGGAGTCTGATGCGTGAGGCGCACAGCGGATCGTTGATCGTCACCGGCGGCACCAAGGGCGGTATCAGGGGCGGGGTCCCGCAGCAGCGACAGCTGCTGGAGGACGTACCGACGCAGCAGCTGCGGACGGTACGGCCGGGACAGCGCAGGACCGCACCGAGCGCGCCGAGCACCCCGAGCGCCCCCGTCCGGCGCGAACGCCCGCGCCTGTACGCCATCGACGGCATCCGCCTGGTCGCCGCGCTGATGGTGGCGGTGCACCACTACGCCGGCACGTACCGCGTGAACCAGCCGCACAACGCCATCTGGGACCGGCCGGTGTCCGACATCATGCCGACGGTGTTCCATGCCGCGACCTACGGCTGGATCGGCGTCGAGATCTTCTTCGTCATCAGCGGCTTCGTGATCTGCATGTCCTGCTGGGGCCGCACCCCGAGGCAGTTCTTCACCTCCCGGGTGATGCGGCTCTACCCGGCCTACTGGTTCGCCATCGCCTTCACCACGGCCGTGCTGGTCGCCCTGCCGGGCGTCTGGGACCGGCAGCGGCCGCGCGACACCCTCCTCAACTTCACGATGCTGCAAGCGGGTTCGAAGGTCGGCAACGTCGACGGCGTCTACTGGACCCTCTGGTCGGAGCTCCGCTTCTACCTCCTCTTCCTCGTCGTCGTCGCCATGGGTCTGACGTACCGCAGGGTCGTGCTGTTCTGCTGTCTGTGGGGCGCGGCGGCGATGCTCGCGCCGGTCGCGAAGTTCCCGCTGCTGGAGCTGATCGCCAACCCCGAGGGCGCCTGGTACTTCATCGCCGGCCTCGCCCTCTACCTCATGTACCGCTTCGGCCAGGACCTGCTGCTGTGGGGCATCCTCGGGATGGCCTGGCTGATGGGCCAGCGGGAGCTGGGCCTGCGGATCGACGAGGTCGAGCATGTGTCGGGGTGGCGGGGGAGCGTGGCGATCTTCACCGTCTTCCTGCTGGTCATGGTCGCGATCGCCCTCGGCGCGACGGACCGCGTCCAGTGGAAGTGGCTGGTGACGGCCGGTGCGATGACGTATCCGCTGTACCTGATGCACTACGTGGCCGGAACGACGCTGATCCACCGGCTCAAGGACACGATGGACGCGCGGCTGCTGGTCGCGGTGGTCATCGCCGGCTTCATGGCGCTCAGTTGGCTCGTGCACCGGTTGGTGGAGCGGCCGGTGGCGGGGCTGATGAAGCGGGGGTTGGACACGTCGTTCGCACGGCTGCGGAACGCGGGGTCGTAGGGGCGGAGTGCCGCTCCGGGGCCGGTGGGTTCGTGTTCAGGACCGGCGCAGTACGTTCACCGCGGTGTCGAAGGCGGAGTCCCGGTTCTTCGCGAACTCCTCCTTCGTGAACACCGGTTCGGTCAGCTGGGGCGGGATGCCGGTGCCGTCGAAGGTGCGGCCGGTGCGGGTCAGGAACTCCTCATTGGGCAGCCAGGCGGCCATGCCGTTCGGAAGCACGCGGGTCATGACGTCGGAGAAGACGCCCTGGGTGGCCTGTCCTATACGGACGGTCCGGCCCGGCCGGTCGATGAGCGCCTGCGTGAAGGTCTCCCCGGCGCTCACGGTGGAACCGCCGGTGAGTACGGCGATCGGGCCCGTGTAGCGCGGTGCCTCGGCCGGCGTGACGCGGATCGGCTCGGGACGCGTGAACCGGGTCGGGTCGGCGGGGTCGTTGCGGGCGCGCTTGGCATAGGCGACGTAGGGCGTGTCCGTGAGGCGCTCGGCGATGTGGATGCCGAGGGAGTCGGCGCCGCCGCCGTTGACGCGGAGGTCGATGATCAGGCCGCGGAGGTGCCGGGTGCGGTCGGGGGTGAGTACGGCGGTCAGGGCGCGGTCGAGTTCGGCGAGATCGGCGGCGTAGGAGCCTTCGTCGGGGTCGTAGCCGGAGAAGGTGGCGATGCGGAGGTATCCCAGGGTGCCGGTTCCACCCTTGAGGTCGGCGTAGGTGATCAGGCCGCCGGCGAATTCCTGTACGGGTGAGGCGCCCTTGAGGTCCCTCGCGATGACGAACTTCCGTACCTTGTCGTTGAGTTCCGGGCCGGGAATCTCGGTGCCGGGGCGGCCTTCGCCGTAATGGCGGTCACCGTCCTGGACGACGACGTGGGCGTCGTGCAGGGGCTTCACCATGCGGCTGAAGAGGGCGAACAACTCGTCGCGGGTGGTGTCCGCGTGGACCTGCGGGCGGTAACGGTCCCGGACGGCCTGCCAGTCGATGCCCTTGGCGGCGAAGAAGGGGTAGTTCTCCTCGAACGACTGCCAGAAGACGTCGAAGGCGGCGCGGGGGTCGTCGGCGGGGAGCGGGTGGGCGCAGTCGGCGGGGAGAGCGGCGATGCGGTGGAGCTGCCGATGGCCCACCGAACTGTCCGCGGAGAGGGTGGCGTGGTCGTGGTCGGGCCCCGGCCGCACGGTCAGCACGGCACCGTCCGCGGTGTACGTCCCCGGTCCCGACCGCGCGGCGAAGTCGCCCTTGATACAGCTGACGGCGGTGGTCTGGTACTCCTGCAGGCCGTCTTCGGTGAGGGCGAGGACGGTGCCGTAGCCGTCTGTGCGCCAGAGGGTGGGGGTGCGGGGGCCCGGGCCTTCGGAGCCGGCGACGGCGGCCGGGGCCGCGACCGCGGCGAGAGTGAGGGCGATGGCCGGGACGAGGGCGAGGGTGGTGCGCACGGTGGGGTCCTCTCGATGGCGATGTCTCCACGGTGACGGCGAGATCATCGGGGGACCATCCGGCCCGCTGGTGCCTGGGGGGTGGGGAGAACCCCAGGCCCGGTGACCCGGATGCCCTTCACATCGAAACTCCGTGCCGGGTAAGTTCGCGTGTGCATACGGCTGTTGATGGTGTGGTGCGCGTGACGGGGGTTGCGGGATGGCGGGGTATCGGCCTTCGGACTGGCATGTGCTGGATCTGGACAGGGATCCGACGCCGGGGGATCCGGATCGTGTGCGGTCGTTGGCGAAGCAGTTGCACGACTTTGCGGATGACGTGTCGGATGCGTTGCGTCTGGTCAAGGGGATGGCTGAGGACGATGCGACGTTGCAGTGGGCGGGGAAGTCGGCTGAGGTGTTCCGGGATCAGTTCTCGGGTGTGCCGAAGAATCTGAAGAAGCTGAAGAAGTCGTACGAGTTGTGCGGGTCTGCTTTGGCGGATTTCTGGCCGAGGTTGGAGCGGGCGCAGGCGCTGGCGGACAAGGCGTTGGTGAAGGCGCGGGAGGCGCGCAGCAATCTGTCGTCGGCGCAGTCGCGGTTGTCCTCTGCTGATTCGTGGGTGACGCGGGCGTCGAAGGAGTCGGACAAGTACAAGGACGACCCCACCGGCAGCAAGTCCGATGCCGACAAGCCGGACGAGGCGAAGGTCCGCGCCGCTACACGTGATGTGCAGAACGCCAAGTCGGCGCATACGAAGGCCCAGTCGGACGTCTCCGACGCGCAGGATGCGCTGGCTGCGGCGAAGAAGATGGCGGCGGACGCGCGGCAGATGCGGGATGAGGCTGCGGGGGACGCGAAGCGGAAGATCGATGAGGCGTCGGATGCGGGTATTCAGAACCGGTCGTGGTGGGAGGACGTGGGGGACTGGTTCGAGGACAACTGGGACACCATCGTCACGGTGTGCAAGGTGGTTGTGGCGGTGCTCGGCATCGTCGCGATGATCATCGGTGGGCCGATTCTGGGTGCGATCGTGCTCATTGCCGCGCTCGTGGTGCTTGCGGACACGCTCTACAAATATTCCAAGGGACAGGCGTCTCTATGGGACGTCGGTTTTGCCGCGCTGGACTGCATACCCGGAATGAAGGGCCTGACGACTCTGGGTGGTCTCGCCAAGGGGCTCAAGGGTGGACTGGCCGCGGCGAAGGACCTCAAGACCATGGGGCTCGCGCTGCGCGGCCTGGGCAAGAACGCGCGCGGCATGCTCGCCGACGGTGCCAAGGGCGCGTACAACCGTCTCAAGAACGTGGTCCGTTCCAACGGCAGCGACCCTGTCGACATGGCCACCGGTGCCATGTACCTGCCGCAGCTCGACGTGGAACTGCCCGGGATTCTGCCGCTCGCCTTCACCCGTCGGGTCGCCTCGGACTACCGCTGCGGCTGGTGGTTCGGCCCCACCTGGGCCTCGACGATCGACCAGCGCCTCGAAGTCGATGAGGAGGGGATCGTCTTCGTCACCGAGGACGGTCTGCTGCTCGCCTATCCCCACCCTGACGGGTCACAGACACAGGTGCTGCCCGTGACGGGCCCCCGGTTGCCGCTGACACGGCTGGACGACGGCGGGTTCCGCGTCACCGATCCGCTCACGGGCCAGGCCCGCCACTTCTCCCGCCCCGCCGCCGACGGCGTCGCCCTTATCACCCGTATCACCGACCGCAATCAGCACACGATCACCTTCGACCACGACGAGGAGGGCACCCCGCTGGCCATCCGGCACTCCGGCGGCTACCACCTCGTCCTCACCACCGACAGCGGCCGTGTCACCGCCCTCGCCCTGGCCGGCGCCGCCCCGGGCGGCTCGGACGTCGTCGTCAAGCGGTACGGCTACACCGACGGCAATCTCACCGAGACGATCAACTCCTCCGGTCTGCCACTCCGGTTCACCTACGATCAGCGGCTCCGCGTCACCTCCTGGACGGACACGAACAAAAGCCGCTACGGCTATACCTACGACGACCGGGACAGGTGTGTCGCGGAGGGCGGCGAGGCCGGCCACATCACCATCACACTGGACTACGAAGGCAGCGATCCCGCGTGGCCCGGCTGCCGCGTCACCACTCTCACCACCGCGGACGGCGCCACCACCCGCTTCGTCGTCAACGACAACAGCCAGGTGGTCGCCGAGACCGACCCGCTCGGTGGCACTGTGCGGACCGCCTACGACGAGCACCATCACGTCGTGGCACAGACGGACGAACTCGGGCACGCCACGACGCTCGTCCGGGACGAAGGAGGGCGTCCTACGGAGGTGAGGCGCCCGGACGGTGGTGTCCTCCGCTTCGAATACGGTGGCGAGGGCATGCTCACAGCCATCGGTCGACCGGACGGCAGCGCCTGGCGCCGCGAGTACGACGAACGGGGCAACTGCACGGCACTGACGGATCCCGCGGGGATCGTCACCAGGTTCACTCATGACGCGGCCGGATGCGTCACGGCGGTTGTCGACGGGTTGGGCAACACCAGGACGGTTCGCTGTGACTCGGCCGGGCTGCCGGTGTCCGCCACCGACCCGCTCGGGGCCACCACGACATGGGAACGGGACGCCTTCGGCCGGATCGTCACCTACACGGATCCCCTGGGGGAGACGACCCGCCTGGCCTGGACCGTCGAAGGCCTACTGGCCAGGCGTGTCACGGCGGACGGAGTGATCGAGTCCTGGTCCTACGACGCGGAGGGCAACTGCCTCAGCCACACCACCCCGACCGGTGCCGTCACCCGCTTCGAGTACACCCACTTCGACCTGCCCTCGGCACGGACGGGTCCGGACGGAGCGCGCTACGAACTCGTCCATGACGACAGTCTGCGTCTCGTCCAGGTCGTCAATCCCCAGGGGCTGTCGTGGACCTATCGGCATGATGCGGCGGGACGGCTTGTCTCGGAGACGGACTTCGACGGGCGGACACTCGCGTACACCCACGACCCGGCCGGGCGCCTCACCTCGCGCACCGACATGCTCGGGCACACCGTCCACTTCTCCTACGACGCCGTCGGCAACCTCGTCGAGAAGCGCAGCGGCGAACAGGTCACCTCGTTCGCCTACGACCTGAACCGCCAACTGATCACGGCCGCGTCCCCAGGAGCACACCTCGGTCTGCTGCGTGACATCAACGGGCGGGTCACGAGAGAGACGGTCGACGACCGCGACCTGACGTACGAGTACGACCAGTTGGGACGAGTTTCCCGCCGCACCACGCCGTCCGGGGCGGTCAGCGCTTGGTCCTACGACGGGGTCGGCAATCCCTCGCAGTTGGAGGCATCGGGCCGGACCATGCGTTTCCAGCACGACTGGTCCGGGTTGGAGACCGGTCGCCGGACGGGTGAGGACACCGTCCTCGGGCAGGTGTACGACGGCCTCGGCCGGCTCACCGTCCAAGAGGTGACCCATGGCGGCGACCAACGGATCCGGCGCGCCCGTACCTACGCCGAGGACGGCAACCTGCTCGGCATCGACGATTCCCGAGCGGGCAGCCGTCGATTCGACCTGGATGTGACAGGCCGGGTGACGGCGGTCCACTCCGCCGGCTGGTCGGAGCGGTACGCCTATGACGAGGCGGGCAATCTGACGGACGCGTCATGGCCCGTCGAACATTCCGGTGAACAAGCCACAGGACCCCGTGACTACAGCGGAACGAGGGTTGTCCGCGCCGGAGACACCCGGTACGAGTACGACATCCTGGGCCGGGTCGTGCTGCGCCAGAAGAAGCGCCTTTCCCGCAAGCCCGAGACATGGCGCTACACGTGGGACGAGGACAGCCGCCTGACGTCGGTGAGGACACCGGACGGAACCGCCTGGCGCTATGCGTACGATCCGCTCGGCCGACGCACCGCCAAACAACGTATGGACGCGGACGGCGTGACCGTCCTGGAGCAGATCGACTTCGTCTGGGACGGAGTCATCCTGTGCGAACAGCTGACGAGGACGCTGTCCACGCCTCACGCGGTGGCGACCACGTGGGACCACGACGGATTCCGTCCGATCGCGCAGACAGAGCGAATCGTCACACCGGGAACGCCTCAGGGGGACATCGACTCCCGGTTCTTCTCGATCGTCACCGACCTGGTCGGCACACCGACGGAACTCGTCGACGACGACGGAAACGTGGCCTGGCGTACCCGCAGCACGCTGTGGGGCATCACAGCCTGGAACGTGGATGCCACCGCGTACACACCCCTTCGTTTCCCCGGCCATTACCACGACCCCGAGACAGGTCTGCACTACAACTACTTCCGGCATTACGACCCCGAGACAGCCCGCTATCTCACCCCCGACCCGCTGGGGCTCGCCCCCGCGCCGAACCCGGTCACGTACGTCTCCAACCCCCACACCGGAGTCGATCTTCTGGGCCTGAGCCCCTACTACAGCGAGATCGCCACCAACGGCCGACGAGGGCCCGCCTATGCCGAGGTGACACCCCAAACGCTGGATGACGCGGCCAACGGCCTCATCGGAAGTCCGCCCGGGCGTGGCTCCCGCTACGCTCCGCCCGGTTTCCAGGGTGGTCCGGCCGGTCACTCACGGGGGCACCTGATCGGGCAGCAGTTCGGTGGTGACGGACGCGACATGCGGAACATCGTCACTCAAGGCACAGCCCAGAACAACGGGGCCGTTTCCACAGCGGAGGACCTCATCGCCGATCATGTCCGATCGACCGGGAACACGGTCATCATGAGCGTCACCCCCGAATACGCCAACGGAGGCAACGTGCCCAGTCATGTTCTGCTTGAGGCTGTCGATGACTTCGGCTGGTCGTTCAGCAGAAGGATTCCCAACCTGTAATGAGGGAGTTTTCAGTCGTGGGAGACAGCAACTCTCCGGAGGATCTGCGTCGCCTCACCGTCCTGTGCCCCCCGCCTCGCAAGGCGGGTGCTCTCCCGGCCGATCACCGGGAGCTGATCGATACCTACGGCACAGGCTGTTTCGACGAGTTTCTGTGGGTTTTTGCGGACGGCGCGGCGAACGCCAATCTCGATGTGCGCAACCAGACCGAGAAGCTGCGGAGCATCTTCCAGGGCAAGTCGCTGGGTCCGCTGAGGAGTGTTCTCGAGGAACACCGTGCCGGTCCCGAGGATCTGATCCAGTGGGGTGTGACCGACAACGCCGACGTGTTGGCGTGGATCGCGGTGGGGGAGCCCGACACCTGGCCGACGGTGATCGTCCAGGCCGGGCAGCTCGGTGCCGTCGTCTCGCCCGAGGGCTCGACCACCACGCTGCTCCGTCTTCTCACGGGGTCGTTGCGCGTGCCGTTCTTCCCGGAGGACTTCCCCAGCGGGCATCCGGAGTTCTCCGTGGACCCGTACGCGTGAGCGCGGACATGGCTGAGCCCCGACTGCGCCTTTCGAACGCGGACGGCGACACCTGGGACGACCCCTCCGAGGAGCAGATCGACCGCCACTACTCCAGGCTCAACCTGCGCCACCGGTTCCTCGTTCTGGACCGGCTCGATGTGCCGGCCGAGGAGGCCGGTGAGCACTACCTGCAACTCGCCCTCAACGACGACTTCAGCATGGTGATCGAGTGCCGGGAGGGGGGTGCCGACGCCCACTATCGCGCCGAGGTGACCACACCCTCGGACCGGGGAGGCGACGAGATCGCGCGTCCTGTGCTTCTCGGCTGGGCGGCGGGTCGCTCGGGATGGCGTGGCGGGCTGGAGTGGGTGCGGTGGGATACAGAGGGAGAGCGTCCCTGGGGTGCATAGGTTCATGGATCTTCAGTCCACCATCGCCGGATTCCGCGACGCGACCCCACTGTCAGGCCTGCCCCATGCCTGGCAGTGGAGTCTCAATCCCGTGTTGCGCCACGCGGGCGTGCTGACCGCGGACGGGACGCGGCTGCTCCAGATGAACACGCGGGGGAAGTACAGCGAGGAGCTGACCCGTGCGGTGCTGTCCTTCGCGCACGAGCATGAAGGGGAACTGCTCCAGGAAGGTCGGTTCCTCGGGTTCGCCGGGGGCTTCTGTGCGTCACGGCGTGACTTCGACACCGTCGCGGTCGCCGATCCCGAGGTGGCCCAACTGCACAAGGTGCAGAATCCTGCCCTCACGCCGGTGACCTACGCGGTCTTCCCTGCCTACTCCTGCGAATTCTCGGGCGCCGAGACCCTTGAAGAAGCCGAGCACCGGTATCTCAAGATGCTTTCCACCGCCGACATCAACAGGGAGCCGGTTCCCTTCCTGAAGATGCGGTTCGACAACCCTCGGACCGGGGGAGGCAGCACCAACCCGGGACGTGCCCTCGCGCAGGAGAAGATCCTGCTCCAGGAGATCCCGAAGCTGGAGAACGCGCCCGGCGGCTTCATCGAGTTCGAGAACCGGCACGGGAAGGTCTGGCGCGTCGAGTGGGACAACGGCTTGGTCCTGCGGGAGGCGAGCGCCGCCGATGTTCGTCCTGTCGAGCTTGCCGAGCTGCTTGCCTTCGCGAGCGCGCGACTTCGGGACTGAACGCGGTCAGTGCATCAGCCGCGGTCCCAGCACCGGCAGCAGTCTGTCCCTCAGCAGCCGTCGACCCGCCAGGCGGGCGAGGTGAGGCGTACGGCCAGGTGCTCTCCGTCGTCCGTCCACAGGGTGGGGGAGACTTCGTGGCCGGCTGCCGACCAGAGGGGTCTGCGGGTGTCGAGCTCTGTCGCGGCCTGGGCCAGGGTTATGCGCTGCGTCACGCCGGGATTCCGGCGGACGTGCAGGCCGGGACGCCACGCGGGTGGTACCTGTGTTTGACCTGCGTCACTCCCGGGGTATTCTCTCCGGCCCGATTGGCCAGGGCCCTGCGCCATATGGCAGACTGTCGGAGTTGCTCGGTCGAGTGTTGATGCTGCGCGCCTCCCGCCGGGAGGACCGGAAGCGAGTCCCACAGTACTCGTCGCCCTAACTGCCGTAAGGCAGCGCTGGGGCGGACGTACGGGAATCTTTCGGGAAGTGCGGTGCAGCGCCGGCCAGGCGCCCGGTGAACCTCTTTCTCAGGCAAGGGATGTTCGGACAAGGGACATCTGTGTCGGTGAGAGTGCGACACACCCGACCGCGTGGGTCGGAGGAAGTCAATGGAGCACCGGGTTCCAGAGCTGTAAAAGAGACAGGACTACTGAGTAGCCATGGCGGGACAGAAGATCCGCATCCGGCTCAAGGCCTACGACCACGAGGTCATCGACTCCTCGGCGAAGAAGATCGTCGAGACGGTGACCCGCACTGGTGCGTCGGTCGCGGGCCCGGTGCCGCTGCCCACTGAGAAGAACGTGTACTGCGTCATCAAGTCGCCGCACAAGTACAAGGACTCTCGCGAGCACTTCGAGATGCGCACGCACAAGCGCCTCATCGACATCCTCGACCCCACCCCCAAGACCGTTGACTCTCTGATGCGACTCGACCTCCCGGCCGGTGTCGACATCGAGATCAAGCTCTAGGGGTCGGTGAGCTGAAGATGGCAAAGCAGATCAAGGGCATCCTGGGCGAGAAGCTCGGCATGACGCAGGTGTGGGACGAGAACAACCGTGTTGTTCCCGTCACCGTCGTCAAGGCCGGCCCCAACGTCGTGACCCAGGTCCGTACGAACGACAGTGACGGCTACGAGTCGGTCCAGATCGCCTTCGGCGAGATCGACCCGCGCAAGGTGAACAAGCCCCTCAAGGGCCACTTCGCCAAGGCCGATGTCACCCCGCGTCGCCACCTCGTCGAGATCCGCACCGCGGCCGCCTCCGAGTACACGCTCGGCCAGGAGATCACCGCTGAGGTGTTCGAGGCCGGCGTGAAGGTCGACGTGACCGGCAAGAGCAAGGGCAAGGGCTTCGCCGGTGTCATGAAGCGTCACAACTTCAAGGGCCTCGGCGCCGGACACGGCACCCAGCGCAAGCACCGCTCTCCCGGCTCCATCGGTGGCTGTGCCACCCCGGGCCGTGTGTTCAAGGGCCTCCGCATGGCGGGTCGTATGGGCAACGAGCGGGTCACCACCCAGAACCTGACCGTCCACGCCGTTGACGCGGAGAAGGGCCTGCTCCTCATCAAGGGCGCGGTTCCTGGTCCGAACGGCGGCCTCGTCCTGGTCCGCACTGCGGCCAAGGGGGCCTGAGGTACCGATGAGCACTGTTGACATCCTTTCGCCTGCAGGCGAGAAGACCGGCTCCGTCGAGCTCCCCGCGGAGATCTTCGGCGTGGAGAAGATCAGCATCCCGCTGATCCACCAGGTCGTCGTCGCGCAGAACGCCGCTGCCCGCCAGGGCACGCACAAGACCAAGCGTCGCGGCGAAGTCCGTGGTGGCGGCAAGAAGCCGTACCGCCAGAAGGGCACCGGCCGCGCCCGTCAGGGCTCGACCCGTGCGCCGCAGTTCGCCGGCGGTGGCGTCGTCCACGGCCCGCAGCCGCGTGACTACTCGCAGCGGACCCCGAAGAAGATGAAGGCCGCGGCCCTGCGCCACGCCCTCACCGACCGGGCCCGCCATGACCGCATCCACGTCGTCTCCGGCGTGATCGAGGGCGACAACCCGTCCACGAAGGCCGCTCGGACGCTGTTCGGCAAGATCTCGGAGCGCAAGAACCTGCTCCTGGTCGTCGAGCGCGCCGACGAGGCCGCGTGGCTGTCCGCCCGCAACCTGCCCCAGGTGCACATCCTGGAGCCGGGCCAGCTGAACACGTACGACGTGATCGTCTCCGACGACGTGGTCTTCACCCAGGCCGCTTTCGAGTCCTTCGTGTCCGGCCCGCAGGCCACCGACACCGAAGGGAGCGAAGCCTGATGGCTACGCGTCACCCGAGCATTGCCCCCAAGGCGGCCAAGGCCGCCAAGGCCGCGCGCGTCGCCAAGGCGAAGCGCCACGCGACCGAGGGCAAGAACACCGTCGTCACGCCGCTCAGCAAGTCGTACACGGACCCCCGTGACGTGCTGCTGAAGCCGGTCGTGTCGGAGAAGAGCTACGCGCTCCTGGACGAGAACAAGTACACGTTCATCGTCGACCCGAACGCCAACAAGACCCAGATCAAGCAGGCCGTCCAGGCGGTCTTCTCGGTCAAGGTCACCGGGGTCAACACGATCAACCGCATCGGCAAGCGCAAGCGCACCAAGACCGGCTTCGGTCAGCGCGCGGGCAGCAAGCGAGCGATCGTGACCCTCGCTGAGGGCGACCGTATCGACATCTTCGGCGGTCCGTCCGCGTAAGCGGGTCGGATCGTCCGATATCGGACGAGGACTGAAAAATGGGAATCCGCAAGTACAAGCCGACTACGCCGGGCCGTCGTGGCTCCAGCGTCGCCGACTTCGTCGAGGTCACGCGGTCCACGCCGGAGAAGTCGCTGGTCCGCCCGCTGCACAGCAAGGGCGGCCGTAACAACGCCGGTCGTGTGACCGTTCGCCACCAGGGTGGCGGACACAAGCGCGCCTACCGTGTCATCGACTTCCGTCGCCATGACAAGGACGGCGTGCCGGCGAAGGTCGCGCACATCGAGTACGACCCCAACCGCACCGCGCGCATCGCGCTGCTGCACTACGCGGACGGCGAGAAGCGCTACATCCTCGCCCCGCGCAACCTGCAGCAGGGCGACCGCGTCGAGAACGGTCCCGGGGCCGACATCAAGCCGGGCAACAACCTGGCGCTGCGCAACATCCCGGTCGGTACGACGATCCACTCCGTGGAGCTTCGTCCGGGCGGTGGCGCCAAGTTCGCCCGTTCCGCCGGTGCCTCCGTGCAGCTGCTCGCGAAGGAGGGCTCGATGGCCCACCTCCGCATGCCGTCCGGTGAGATCCGTCTGGTCGACCAGCGCTGCCGCGCCACGGTCGGCGAGGTCGGCAACGCCGAGCAGAGCAACATCAACTGGGGCAAGGCCGGCCGCAAGCGCTGGCTGGGCGTCCGCCCGACCGTTCGCGGTGTGGCGATGAACCCGGTTGACCACCCCCACGGTGGTGGTGAGGGCAAGACCTCCGGTGGTCGCCACCCGGTCAGCCCCTGGGGTCAGAAGGAGGGTCGTACTCGTTCGCCGAAGAAGGCTTCGAACAAGTACATCGTCCGCCGCCGCAAGACGAACAAGAAGCGCTAGGAGCGGGTTTAGATGCCGCGCAGTCTCAAGAAGGGGCCCTTCGTCGACGAGCACCTCGCCAAGAAGGTGGATGCTCAGAACGAAGCCGGTTCCAAGAACGTCATCAAGACCTGGTCCCGCCGCTCGATGATCGTCCCGGCGATGCTGGGCCACACGATCGCGGTGCACAACGGCAAGACCCACATCCCGGTGTTTGTCACCGAGTCGATGGTCGGCCACAAGCTCGGCGAGTTCTCGCCGACGCGCACCTTCCGGGGTCACGTCAAGGACGACCGGAAGTCGAAGCGCCGCTAGCGCGGGGTGACCGACCATGACAAACACTGAAGGGACAACCATGGAAGCCAGGGCCCAGGCGCGGTACATCCGCGTCACGCCCATGAAGGCCCGCCGCGTGGTGGACCTCATCCGTGGCATGGATGCCACGGAGGCTCAGGCGGTCCTGCGTTTCGCCCCGCAGGCCGCGAGCGTGCCGGTCGGCAAGGTGCTGGACAGCGCCATTGCCAACGCCGCGCACAACTACGACCACACCGACGCCGACAGCCTCTTCATCTCCGAGGCCTACGTCGACGAGGGTCCGACCCTGAAGCGGTTCCGTCCGCGCGCCCAGGGTCGTGCCTACCGGATCCGCAAGCGGACCAGCCACATCACCGTGGTCGTCAGCAGCAAGGAAGGAACCCGGTAATGGGCCAGAAGGTTAACCCGCACGGGTTCCGGCTCGGCATCACCACGGACTTCAAGTCCCGGTGGTACGCCGACAAGCTGTACAAGGACTACGTCAAGGAAGACGTCGCCATCCGTCGGATGATGACGTCCGGCATGGAGCGCGCCGGCATCTCGAAGGTGGAGATCGAGCGCACCCGTGACCGTGTGCGTGTGGACATCCACACCGCGCGTCCGGGCATCGTCATCGGCCGCCGTGGCGCCGAGGCCGACCGCATCCGCGGTGACCTCGAGAAGCTCACGGGCAAGCAGGTCCAGCTGAACATCCTCGAGGTCAAGAACCCCGAGACGGATGCCCAGCTGGTCGCGCAGGCCGTCGCCGAGCAGCTCTCCTCCCGCGTCTCCTTCCGCCGCGCCATGCGTAAGAGCATGCAGTCGGCGATGAAGGCCGGCGCCAAGGGCATCAAGATCCAGTGCGGCGGTCGCCTCGGCGGCGCCGAGATGTCCCGCTCGGAGTTCTACCGCGAGGGCCGCGTGCCCCTGCACACGCTCCGCGCGAACGTGGACTACGGCTTCTTCGAGGCCAAGACGACCTTCGGCCGCATCGGCGTGAAGGTCTGGATCTACAAGGGCGATGTCAAGAACATCGCCGAGGTCCGCGCTGAGAACGCTGCCGCCCGTGCGGGTAACCGCCCGGCTCGCGGTGGCGGCGGCTCCGACCGTCCGGCCCGTGGTGGCCGTGGCGGTGGCGAGCGGCGCGGTCGCAAGCCGCAGCAGGCTGCCGGCGCCGAGGCCCCCAAGGCCGAGGCTCCCGCTGCCGCCGCTCCGGCTGAGAGCACCGGAACGGAGGCCTGACCGACATGCTGATCCCCCGTAGGGTCAAGCACCGCAAGCAGCACCACCCCAAGCGCCGCGGCGAGGCCAAGGGCGGTACGACGGTTGCGTTCGGCGAGTACGGCATCCAGGCCCTCACTCCGGCGTACGTGACCAACCGCCAGATCGAGGCGGCCCGTATCGCGATGACCCGCCACATCAAGCGTGGCGGCAAGGTCTGGATCAACATCTACCCGGACCGCCCGCTCACGAAGAAGCCTGCCGAGACCCGCATGGGTTCCGGTAAGGGTTCTCCCGAGTGGTGGATCGCGAACGTGCACCCGGGCCGGGTCATGTTCGAGCTGTCCTACCCCAACGAGAAGATCGCCCGTGAGGCCCTGACTCGCGCAGCCCACAAGCTGCCGATGAAGTGCCGGATCGTCAAGCGCGAGGCAGGTGAAGCGTGATGTCGGCCGGTACCAAGGCGTCCGAGCTGCGCGAACTGGGTGACGAGGAGCTTCTGGCGAAGCTCCGCGAAGCCAAGGAAGAGCTGTTCAACCTCCGCTTCCAGGCGGCGACGGGTCAGCTCGAGAACCACGGTCGGCTCAAGGCCGTCCGCAAGGACATCGCGCGGATCTACACCCTGATGCGTGAGCGCGAGCTGGGCATCGAGACGGTGGAGAGCGCCTGATGAGTGAGAACAACGTGACCGAGACCGCTGAGGCCCGCGGCTTCCGCAAGACCCGTGAGGGTCTCGTCGTCAGCGACAAGATGGACAAGACCGTCGTCGTCGCCGTCGAGGACCGTGTGAAGCACGCGCTGTACGGCAAGGTCATCCGCCGTACGAACAAGCTCAAGGCCCACGACGAGCAGAACGCCGCAGGCGTCGGCGACCGTGTCCTCCTCGCGGAGACCCGGCCGCTGTCCTCGACGAAGCGCTGGCGCATCGTCGAGATCCTCGAAAAGGCCAAGTAAATCTCCTGCGGGCATCCCCGCAGGACAGTTCCGCCAGGCTCGGGGCGGGTGGGTAAGTTGCGCACCCGCCCCGGGAACCGGCAGACAAACAGGAGATAGACGTGATCCAGCAGGAGTCGCGACTGCGCGTCGCCGACAACACTGGTGCGAAGGAAATCCTTTGCATCCGTGTGCTCGGTGGCTCCGGTCGCCGCTACGCGGGCATCGGTGACGTCATCGTCGCCACCGTCAAGGACGCGATCCCCGGTGGCAACGTGAAGAAGGGTGACGTCGTCAAGGCGGTCATCGTTCGCACCGTCAAGGAGCGCCGCCGTCCGGACGGCTCGTACATCCGCTTCGACGAGAACGCCGCCGTCATTCTGAAGAACGACGGCGACCCTCGTGGTACCCGCATCTTCGGCCCGGTCGGGCGCGAGCTGCGCGAGAAGAAGTTCATGAAGATCATCTCGCTGGCTCCGGAGGTGCTGTAAGCATGAAGATCAAGAAGGGCGACCTGGTTCAGGTCATCACCGGCAAGGACAAGGGCAAGCAGGGCAAGGTCATCGCGGCCTTCCCCCGCGAGGACCGCGTCCTGGTCGAGGGTGTCAACCGGGTCAAGAAGCACACCAAGGCCGGCCCGACCGCTCGCGGTTCGCAGGCCGGCGGCATCGTCACGACCGAGGCGCCCGTCCACGTCTCCAACGTCCAGCTGGTCGTTGAGAAGGACGGCAACAAGGTCGTCACGCGTGTCGGTTACCGCTTCGACGACGAGGGCAACAAGATCCGCGTTGCCAAGCGGACGGGTGAGGACATCTGATGGCTACCACCACGACTCCGCGTCTCAAGACGAAGTACCGCGAGGAGATCGCGGGCAAGCTGCGTGACGAGTTCAAGTACGAGAACGTCATGCAGATCCCCGGCCTCGTCAAGATCGTGGTCAACATGGGTGTCGGCGACGCCGCCCGTGACTCCAAGCTCATGGACGGTGCCGTCCGTGACCTGACCACCATCACCGGTCAGAAGCCGGCCATCACCAAGGCCCGCAAGTCCATCGCACAGTTCAAGCTGCGCGAGGGTCAGCCGATCGGTGCCCACGTCACTCTTCGTGGCGACCGCATGTGGGAGTTCCTGGACCGCACCCTGTCGCTCGCGCTGCCGCGCATCCGCGACTTCCGTGGTCTGTCTCCCAAGCAGTTCGACGGCCGTGGCAACTACACCTTCGGTCTCACCGAGCAGGTCATGTTCCACGAGATCGACCAGGACAAGATCGACCGCGTCCGGGGTATGGACATCACCGTGGTCACCACGGCGACCAACGACGCCGAAGGCCGTGCCCTTCTCCGTCACCTCGGCTTCCCCTTCAAGGAGGCGTAAGCGAGATGGCGAAGAAGGCTCTGATTGCCAAGGCTGCTCGTAAGCCCAAGTTCGGAGTACGTGGCTACACGCGCTGCCAGCGCTGCGGCCGTCCGCACTCCGTGTACCGCAAGTTCGGCCTGTGCCGCGTCTGCCTTCGTGAGATGGCTCACCGTGGCGAGCTGCCGGGCGTGACCAAGAGCTCCTGGTAATCCCTTCAGGGATTCCGGAGTCTCTCGGTAAGCAAAGGGTTTGGTCAGGAGCCCACCCCTCCATGGCTTAGGCTAGGAGGGTTGGGCGCTCTGACGCCCGTAAGACTTACTACGCCGTAGGTCCACCGTGCCGCACCCGCCCCGTCTCGGATCGGGGAGAGGGATGGCGCACCAGGAAACCCCGGCGAGAGAGGCCGAAGGCCACTTCATGACCATGACTGATCCGATCGCAGACATGCTTACGCGTCTGCGGAACGCGAACTCGGCGTACCACGACTCAGTGACGATGCCGGCGTCCAAGATCAAGTCTCACATCGCGGAGATCCTCCAGCAGGAGGGCTTCATCACGGGCTGGAAGGTCGAGGACGCCGAGGTCGGCAAGAACCTCGTTCTCGAGCTGAAGTTCGGCCCGAACCGTGAGCGCTCCATCGCGGGCATCAAGCGGATCTCCAAGCCCGGTCTCCGGGTGTACGCGAAGTCCACCAACCTGCCGAAGGTGCTGGGCGGCCTGGGCGTGGCGATCATCTCCACGTCGCACGGGCTCCTCACCGACAAGCAGGCCGGCAAGAAGGGCGTAGGCGGGGAAGTCCTCGCCTACGTCTGGTAGCGGAAGGGAACGGAAGAAGCTATGTCGCGTATTGGCAAGCTCCCCATCACGGTTCCCGCCGGCGTGGACGTCACCATCGACGGCCGCACGGTGTCGGTCAAGGGCCCCAAGGGCACCCTGTCCCACACCGTCGCCTCGCCGATCGACATCGCCAAGGGTGAGGACGGCGTGCTCAACGTCACCCGCCCCAACGACGAGCGTCAGAACAAGGCCCTGCACGGCCTGTCCCGCACGCTGGTGGCGAACATGATCACCGGCGTGACCCAGGGTTACGTGAAGAAGCTCGAGATCAGCGGTGTCGGTTACCGCGTTGCGGCCAAGGGCTCGAACCTCGAGTTCGCGCTCGGCTACAGCCACTCGATCACCGTCGAGGCGCCCGAGGGCATCTCGTTCAAGGTCGAGAACCCGACGCACTTCTCGGTCGAGGGCATCGACAAGCAGAAGGTCGGCGAGGTTGCGGCCAACATCCGCAAGCTGCGCAAGCCCGACCCGTACAAGGCCAAGGGTGTCAAGTACGAGGGCGAAGTCATCCGCCGCAAGGTCGGAAAGGCGGGTAAGTAAGCCATGGCATACGGACAGAAGATCCTTAAGGGCGACGCCTACAAGCGCGCCGCGATCAAGCGCCGTCACATCCGGATCCGTAAGCACATCAACGGAACGGCGGAGCGTCCGCGTCTGGTCGTTACCCGCTCCAACCGCCACATCGTGGCCCAGGTGATCGACGACATCAAGGGTCACACCCTGGCGTCGGCGTCCACACTGGACACCACGGTCCGTGGCGGCGAGGGTGACAAGTCCGCGCAGGCCAAGCAGGTCGGCGCCCTGGTCGCCGAGCGTGCCAAGGCCGCCGGTGTCGAGGCTGTCGTCTTCGACCGTGGCGGTAACCAGTACGCCGGGCGCATCGCCGCTCTGGCGGACGCCGCCCGCGAGGCCGGGCTCAAGTTCTGAGCCGCCGTAGCTAGCGGATATAGAGAGAGGTAATTCCAATGGCTGGACCCCAGCGCCGCGGTGGCGGTGCCGGTGGCGGCGAGCGGCGGGACCGGAAGGGCCGTGACGGTGGCGCAGCTGCCGCCGAGAAGACCGCGTACGTTGAGCGCGTCGTCGCGATCAACCGCGTCGCCAAGGTTGTCAAGGGTGGTCGTCGCTTCAGCTTCACTGCGCTCGTCGTAGTGGGCGATGGCGATGGCACCGTCGGTGTCGGTTACGGCAAGGCCAAGGAGGTGCCGGCCGCGATCGCCAAGGGTGTTGAAGAGGCCAAGAAGCACTTCTTCAAGGTCCCCCGTATCCAGGGCACCATCCCGCACCCGATCACGGGCGAGAAGGCCGCGGGCGTCGTCCTGCTCAAGCCTGCCTCCCCCGGTACCGGCGTCATCGCCGGTGGCCCGGTGCGTGCCGTGCTCGAGTGCGCCGGTGTGCACGACATCCTGTCGAAGTCGCTCGGCTCGTCGAACGCGATCAACATCGTGCACGCGACCGTGGCGGCCCTCAAGGGTCTGCAGCGTCCCGAGGAGATCGCGGCTCGCCGTGGTCTGCCCCTCGAGGACGTCGCGCCCGCGGCTCTGCTGCGTGCGCGTGCCGGGGCTGGTGCTGCGTAATGGCACAGCTCCGGATCACGCAGACGAAGTCGTACATCGGCAGCAAGCAGAACCACCGTGACACCCTGCGCTCCCTTGGTCTCAAGGGCATCAACTCGCAGGTCGTCAAGGAGGACCGCCCCGAGTTCCGCGGCATGGTTCGCCATGTCCGCCACCTCGTGACGGTCGAGGAGGTCGACTGATCATGGCGGAGAACAACCCGCTCAAGATCCACAACCTCCGTCCCGCCCCGGGCGCCAAGACCGCCAAGACCCGTGTGGGTCGTGGTGAGGCGTCGAAGGGTAAGACGGCCGGTCGTGGCACCAAGGGTACGAAGGCCCGTTACCAGGTTCCGGAGCGCTTCGAGGGTGGCCAGATGCCCCTCCACATGCGTCTTCCGAAGCTGAAGGGCTTCAAGAACCCGTTCAAGACCGAGTACCAGGTCGTGAACCTCGACAAGCTCTCCGCCCTCTACCCCGAGGGTGGCGAGGTGACCGTCGAGGGTCTCGTGGCCAAGGGCGCTGTTCGCAAGAACAGCCTCGTCAAGGTCCTCGGCCAGGGTGAGATCTCCGTGGCGTTGCAGGTGACGGTGGATGCCGTCTCCGGTTCCGCCAAGGAGAAGATCACCGCGGCCGGCGGTACCGTCACCGAGCTCGTCTGAACACCACAGGCGTCTCGATGACTTGAACGATCCCGACCGGGGATACCTCACAACGGGGTATCCCCGGTTGGTCGTTCCTAGGGAAGCGGTGTCGCCGGTAAGGTGGCCTGCGCTGTTCTTTTTCCTATTCGTCGAACCTCAAGACCGTCACCCTTGACGCAGTTGCGCGGGGGTCGCAGGAGGCACCGTGCTCACCGCGTTCGCCCGGGCGTTCAGGACGCCCGACCTGCGCAAGAAACTGCTCTTCACGCTCGGCATCATCGTGGTCTACCGGGTCGGTACCCACATTCCGATTCCCGGCGTCAACTACACGGCCGTCCAGCAGTGTGTGGACGAGGCCTCCGGCAACCAGGGCCTGTTCGGTCTGGTCAACATGTTCAGCGGCGGCGCGCTGCTGCAGATCACGATCTTCGCGCTGGGCATCATGCCCTACATCACCGCGAGCATCATCCTGCAGCTGCTGACCGTGGTGATCCCGCGCCTCGAAGCCCTCAAGAAGGAGGGCTCGGCAGGCACCGCGAAGATCACGCAGTACACGCGTTACCTGACCGTGGCGCTGGCCATCCTGCAGGGCACCGGCCTGGTGGCCACCGCCCGCAGCGGCGCTCTCTTCTCCGGCTGCACCGTCGCGTCGAGCATCGTCCCCGACCAGGCCATCTTCACCACCATCACGATGGTGATCTGCATGACGGCCGGTACGGCCGTCGTCATGTGGCTGGGCGAGCTCATCACCGACCGCGGCATCGGCAACGGCATGTCGATCCTCATGTTCATCTCCATCGCGGCGACCTTCCCGTCGGCGCTGTGGGCCATCAAGAAGCAGGGCACGCTGGCGGGCGGCTGGATCGAGTTCGGCACCGTCATCGCCGTGGGTCTGGTCATGGTCGGCCTGGTCGTCTTCGTCGAGCAGGCCCAGCGCCGGATCCCGGTGCAGTACGCGAAGCGCATGATCGGCCGCCGTTCCTACGGCGGTACGTCGACCTACATCCCGTTGAAGGTCAACCAGGCCGGTGTCATCCCGGTCATCTTCGCGTCCTCGCTGCTCTACATCCCGGCGCTCATCGCGCAGTTCTCGGGAAGCACCTCCGGCTGGAAGACCTGGATCGAGCAGAACCTGACCAAGGGCGACCACCCGATCTACATCAGCATGTACTTCTTGCTGATCGTTTTCTTCGCCTTCTTCTACGTCGCGATCTCCTTCAACCCCGAAGAAGTCGCCGACAACATGAAGAAGTATGGTGGCTTCATCCCGGGCATCCGGGCTGGCCGACCGACCGCTGAGTACCTCTCGTACGTGCTCAACCGGATCACCTGGCCGGGTTCGCTGTATCTGGGTCTGATCGCTCTTGTGCCGACGATGGCGTTGGTGGGCTTCGGGGCAAGCCAGAACTTCCCGTTCGGTGGGACAAGCATCCTCATCATCGTGGGTGTCGGTCTCGAGACGGTGAAGCAAATCGAGAGCCAGCTCCAGCAGCGCAATTACGAAGGGTTCCTCCGCTGATGCGAATCGTCCTCGTCGGGCCGCCGGGCGCCGGGAAGGGCACGCAGGCCACTCGGCTCGCCGAGAAGCTGCGCGTCCCGCACATCTCCACGGGTGACCTGTTCCGCGCCAACATCAGCCAGCAGACGGAGCTCGGGAAACTCGCGAAGTCCTACATGGACGCCGGCAACCTCGTACCCGACGAGGTGACCATCGCGATGGCCAAGGACCGTATGGAGCAGGCCGACGCGGAGAACGGCTTCCTCCTGGACGGTTTCCCGCGCAATGTCTCGCAGGCCGAGGCGCTCGACGAACTCCTCACCACCGAGGGCATCAAGCTGGACGCGGTGCTGGATCTCGAAGCACCGGAGGAAGAGGTCGTGAAGCGGATCGCCGGTCGGCGCATCTGCCGCAACGACTCGGCGCACGTCTTCCACGTGTCGTACAAGAAGCCGGCCAAGGAAGGCGTCTGTGACGTCTGCGGCGGCGAGCTGTACCAGCGGGACGACGACTCCGAGGCGACGGTCCGCACACGTCTCGAGGTCTACCACACCCAGACCGAGCCGATCATCGACTACTACAAGGTCCAGGGCCTCGTGGTGACGATCGAGGCGATGGGTCCGGTGGACGAGGTCACGCAGCGGGCCCTGAAGGCCCTCAAGCGCGAGGACGACGACAAGTAGTCGCAGTCCGATCCGGCCGTGACGCCCTGCCCCAGACTCTGTCCGGGGCACCCAGGGCGTCGCGGCCGTAGTGTTGTGTACGTATCCGAATGACGTGAGTGACGGAGAGCGCAGGCCCCCCATGGTGCAGATCAAGAGCCCCGAGCAGATCGCCAAGATGCGTGAGGCGGGCCTGGTCGTCGCCGCGATCCACGCGGCCACACGCGAGGCGGCGGTGCCCGGGGCCACGACCAGGGATCTGGACCAGGTCGCGCGCAAGGTCCTCGCGGAGCACGACGCCAAGCCGAACTTCCTTGGCTACGGCGGCTTTCCGGCCACGATCTGCACGTCCGTGAACGAGGTCGTCGTGCACGGCATCCCGTCCGACGAGGTCGTCCTCAAGGACGGCGACATCATCTCCATCGACTGCGGCGCGATCATCGACGGCTGGCACGGCGACGCGGCGTACACGGCGTTCGTGGGCTCGGGGCACTCCCCGGAGCTGATCGAGCTGTCCCGGGTCACCGAGGAGTCGATGTGGGCCGGCATCGCCGCGATGAAGCTCGGCAACCGGCTGGTCGACGTCTCCCGTGCCATCGAGACGTACATCCGCCGGCAGCCGAAGCCGGGCGGCGGCAAGTACGGGATCGTCGAGGACTACGGCGGGCACGGCATCGGCACCGAGATGCACATGGACCCGCACCTGCTGAACTATGTCGAGAAGCGCCGCGGCAAGGGGCCCAAGCTGGTCCCCGGGTTCTGCCTGGCGATCGAGCCGATGGTGTCCCTCGGCACGCCCAAGACCGAGGTGCTCGCCGACGACTGGACGGTCATCACGACGGACGGGACGTGGTCTTCGCACTGGGAGCACTCGGTCGCGTTGACTGAGGAGGGGCCGCTTGTGTTGACGGCTCCTGATGGTGGTAAGGCGAAGCTGGCCGAGCATGGGATCACGGCTGCGCCGGATCCGCTCGCGTAGTTCGTCGTCCGCGGGCCCGGTGGGGCTGGTCGCGCAGTTCCCCGCGCCCCTTTGGGGCGCGTCCCTCAGGGCGCTATATAGGGGCCCGTGCTTAATGATCTCCGCTCTGGGGCATCCTTCCTCGATTCGTCTTTCCGAGTGGCCTGACGTAGACTGACTCGTCGGCTCTCGTGCAGCCGCATGTCCGCATGCACCCTCAAGAGGGAAGCACGTGAGTCGATCAAGGTAGTCGATTCGAAGGGCGAAGCGTGGCCAAGAAGCAAGGTGCCATCGAGATCGAGGGCACTGTCGTCGAGTCTCTTCCGAACGCCATGTTCAAGGTCGAGCTCCAGAACGGCCACCAGGTCCTGGCACACATCAGCGGCAAGATGCGTATGCACTACATCCGCATCCTCCCTGACGACCGGGTCGTGGTGGAGCTGTCTCCGTACGACCTGACGCGTGGCCGGATCGTCTACCGCTACAAGTAGATCCCTCTGACTCGGAGAGCCTCAGTCCCATGAAGGTCAAGCCGAGCGTCAAGAAGATCTGCGACAAGTGCAGGGTGATCCGCCGTCACGGTCGGGTCATGGTCATCTGCGAGAACCCGCGCCACAAGCAGCGCCAGGGCTGACGCACGACTGACCGTTCCCTCTGCATCGATATCGCAGAGATTCGCGCGACGCGAGCAAAGCAAGTTCATACGCAGGACCCAGGCGTAGTAGGCGCTTGACACCCCCGGCTCGGAGGCTGGGGACCTGTTCCGTACCAACTCTTCACTACAGAAGAGGCCGGCGGACGGGAACCGGTTCTGTGGAAGACCTCCGAAGATCACCAGGAGCCATTGAATGGCACGCGTTTCCGGTGTCGACATCCCGCGCGAAAAGCGCGTGGAGGTCGCCCTCACCTACGTGTTCGGCATTGGTCGGACCCTTTCCCAGCTGACGCTGGCCGAGACCGGCATCGACCCCAACACCCGCGTTCGCGACCTCTCGGAAGAGCAGCTCGTCGCGATTCGTGAGTACGTCGACGCCAACATCAAGACCGAGGGTGACCTCCGTCGCGAGGTCCAGGCCGACATCCGCCGCAAGGTCGAGATCGGTTGCTACCAGGGTCTGCGCCACCGTCGTGGCCTGCCCGTCCGCGGTCAGCGCACCAGCACGAACGCCCGTACCCGCAAGGGCCCGCGTCGCGCCATCGCCGGCAAGAAGAAGCCGGGCAAGAAGTAGTCCGCAGCGGACAACGCTTCATCAGCGGTCTTCGCTGTAGGACCGACCACCTCCCCGTAGGAGTTATAGATGCCCCCCAAGGGTCGTCAGGGCGCTGCCAAGAAGGTGCGCCGCAAGGAAAAGAAGAACGTCGCTCACGGCCACGCGCACATCAAGAGCACGTTCAACAACACCATCGTCTCGATCACGGACCCCTCGGGCAACGTGATCTCCTGGGCCTCCGCCGGCCACGTCGGCTTCAAGGGCTCGCGCAAGTCCACCCCCTTCGCCGCGCAGATGGCCGCCGAGTCGGCCGCCCGTCGCGCGCAGGAGCACGGCATGCGCAAGGTCGACGTCTTCGTGAAGGGCCCGGGTTCGGGTCGCGAGACGGCCATCCGTTCGCTTCAGGCGACCGGTCTTGAGGTCGGCTCCATCCAGGACGTCACCCCCACCCCGCACAACGGCTGCCGTCCGCCCAAGCGCCGCCGCGTCTGACGCACGGTTGTCTCAGGTTTCGGGCGGTACGGCACCTCGGTGCGGTGCCGCCCGTACCCTTGCAGTACTCAAGGACATCAAATAGTGGGTGTCCATGACTGAAGGATTCACTTCATGCTGATCGCTCAGCGTCCCTCGTTGACCGAAGAGGTCGTCGACGAGTTCCGCTCCCGGTTCGTGATCGAGCCGCTGGAGCCGGGCTTCGGCTACACCCTCGGCAACTCCCTGCGTCGTACGCTCCTCTCCTCGATCCCCGGTGCGGCTGTCACCAGCATCCGGATCGACGGTGTCCTGCACGAGTTCACCACCGTGCC